>PMDB01000052.1 GCA_003155495.1 Ignavibacteriota bacterium
TGCCTGCCTCAAATTTATAGGGGATGTCATTGAAGATTGTTTTTTCGAATGCGACAGACTTGATCATATCGCCGCCACCCTGATAGGGGGGCATGGATTCAAGAAGCTGTGTCTTTCCATACAATATTCCTATGCCTGTTGGGCCGAATACTTTGTGAGAAGAGAACACATAGAAATCAGCATCAAGATCGCGGACATCCACGCGAAGGTGCGGAACAGCCTGCGCACCATCAATGAGCACGGGGACACCTTTCCGATGCGCCATCTCGATCATCTGCTTTATAGGATTGACCGTGCCGAGCGCATTGGATATATGACTGATGGCTGCAATCTTCGTCTTTCCGGACAACAGGCGATTGAATTCATCCAAAATAATATCGCCGTTGTCATCTATCGGCACAACACGAAGATCGGCACCTTTCTCTTCGCAAATCATTTGCCATGGAACAATATTCGAATGATGCTCAAGTCCTGTGATCAATACCTCATCACTCGGCTTGAGTTTCATTTTTCCATACGTCGCCGCAACAAGATTGATGGCTTCTGTTGCTCCACGAACGAAAATAATCTCCCGTTCGGAACCTGCATTCAAGTATTTTTGAACCTTCACGCGTGACGCTTCGTACTTCTGTGTTGCCAGCTCACTCAGATAATGAACGCCGCGGTGCACATTCGAATGTTCTGCTGTATAATAATGCCGAATCGCTTCGATGACGGAAGACGGCTTTTGTGTCGACGCAGCATTATCAAGATAGACCAATGGTTTCCCATAAACTCTCGAAGCGAGAATGGGAAAATCACGGCGAATCTTTCCGACAGGAAAAGTGTCGATGATTGACTCGGATATTATCGTTGAATTATTCATCCCTCTTCAATTCCTGATTGTCTGACATCCAGTCTATCGTGAATCATTCTCTCTACTTGTTGGCGTAATGGTTCGATGGTAATCCGGTTGATCACATCACCTGCAAAAGCGAACGTGAGGATATCGCGAGCTGCCGCCAGATCAATTCCGCGCGAGCGAAGATAGAACAACTGCTCGTCGTCCAATTGACCGATCGTAGCGCCATGCGTGCATTTGACATCATCTGCGAAGATTTCTAACTGCGGCTTTGCATTGATCGTCGCATTGTCGGAAAGCAGCAGCGTTTTGTTCGTCTGCTTTGCGTCGGTCTTCTGCGCATCCTTCCTTACAAATATTTTCCCGTTGAACACTCCCTTTGATCTTCCATCGAGAATAGCTTTATAGAGTTCATGACTATTGCAGTGCGGCTTTGCATGATCGATGGCAGTGTGATTGTCAATGATCTGTGTGCCGGTACTCAGGGTTAACCCGTTGAGTGTACACTCGGAATCTTCCGCATCCAACACAGCGGTGATGTTGTTTCGAACAAGGGAGCCGCCAAGCGAAACTGCATTTGATGTGTAATGACTTGCTACGTTCATCTGGAGCTGAGCTGTTCCAATATGAAACGCATTCATATTTTCTAACTGAAGCTTATCATGTTCAAGATAAGAATTCTCTCCGAGCACTATTTCCGTGACCGTGTTCGTAAGATATATGTTTTGAGCAAGCCCAACGTATGTTTCAACGACCTTACATTGGCTCTTGGCTCCCGCAACAATGAGATTCCGGGGTTGTGCAGCGTATGCCAGCTCATGATTGGTTGCGAGAAAGAGAAATTGAATTGGTCGATCAAGTACCATATCCTTTGGAATAGAAATAAAACCACCGTCCCACATAAATGCAGTATTGAGTGCCGTGAAAGCACTCTCCTCACCTTTTATCAAACGGGCAATATAAGGTTGAACCTTCCCCGGATGTTTCTTCAATGATTCGGCTAAACTTCCGACCACTACTCCTTGGGGGAGCGTGCCAATATCCGATAATTCCGATGAAAACATTCCATTAACAAACACTGCATGAACTGCTCTATCTAAAAGATATTTTCGTATATCGTTTCTTCCTATTCCCTGCAATTCATACTGAAGAATCGGTTGAAACTCAATTTTTGTGATTGGAGAAATATTGGTAAATCGCCATTCTTCTTGTCGAGTTGTCGGGAAACCATTTTGGGCAAATCGACGAATAGCGTCGCGGCGCACTGTGTGCACCGGCTTTGATTTTTCACCATTCAAACTTTGTTCGAATGCTTCAAACCTCGATTGATACCATTGAATATTTTTATCTGCAGATTGCATGTCCGTTGATTTTCCTTCAACTACACTGCGTGTACAGTTTCTTCTCGAACCCAATCGTACCCAAGTTCTTCCAACTTGATCGCAAGATCTTTTCCACCCGACTTCACGATTATTCCATCAACCAATACATGAACGAAATCCGGAACAATATAATTGAGCAGCCGCTGATAGTGTGTTACAATAATTGTTGCGTTCTCTTTCGAACGAAGTTTATTGACACCTTCCGATACGGTTTTCAATGCATCGATATCCAGGCCAGAATCTGTTTCATCCAGAATTGCAAGCGTTGGTTCCAGTACTGCCATATGAAATATTTCATTGCGCTTCTTCTCACCTCCCGAGAATCCTTCATTCACGGGACGGTTTAAAAAGCTTTCATTCATATCTACCAATTTCGTTTTCTGCTTGAGAAGCGACAGGAAATCTATCGCATCAAGTTCTTCCAAACCCTTATGCTTTCTGATGGCATTCAGCGCTGCTTTAAGGAAATACGAATTGTTCACACCTGGAATTTCCACAGGATATTGAAATGCCAGGAATACTCCTTCTCGCGCTCTTTCTTCCGGATCCATTTCTAGCAAGTTTTTCCCTTGATAAAGGACCTGTCCTTCAGTAACGATATAGGCTTCACGCCCCGCTAGTACTCCTGCAAGAGTGCTTTTTCCAGAACCATTGGGACCCATGATCGCATGGACTTCACCGATATTCACCTGAAGATTGATCCCGTGGAGAATTTCTTTTCCGTTCACACTCGCATGCAGATTTTTAACTTCGAGCAAACTCATGTATGTCTATCCTTATTCATAAATATTTTATGATTTGCGATTTGGCGATTGAATGATTATAAATCGTCAATTGCCAATTTACCCAACGCTTCCTTCCAAACTTACTCCGAGCAATTTTTGTGCTTCGACTGCAAACTCCATCGGCAATTCATGGAAGACTTCCCTGCAGAATCCGTTCACAATCATATTCACTGCATCTTCTGTGGAAAGACCGCGTTGTTTACAATAAAATATTTGATCTTCACCGATCTTCGATGTAGTTGCTTCGTGTTCTGCTTTCGAGGATGTGTTTTTCACCTCGATGTATGGAAAGGTGTGTGCGCCGCACTTGTCACCTAAAAGGAGTGAATCACACTGAGAATAATTACGTGAATTGGTTGCATTCTTTTTCATCTCCACCAATCCTCGATAGGAGTTTTGTCCATGGCCGGCTGAAATACCCTTCGATACAATCGTGCTTTTTGTATTCTTTCCGATGTGGGTCATTTTTGTCCCGGTGTCTGCTTGCTGATAATTGTTCACAACAGCGACCGAATAAAACTCTCCAACCGAATTATCGCCGATCAACAGCACACTTGGATATTTCCACGTAATAGCGGAACCCGTTTCAACCTGTGTCCACGAGATTTTAGAGTTCACACCGGCACACTTACCACGCTTCGTCACAAAGTTATAAATACCGCCGCGGCCTTCTTTATCGCCCGGATACCAGTTTTGCACTGTCGAATATTTAATGCGCGCATTATCTAACGCAACCAACTCTACCACTGCGGCGTGCAGTTGATTTTTGTCTCGCATTGGGGCTGTGCATCCCTCAAGATAGCTCACCTGCGACCCCTCTTCTGCCACTATCAGAGTGCGCTCAAACTGCCCGGTATCTGCCGCATTAATACGGAAGTACGTCGATAACTCCATCGGACAGCGAACACCCTTAGGAATAAAACAAAATGAGCCATCACTGAATACTGCCGAATTCAGTGCGGCAAAATAGTTGTCGTTCGCCGGCACAACAGAACCGAGATATTTTCGCACAAGATCCGGATATTCTCGAACGGCTTCGGAAAATGAACAAAAAACGATCCCGAGTTCCCTTAATTTTTCTTTGAACGTTGTCGCAACAGAAACACTGTCGAAGACAGCATCAACCGCGACACCCGCAAGCCATTCCTGTTCGCGCAGCGGAATGCCGAGTTTGTCATATGTTCGAAGCAATTCTGGATCGACCTCCGATATATCTTTCAGCTCGATCTTTTTCTTGGGTGCCGAATAATACACAATTGCCTGATAATCGATCGGCGGGTATTTCACATTGGGCCAACGCGGCTCTTCCATCTTTTGCCAATGCCGGTACGATTTTAATCGCCATTCTAGCAACCATTCCGGTTCCTGCTTCTTGGCAGAAATAAATCTGATAATGTCTTCATTCAAACCGGCAGGTGTGGAATCGGCTTCGATATCCGTGATAAATCCATACTTGTATTCCTGGTCAGCAAATTGTTCTATGGTATTGGTTTCGGTGGCCATAATTTTACCTTATTCTCGATCTACCACATTATGCAACAGTTGGTACCTTCAATTGTATTTTTTGCACAGATATCAATTTGAACCGCGGATAATTGAGCAGCCAGGTTTGTTCATCCAATTTTTTTAGAATATTCTTTTCTTCCAGCAAGACAATCACTTCATGTGCAATGTCTTCCGACTGTCCATACTTCAAAGAAACACCCTGACGTTTAAGAAATTCCCATATACCATAATGGAGATCACGAAAGAATACATTTGAAAGATGATAAAGTTTGAACTTCGATTTCAAAAACGCAAACAATTCATCTTGATTTGATAGAAGATCGACGTATTTCTTTTCCATATTCATCATTAAATAATTTGTTCCAAAGTCGTTTTTTCAAAAAGGAGATTTAAATTATGCTGAACCTTCTCTAACGGCTTACGGATCGTGCACGCATCAAAGAGTGAACAATCTTCTCCTCCCTCGGCATAACATTCGGCGATCGTCGGCTTTTCTTCTTCTATAACATTGATGATATAAGAAATTTGCACCTGATCCGGCCTTTTGACAAGTGTATAACCGCCATGCATTCCTTGGAGTGAAACCACAACTCCAGATTTCGTGAGTTTCTGCAAAACCTTCGCAAGAAGTTCGTATGAAATATTATACTTGACTGCAATTTCTTTCGCCGTGAACACATGACCATGCGAATTCATAGCCATATGACGCAGCGCGATGAGAGCATATTCCACTTTTTTTGAAAGTTGAAGCATAAATACGACTGATCCGGTCTTATATTACTCCAAAAAAATAAGAGCCTCTTCTATGACTCTACTTGTTTAAATATCTTATTCTTTTCTTCTAAAATCAAGTACTTCTAAAATTTCTATTCTGAATCATCTTTGAAGAGCGAACATTATTCTCTATTTTATCTTCCATATGGAAGCACTTCAAACTGTCGATCTGACGAAGCATTATCGATCCGGCCTGTTCAAAAGAAAGAACATTATTGCACTCGAAAAAGTTTCCCTTTCTATCGAACAAGGAGAAATTTTCGGACTGCTGGGCCCTAACGGAGCAGGAAAGACGACATTCGTCAAGCTTCTTCTTTCTATTACGCACCCAACTTCAGGTACAGCGACAGTCCTCGGTCATCCGTTAGGACAACGTGCCCTCAAAGAGCAATGCGGATACCTGCCGGAGAGCCATCGGTATCCAGGATTTCTTACCGCAGTGGATACGATGATATTTTTCGGAAGATTGAATGGATTGGAAGAAAAAAAATTGAAAGACAAAGCACATTTCTTGCTCGAAATGGTCGGATTAAAAGGTTGGTCGAAAGTCAAAACAAAAAAGTTTTCAAAAGGGATGCTGCAACGGCTCGGGCTTGCACAGGCACTCGTCAATAATCCAAAATTATTATTTCTTGATGAACCGACAGACGGTGTGGATCCAATCGGCCGCAAGGAAATTCGCGATCTTCTTATTCGGTTGAAAGGAGAAGGTACCACCATTTTCTTGAATTCGCATTTGCTTTCCGAGATAGAAATGATATGCGACCGCGTGGCGATTCTGAATAAAGGAAAAGTAGTACGTACCGGCACAATCTCAGAATTAACAACACAGAAGTTAACATACATTATTCAATTATCAGCACCGGTATCCGATGACCTTCGAGTACGTCTGAATCAATCGAACTTTTCTCTTGATTTTAAAGATACCAGTCTCTTTGTTACGTTAAGAGATAAATCGGAGCTCAATTCGATCATTGACACGCTTCGTGCCTCTGGAATAGGAATTGAGAGCATGACACAACAGAAAACATCGCTTGAAAATTACTTCATTCAACTTATGAAAGGAGAAAACGAACGGTGAGATTCTTAGGCATGTTTCGGTTCACTGTCGGAGAAACGATTCGAAGAGGAACACTCATTTTTTACTTTGGCATCGCAACCATTATTATTATTCTCTTTGCCTTAGGAATCGGACACTCGACCACCGATCCTGATATTGTAACAATCTTTGGTTCACCTTTTGCCCACATATCTCAACCAGGAGCAAATATCATCGAGTTTCTTCTTCTCCAACTGCATTCATTATCTATCTTTTGGATTATTCTTTTTGGTATTTTTGGTGTCGCAGGATTGATCCCAGGGATGTTGGAAAAAGGCACTATCGATCTTTTTCTCAGTAAACCTCTTGCCCGTTCTGAACTATTGATGGCACGTGCACTTGGGGCCGTATCCGGGATCGCTATCAATCTCATTTACTTCTTTCTCGGTATCTGGCTTATTTTTGGTGTAAAGTTAGGCGTCTGGCATTGGGGATTTCTTTCATCCGTTGTGTATGTTGTGTATGCATTTGTTTGCTTCTTCTCCGTTGTCACGATAGTCGGATTGATTACCCGCAGCACAGGTTTCTCTATCATGCTGGCTTTTGCTTTCTCTATTATTTCCTGGGGACTTGAACTAAGAGAGAATGGTCTCTATCGACTTTGGGACAATGTCGTCTATCATCGATTACTCGACGCGCTTTATTATCTCACTCCACAACTCAATGCGATGCTTGAAAATTCTTCGCGTGTAATCGGGAAAAATCCATTCATTCCATCTCCCGCGGAATTCACATATATGCCGTACCTCTACTCATTCTTTTCTACATCTCTTCTCTATGGCCTTTCCGTTTGGTATTTTTCACGTCAGGATTATTGAGAATATACGTTTTCGCATATCGCTTACTTCTTCTCGTTTGAATGTGAATGGATTTCTGACTACCTTTTTTTAACAATGAGGACATTATGAAAATCGGTATAACATGTTACCCCACCTACGGTGGCAGCGGTGTTGTTGCTACAGAGCTTGGTAAGGCTCTTGCCAAACGCGGACATTCTGTTCATTTCATCAGCTATGCGATGCCGATGCGTCTTGGCGGATTTCAAGATAATATCGTTTATCACGAAGTTGAAATGTCAAGTTACCCGCTCTTTGACTTCCCGTTGTACACCTTAGCGCTCGCCAGCAAGATGGTGGAAGTGGCACGATACGAAAAGCTCGATCTCTTCCATTGTCACTATGCTCTGCCGCACGCTACAAGTGCATATCTTGCCCGACAGATACTGCAAGAAACAAACATCAAGATCATCACGACACTACACGGAACAGACATCACACTCGTCGGTCTTGAGCCAAGCTTTCTTGCGATCATGAAATTCAGTATCGAACAAAGCGATGGTGTAACTGCGGTCTCACGGTTCCTCAAAGAAAAAACTCTAACAAACTACAATATCAACAAAGAGATTGAAGTCATTCCCAACTTCATCGACGTTGAGAAATATCGAAGAAATCCTTCAGAAAAATTTTGCGCCAACTGCGCACCACATGGCGAGAAAGTTCTCGTCCACACTTCAAACTTCCGTCCGGTGAAGCGTGTACTCGATGTCGTAAAAATTTTCAACGAAGTTCAGAAAAAAGTATCGAGCGTTCTCATCCTCATAGGTGATGGACCGGATCGTTCCCAGTGCGAAATGCTCTGCCGCGAACTTGAAATTCAAGAGAAAGTAAGATTTCTTGGAAAGCAAGCCGAGTTGGTACCTATTCTTTCAACCGCCGACCTTTTCCTTATGCCAAGTCAATCGGAAAGTTTTGGTTTATCTGCACTCGAAGCGATGGCTTGTGAAGTCCCTGTTATTTCCTCCAGTGTCGGCGGATTGCCCGAGCTTCAAGTACATGGTCAGACAGGCTTCATTGCTGAAATTGGCGACATTGATCGGATGGCACGCTATGCTATAGACCTTCTCACGAATCCATCAAAACATGCATTGTTTGCTCAGGCAGCACGCAAACGAGCCATTGAATTTGAATCATCGAAGATCGTAACGCAGTATGAACAGCACTACGAACGGATTCTCGCCAATGTCAGCAGCCCTGTAAAATAATCAAGCCAACAACACGATATGCATTCTCATGAACATCAGGCAGGACTGAGTTTTGCATATTTAACTATAAGATTTTTCCTGCCATAATCATCAAAGAGTACAACTGCTTTTTGGGCTTCCCCTTTCCCGGTTACTTCCACCACACGGCCGCGTCCGAAATATTCATGCTTGACAATAATCCCACGCTTAATCTCGAAATGTTCTTGAGATTCTGTTTCATAATCCGGCATCGCATCGTCAAAATGCGCTGATTCTTCTTTTGCTTTCTGACGAGCCGGCTGTTTTGAAGTTGCTGTCGGTTTATCAAACTCGAACAGCGGAGCGCTTGCTGACTGACGTGGGATGCGTTTACCAATACGTTCAATATATCCAGTACCTAATTCAGATAGGAATCGAGATTCACTTGGATAAGTAACATCACCAAAACGATAGCGCAGGTTAGTATAGGTAATGTAAAGCTTTTGCTCCGCTCGAGTAATACCGACATAAAAGAGCCGTCTCTCTTCTTCCACATCTGCGGATTCAAGCGTGCTAGAATAGAATGGGAGAAGTCCTTCCTCTAATCCTGCAATGAGCACAACTGGAAACTCAAGGCCTTTTGATGCATGCAACGTCATTAATGTAACGGAATTTTTTTCTCCTTCCCATGTATCAATATCGGACACAAGCGCAACTTCTTCGAGAAATAATTCCAGTGTTGCATTTGGTTTCTCATGACTGAATTCAGAGATGGCCGAAAGCAGTTCTTGCACGTTTTCCCATCTGCTCATCGACTCAGCAGTTCGTTCTTCTTTAAAAGCTGTCAGAATTCCCAACTCATCTACGAGTGAGCGAGCAAGCTCACTGAATGTCATCTGTGGACGCAGCATCTGGTATTTTCCGATAAGCGCACTAAATTGTGCAAGGCTACTCTTTGCCCGATCCGTCAGCTCCATGATCTCTTCTATTCTCTTCAGTGAGTCGAAAATCGATAGGGAATGTAAGATACTAAACTTACGAACGTGTTCTACAGTGATATCACCAATGCCGCGTGTTGGATAATTGAGAATGCGCAACAAGCTCACTTCGTCAGTAGGATTTACAAGCAATCGCAAGTATGCAAGTATATCTTTGATTTCCTTTCGTTCGTAAAACCGTGTACCACCAACGATCTCATAAGGAATCGCGTTTTTTCTGAACGCTTCCTCCAGTGCACGGGACTGGGCATTTGTCCGATACAACACGGCAAAATCTTTCAGATCGAGTTTGCGCCGTTGACTCTCTTGCTGGATAGCGCGGACAATCTTGCTTCCCTCCTCTTGATCATCTGCACACTGAACAAGTGTCACCGGCTCGCCCAAAGGATTTGCTGTCCACAGATTTTTTTTTAACTGTTCTTTGTTGAAGTGAATGAGCTGATCTGCGACCGAGATGATCGACTTTGTAGAGCGGTAGTTTTGCTCCAGGCGAAAGAGTTGACAATCTGAGAAGTCCTTTTGGAAATCAAGAATATTACGAATATCAGCTCCACGGAAGGAATAAATGCTCTGTGCATCGTCGCCCACAACGGAAATGTTGCGATACTTTGCCCCGAGCAGCCGAACAACCCGATATTGTGCACGATTCGTATCTTGAAACTCGTCTACCAGAATAAATTTAAACCGATCCTGATATTTCTCCAACACTCCTTTCTTCTTCTCAAAGAGTTCAATCGGTTTTACCAAAAGATCGTCGAAATCCATAGCATTGCTTCGTTCGAGGGTCTTTTGATATTCGGCATAGACAAGTGCTGCCTTTTCATCAAAAAGGTCGCGTGCAAGTTCGGCATACCTGCCGGGTGAAAGATATTGATTCTTGGCCATGCTCATACGTGAACGAATCGCGACCGGATTGAATTGCTGTGTTGGCAGATTCAATTTCGTCATCACTTTTTTGATGGCACTGAGCGAATCATCAGAATCATAAATGGTGAAAGCGGGTGTGAACTTCAGGTGCATGCATTCTTTACGAAGAATCCGTGCGAACATGGAATGGAATGTACCCATCCAGAGACTGCCCGCTTCATCGCCCTTCAGCTTGATGATGCGGTTCTTCATTTCACTCGCTGCTTTGTTCGTGAACGTGAGTGCAAGAATTTGATACGAAGGCACACCACACGCCATAAGATAAGCAATACGATAGGTAAGTACGCGTGTCTTACCGCTTCCGGCTCCGGCGATAATCATGACCGGTCCATTGGTGGCTTTCACTGCTTCAATTTGAACTGGATTAAGATCTTCGAGAAATTTCATCACATATAAATTCTATGAGGTAAAATGGTAAGGATAAATTACACGGAGGGCAAGAAAAAGCTGTAAAGACTTCTTCAACCGATTTTCAACAATGAATGATGAAGAACTCCAGAGAAAAAAGCGGCATTGTGCATCACACAGGCAGTGCGCCTTCAAGTCGAAGAAGAAATTCCTTAGTCTTCAATCCCGCCGCATAGCCGATAAGTCTTGAATTCGATCCGATAACTCGATGACATGGAACGACAATCGGAAGCGGATTCGAGCCATTGGCTTTCCCCACCGCTTGATACCCGCGTAGCACACCAACGCGCTTTGCAAGTTCTTTATAGGAAATTGTTTTCCCATACCGAATTCTTTTTAATTCCAGCCACACGCGACGCTGGAATTCCGTCCCTACCGGATCGAGACGGCTATGGAACTTCACAAGCCGCCGGTCAAAGTAGCGATTCAATTCATCGATAATCTGACGATTCTTTGTTGATGTTTCGATAAGTTCAGCACCCGAAAATTTTTTCTGCAGCCATGCAAGGAATTCCTTTTTCGTTTGAGCAGGAATACTGATCTTGCAAACACCCAATGCTGTCGAAGCAATGTGGACTGTGCCGATCTTCGAATTGAACGAGGTATAATAAATTTTTGTCATTGCTCTGATAGAATTCCCCAAACAGGTTCTACGTTAATTCACATTTCTTCTTTATGTTTGATCTGATACTGATTTTTTATTGGTTTATCATGAAACGAAGCCAACCGAAACCCGAAAAAGTATAACCAAAAGGTTGCTGAAAGGCAAGCATTCTCATTCATCTGCAGGTTTTTTTTTAGAAAACATCTTGACAAAACTTAGAAAAATGCCTTCGCTTCCATCCGCGCAAAATGGACAGGTGTACGACCTCCTTCATTCCGCCCATTATAATTGATCGATAATTGCAGGTTGCTGGTTATACGATAATCGAATATCAATTGCCAGAGATAGCTTTGCCCTGTCACTTTTCCTTCGGTGAATTCATACGGCAAGGACAGGGTCGGATCTTTGATGTTAACCAAAACGACTTCTTCACGGTTCACTTCCGCGCGCAATTGTCCTACGCCTGGGAACGATTGAATTATCCTGAGTCCTTCTTCATTGATATTCGCCGTCGCATTTGTCCCGCCAAAACGATTTACTATTTCCGTGACACCAAAATTGAAGCCAACTTCCCAATTCAATGCCGGTTTATAAGAGAAATCAGACAAAAGGGCATTTGAAACCAGATCGCGTTCACGCGTTGTCGTTGGAAATGCTGATACTTGATCTGTTTTATTGATGAAATCTGTCTGATTACCTATTTCTTGCACGAGCTGTGAACGTACTCGAATAGACCTCTCCTGAACATAGCTTTCTTCTATTCCTGAGACAAATTGTGTTAGCCCGAACTGCTCGATGTAACGAAATCGAAACGATAGATCTGAGTTATTCTCGAAAAGAAAGACATCCTGTGTAATTTTCTGTGAACCGGCGATAGTCGTTTGATTGTTCAAAAAGTGCGAGAAGTTGAGCAAATAAATTTGTTTTGTATCTGTATCTTTGCTTTTTTCATCCACGCGCAAATATGTTTCAGTCGAAATCGCTCGCATCACTTTATTGAACCATTCGGACGAAATCGGAATAAGACGTGCAGGTTGGAGTCGTAACCGAATGCTCGCTTTGAGATCTGCAACCGGATACAATTGATCACTTGGGAGGTAGACAACGATATAGTCGCCATCGAATCGGGTAAGTTCAAAATCATTTTCATCAACAACACCGTTGCCATTTTTATCGCCTAGATACCGGTAGTTGCCGCTCCCCGGCGTCACCCGGACAAATATTCTCTCAAATTGTGCAGAACGCTGATTGGAAAATTCATAATAGATATCGGTTTCTATGGCTCGCTGGAAAGGTGCAAAGCGTGTTTGAGATCGAACGAGAACGGCTTCTGAATTAAGATTTCCACGCTGCTTGAAATCCTCGGTGAATTCGACACTGCGAATGCTCAATGAGAGCGTGCTTGAAATTAACTGATAGTTATTAAGCTGCCAAGTATAAAGCTGCGTAACCGACCTTGAAGCACGGCTCAGAATGCCAACATCTGCACTATCTTCCGTTCGAAGTTGTAATTCTGTGGAAACTGTCATCTTCGCAAACTCTGCTGTTGTAAGNNCTATGCGTTCTTCTGCTTCGATACGAAAACCGGGACGCCATTGAGCGATTTCGTACTCTGTTGTGCCGCGCTGCCGTATCCAATGCGATTCATCTTGCAAGAGTGTGTTGGAGGTATTAATTTTTTCTATTTGGTACTGTATTCTCGGCAAGCTGGAGTCTGCAAGCCCGAGAACAAGCTGTGTTCTGGTAGAATGTACTTCTCCCGGACGATTCAGCTCTCCGTATGTTATCGCGCCACTGATGCTTCGCGTTGGACGATATGCAAACGATAATTCCTGTATCTCCTCATCAGTAGTTGCTGCTTCAGTGAGATTCCATTTCCGATTGAATTCCACCTCATTCGCACGATCCAATGCAAGAAACCGCCGATCCACAAAACGTTCTGAAAGACGTACATCGAGTTCACCAATATTCGTTTTACCGACGAGCAATTGTTTGGGATTATATTGAGCAGCAAAGTTCAACGCGCCCCCTTGCAAACTGCTTCCTTCTTGATTGGAAAATCTGTTCTGATCAAAGCGACTCATGGCATATTCACCTGAAAGTGAAAAATCTGAACTAATCGACACTTGACCGTTTATGTCGATGACTTTATGAAGCTGCGGCATTGGTAAAAATCGAAGTGGAAGATAATTGCCTTGGCCAACTCCGGCAAAGCGAAATTGTCCAGCTGCAATGCGAACGTATCCGGCAGAATCAGCGGGCATACTGTCTACAGGTGAAAAAGAGGCCAAATAGAATGCAAGTAAATCCCCCGGTGAGTATTCAAGGATTGAATAATGTTTGCCGGCGATAAGAGTGTCGCGTAGGACATATTGCCCTGCGCTATCTACTTTAACAATGCCTGAGACAGATGCTTTCATACGATCAGCACCGCTTTGCCGAAGAATTGCACGAGTTGAGTCATTTAACGAAAAATCTATCGGTGAATCAGGATCATCCGCTTCCTGAGCAAACGAGATATTCAAATTTAAATTCTTTCCAAGTGCGTTACTGCTAACCGAACCAGCAATGAGATTACGGACGAATTGCTGATCCGAATATTCAAAATCAACCGTAATACGCGAAGCAGCGGTGATCAGCCTTTTGCTGGAAAACGTTATTTCGCCGCTTGCATAGTCAATAACATAGTCATTCACTTCTCCACGAGTCATTAATTCGCCATCAAGATAGACTCGCTCACTGCCCGCAATAATGATGAGACGATTCTCTCCATTATTACCTGTAAGACGGTATGGACCTTGCACACCTTCTATTCCCTGAAATTGATTTGTAGCGTACTTTCCTCGTGCAGTTGCACCGGTAAGAGACATTGAGCCGTCAAGATCGGATCCGCCAATACGATCAAAGGAGGCGGTACCTCTTCCACCCTGAAGTTTGCGATTCAGTCTTCCGAACTCGCCTCCTTCTTTTTGATCAATTTGCAGGTTAAAATCTCCAAGCGTCGCAGAGTAATGAGGATACTTGATTTCAACATAGACCTTATCAACCTCTTGCAGAGTTTTCGTGGTACCCTCCGGCTGAAGAGGTGAATTTTCATCCGTTAGTGCTGCCGTCACATCGACATCTTGAGCAAGCTTGCCTGCAAGTTGCATGCGGAATCCGGAATTCAATGAGAGGTCACGATTAGAACCGACAGAAAATCCACGTACAATCGATCCGCTTTTTTGAAGACCGGATCCAAAAAAATCATCCGTGAAAAGCTTCGTTGATAACTGCGAAATAACCGGTTTTTCCTTGCCCAAAGAATCCCGAAGAATTTCAATATGCCGAAGTGAATATTCATGTTTGAAGTTCATGGGAACTGCGCGGTATGTGACCGTCAACCTATGAGGAAGCGAGTCGGAAAGTAACATGGCAATAAATTTCGGAAGAAAAAGAATTTGTCCATACCGGTAATTCATCCGAAAGTCACGTGGCCGTTCCAAGTGCCGCAGTGAATCGACCACTATATGTTCACTTCCCTCAATGATAAATTCTTGCGGCAGTTGATAGAGTGTGTCGGATCTATTGAGTGTGAATGCTGTGGAAAGTTGCCCAAAAGAGACCGAAGTTCTGGATGTCTGCGCGGAGAGAGGAAAGGATGGAAAAACCGTTATGAGAAGAACAAGAGAAAGTGAATACTTCATTAAGTACGCCAAGGATACATGAATAGAGATTGGTATTAGTACTTCATAGGCATCTCCTAATAATCATGTATGATCGAACAGCCAGTCATGTTGATTCCTCTTATGAAAGATAATGAATTACCTCATTCACTACAACTCTATTTTTACAGTCGAACTCTCTTCGCCTTGTTTTGCAGTATCTCCCTCCCACTGTATCAATAGAGGGAAGGAGAATGAGAAAATCTCCCAAAATAAAACAATTTGAGTGTTACAACTTTCATCATTCGATTGCTGCACAAAATAATAAGATTTCGTTTGGGAAAGTTGAATCGAAAAAAAAGCCTGTGAATGTTAAATTCACAAGCTAATCGAGTGCCCAAGGGGGGAGTCTCAGACAAAGGCTGATGCGCCTCTGGCGCAGAACCCCCATCCCGTAGAACGGGATAAACTCGGTTTGAGCCAAACCTCGTAGAACGAGGCAAGCTGTATTTTGAGTCCAGTTTATCCCGACTCGTCCCGATTTTATCGGGATGAAGTCGGGACGCGACGTTCAAGCAGTAGCTGTGTTAACTCACGATGCCCAGGTCCGCTTTTTAGATACTTCTCACGTTTGTGTGCTTGAAGGTGGTCAGAATATTCTTCTGTATGAAGTAAGACAAGAGGTCGGCGATTTCTCGTTAAAGGAACCCTCCCTTTTGCATGACGACCAAGACGTTCTGAAATTTTCTTAGTCATCCCAATGTAGAGATTGTTATCCCTGAGAGATCGCAATATGTAAACAATAAACATCGAGTGCCGAAGGGGGGAGTCGAACCCCCACTCGGTTTGAGCCAAACTGGATTTTGAGTCCAGCGCGTCTACCAGTTCCGCCACTTCGGCTTTTTCATTGTCTTTAATATATCAAGGAATGGTTTTTGAAACAAGGTTTTTCTTGCAAGGCATTCTTTGACTTTGCAGGCATGTTTACCTGATTGATTTTGCCGAAAGAACCTAATTCATAAAATATTAGCAACATCTAATAAGAACTATCAACAATTTGACTTGGAATTATCTGAATATTTAAATACCCTGTTTTATCCAAAAGTTACTATCGAATTAAGTAGGAATTTTTGAACCTTTGAGATGCTAATCATTGGATTCGATAATACTCCTTTACCGCAAGGGCAATGTATATCCTGAAGATTAAATATTATTTTAAAACATAGTCTAATACAGTGCGTATTCTTGCTTAATTAAAATAATGGGAGAATGAGATGAATAATATATATCCAAACACCACTACTTTCGATTTGAAGAATTCAAGAATATCAATAAATGGAATTATATCAAATACAAAATTTGTTATTGTTCAATTAAATTTTATTAAAACCATATTGATAGCTTTTATTTTGCTTGCTGCCATTTCAATAGGGAGTGTTTCAAAGGTTTATGCACAGGCATCTGCTGTTATTGTTACTGTTGATGGATTGGATTTTAAAACTTTTGTGATAATGCCTTGGGATGTGCCACCTGTCACGACAAGTTATTTAGATGGTGCAATAAAATCTATGTCATTGGGAATTCCCGAATCTGATATTGTACCTTTTATATGGAACGGGGATTCTAGATTTACCCGTCAGTATGTGGATCAATTAAGAGAACATCTCAGAAACGCATATCAGAGAGCAAAACAAGAGAAAAAGAAATTCATTGTGATAAGTCATAGTTGGGGCACAGTATTAAGCTTCCTCGCGCTTGCCTATGAAAGTGTTGGTGCAGATCCTATTGTTTGTGATCTCTATATTACATTAAGCTCACCTCTTGGAACAAATTATGCTCATCTAACTCTTCCTCCAAAAGATATTCTTTTGTATCCAGAAGATATACTGATCAATGATTTTACTTGGGGATGGGTTGCTGCAGTAAAATTATGGGATAATTCATTTATGTTCCCCAAATATAACAAATGGTATAATTATTGGGCTTGGGGAGATTGTATATCCGGTCCTTTAAATCCCTATGATGTTTCCATCATTGATGATAATGTTGACAGCCGTATGCCATCTGATGGTCGGTCATATAGAAACATGGGTACAACGTTTGATGCACATAAATATACATCTCTACAAACTGGCGGTAGTATAGACAATTCTTCTCTTCGAGATGTTATCAAACATAGAATACTCGACGTTTCTGAGAATGTCCCTCCTAATATTATTATAACAAACCCTGCTAGTGGGAATACTGTTACAGGATTAACAACAATTACGGCGGATGCAAACGATGCCACGAGCGGAATCGATTTCGTCAGATTTCTTGCGAACGGGGTCTTGATCGGCGCTGATGCTGAAGCTCCTTATTCAGTTCAATGGCAAACAAGCGGTCTTCCCGCTAGGACGTATGAACTATCTGCGATTGCTTATGATAAAGTTGGCAATCATTCACAAACATCAATATCTGTGACAATAGTAAACAATGCATTATATGCGGGTAGCGTTACCCCATCTACTGGTACAACAACCGATTCATATGAATTTAGTATATGGTCCCGATCGTCTAGTTCACCAACAAACATGAAGTTGAATCTAGATGGATTGCAGTATAACATGCAGGCAAATGGATCATCTTGGCTTAGTGGTGTGAAACATTCAGTGACACAATCCGGATTGACAATTGGTCAACATTCATATTATTTTACTGGAACTTTGGATGGCACGCAATATCGATATCCTAATGGGCAAACGACACTGACTCTTGGAGTTCAACAAAGTGCAGTCGGATGGGATATAATGGCAAGCAATGTCACCGCCATTATGCCAAAACCTGGACAAACTTTTAATGTTGCTTGCGAAGCGTGGAATAATAGTAATAGTAGTGATAAAATTTATCAAAATGTTCCTTGGACACTGCAGTTGATTGATCCTAATGGATCAATTGTACAAAATACATCTGGAACAATCGCAACAATAAACTCTGGGCAGATCGTTACTGTCAATCAAACTTTTACAGCACCTTCAACAGAAGCGGTTTATCAATTAATATTTTCACTTTTTCCAACAAGAGATGCTGTCTTAGGTAATAACTCATTTACTAGAACTCTTACAGTAAGTGCTACAGGTCCTCAACTGCAATGGGTAGTTAACAGTGCAAATGGGTGGGTGGACATGTACTCAAGTGATTCAATATTTTTTTCCGGATCCTATTGGAAATTTAAGGGTAATAATTCTAGCTATGCCACAATCCAAAGAAATTCGACTACCCCATACTATAAAGTCTATACATACGACTTTACAACGTTTGACAATGGGACGATTATTTTGATTAATGAGGAATATTTTGGATCCGGTCATAATTGTATTAGCTTTGGAACGTCTAGTTCTTCCCTTGTAACCTTTGATCAAACAAATGGGAGCTGTTTACCAGGGGAAAAAGTGACATTTATTGCGACAGCGAATGGAACGACCTTCAATGGTACATCTCCAGATATCTATAAAAATTCAACTGTTAGTTCTTGGCAAAGTGATTTTGTAACCGTGTCAACTACACAGGAAAAATATATTTTTTATGTACCTTCGACAACCGCTCCCGGGCCTTATGATTTCTACATTGGCGCAAGAATTGGTGGTGGAAATGGACGGTTTATTAGACAAATGAGGATTACAGTTTTAAATCCACCACCAACAATAAGTTCTATTGATCATAGCTCAATATCTGCAGATGATACTATAAAACTCACAGGCAATAACTTTGGCACTACAGGTACATTAAAATTGGGAACTATTAGTGCAACATCAATTAATTCTTGGTCAAACACTTCAATCAGCGCTGTTGTTCCAACTGGTATCTCAAGTAGTGTATTACAAATATTAAATAGCAATGGGGCTAGTAATTATATTCCGTATACCATTATTAGTTCTACGGGTATCCCAACAGTAATTCAAACAATACCTAATTTGGAAATGTTATCGTCTGACACTCTTTTTGCTGCAAATCTCCTATATACATTTAGCGATCCTAATCACGGTATATTAACCTATTCGGCAACAGTCTCAGATCCGTCTATTTCGGTGATGCCCGATTCGTTAACTTTAGGAAAGCTGTATTTAATAGCTTCGAAGGATGCTTTTGGACCAGTTACAATAGCTATAAAAGCAACGGATCCTACATCTAAATCAATATCAACTAGTTTTGTAGTTACAGTTAGCAGCTCAGTAGTCGCACCGCCTTCTTCGCCAATTCTTTTAAGCCCACTATCAGGTTCAACCGGCCTACAAATACCCTGTAAGTTGACTTGGAACAAAGTTAGGAATGCATCATGTTACCAGTTGCAGGTTTCTGAAAAGAGTGATTTTTCGTCATTAATTTATATGGATACTCTGATAGTTGATACAATAAAACAAATTTCTTACTTGAATTATTCTATGACATATTACTGGCGTGTTCTTGCAAAGGATTTGGGTGGAATAGGTAATTATTCTTCACCATGGAACTTTACAACTTCTCCTGCGCCTACAATAACAATTACATCTCCCCAAAATGGAGAACAATGGCAAGTCGGAAGCACAAAAACGATATCCTGGACATCTACAAATTTAAATGGCAATATATATATCAAACTGTCAATTGACGGAGGAGGCACATTCCCAATAATTCTCGCTTCAAATAGTATAAATGATGGAACAGAAACAATTGAAGTGCCTGATTTACCTTCAGTTGATTGTAAAATAAGAATCCAAGCAATAAATGATTTGTCAAGATATGGTACCAGCACAGGAAGCTTTGGTATTACAAAACAGAGTCTTCCACCATGGGCACAAGGGCGTATTGGTAGGAATCACACAATTAAAATCCCATATAACATAAATCCAAATATTAGCGGGAAAGAAATTGCAATTGGGGATTATATAGGTGTATTTTATGATTCGAGTACGACAAAAGCCTGTGCGGGATATCAAGCTTGGAACGGCATCGGAAGTATATATATTTCTGCAATGGGAGATGATCCTGGTACATCGACAAAGGATGGATTCGCCGATTTAGAAAAATTCAAATGGAAAATATTTAAAACTTCGGGAAACGCAATATTAAACGCTTTGGCAACTTATGCCCCGATCGACGGATTTATTACTCAGACTGATTCTTTTGTCGTTAACGGATATAGCCAACTTGCTAGCCTTTCCTCAACCGATTCGTTGCCGCAAATAAAGACAGGTCTTATTGCGTACTATCCATTCAACGGTAACGTAAAGGATTCTTCCGGCAATGGATATAATGGAATAAACAACGGAGCAACATTTATTTCTGATAGATTCGGATCTTCAGGCAAAGCGCTTTACTTTCCATCAGGGGGATCTGGATATGGGTCAAGTTATATTCAACTTCAGAACACTGATTCAGTCGTTTTGAATAATACTTTTACAATCAGTTTGTGGATAAAACTTGAATCGAACGGTGTTATTTTTGACAGAGATGTTATTGGAACTTATACTACTGATTGGAATATATATGCTGAATCTGGAAAAGTAATTTTTAGTTTTGGTACATACGACCATGTCTCTATAAGTCGATCTATCACCGATTCAAAATGGCATAATCTCATTTTCATAAGAGATAAAGCATCAGGTTATCTTTCGATTTATTTAGATGGAGTTTTAGATATTCAAAGTCCTAACCATACAAATGACTTAACGGATACACCAACAATTTATCTTGGTAATATGGATACACCGAATGGATATAATAGTGGCTTTGTAGGTTTCCTTGACGACGTCCGCATCTACAATCGAACATTGAGCACAAATGAGATAGACACACTTTATCATGGGGGTGGTTGGACACAACCAGTAAGTGGTCAGGATTACATGATATCGACCTCTTTGTGGGAAGGTCAAAAGTGGAGTCGTAATGTGAATCAAGGGGCATGGTTCCCGGTGATTGATACAGTTGCTCATTTTGGAATAGATAACTACTCGTGGGGTCAGGTAAGAACCAAGGCAACAATGCCGCTTGGCACAACGGTGCAAATTGATGCTTGGATCTATTTGAACTCCGGTGGAACAAATGGCAATCTTGCATATTTCGGGTTTGGCGATCAGTGGGTTTTCTATTCTGGAAATTTTTATGGCCTCAAATTCTACAACGGTGAAGTACATTTGATTGAAATGGAATCATTTCAAACGGAAACGGACAAAGGAAAAATTGGTACCTGTACAGCAGGTGAAAGGATAACGTTCACGATATCACTGAATGCAAATGGGACAATAAGTGCATCTGGCAACAATTTCAGTGGCAGTTTTACTCCTACTACTCCGATAACATCAGCCCTCCGTTGCATGATGACAGATGCCAACAATACGCCGAACAATGGATTCTTAGTAAGTTCGGTAACAACAACTGCACAGAATGTTAACGGTCTTGTTGCGTACTATCCCTTCAACGGCAACGCAAATGATGAAAGCGGTAATGGTAACAATGGTACAAACACTGATGCTACACTAACAGCAAATAGATTTGGGAATGAGGGGAAAGCGTATAGTTTTAACGGAACAAGCAGTTATATACGTTCAGGGTTGTCATCGAATCTAAAAATAAATGGATCGGCTACACTTGCAGCTTGGGTTGAAGGGACTAATCCGACTGATATCATTGTGAGTCTGGAAGATGGAACTAATCAATATCTTCAAATAACAATGCGTGCTGGTTCTATACCTGGGGGCAATATTTATACAAATGGTTCATGGAAAGCTATAACATCTTCAGAGCCAATTGTTGACAACAATTGGCATTTTATTGTATTGACGTTATTTCCTGACAGCGCGGTTTTATATACTGATTCCAGACGTGTTGCAAATCTATCGAGTGTTGGGGTTCTTACATCCCCAGCACAGCTTTTAGTCACTATTGGCCGGAATCCTTCAACTTTCTTTAGTGGGAAACTCGATGATATCCGTATTTACAACCGTGCAATAAATGCAACAGAAGTTCTTGCACTTTACAACGAAAGTGGATGGAATCCAATAAATAGCGGTCTTGTGGCCTACTATCCTTTTAATGGTAATGTGAATGATGTAAGCGGGAATAGCCATAACGGAACAATAACTGGTGCAACGCTAACGACTGATAGGTTTGGGAGTCCGAACAGTGCGTACAGTCTTAATGGAACAAATAATTATATTTCAGCCCCTTATAGTTCCTCCTTGTCTCTGACTAACGCACTAACTCTTGTAGCTTGGGTGAAGCTAACTAACAGTGCTAATGATCAAAAGATTATTGGAAAAGCTACATATGACCCCTCGTGGGGATACGTGTTAGGTGTTATAAACTCCAAACTATATCCGGAAATCTGGGATGTCAATGGTACAGATTTTAAAGCTACAGAAGGGTTCATCCCTAGTAATATGTGGACGCAGATCTGTGTGACTTGGACGACTGGAGGGAGGGTTATCGGTTACATAAATGGATCTGAAGTATTTAATAAAGCAGCTTCCACTGCCAGTATCAGTACAACAACAAGCGATCTCATTTTTGGTACTGTACCGTGGGGTCCGGGCTCCGGAGTGCAATCAGTTGCAGGTTCCATCGATGATATTCGTATTTATAATCGTGCGTTGAATGCGAGTGAGATTGATACCCTATATCATGAAAATGGATATGACCCTCTCACAAGTGTTCGGGAAAACGATAATGAAAAAATACCAAAAACTTACAGCTTATCACAGAATTATCCCAATCCCTATAATCCATCGACAACCATACAATATGGTCTACCGGCACGAAGTTCTGTTCGACTTATTATCTATAATATATTGGGACAGGTTGTAAAAGAACTAATCAACACCGAGCAACAAGCCGGCATTCAATCTGTTGTTTGGAATGCAAATGTCTCTTCAGGATTGTATTTCTATCGGCTCGAAGCCACATCTCTGGATAATCCAAGCAAGCGATTCGTCGAAACGAAGAAGATGCTGCTGTTGCGTTAGCCGGATAATTAATCTAACAGGCCCCGTCATTCGATGGGGTTTATTTTTTCCATTCAAAACCTTCCTATGGTGTCTGGTAGAATACCAAGGTTTCTCTTGTGGGACACTCTTTGACTTTGCAGGCATATTTGGATAGATTTCTTTGTGAGAAGTATGATATGACTGATTGCGTTTTCTGCAAAATAATATCCGGAAAGATACCTGCTGAAGTCTTATTTGAGAACGACCATGTTATCTCTCTCCTAGATATTAACCCAATTCATTTCGGACATGCATTGATCCTGCCCAAACAGCATTGCAGGGATTTCCTGGATTTGCCTTCTGAAGCATATCAATCCATTTTGGAGGCGGCTAAAATAATAACGAACGCACTGGTTCAAAGTTTGCATCTTGAAGGCTACAATCTTTTTTCTAACAATGGTCAGATTGCCGGGCAATCAGTGTTTCACTTTCATCTTCATGTCACACCTCGATATCCCGATGACAACATTCGTTTCGTTCTGAAGCTCAAACAGTATTCAGATGGCGAATTGAAGCGGTACGGGACAATAATCCGGCAACACATTCAACTACCATCAGCATAGGGACACGAGAATCAATGTCACAGTACCTTAAGTTAACTCCGCCTGCCTCAGGTCAAAAAATTCGCATTCAAGACGGGAAGTTGAATGTTCCTGATCACCCGATCATACCATTTATAGAAGGTGACGGTACAGGACCGGACATTTGGCGCGCATCCCAACGAGTTCTCGATTCTGCTGTCGCCAAAGCTTACGGTGGAACAAAGAAGATTGTCTGGTTTGAGGTGTTTGCCGGCGAAAAAGCGAATGAAGTGTACGGGCCCAATACATGGCTGCACGATGACACCATCGAAGCATTCAAGGAATATCTCGTTGGTATTAAAGGTCCTCTGACTACACCTATCGGGGGCGGTATTCGTTCGTTGAATGTAGCACTCCGCCAGATCCTCGATCTGTATGTCTGTTTACGGCCTGTTCGGTGGTTTACAGGAGTTCCTTCTCCTGTTAAGCATCCGGAAAAAGTTGACATAGTTATCTTCCGCGAAAACACGGAAGACATTTATGCAGGAATTGAATACCAAAGCGGCACACCGGAAGCGCAAAAAGTGTTGGACTTTATTGCGAA
Source organism: Ignavibacteriota bacterium (assembly GCA_003155495.1). Classification (GTDB taxonomy): domain Bacteria; phylum Bacteroidota; class Ignavibacteria; order UBA10030; family UBA10030; genus Fen-1298. The sequence continues at coordinate 24,093 of PMDB01000052.1, forward strand.
AGAATTCCCGAAGCAGTTTTCAAAAATTCGATTCGGTACAAAACAAGGTTCGGAGGATTTTTGGAAATTAGCCGGCGTAAAGAATTTTTCCAATGACGTTATGGTCGGCATTGGAATCAAACCCGTGAGTTATTCGGGAAGCGTTCGCCTCATCCATAGTGCCATCAGTTATGCAATCAAGAACAATCGGAAAAGCGTAACATTAGTGCACAAAGGGAACATCATGAAATATACCGAGGGCGCATTTCGCGATTGGGGATATCAGGTTGCGAAACAGTTCTTTGGTGCCGAAGAAATTGATAGCGGACCTTGGTGCCGCATTCCCAAAGGTAAACCAGGTGCCGGTATCGTTATAAAAGATGCAATTGCGGATATTACTCTGCAGCAGGTGCTCACTCGCCCTGAAGACTTTGATGTTATTGCGACTTTAAATCTTAATGGCGATTATCTATCCGACGCTCTTGCTGCACAAGTCGGAGGAATTGGTATTGCTCCTGGCGGCAACATCAATTATATCACTGGCCATGCTATCTTCGAAGCCACACACGGAACTGCACCAAAGTACGCAAATCTTGATAAAGTGAATCCAGGTTCGCTTATTCTGTCGGGAGAAATGATGCTTCGTTATATAGGTTGGACACAAGCTGCTGACCTTATCATCAAAGGATTAGAGAGCGCAATTCAATCAAAAATAGTAACGTATGATTTTGCCCGGTTGATGGAAGGCGCAAAGGAAGTGAAGTGCTCAGAGTTTGGCGACACGATTATAAAGAATATGGATTAATATTCCGGTTTAATTACAGATTCACAACATTTTTTATATCTTTCAGAATTCGCCATCCAGTTCATTCTTTATTAGTGCATCAATTTGAAGTTATGTCAGATTTTTTTATCTGCAATACTATAATCATTAGGTGGAATTCCTGAAGCTAACCATATCAAACGGAAATTAGTATGAATTATTCTTTTACCATGTCCGCGAAATCGATAGAAGTTTTCAGAGCCAAAGTTAGGTGATGTTCATTATATCCGATTAATATATTCCAAGAATAACGCCATTTATATGCTGAATCCGAACTCAACCTTGTGAAAATATGATTCGATTTCGCAAGCGTTTCTTTCTGCCGCTTTCTTTTCGCTAAAAGAAAGCGGCGATAGGTTAATTAAACGAATATTCAGATATTGATAAATATATCAAATAGAACACTCTCCAAACAACAGCGGATAAATAAGTCCTAACCGCATCAAACAATGCTATTCTCCAAGCGGTTCATTCCTTGAAAGACTCTGCATTTTTCAGTATCATAGATAAGGAATTACATTAGAGAATCATCATGAGTCAAGTTTCTACACCCAATCCTCATCAACAGGAAGAAAAGGACGTCGATGTATTGGTTGAACAGCCTGCGAGGGTGATCCTGTTCAACGACGAAGTCCATTCCTTTGACGAGGTCATCGGGCAAATCATAAAAGCCGTCGGATGCGAAACAACCAAAGCAGAAGCATTAACTTGGGAAGTCCATAATAGCGGCAAGGCGATGGTGTTCGAAGGCGTAATGAACGAATGCCTCAAAGTATCGCATGTTCTGGAAGAAATTGCTTTGAATACTCAGATTGAAGTATAATCCTCATGACCTCATCGGAAATCCGAAACAGTTTTCTAAAATTTTTTGAAGAACGCGCGCACACCATTGTTCCAAGTGCTCCGGTTGTTCCGTACGACGATCCGACCCTGCTCTTCGCTAATGCCGGTATGAACCAATTCAAAGATGTCTTTCTTGGAACAGGAAAACGCAGTTATACACGTGCAGCTGATACACAAAAGTGCATCCGCGTAAGTGGCAAGCACAACGATCTTGAAGAAGTTGGACGCGACACGTATCATCATACCTTCTTTGAGATGCTCGGTAATTGGTCCTTTGGCGACCCGTCCGAACCGGACGGTATCGGCCGGGCGGGTTACTATAAAAAGGAAGCCATCGAATGGGCTTGGGAACTTTTGACAAAAGTCTGGGGACTTCCGAAGAACCGGCTTTGGGCAACAGTATATAAAGACGATCAAGAAGCCGAACAATTGTGGAAGTCGGTCACAGACATCGATCCGAATCATATATTACGCTTCGGTGAAAAAGATAATTTTTGGGAAATGGGCGAGACCGGACCGTGCGGGCCGTGCTCTGAAATTCACATTGACCGAACTCCCGAAGGGATAGCACCTGCTTCAATGGTGAATGCGGGAGTTGCAGATGTCATAGAAATTTGGAATCTCGTCTTCATTCAATATAATCGAGATGAAGCCGGCAAGCTTACTCCCCTGCCCGCAAAACATGTTGATACCGGAATGGGATTCGAGCGCGTCTGTGCAGTAATGCAAGGAAAGAATTCCAATTACGACACTGATGTCTTCACTCCGATTATCAACAAGATTGCCGAACTTACAAAGCAACCTTATAATGGTTCTCTTCAATCGACCATCGACGACCTACAATCGGAAATCGATACATCTATGCGCGTCATTGCCGACCATGTGCGGACATTGACATTCGCAATCGGCGATAGTGCAACTCCGAGCAATGAAGGAAGAGGATATGTTCTCCGCCGCATCCTGCGCCGCGCCGCCCGGTTCGGACGCAATCTTGGGATGCACGAACCATTTATTTATAAGCTCGTACCGACACTCATTGAGACAATGAGTTATATCTTCCCTGAGATTAAAACGAATCAAGATCACATTCAGCGAGTGATAAAGGGAGAGGAAGAAAGCTTTAATGCGACACTTGACCGCGGCTTGGAAAAATTCGAAGAGGTGGTAAAACAAATTGGTCATTCCAAGACTTTTCCTGGCGAAGATGCTTTCAAGCTCTACGATACTTTTGGCTTTCCACTTGACCTTACAGAGCTAATGGCAACAGAGCGCGGTCTCAAAGTAGATGTTGGAACATTTACGGAGTTGATGCAGAAGCAAAAAGAACGATCGCGGGAAACTCGAGTATTCCTTTCAGGAAATTTGCCTTTATCTGGTTCTCTCGAAAATCTTGGAATCGGAGGAAAAGAGTTAGCGCGACAACTGGAAACTTCCACGTATGAAAAATTATTTAAGTTTGTGGGATATGATAATTTGGAGGCTGAATCATCAATTCTCACATTCAAAGATAATTTTGTTATTCTTGAGTCGACTCCATTTTATGGTGAATCAGGAGGCCAAATAGGCGATACTGGCGAAATCACAACCGGTAACAATTCATTCCATATCATCGATACGCAAAAAAGTGGAAGCGTCAACGTTCATATTCTTGAAAAACAGTTCGCTGGATTTTCCGGAAAAGTAAAAGCGAGGGTTAACAAGGAACGTCGTCTCTCCATTCAGCGCAATCATTCTGCTACACATTTGCTTCATAAAGCATTACGACAAATCCTTGGTACACATGTTCAGCAGGCAGGATCGCTTGTTGCACCGGATTATTTCCGATTCGATTTTTCACATTTTACCAAGCTCAGCGAACAAGAACTCACCGACATTGAGGCGTTGGTGAATGAAAAGATCAAGGAAAATATTCCTCGCACTCCCGGTTTAAACAATATCCCGTTTGAAGACGCCAAGAAAATGGGAGCCTTAATGTTCTTTGGCGATAAATACGGAGATCGAGTAAACGTTGTGCAGTTTGGAGATTTTAGCACAGAATTTTGCGGCGGTACGCATGTGAACAATACCGGAGAGATTGGCTATTTTAAGATATGTGAGGAAAGCAGCATCGCCAGCGGTGTAAGACGCATCACAGCGGTAACAGGCACGTACGCACTTGATTATCTTAAAGAACAAAAGCGTGAATTCGAAGCTGGGTATGATTTTGCATATAACCGACTTGAGGAAATATTCAAACAACAAATTGATGGTCTAAAACAGTTACCGCCGGTTCCAAGTCAGGCCTCACCGGAATTAGCTGAATATTTTGCCCAATTATACAAAAACAATATCATTCTAAAAAAAATTAGTGAACAAGACGACGAGGAAAAGAAAAAGCTGGAAAAAGAACATGCGAAATCCCGTTTAAAATCGCTTTCCGGATCAATCGATGAATTGGTTGCTGCTGCAATAAAGATTGATGGTCTAAAACTCGTTTCTGCTAAAATCGCTGCTTCTTCAATAGATGAATTGAAATCTCTTGGTGATTCACTCCGATCTAAACTCGGCAGCGGCGTTGGTGTGCTGGCCTCGGTCATCGAGGACAAAGTGCAGTTGGTGTGTGTTGTAACGGACGACCTTGTCTCTGCAAAAAAGATTGAAGCCGGCAAAGTAGTCGGCGCAGTCGCAAAAGTGGTGGGCGGCGGCGGCGGAGGACGTCCGCATATGGCGACTGCTGGCGGAAAAGATATAGCGAAAATCGATGAAGCACTATCTCACACAAAATCTATTGTTGAATCTCTTTTAAAAAAATAACGGGAAATCTGATGACAACCCTCGAACATCTACTCCAAATCAAACACAATCACGGGGCAGGCTATCTGCTGTTAGTTGACCCGGATAAAATCGATAAGGCGAAATTTCCAGCCTTCATCCGAGAAGCAACAACAGCCGGTGCAGATGCATTCCTCGTTGGCGGAAGCTTAATGCTTTCCAATGAGTTCGATGAGACGTTGAAAACCATAAAAGAGAATACAAAAGCGCCGGTTATTATCTTCCCCGGCAGCGTTTCACAAGTCTCCCCTGAAGCAGATGCGATTCTATTTCTGCTTCTCATCAGTGGACGCAACCCGGACCATCTGATTGGCAATCAGGTTATTGCAGCGCCAATTATCAAACGAATGGGATTAGAGGCAATTTCGACCGGATATATGCTTATCGATGGCGGCAATGTCACTTCCGCCGAGTTTATGAGCAATACGAAGCCTATTCCGCGTGAAAAGCTGGACATAGCCGTTGCGCATGCACTTGCGGCTGAGTTGATCGGCTTAAAAATGCTCTACCTCGAGGCAGGCAGTGGAGCAAAACAATCCGTACCGGATGAAATGATAAAAAAAGTAACTCAGTATTGTTCACTTCCTGTCATTGTGGGCGGTGGTATTTGCACGCCCGAAGAAGCCCGGAATAAAATCAAATCAGGCGCTTCATTCGTTGTCACTGGGACGGTCATCGAACAGAACTCGAACAATAAGATCATTAAAGAGTTTGCACAGGCAATTCACCAATTATAAAAAATATTTACAGGCGAACATCCTTTATGACTCCTTTGGACAGTACCATAAAATCGAGAAATCAATTTATCTCTGATTCATTGAAAGAGAGCAGCGAGATAAAACTCCATATTCTGCAACAGTGTTCAGGAGAAATATCAAAGGCAATCGACCTGATTATCCGCGCATTCAATGCGAAGAAAAAAGTCTTGCTGTGCGGTAATGGCGGCAGTGCCGCTGATGCGCAGCACCTCGCAACGGAATTTGTTATTCGCCTGAATCCTCACATCAAACGACCTGGCCTTCCGGCTATTGCACTTACAACCGATTCGTCGATGCTGACCGCAAGTGCGAACGATCTTGGATATGACAATGTTTTCACCCGGTCCATCGAAGCGCTCGGCAATGAAGGTGATGTGTTGATAGGAATTTCTACAAGCGGCAACTCTGCGAGTGTGAATCGCGCATTTCAAAAAGCGCATGAGATGAAACTTGTAACGATTGGATTCCTCGGGAAAGACGGCGGTGAGTCTAAAAGACTTGTTGATCTCGCAATCATTGTCCCATCAAATGATACACAGCGTATTCAAGAAGGTCACATCACTGTCGGCCATATCATTTTCCAGCAAGTTGAGCAGGAAATGTTTGGTTGACGTGGAAATCAGGAATTAGGGATTGGGAATGAAATTATTCTATTCACTCTTCATTGACTGTTGATGCCGAATAAACGACGACAAGATTTTCTTATTCCCNNTCGTACTGGCTGCGTTTCCTTCCATCATTTACGCAGCTTATTCCCAATCCTTATGGCGTTCCGCCGCTGGAGGAATACATCAACAGCTCACTCGTTGTTATTCCCATCTGGTTGCTGCTTTTCCATAGCCGCGGATTGTATCGGCCACGGCACGCCTCTTCGTTTTCGGATGAGTTTTTTGCCATTGTGCGAATAATTATCATGGGAATGTTAGTAGTCATGGCAGGTGCATTCTTTTATCGTGCATTCTCCTATTCACGAGTCGTCTTTGGAATCATTGGCGTTACGACCGTTGTGTTTGTCTCAGTCGAACGATTTGCGATTATGAAGTTTGAACAATGGTGGTATTCAAAAGGATATGACCTCAAGCATGTTATCATCGTTGGAACAAGCAATGCTGCAAACAAAGTCTTTCAATCTCTTACCTTCCATCGTTCTCTCGGGTATAAAGCTCTTGGGTATTGTTCTATGAACGGCAGTACAGAAGACGCGATGTCACACATACCATGTCTAGGTTCCATGTCATCTGTACCAGACTTGATCAAATCACACAACATCGACGTGGTTTTAATTGCATTGAATGAAGAGGAACATTCTTATCTCCATAACCTTGTGCGTGATTGCCAAGGATTAAATGTGGAAATGATGATGGTTCCCGACATCCTTGAATTGATGACGAGCCTTGTCCAAATCAAACATATCGAAGGAATTCCTTTCCTGGGAATCAAGAGTCCGGCTTTGAGCACTTGGAATTCCATCATAAAGCGAACGTTTGATCTTGTGTTCGCATCATCTATTCTTTTCATTGCCAGCCCTCTCTTTCTCATAATTGCAATTCTTATCAAGTTAGACTCCAAGGGGCCTATTATATATTTTCAGGAACGCATAGGGCTAAATGGAGAAGTGTTTCAAGTATTCAAATTTAGATCTATGCGCACGGATGCAGAACATGCGTCAGGACCGGTATGGTCAAAGAAACAAGATTCACGAGCGACCCGGATTGGCAAAATCCTGCGACGCTTGAGCCTGGACGAGCTTCCACAACTCATCAATGTGATCAATGGCGATATGAGCATTGTAGGCCCGCGTCCCGAACGACAACATTTTGTAGAGCAATTTAAAAAAGAAGTTCCTCGTTATCTGGAACGCCACCGGGTAAGGACAGGAATGACCGGTTGGGCACAAGTCAATGGATTACGAGGAAATGCCTCTATTACCGAACGGACAAAGTACGACATCTATTACATTGAAAATTGGTCGTTAACATTCGATCTGAAAATTATTCTCAAGACAATCCACGCAGTTCTTTTAGGAAATGACGCATATTAGATTTAGTGATTCGCCATTTGGAATAAGCGAATTGAGATCGATGATTCGGTGTAAGAGCTTTGAGATTTTTTTTCGTTTGATTACACATTGTTTTCATTCACCATGACACTTTGGTCTTGATCGTATGGTTTCTGCATTTATTTTCTTCCTACAATTTGTTATAGCTGTTTATGCTTTTATGACCTATAAGAAGGAAAGTATAGGCGAAGGATTTCTTGCAATCGCATTTGTTGGAATAGTTTTTGCTGTCAGCTGGACGATTGCTTCAATGTTGACAAACCTGCTGTTCACCATCAAGTGGTTCGTCCGGTGGTACTGGCAGCCGCTGGATTCATGGATTTGGCGAGTCGTAAGAAAGGAGATCAGCCGCGATACAATATCACTTCTGATTCTCACCAGCGGAGAGGTTGTATTCTATTATTTATTTTTTCTTACAAAACCAAAGGGGCTCTCGACGAAGAATAATTCTTCTTCTGATCGCACTACTTCAGCTTGAAGTAAAATGTGATAACGCACGATTGCTCCACTTGCGACAGAGACGACCCAAGTGATTCAAATTTCCAGTATTGCACCGCTTTCATAGCGGCTTCTTCCAGCAATCGATTTGCTTTCTGTACCGGTTGAACAGACTTTACTGATCCATCAGGAATAACCATGGTAAGAATTTTTACTTGAGCCGACACATTTGTACCGGGTGGATATTTCGGTAATTCACCGCTGATTTTTCGGCGTGTCCTTCCTTGAAGCCATCGCATCGAGAAACCTCCATCGCCTTCCCCATCTCCATTGCTTCCGTATCCTAAACCATATGGCGTACCCTCTGCTGACGGTTTCGATGAACTGCCAACTCCTGAAGGATCTACTCCACTCGGGGGCTCACCGGTTTTACCCGGGACAGGAATTCCACCCCTCCGCCACGGTTCACGCGATTCTCCACTCCCGCCGGAAATGTCATCACGATCAGACGGAGCGTTCTTGTTGCTCCACGTATTCTGTCGTACGTTTTTCTCATCCAATGGAAGTTTTTCTGCACCGCCAAATTCCGATAGAGCCAAACCTTCACCGAGCTGCCGTTCCTTTGGAGGATTCCGCTTTTTAGCATTCGATTGGTTTCTCATAGGATTTGCTGGAAGGGACACATCCAGAACATCTGGAGAGATATCCTGCTGAAGAGTAGGGTAAGCAGAGAGGCCAAATTCTACATCACCGAGCGGGTGCGGAAGTTCAATTTCAGAGTACTTAAAAATGCGTACAACGCGACGCGGAGTTGGATTGAATGCTTCTTGATCAACGATCAACCGAAGCGAACTGAGGAAGGCAAGTGTAAGTGCCACAGAAAGAATAAACGCGAGTGTCATATGTTTCATGTACACTCGTCGTAATTCTCCTGCACCGTATGAAACTCTTCCTAAGTGCGGCGATACCCTCACACATTCTCCTTCGCGCCGCACTGCACACTTTTCATCCGAATTGTACTACATTCTCGCATATTACCATACACACAATCATAGCATGACATAGCATATAATCGTGAGACGGTTTCCGATGCACCTACTTATTTCGAATCTTGTCAATAACGTAGTGTGCCTGCAACTGCGGTGCAAAATTTTTCACTGCTTTCTGTGCATCCTCACGAGACGGATATTTGCCAATGCGAACGGTGTACCAGGATCCTCCCTTCATTGGAACCTTTTCGACAAATGAAGGGTATCCTGCATATTCCAGATTCTTCGAAGTCTCAACTGCCTTGCTCTTCTCACGATATGCGATCACTTGTACAGTAAACTCGCCGCTCATCTCACTGAGTTTTGATACAGACTCAGTTTCAGCAACTTCTTCCTTCTCCACCGTTTCCTTCGGAGGTTCTGCTTTCTCTTCAACCGGAGTTGTTTCGACCAATGCAACATGGGATGTATCAGTTTGTTGCTGTGGCGCTTGCGTTGGTTCCTGTGCTGGTTGCTCGATAGGCTCTTGCTGGAATGGTTCTTCCTGCATTTGCACGACCTGTGCTTTTTTCTTACCCCAAAGCTTAATGATCCCGCGTTGGTTTAAAAAATACACGGTCCCTCCCACAACAAGAAGTAAAAAGACGATGAGTAAAATTGTCTTTAAGCCTCCGCCACCACCGCCGCCGCTTTTACTAATTTTCTTTTTCGCCGGAGGAGCCGCCGGCGCCGGCGCTTCGTCAAATCCACCTTCATCAATGAGGTTCAAATCTGGCATGGAATAATCCTCCTTATTGTTTGGAAGTTTGTAACCGTTAATGATTTCTTGCTGTTAATTACCATTTTACTTGAACTGTGACATACATTGTAAGAGGAAATTCTGGATATCCCTTCCACGTTTCGTACCGCGCATCTGTCAGATTTTTTATTCCGAATGAGAGTTTCATAAAATCGAGAGGTGCATAATCACCGCTCACATTAATTACAGTATAACCTGAAATTTTCGATTTTTCAATAAAATCGGTTTGCTGCTCTCCAACAAACCTTACATTTGCGCTCACCACAATCGCCGTTTTAAATCTGTGGCTTACACGGCATCCAGCTTCGATTAATGGAAAATATGGAATTCGTTTTCCTAAAAACGAATTCTTAATAGATCGAAGCATTATGGTAGAAGCAAAATAATCATTAGACTCGAACTTTGCAACCATTTCCGCACAGAATGTGATAATTGTTACATTTCCGTTGTATACCGACGTCCAGACTCCTTGGCGAGAAGAGTCTGAGTACATGGTCAAATCACTGATTGATTTCACGCCGAGGGACACGCGGCTTCGAACTATCTCATTCCAGTCCGATTCAACGCCAATCTCGCCCGCATTACTCACATCTGTATGTCGTATCGGCGAAGCAGCAGAAAGAAATCGATTTATTCGAATATTCGATGCCAGCGTCATCGGAATGATCATTGGCTTATATAACACGTAGATGCGGTGCTGTGATGTCATCGGATAACTTACCGTCAAATGCGGACGTAAGCGAAAAAGGCTCTGTCCTGCCATCCCTTCTGCCCAATACACATGCAGCGATCCTTCGAAAAGCATGCCTGCATACCAGTAATGTTGAATGCCACCTGAGACATCCATAAATCCCAATCCGCCTGATGCAGTCATCCCATGAAATTTCATTTGAAGAGGAAGAGAAGCAATAGGCAAATCGGTTTGTAAATTCAGATCGAAGCGAGTTTCATTTGCAGAGACAGATGAATCCGACACATCAATGTTATCGAGAGAAATTCCGACCGAATAGGGAAGATTGTTCGTTGCCTGGTTTTCTATTCCCACTTTCAGTTGGAAATCAGAAATTGATCGTTGGAGATCGGGTGTTGTTGAACCATTGAAACGAAATGATTCATTCTTGTAACCGAACCCGCCATCCAGTGCTGCGTTCTGATTCGTCGGTACGATTGATGCAAGATATGTTCTGCCTACTGCTGTAAAACTTCCATCCGATTGGTCAGTGTGTTGCGCAAATCCATTGGTGAGATGATATGTACCGCCAAGAGTATATTGATAATTCGGCAGCGATTGACCGAACCAAAATCCCGCTTGAGGTGTAAAGTACGAACCGATTCCCGCTTGCACCATACCGGAATATGTATTCAACTCCGCTTGTGAAGCATCCAAGCGCTTCACTTCCAGTTCTCTCGTTTCACGTTCGCGCTGTCTATTCCCAAACGACTTCCTCTTTATGTGCATTATATCCTCAACATCTTCGAAATAAATTTTCTCTGCCTTCGGTAAATCTACTGTAGCAACGCCCGTAATGACATATTCCGGCAAATCAAATTTTGGAAGCTGCCGCTGCTCTGCTTTTATACCAGAAATACTTGTATCCTGTTGCGGTGCTCCGATGTTCAGATTTTGACTCTCCGGGTTTTTCTTTTCTTGCTCTTTCTGATTTTCTTGCGCAAGCAAGACCGTCACAGGTATGAACAGCAATAACAGAAAGTTCCATTCCAGCAAACCAAACACCCGGCGCACTAGTGTTGCTCCATTCTATTGAGGCGACGTTGCGCTTCTTCAATCACCGATTTGTCGGTCTTTGATTTCAGCACGGCTTGATATGATTCACGAGCGCGTTTCGCATCTTTTGTTTGCTCATAAGCATCACCTAGACCAAGATATGCTCTTCCGACCCATCGTTCATAGAAGGGAAAAATATATTTCACCCGAAGCAGTGCCGTTATGACATTGGCCCATTCTTTCTTTCCCGCAAGAGATGCGCCAACAATGTACTGGGCTTCTGCACCAAGTTCATCTTTGCGTGATATCGCAATTATTTCTGCAATGGTTTTCGCTTGATCGAACGCACCTCCTTGAAAATAAATTCTTGCTCGTGCAATCCTTGCTTCATCAGCAATCGGTAAATCCCCAAAATTTTTGATCACCTGTTCAAATTGTGCGCTTGCATCTTTTGTGTTGTCCGCTAATTGAAATGATTGGCCTGTTCGTATTTTTGCCTCGGCTATAATCTCCGGGTCTTTCACTTTTTCTTGAACCTGCTGCAAAACAAGAATGGCTTTTTCCGTTTTATGCTGAGAATTGTATATTTCTGCAGCCTCAAATAATGATTGTCCAATCACTTTTTCTGAAGCGTTGGGAGTGTTTGCTACTCGCTCAAATGTGAGTACAGCTTCATCCGGAATTCCTTCCACACGATAGCATTTTGCCAGAGAGTACAGCGCGGACGCTAAACGCTTGGAGTTGGGATTCTTTTCGGCAAATCCACGGTAGACCTTTACTGCATCTGCATATTTCTTCTTATTAAAAAGCAGTTCTCCTTTTTTCAACTGAAGATCTTCCGAAGCAGCCGAAGTTGGATTCTCTTTTACAAAATCGTCAATAACTTCTACCGCATCGGCATCTTTTCCCTGGGCAACGTAGCAATACTGAATTCCTGTCGTGGCATCGGCAACATAATTGCTCTTCGGGAATTGCCTGAGCACTTCACGGTACGATTTCTCGGCCGCCACATACTGTTGAAGATTATAGTAACTATCGCCAAGACTGTAATATGCGCGGGGCACAAGTTCGCTGTTTGGATAGTTCTTCACTAACTCTTGGAATTCCTTGATTGCTTCTCCATATTCTTTTTGCTGAAAATTGATCCAGCCCTGCGCAAATTGCGCATCGTCGGCAAGTGTGGATTGCGGTAATGCTTTGATCAATCCCTCAAACACTTTAATGGCTTCTGTATTATTTCCATCCATAGCGGAACTCTGTCCAAGCTGATAATATGCATAATCGATAGAACCGCTATCAGGATAAAGACGGATAAGCGCGCGATAGCTGCCGATTGCTTTTTTGTATTCTTTCAGGTAGAAATAGGCATCCCCTATCCGCAAGCGGGCATCAAATGCATATTTTCCTTTCGGATATCCTACCAGAAGCTGCTCAAACGATTCGATTGCTTGTTGAAATTTACCTAGCTTGTAGAAAGACCACGCAACGCCATATAAAGATTCTTCTTTCTTCGTACCGGAACCCTCCGCGGACTCCTGATAAAGTCGGGCCGATTTGCCAAAATTGCCAAGTCGATATTCTGCTTCTGCCTGATAGAATTTCGCCTCACTGGATTTTGGATGCTTCGGATATTGCTGGATGAATACCAAAAACATCGCTGCTGCATCTTTGTATTGCTTCAACTTAAAAATGCACAACGCCGATTGAAACCCTGCTTCAACCTTTACATCGAATGATGCAGTAGGAAGTGCCAATGCCTTTTCAAACCAACCTTCTGCATCTTTAAAATTGTTTTCCGTCAGAAAACACTCGCCCAGCATCCTGCATCCATCTGCCATCACATCGCTCTTTGGAAATTCCGTTATAAGCCGTTGAAAATACGATTTCGCTTCACTGAGATTGTTTTCTTCAAAATAAATCATGCCGATATCAAACAGGGCGTTATCGGACCATTCTCCCTGCAATTCACGTTTGAGCACTTCATCGAGTGTTTGCAGTGCTTTATCGATTTTTCCCATCAGGCGCTCTACGACGGACCGGCGATAGAGTGAAGCGTAACCAAGTTCATCTGACCGTTCGGCAAGCGCATGAAAAATTTCAATCGCTTTGGGATAGTTCTTTTGATTGAGATAACTCCATCCTAACACATACAGTACTTCCGGGGAAAGTTTGTGCTGAGGATGATCAATAAGAAATTGTTTGTACCGTTTCTGAGCGCTATCATTATCGCCTAACTTGTAAAACGCTTCGGCGATAAGATAATCCGCATTCCCTAATTCTTCTTCATCGTGAATATCCAGACGTGATTTTGTCAATACATCAATAGCCCGCTGGTATTCTTTCGCATAATAGAAACACTCACCTATGTGGACATACACCCCGGGTGTGAGAGTACTTTGCGGAAACTCTAAGATTAACTTGCCGTACCAATCAGCCGCTTTTGCGTATTCGGTCCGCTTCTGATATGTCCACGCAATGGAATACAATGCATAGTCACGCAATCGATTCTTTGGAAAATTTTCATACGCAAGCGTATAATATTTAAGAGCGTTTTGCGCGTCATCGTTTCGTAGAGAAGCTTCACCGATCCAATACGCAGCTTCACCGGCTTTTTCACTTTCGCTGTAATTTTCGAGCACGGTTTTAAACGCAGTAATCGCTTCACTGTTCTTTTTTAAACGAATACGTGATTGTCCAAGTTTGAGATAAGCCTCTGGAACATAGCGTGATGTCGAGTACTGCTGAATGAATTCGGCGTACTTTATTATCGCATTTTGAAATTGGCACGATTGAAAAAGACATTCAACGCCAAGGAACGCTGCATCCTGCCGCTTAATACTGTTGGGATATTTCGAGGCGAAGACTTGGAATTGCTGACCGGCAAGTTGGAAGAGACTATCGCGATAGAGGCCAAAAGCAAATGCATAGTCCTGCTCTTCCGCTACAGTTGGCGCATCCTGTGGAGGAACATTCTGTGGTGAAGCAGGAGTAAGAAAACCGCACGTTACTATAAGAAGAAAAAACAAAACCGCAGATTGAAAAAGATCATTCCCTTGCTTTTTTTGATGCTTTGAAAATACTATGAGAGTTATCAAGTCCGACTTAAAGCACTATTTCAGGTGATACTTCTAATGGCTTAATTTACAATAAAGCCTTATAGAAAGCAATATCCGAAGAATAAGAATCTAAGTAAATGAGGTAGTATGGATAAAATTCACGATCACATCTTGACTCTTTTAAAATCTCAATGATTGCATTGCTAAAGAAATATTATTGTTGCTGTTTTAATGGTCCTACCGGTAAATCAGAAATGGCAAGCTGAGGAGAGGCAATGAGACTAAAACAGCGAAAGATCGTCTACCCGCACCACTCAACGCTGCCGACCATCTTCACCAACTAACGGCGGCGTTGAGTGAGCACCATTGATATACTTTTTACGGATGAATGGACGTCGAGAGTGTAAACCGCATAAATATCTTCCTCACGAGTTCTGTGAACCTATCTTCGTTCTATTTCTTCTCGCTCGGCGGGTTAACAAGCACTATGTCAAATTTGCCGGACTGCTCTATAAAAAAGATGGACTCAGAATCCTCGACACCACCACTTTCATGTTTCACACCGGCCGGAACATAGACATAAGAGCCGGGGCCATACTTCTTGCCATTCAATGTATATGCGCCCTTGATAACCACAATCTTTGTAGCATACGTATGGTAATGAAGTGGCGCTTTGAAGCCTGCCGGGAATTTATTCATACCACCATACGCTCCCTTGGTCTGATCACCCCAAAGCGTTACAGTCATAACGCCCGGAGGTCCACCTTGCAATGGTTCCCATTTGATGTCTTCAGCAGCCCAAAGGACTGCCTCTTTGTTCATTTTCTTTTGAGCGGAAGTCTCCGTGACCCCTAAGAAAATCATTCCTACAAGGACTAGTACGATATAGAATGAGAATCTTTTCATAAAAAATCTTCCTGTTAGATTGTGATGGATAGAGTTGATTTGGTTACAATAGCTTACGTTGAAAGAATATATCTTCATTTATCTCATTTCTAAAGAACATTTGCATATAACTAAAGGATATGCATTTACAAATGCATATCCTTTAATCGTCATAGCATGATCAATCTATTTCCTGGAACATTACTAATTTGTTCATCTGCAATTTGAATATATACAATAAGGCAGTTACTCGTAATGTAATACCGAGAAACACAATAATTTTAATCCAAGTTTTTTAGATTCTTCACTAACAAGGCTTGACAAAGTGTTTGTAATCCTTTGTCATCAGACTTATCAGCTACATCCTTGATTACAGCATCACCGGCATCAGAATGTAGTTCATCCAATGCAAGCGCTGCAAGCCTGCGTGCAATAGAGTCGGATGTTTCATCTTTCAATATTGTTTCCAACGGTGTGATGATAGAAGCAAATGGATATTCAGGAAACAATTGCTCCATATCTCTCAGGGTCTGAATTGCCCCTCGTTGGGATTCCACCGATTTACCTTGCACTGTCGCAACAAGATTCAACTCAGATTCCTTTAAATGGCTTTTCATAAAGTGAGTCGTTTTGTGTTGTTTCTCAAGGCGAGTCGTCGATTTGACTTCTTGCGCTGGCGCCATTATGTAAAGGGCTAAGAGTGCTACTGCGAGGGATAAAAAAGGATGCTTCATATGTATCTCCTGCTTTTGTTAGTGGATGATAAAGAAGTTCGAGTGCCAAAACAGCGAATAGATATTTTTAGTTCCACACTCGAGGAGATTTTTCCTACACGAAAAACATCCTTTTCCACTTTCTCACGCTCAGTGTCAACGTTAACTCTTTACTTGTTAACATCAGAAGCAATGATAAACAAGAGCCATATTCTTTCATCTAAATCTGACTGATCTATACTGCTTTTCTCCGGATGGACAGAATCATTTGAGTTTTCTATACTATAGAATTCCGCAGCTTTACTTTCAATTCATGGATATGTTGGCGAATTTCGCTCAGTTTCACATAATCCTTGCTCGCAAGCGCCTCGGCCCGTTTCTTCTTCCAACTTCTAATCTCTGCTTTCATCGCCGCTTTGTTAATACCCACTACGGTATGGTGCGAATGGATTTCGATGTTCAACGCTTTACAGATGGCGGGTAGAAGTTTCTCCTTGTGCATCGTGCTATGCCCATGCACAGCTTCGTGCTCAATTCCATCGGCAATTTCCCGAAGTTCAGCTACGGTCATCTTACTCAGCTGATCATATGTATACGACATGGTTCATCCTCCTATATTAAATGATTCATACATAACGCTCAGTGGATGTGTTTCTTGCGAATTAGAATTTCAACGTTATTCCTTCAGATTTTTCTCAGAACGACTGAATGGCTTCCACGTATGCTCGGAGAACCTGCTTTTTCCATTCCATTGCTCTGTGCAAATACAACTGTTTTCTCAAATTCTTCTTTTGTTACATGTCCTTTTGGTTCGGATAGCAAGAGTAGTCCGTCTTTTTTAAGTGAGCGAAATATTTCCATAAGAAGTAGTTTTTGATCCGACACTTCATGTACAACCGCAAAAGCTAAAGCAAAATCCATCGAACCTGCTAGGTCATCAATTCGAAGCGAAGATTCGCTGCAAAGACGCATCTCTATTCTGCCAAGAAGATTTGCCTTCATAGTGCGGCGTCGAAGGCTCTGGAGCATTTTTTCTTGCAAATCGATGCAGAATATCCGCCCAGATTCACCTACAATCCTTGCCATAGGCAAACTAAAGAATCCCATCCCGGGACCTACTTCCAAAACTTTCATCCCTTGCTTGAGATAAGGATTAAGGATTTTCTCTGGATTCTGATAGAGCCGCCGCAACGGACTTGCTAATACGTATCCAAGATACCATGGACATACATGTTTTTTCCATCCTATCCTTTCATAAATTATGATCATTTTTTTCCTCTGGGTCACTTGTTTATCTTATATTCTCTGCATGCTTTTTGATACCCCAATTCACAAGCCTGCCGTATATCTTGAACAGCTTCAATATTCATTCCTTTTTTTTCATATACTTGCCCACGGTAATAATATGCCTCTCCATCGTCAGGTTTTAATGTTATTGCCGAAGTGATAGAGTTAAGGGCATCGTCATACATTCCGCGATTAGCATAGATGAATGTGATTTTGATGTACGACTCAATATTGTCACGCTTTCTCTCGATGACATGAAGAAAATCTTGTAATGCCGCTTCATCGTTTTTCATTTGAAAATAACATCTACCTCGGTAGAGGTACAAGATATATTCATCCGGTAGAAAGCGAATGGCTTCCGTATATTCCGAAATTGCCTGTTCAAATTGTCCTGACCTCCTGAAATCATCTCCTTTTTGATAATGCCCAATTGCCTGCACATTTTCGTCCTTGGATGGTTTCTTCAGCGACCAATCATCGTCTGTGTCTGCTTGCCTCGACTGTCCCTTCATTTTTTGTACTTCAATAAAACGTTTCTGATTTGAAAGCGCTTGCGCTTTACTACGCAAATACTCCGGATCATTCGGACTCAATTCCAATGCACGGTCATAGTCCTCCAACGCGTGTTTGTAGTCCTGCCATTTAGCATATGCATCGCCGCGATCCGCATAATAAGAATGATGATTCGAGTACTTCAACGCCTCTGTATACATCTTCACCGCCTGGTCATACTTCCCCAGATAAGATAATGCGCTTCCTCTGTCGGCAGGAATTGCAGCAGAAAGCTCTTTGAGTTTGGGATTATAGACGGCAAATTTAGTACAGCTGACAATGAATCCATCCATCTTTTCATAGGAACCACCATTTCGCGGTGTCAGTGTCTGTAAGTATTTCAATCTCACTCGATATCCATAAGGATGATATTTTGAGGCTTCAATAAGAGCATTGGTTATCAATTCCTCTTTTTCCAATGCCATTCCAATTTCCACCTTCAAGGCATAGCACACATCTATTCCGACATTCAATTTCAATGCTTGATCGATATCGAGCAGCGCAAGGGAATAATACCGTTCCATTTCTTTATATTCATTTTGATCTTTTTCTATTGCACGTTTATTCCCGCGTGCCTGCAAAGCACACGCGCAACAATATTCGGCACGTGCAACGTATGGTGCATAGGAAGCCGGAAATTGCTTAACCCAATTTTGCAGTACCGGTTCATAGGCAGAATCTGCTTTCTTAAACGCCTCAAATGCGTCAAAGACATAATCTTCTGCTTGATAATCTTCTTCAAATGCTTGTTGAAATTCTTCCAGCTTCGAGTTGAGCGGTTTGAATAATTGTTTTTGGAATTGCAAGAGGATCTCGGACTTGTCAATTTTGTGGCGAAACCGGGATGTCTGCCCTAAAGAAAGCATCGGCAATGTAATCATGAACAATGCAATCATAACGACAGAAACACCTAAATGAATTTTCATGTGATCCATATATTCCCTGTGTAATGTGGTAAAATTCTTATTTTCCTCTCTGCAGCTACTCATCTTTTAACAAAACTTGATAATTGGGATTTTTCTCATCAAAATACTATATTTTTATATTCTTTTCCCATAAAATGTCACATCAAATTTACCTGTCATTTTTCGCTGAACTTGATCGAAACAACTAAATGTCATAATGGTTTACAGATCCGAATTAACCATTTTGATGCTTCCCGCATGATTTCAATTGCAGTTTCAACTTGTGAATTCTTTATTTCCACTGTTCTACCCTTGCCGCAGCTATTGCACATAACCGTTGTATTGACATCATAGTATGTATTTCCGTCTGGATCGGCATGCTCAACGCCATAACTTTTCTAAAAAGGATTTTATAATATTAGAATAGGAAATCGCCCCATAGTCCATCGTATCACTCATCGCCTCACAAGTGAAACAAATGCAAACAAGAAACAGAAGACAGTAAACAGTGTACAGTGAATAGTGAAATAATAGGTAACTAATAGCAGATAACCCACCGCCTGCTCTTTACTGCTTTTCTACCCTTATCAACTCACTTTCCTTCAAATATTCCTGAATGCTCTTCACTGTCAATCCTCCCTCTTTTACTTTCTGAATTGCTTTCACCGCGGTAGCAGCTGCAGAGAGAGTGGTAATGAATGCAACCTTATGTTCCAGTGCCGCCCACCCGATGGCATATTCGTCGTACCGGGAAGTTGCACCTAATGGAGTATTAATGACAAGCTGAATCTTTCCGTTCTTAATGAGATCAACAGAATTCGGTCGGCTTTCATTCACTTTAAAAACTTTTTCACATAGAATATTATGAGAGTTGAAAAAGTCCGCCGTTCCTGCAGTAGCTATCAAAGAGAATCCCAGCACTTTCAGCTCCCGCGCAATGTTAAGGGATATGTCATTCTTATCATTATTATTCACGCTGAAAAATACCGTCCCGCCTGTCGGTAGGGCGTTACTTGCCGCGATCTGCGACTTGGCAATGGACGCACCAAAGTTATCGGAGATTCCCATCACTTCGCCAGTTGAACGCATCTCCGGGCCAAGGAATACTGTCGTCTGCGGAAATTTTGCAAACGGAAACACTGCTTCCTTCACCGATATATGTTTTAATTTCCGGAAATCAAAATTCTTATAACCAAGCTCATCCAGTGTCTTTCCTACCATCACTTTTGCGGCAATCTTTGCCAGAGGAACACCTGTTGCTTTACTCACAAACGGTACCGTACGGGACGCACGAGGATTGACCTCCAATACATACACGATATCATCCTTCATCGCAAATTGCACATTCATCAATCCGATGACCTTGAGTGCTTTTGCCAATTTTACAGTGGTCGCCATGATTTCATCCAGTATTTTTTCCGACATCATATACGGCGGAAGAACACAAGCACTGTCACCCGAATGAATGCCTGCCTCCTCGATATGCTGCATCACGCCGCCGATCATAACATCTTTGCCATCGCAGACACAATCAACGTCATATTCAAATGCGTCTTCAAGGAAACAATCGATGAGCACAGGATGATCCGGCGAGACATCGACAGCCTTTTTCATGTAATCGCGCAATGCGTCCTTGGTATAACACACTTCCATCGCGCGGCCTCCAAGCACATAGGACGGGCGCACAAGCACAGGAAAACCGATCTGTTCCGCTACAAGCACCGCATCATTGACTGTGTACGCTGTTCCGTATTTTGGATGAACAACTTTAAGGTTTCGCAGCAATGCGCCAAATCGTTCACGGTCTTCTGCTAGATCGATTCCTTCCGGCGAGGTGCCGAGAATGTGTACGCCATTCTCGTCTAAAGCTTTGGCAATCTTCAGCGGTGTTTGCCCGCCAAAACTGACAATAACACCATACGGCTCTTCGTGATCGCAAATATTCAGCACATCTTCAAGTGTCAGCGGTTCGAAATACAGCTTGTCGGTCGTGTCATAATCCGTTGAGACGGTCTCCGGATTACAGTTGATCATAATTGTCTCGTAGCCCTCTTCGCGCAGAGCCATAACACTGTGCACGCAGCAATAATCAAATTCAATTCCCTGACCGATGCGATTTGGTCCGCCGCCGAGGATAATCACTTTCTTCTTGGTGCTTCTTACTGATTCGTTCTCGCGTTCGTACGTCGAGTAGTGGTATGGTGTCGATGCGGCAAATTCTGCCGCGCACGTATCGACTGTCTTATAGACCGGAATCACATCCATCTTCTTCCGCATTATCCGGATCGCCGATTCTTTCGTTCCCCATAGTTCTGCTAACTGACGATCGGAGAAACCGTACTCTTTTGCTTTCCGCATAAGTTCGGGCGTTACTTTTCCAAATTCTTTTAATTTCAATTTACTTGCCTTCACTTGCCTGTAATTCCTTCAACCATTCCCATTGCCGGTGAGACTCCCTAGGAGTCTCACGTTTGTAACAAACCATTAAAAAGAAAAGAGAACCCCGTTTGGAGTTCAACAATCATTTTAAACATCATATCCGTATTCAAAGATTATGCTCAATGATTTCGTTTTTGTTACAGACAATTTATACTCTGTACGAATACAACTCTTCTTCCATCTCAACGATTTGTTTGATATTATAGAGAAACCACGGATCGATTCCTGTTGCCTGAAAGAGTTCCTCAATCGTCAGGCCAAGCTGAAATCCGTACCGAAGGTAAAATATATTGTTCGGACGTGGAATTCTAATCCGATCCAGAACCTTTCGTTTCCATTCAATCTTCTCAGTCTCAGATAGCTCACGAACGTTCACGATATCTTTTCCATCTGCACCGAGACCGAAGCGTCCTTGTTCCAGTGAGCGAAGCGCTTTTTGGAGTGCCTCTTTGAATGTTCTGCCAATGGACATTGCCTCACCGACGGATTTCATCTGCACACCGAGCGTATCGTCTACTCCTTTGAACTTTTCAAAATCCCACCGCGGAATCTTCACCACACAATAATCAATGGTCGGTTCAAAGGAAGCAGGAGTTAATTTTGTGATGTCATTGGGAATTTCATCCAGCGTATACCCGACAGCAAGCATTGCGGCAATTTTCGCGATCGGAAATCCGGTCGCTTTTGATGCCAACGCCGACGAACGCGATACTCGCGGATTCATTTCGATGACTAACACTCGTCCGTCTTTCGGGTTCACTGCGAATTGAATATTCGAGCCGCCCGTTTCTACACCAATCTCTCGGATGATTTTAATCGAAGCATCGCGCAGTTGTTGATATTCTTTATCTGTAAGCGTCTGCGCCGGTGCCACGGTAATGGAATCGCCAGTATGTACGCCCATCGGGTCAAAGTTCTCAATCGAACAGATGATGACGACATTGTCTTTCAGATCGCGCATCACTTCCAGCTCATATTCCTTCCATCCAATAACCGATTCTTCGACGAGCACTTGATGGATGGGGCTGTTGGTAAGCCCGTGATCAACTTTGCTGCGGAACTCTTCGATGTTGTACGCTGTGCCGCCGCCTGTTCCACCTAATGTGAACGACGGGCGAATGATGACTGGAAAACCGATCGACTCTGCAACTTCCAAAGCTTCGTCCAGTGAATTGACAAATCCGCCTCGAGCACTTTGAAGTCCGGCACGATCCATTGCCTTGCGAAACAACTCACGATCTTCTGCCATTTTAATAGCTTCAAGCTTTGCTCCGATCAGTTCAACGCCATATTTCTTCAGCACTCCGCTTTCCGCCAGAGCGACAGCGGTATTCAATGCTGTCTGACCGCCCATCGTCGGCAAAATGACATCTGGGCGTTCGCGTTCGATGATTTTTTCAACAAATTCCGGAGTGATAGGCTCAATGTATGTAGCGTCAGAAAATTCCGGATCGGTCATGATAGTAGCTGGATTACTGTTGACAAGGATCACACGATACCCTTCCTGACGAAGGACACGACAGGATTGGGTTCCGGAATAATCAAATTCACACGCCTGTCCAATAACGATAGGACCAGAACCGATAATGAGGATGGATTTAATATCTGTCCGTTTGGGCAATTTTTCCGAGTATCTCCTTCTTTAATTTGATAAATATAGATAGAACTCTCTTCCCATTCAATGAAAAAAAGGTAAATACAACGCCCGAACAATCCTGGTGATGAAACCTGACATTTTCCTAAACCATAGAGTTTTCTTTAAATAACAGATTTTCGGGAATACCGGATCTAAAAGTCTTGGATTTTTTTTTGTATATTAGTAACGTTATAATGTTTTTTATTTGACAAGGAAAGATTTCATGAAAAGTGTCGATTCATATCGAACGATAAAAACCATAAGCGTCGGCACAAAAACTTTTTCATTCTATTCCCTTCGTGCATTAGAACAATCCATAGGCATTCAGCTTTCGCACCTTCCGATGTCGCTGAAGATTCTTCTGGAAAATCTTTTACGGTGTGAAGATGGGAGTATTGTTCGAAAAGAAGATATTGAAGGTTTGGCACGCTGGGATTCGAAAGCAAAACCGGACAAAGAAATCGCCTTTATGCCTGCACGTGTACTCTTACAGGATTTCACCGGAGTGCCCTGTATTGTTGATCTTGCTCTCATGCGCGATGCAATGATCAAAATGGGAGGCGATCCCAATAAAATCAATCCTCTGCAGCCTGTAGACCTCGTCATCGACCACTCGATACAAGTGGATGAATATAGGACGTCTGAAGCTTTTCAAAAAAATTCCGAACTCGAGTTTAAGAGAAACCACGAACGCTATGCATTTCTTCGCTGGGGACAACAGGCATTCAAAAACTTCCGCGTTGTTCCGCCGAATACCGGAATCGTCCATCAAATCAATCTTGAATATCTCGCACAAGTCGTCTTCTCTTTAGTAACTGATGGTGAACTGCTTGCCTATCCTGACACACTCGTCGGAACTGATTCGCATACGACCATGATCAACG
>PMDB01000062.1:0-78575 GCA_003155495.1 Ignavibacteriota bacterium
CTGCGAATTCCAATCGCCCGGGACAGTCAAGGTATCGGATGTATCGAAATTGTATTCAATATGCTCACATTTGTTTTTTGGCTTTTCATTCTTAAAAAATCCATTCGGATTTTGCTGCCAGCGGTAATCGTAATAACCGTTTTCATACGGATCGACGATATAATTCCAGCTTCCATCAAGGCTAAGGGAACTTCGTTCACCCAGCGTCATGAAAGACTCTTGCGAGTAACCTAGAAGAGGAAAAAGGAAAGTAAGCAGTGTGATCATGATCTTGTTCATACATTTTCTCCTTTTGCTACGGCATTTCTTTCTCCGCGACCACCCGCCAAGCAACGTCGGGCAAGTCGGTCACGGTTAAAAAAAATCTTTATTCTGTAGCCTACGTCGTCTTGTCCGCCATCTTTCCTGCCCACCGTGTTTTGCAGCGAGTTTCCCTCACAGCATGGGAAGAAAATACATCTTTTTCTCTGTTTGCACAATCTCTATGCTGTCCTCCCTGCACATTCCGTATTTGTCATGCTCACGGATTGCATTGATCATCAGATAACTGCTTGTTTTAAATCTGAAATATGACTACAATATTTTCCACAAAGTAGTAGGATTTGATTAATCAAATCCTAACTTCATTCTTCCTAATTATAAGGTGATAGCATGAAAGTCTCCCCGTTCCTTTTTCTTTTTTTAACATTTTTCAGTGCTCTTCCTCTGGTAGGCCAGCCGGCTTCATCTGATAAAATGATTGACGGCCTCATCGGAAAGATGACGCTCGAGGAAAAAATTGATTTCATCGGCGGAGATCAGGATTTTCACATCCGCGCTATTCCGAGGCTGGGAATACCACAAACCAATATGGCCGACGGCCCGGTCGGTGTACGAAATTACGGCCCCTCTACTGCCTATCCGGCATCAATAAACCTTGTCGCTTCATGGGATACGCTGCTCGCTCAACGAGTTGGTCATGCTATAGGGAAAGAATCGCGCGCCCGGAATAACCACATCATGCTCTGCCCGGCAATGAATATCCACCGCGCGCCGATGAACGGAAGAAACTTCGAATACCTCGGTGAAGATCCTTACCTTGCCGGCAGAATTGCGGCAAAGTACATTCAAGGAATGCAACAGGAAGGCGTTATGGCAACCGCCAAGCACTTTATGGGAAATTATCAGGAATATAACCGCCATAGGATTTCTTCTGATATGGATGAACGGACACTGCGCGAAATTTACCTTCCTGCATTTCAAGCTTCAGTCACCGAGGGACATGTTGCTGCAATCATGACTTCATACAACCTCGTGAACGGTACTCACGCATCGCAGCACGATTATTTGATCAATAAAATTCTCAAAGACGAATGGAAGTTCGATGGAATTGTCATGTCCGACTGGGGCTCGACGTATGACGGCGTTGCTTCCGCGAACGGCGGGCTTGATTTGGAAATGCCTTCTGGAATATTTATGTGCCGCGATACTCTCCTCCCTGCCATCAAAGATGGACGAGTATCTGAAAAAACTATTGATGATAAAATCCGGCGCATTCTTCGGGAATATGAACGATTCGGTTATTTTGAAAATCCGGATATCGGCAACGGATATGTTTTGGACACTGCCGGCGTACGTACAACTGCGCTCGATGCAGCGCGTGGCGGTATTGTCTTATTGAAAAATGAGCAAAACATTCTTCCGATACAATCAAATTCTATAAAACGAATCGCTCTTATCGGTCCTAACGGTGATCCTGCTGTTACCGGAGGCGGAGGAAGCGCACTTGTTCAGCCGCTCCACCCTCTTTCTCTTTATGAAGCATTGCAGCGTATTACACCGAAAGGCGTAAGCATCACCTTCGAGTCGGGCAACTATGAGACCGAACTACTCCCTATGGAATTTTTTAATCAAAGTAAATTCTATACAATAACCGATGGGAAAAAAGTCCCGGGCTTGAAAATAGAATTCTATACGAAACGCTGGGCGGAAGGAAAACCTGATCAAGAACAGCATGTTAATAACAGCAACCTCGTATTCAATAATATTCCGTCAGGAATTCCAAAGGATAAATTTTTGGCAATCTGTTCCGGACTCCTTCAAGTCGAAGAATCCGGAAAATATCGGTTCGTTGTTTCAGGAGATGTTGGTTTTAGACTATTCGTGAATGATTCGGCCATTGCAGGCTCATGGGGAAATATGAAAGAAGCGATGCATTCGGCAACGTTTCAACTGGAGGCAGGAAAGGAATATAAAATCGCTGTGCACACCTGGCAATTTCATCCCGATGGCATTGTGAGGGTGGGATACGAGACAGAGAAAGTAGCAAAACTAAAAGGCGCAGCAAAATTCCAGCAGGCGCGCCAGCTTGCTGAGCAGAGCGATCTCGTTATCCTCTCTGTCGGATTTAATAATGAGACAGAGCGGGAAGATGCAGACCGATCATTCGCGTTGCCTGTGCAGCAACAAGATTTGATCCAGGAAATACTGAAAACGAAAAAGGATATTGTTGTCGTTCTGAACGCCGGCGGCAATGTTGATATGAACCAATGGCTCCCGCAAACGAAAGCACTTATCCATGCCTGGTACCCCGGGCAGGAAGGGAATCTCGCTGTTGCTGAAATTCTTTTCGGAAAAACAAATCCTTCCGGAAAACTTCCGGTCAGTTTTGAGAAACGCTGGGAAGACAACGCAACCTATAACAGTTATTATGATGACGATGGCGATAAACACGTAAAATTCTCAGAAGGAGTTTTTCTCGGTTACAGGCATTTCGACAAAGACAATATCGAGCCGCAGTTCCCGTTTGGATTCGGGCTTTCTTACACAACATTCGAATACAGTAATCTACATACGTATAAGGATCAAATTAGGACAATCGATCCTGTGGAAATTATGCTCACTGTAAAAAACACAGGAAAGGTGGACGGTGCAGAGGTTGTGGAGCTTTATGTGAACGAACCGGTTTCTTCATTGCCGAGACCGCCGAAAGAGCTTAAAGCGTTTTCAAAAATTCAGCTTAAAGCCGGAGAAAGTAAAGAAGTAAAATTCACTTTAAATGAAAATGCGTTTCATTTTTACAATCCGGATAAGAGGCAATGGGTCGTAGAACCGGGCGAATTCAATATATTGATCGGCAGTTCGTCAAAAGATATCCGGCTAAAAAAGAAAATTACAATGCTTGAATAGCATGCTCTAATAGTCTCCCATGCAAAAGCCTCGGAAGTTTGCCGAGGCTTTTTGTTTATTCAACAGAATTTGTGCGGGATTACGGTGTGGTGGGACTTATGGCCCGACATAAAAAATTTCTTCTCTTCTCTGTCAGGGCGCAGTTCCCATCATTATATTTACACGTAAAATCCTTACAAAATCAGGATTTGATTGTTTCTTCGGAAATTTATCTGAATTTAGATTAGATTAGAATGCGATAATTATCAAAAGGAATTGTGTTTGTCTCTCATAGAATGGAATGATGCCTTTTCGGTTGGGATACAAAAGATTGATGAGCAGCACAAGAAGTTTTTTTCTATTACCAACTTATTATTTGATTCCATGCGAGGGGCTCAAGATCGGGAAGTAATCGGTTCTGTTTTGAAAGAGCTGCAGCAATATGTGGTGTATCATTTCAAAGCTGAAGAGTCTTTAATGAAAATGTACAACTATCCGAATATGAATGCACACAAACAGGAACATGATGGTGCGATCCATATAGTAAACAAGCTCGTTCTAGATTATGAACGCGGCATACACACTGTTGATATTGAATTATTGAAATTCTTGAGCGATTGGATCCAAAGTCATATTCTCCAAGTCGATAGGAAGTATATCCCATATGTTCGAGGAAAAGTATAGCAAAGTATTTTTGAAATTAAATCGAGGTCGGGAGCGGTCAATAACCCGCACAATTTCTTTTCTCTTTAAGATTGGTCTTCTTCCTCATATCCTCCCTGCTATCACATGTACTCGTGATATTATTAAAAAATCAAGATTTGCTTGTTTCTTCGGAAATTTATTTGAATATAGATTAGGACAAAATATAATAATTATCAAAAGGGATTGCATATGCCCCTCATAGAATGGAACAGCGCCTTTTCAGTCGGAATACAGAAGATCGACGAACAGCATAAGAAGTTTTTTTCTCTTATCAACGTATTATATGATGCTATAATGCAAGGCAAGGGTGAAGTAGTTGTCGGCCCGGTATTGAAAGAGTTGCAACAGTATGTGATATTTCATTTCAAATCCGAAGAGACCTGGATGGAATTATATCGCTATCCGGATATGATCAAACACAAACTGGAGCATGATGCGGGGGCAAAAAAAGTGAGCAAGCTCGTACTGGAATATGAACGTGGCCAACAAACCGTCGATATTGAATTATTAAAATTTTTAAGCGATTGGCTCCAAAATCATATTCTCCAGGTCGATAGGAATTATATTCCATATTTCCAGGGAAAAGTATAGCAAAGTATTTTTAACATTAAATCGAGGTTGGGAGCGACACATTGGAGAGCGATTCATTTTCACGCACCTTGTTAATTGAAATTATCTCTTAAATCAGCGAATTTACTCAGCACTTTTCTCTACCATCCCGCAAGTAGCGTTTCAGGTTAGTACGCTCAGGACTTGCATCCTGACCGTTACCGTTGAGTGTCAGGAATCTCGGTTTACGGGACCGACATCACTAAATTACTCAACTTTTTTTTATATCATCTCGCGCACTTACTTGATAACCATATTAACATTCACTATCATTAGCCCTTCGTATTGATATGCTTATTTTGTTGATCTAACTGGAGATCCGTTATGCAAAGTAAATATTTGGCTATCATCATTGTCGCTGCTTTTATTGTGGCAGCCGCCGCGTCAAAGTCTGGAGTTGCCGGCAAAATCACTGTTTCTCAAACTATAGACAAAATAACCATCGCGGGTGATAAAGGTAAAAAAATCGCTTCAGATAAATTCGCGCTCAACAAAGACGAGTGGTATATCATTAAGGTTTCGTTCACAGGTGTTGATGTCAGTGTTTGCCAGCTTTCTCTTGTTACCCAGAAAATGATTACCGATAAAGAAACAATCGGCGGCTTGTTAACGAACTGGATAGGGCCGAATACGACCGAGAAAATCCGGTCTAAGGGATCAACAAAGTCAGAGGATTACATGATTTATCTAGAAGATGCAGAGGGACCGTGGACTATCGAGATCTTAAAAAGCCCGAAACCCGCACCAGTATCCAGTAATACTACCTTCAGTGGTACTACGAATAAAGTGACACCTTTCTTCCACCTGAAGAAAGGGTCTGCAAAATTTACGATGCACCAGAAACTAAAAGGCAGGTTCTCTTCGCGCCTTGAGGTTGTCTTGATCAATGCTGACATTGGTGTTTTTGTGAGCTACTTATGCCATAATGCAACCGATCCTACACAGACAGCAAATGTGGACGTACCGGCAGCCGGTACCTATATACTTGAGGTATCTGGCGGCGACAGCTGGGATATCTCACACGAACAGTAATTATTCAAGTACAGCCTGATGAAGGCACTTTAAATTCCACCCTCATCACGTGATTAGCGGTGTGCGATTCGTCACAATAATTCTACCACCTTTTCCTATAATGATTGTGCCTTATAGAAGGCATGAGTTTTATGATGAATCGAGTTATTGTGTATGCCCTACAAAACCATAAAACAAGCTGAAAAAACGTTTCGCACTGCTATTTACAGCCGCGCCGCCCAATTTGATATGGAAACGATTCATCGAGCAGAAACGCTTTTGCTTCAAGCTCGATCTCTAGCAATAAGCGATCCGATAAAGAGCAAGACGTTGGCAGAGGGTGCACAACAAATTGCATTAGAAGCTATTGCAAAAACTGAAACGGAAAAAACACGGCTCAAGGGCATTTTAAGTTCCGAAGTCGCATCCCTGGTTCAAGAATATTCTCGTGACAAAATAACCCTTGGCGATATCAGAAAGAGAATTAATAACCCGACATATTTAGTAATTTTGCAACGCATGGAAATTGCCGGAGTCTGTATGAGACAGGCGAAGGAAGGATTGGACAAAGAACAGTTCGACTCATTTCCGGCATTGTACGCCAGAACAAAACAACGGTTATCCGATGTTGAACAAGTTCTGACACCTGTAGTTGAACAGTTACATTATTCGGAATCCCCGAAGATTCTTCCTCGAAAAAAATAAATCGCTCAATAAACTACCTCGATGTAATCAATCTATTTTTTGGGGATTCCCTACGTGACCGGCGGGAATTCCGATGAGCGTGAAGCATGATAATGCATTACGCTTCGGATGATTCGATTTTATGCCTCCAGCTGGGAATGACTTTTTTTTGTGAATCAGACCTTACACCTGATTGACAACTCTTTCAGCGAGTCACCACCGAACTTCTCCAACAATGCATTTGCTAACACCGGAGCAATTACCGCCTCGCCGATTACCGAAGCAGCCGGAACGGCACAAACATCCGAACGCTCGTAGCGCGATTGTACCAATTTCTTTGTCTTTAAATCAACAGCTTGTAATGGTTTAACGAGTGTTGCTATGGGCTTCATTGCAGCATGGAGAACGATCATTTCGCCGTTTGTCATACTTCCTTCCATGCCGCCTGCACGATTGGTTTTACGTCTAATATTTCTGTTCTTCAGCATAAATTCATCATGTATATCCGAACCGAATTTTGCAGCATTCGCAAAGCCTTCTCCAATCTCTACCCCCTTGATTGCCTGAATCGACATGAGAGCTTGTGCGAGCATTCCATCAAGCTTTCGATCATACTGCACATAACTGCCGAGCCCAACCGGCACACCGCTTACGAGAACTTCGAAAACACCGCCAAGCGTGTCGCCGGCTTTCTTTGCTTTCTTAATAGCGGCAATTGCTTTCGCTTCGGCAGATTTGTCAAGAATTCGGACGTCGGAGCCATCTGCTTCTTTGGATACTAGGTATACATTTTCAGCATACCGGATAATTAACTTGTCAATTTTCTTTCTGTCTTTTATAAGAACGGGACCAATACTCAGGACATGGCTTCCGATGAAAATTCTGCAATCTTCCAATAGTTTTCGTGCGATGGTACAGCACGCGACACGCATGGCTGTCTCCCGTGCGCTGGATCTATCAATGACATTGCGTATATCATCAAATCCATATTTCTTTGCCCCTGCATAATCTGCATGGCCGGGACGAGGAACCGTAATTTTTTCTATTCCGGCTCCATTTCCTTCGACAGCCATCTTTTCTGTCCAATTCCTCCAATCTCTATTCTGTATTACTAATGCAATAGGAGAACCGATAGTTTTTCCGAATCGGACACCGGATAGAATTTCAACCGTATCCGATTCAATTTTCATTCTGCCACCCCGTCCGTAGCCCTGCTGCCGGCGCCATAATTGGTGGTTGATATATGCAGATGAAATTTCGACACCTGCAGGCATCCCTTCTACAATACCGACAAGTGCTTTTCCATGCGATTCACCGGCTGTAAGATAGCGGATCATAGATTTGATTCCTTATGATACAATTTGATCAGCAAGGTGAATACCACCAACCCTTACCTATACTTAATTAAACAAAATTTCGAAGGAGATTCAATTGGCGGACAAACAAAAAGCGCGACCGATATTTTCAGCCGCGCCTTGTAGATTTCGAGTTTCGGACTTAGGATTTATTTAGGCATTTCTATTGGGACAAACCGCATCTTTTTGTCTTCACCCTTTACCCGAAGCATCACAGCATCGCCCGGCTTAAGCTTTTTCACCAAACTCTCAAACTGATCCGGAGTTGAGACTTTTTGACCTCCGACTTCTGTCACCACATCGCCCTTCTTAAGCCCGCGATCCTGGGCGGGACTCATGTCTTCGATATCCGAAACCATCACACCTTTCTCCACTTCGTACCGTTTCTTTATTTTAGAATCTATCGATTTTACGGACACTCCGAGTTCTTTCACAGTAACGACTTTTTCTGCATCCGATTCAGAATCAGACTCTCCTTTATCATTTTTTACTTTTTCGGTAATTGTTTCACCTTCTTCATCGCGTGATCCAAGTTCGGCTTTTTTCTCACCGATCTTTTTGTCTCTCCAGATCTCGAGTGTAACAATGGACCCCGGATGTTTACTCGCAACCGTTGTTTGTAACTCTTGCGGTGAATTCACTTCTTTTCCATCGACTGTAAGAATAATGTCGCCGTACTCAACACCTGCTTTATCGCCGGCAGCATCCTTTGTTACATTTTCGACCCACACGCCTTTTGCTTTGTCCAAACCGGCCGCTTTTGCAGTTACTGCATCTACGGGTTTGATCATGATGCCAAGAAATCCTCGCCGGAATTTCCCGTACTTGATAATATCGGTTGCCACCTGTTTCGCGAGATTCAACGGAATCGCAAAGCTGTATCCCTGATATCGGGCATTCGTCGTGGCGATCGCAGAATTAATACCGACGACCTCGCCGTTGATATTCACAAGCGGTCCACCGCTGTTTCCCGGATTAACGGCTGCATCGGTCTGGATAAAATTTTCTATTCCATATCCACTCTTTTCATTATCGATGATACCGATGTTACGTCCAAGAGCGCTGACAATTCCTTGAGTCATTGTTGATTTCAATCCCAATGGTGCACCGATCGCAAAAACGATATGTCCAACTTCGACTTCATCAGAATTCCCAAGGGTAGCAACCGGTAGGTTATCTGCATCAATCTTGATCACAGCAAGGTCCGTATACTTATCTGTGCCGATAAGTTTTGCCTTGTACTCGCGCGTATCAGAGAGCTGAACTTTTATGCCGTTTTTCTTCGCACTGGTCACAACATGGTTGTTCGTAAGTATATAACCGTTCGCTGCGATAATAACTCCTGAACCGGCACCAACTTCCGGTCCGCGCTTCGGCATATCAAATTTGAAATCAGGACCGAAGAACCTATGAAAAAACTGATTTCCATCATCTTGAGAATCTGATTGCTGATCCATTTCCACTTGCACGAAGACCACAGAAGGTGTCACTGATTTGCTGACGGCATGAAATGCATCATTCAGGGCTTGAAGCGTAGAGTTTGGTTTTATGGGAGCCTGTTGTGCACCAAGCTTGACGTCTTCTCCTGCAAATGAGAAATCAATACCCTTGAAACTGGACACTAGCACAACACCGAAAATAATGCCGAGACTAATAAGAAATACTGCTGCAAGAATCGATTTTGTTGACATACTGCTTCTTCCTTTACATTGTTGATAGTTGTTGTTGTTGAAAAAACTCTGTTGATTTCAAAGGTTTTAAACCATCAAAGTGATATCGTAAGTACAAACGTAATAGCTCATTCATTTCGTTCCCTACGCGTGCGTCGAACTCAAGATTACTGAGACTTGAGAGTTGTGCATGAACAAGGCGGCGAACAATTTGCAGTCCCTGTATTGAAAGTGCTGTGGATGCGATACTCTGATCACTGTCGTGTACCGAATGATCATTTGGTGTGCAACACGTAGTGCAAAACACCGCGCCGCGAACAATCTGAAATGCAACTTGCCTTTCTCCATCGCCGATAAGAACGGGTTTTCCACACTCTCCGCACGTATCAAAATTTGGGGCATACCCAAACAACGCTGCAAGCCGCAGTTGGAACGCATGCAAATACGTCTGATAATTTTTCGTGCTGGCATTCAATGCGCTCAATGTTTCAACAAGCAGTGTAAACATTGCCGGAGTGCGTTCTTCATGGTGCGTTACCTGATCGATGAGTTCTAAAATCGACAAACCGGTAGACATTCGATCTAAATCTTCCGTGAGATTTCGGAAGGAGTCAATAGAATCGCATTGCGAAATTAAATGGAGATCATGATGTTCTTTTTTATATATGAGAAGCATCGAATGAGAGAGCGGTTCCAATGCAGAGCCAAATTTATTTTTTGCGGATCTCGCACCTTTCGCAATTCCTTTCAACTTGCCATATTCCTTTGAGTAAAACGTGACGATTTTACTCGTGTCACGATACTTCATCGATCTTAGAACTATCACCTCGGTTTTAACCAGCATGCTCCCTCCGTAAATTCAATCCTTTGAGAGATTCTGAAAATGGAGGTAGATGCACTCCTTGGTCTGTTACAATCGCCGTCACGAATTTACTGGGTGTCACGTCGAATGCCGGTGAATATACATTGACCGATTCCGGTGCAGTTCGTTTGCCAAATGATTCTGTCACTTCCCTTGCATCCCGTTCTTCAATAGGAATATCTTTTCCCGTACTCATTTGAATATCTATAGTCGAAACAGGCGCCGCAACATAGAATGGAATCTCGTGGTGCTTTGCCAGAACTGCAAGAGAGTATGTTCCTACTTTATTTGCCACGTCTCCGTTCATCGCTATGCGATCTGCTCCGACAATAACTGCATCAATTTTTCTTTGTTGCATTAAAACCGCTGCGACATTATCGACTATCAATGTCGCGGGAATCTTTGCTTGTTTCATTTCCCACGCAGTCAGTCTTGCGCCTTGCAAGAGCGGCCGCGTTTCATCCATATAGACGTGTTTCAGTCTTCCCAGTTCCCACGCTTTGGTAATTATTCCGATGGCTGTGCCCCGGCCGCCGGTGGCAAGGGCACCGGCATTGCAATGCGTAAGAATGGAACAATCCTTGGGAAGTAGATCTATACCGAAAGAACTGACCCGTTCGCACATCTCCGCATCCTCTTGATGAATCCGTTTTGCTTCGTCAAGCAAATTATTTTGCAAGCCAGTCATGGAATCTGTTTGCCATGCATCCAGCACGCGACGCTGTCGCTCTAATGCCCAAAAAAGATTAATAGCGGTTGGACGCGTTGAAGCAAGGAGACTGATAATCGATAAGAGATGCGAGCGTGCTTCTTTCATCATTGATTGGTTCAGCGAAAGACTAGCAAGTGCGACACCATATGCCGCCGCGATGCCGATGAGTGGAGCGCCGCGAATGGCGAGCCGCTTGATCGCCTCTGCTACAAAAATAATATCATCGGTCTCGCAGAAGAATTCTTCGAGGGGGAGTTTTGTCTGATCGAGAAACTTCAGCTTGCCGTTGATCCATTCTAACGGCTTCATCACAATCACTTCTCATCAAATCTTGATAAATCCATGAACGAATGGAACCTATCGCGAATTTTGAGATAACTCAAATCGCGTAAACTGTCTATGCTGAACTTTTCTACGCAGAACGACGCCAATGTACTGCCATAGACGACAGCACGTTTCAAGTTTTCAGTCGAGAGATCATCCGTGCGGGCAATCCATCCGATGAAACCGCCCGCAAAGGAATCTCCGGCTCCGGTAGGGTCGAAGATAGTTTCCAACGGAAATGCAGGGGCCGAGAAAATAGTATCTTCCGTCACCAACATTGCTCCATGTTCACCTTTCTTTATGATAATGATACGCGGACCCATCTTGATGATCTTCTTCGCTGCTTTGATGAGGTTGGGTTCGTGTGTGAGGAGACGTGCTTCGGAATCATTCACGATGATAACATCCATGAATTTCATGGTTTTCATCAACTCGTTCGGCTTCGTTTCAATCCAATAATTCATCGTGTCGCCGACGACGAGCCGCGGTTTATTGATTTGATTCAACACCCGCAATTGAAGTAGAGGATCAATATTACCAAGACAAACATAGGTGGATGATTTGAATCCCGGGGGAATCTTCGGATCGAAATCCTTAAAGACATTGAGATCCGTAAAAAGTGTATCGCGAACATTTAAATCGTAGTGATACTTCCCCCCCCATCGAAATGTTTTTCCTGATTCGACACTCTGCAATCCATCAAGATCGATTTGACGCGATTCCATAAACTTGATATGCTCTTGCGGGAAATCTCCGCCGACCACTGCTACGAGACGAATGGGAGTTGTAAAATAACCTGCTGCTACAGAAATGTATACTGCTGAACCACCAAGTGCGTCTTTGACACTTCCAAACGGGGTCTCGACTGTATCGAGTGCAACGGATCCAACGACCAAGAGACTCACAATAATTTCCTTTCAAATTAGAATTGCGATATTTCCAATAATCGAGCGGCTTCTTTTCCGCCGGCGATAAATTCATTCACAATTTCAATTACTTGCCGCTGACCGGGCCATACAATGCGGTTTCTTGCCGCGGCATACGCCAGCCACTCAAAGCCTTGATGCTCGTGGGATAAGCGCACATTGAGCGCTGCATCCACTTCAGCCGCAAATATCGGCACCATTTGGATAGTATCATTCCGTATGTCAAAATATGAATCCAAAATCGGAACTGTCCAGAATCGTTTCAGGCGCAATCCAGTTTCTTCTTCAAGTTCACGCAATGCTGCTTTGTCTGTGTTTTCATTTTTCTTAATTGATCCGGTCACTATTTGCCAAATACCGGGATAAAGTTCTTCGTCATCAGCACGTTGGAGCAGAAGGTATTGAGGTTCACCCGCACTCCATCGAAATATACAAACCTCAACAATCTGGCTAAGAATTGTCGCCAAAACTTATTCCCTCTTATTTAAAAAGATAACCGAATTTTCATTGAATTCAAATTGAGGGAAATAGAAGAGTGATTATCGTTGGTCTGATCGATTTCGCCAATGATCGAGAAAAATACCGCATGCAATTCCGACATTAAGCGATTCAGCTTGACCGTAGCGTGGAATACTTATGACCGCATCCGCTTGCTGAATCAATTGAAGGTTCACTCCTTGTGTTTCATTTCCCAATAGAAGGATAACTTTTTCCGGTAACGAGTACGCTTTCAACGTTTTGCCATTAAGAGCCGTTGCGATCACTTTGAATCCTTCCGATTTGAGATTCGGAAGAGCAATGTCTAAGTTTATATTCTCGAACACGCGTAAATGGAAAATAGAGCCCGCGGTGGATCGAATGACTTTTTCATTATATAATGAAACGCATCCCTCGCTCAAGAGCACTGCATCTGCTCCAAACCAATCGCTGGTACGAAGAATAGTGCCGAGGTTGCCCGGATCGCTTATATGGTCGCAAGCGACGAGGAGATGTGCAGGTTGAATGTTCTTTGCATCGAATGGCTCTGTTTGCTGATGCACAAGCGCAATGACTCCTTGCGAATGCACGGCATCCGATATTTGCTTCATCTGTATTTCTTTAATCTCTTTTATGAGGATGCCGCGTTCTCGTGCGAGAGAAAGAAACGGCCGATGTTCAGGTTTTTGACTCGCTTCCGCAAGAACGGCAATAAATTCGATGCGGAAGCTTGAATGCAACGCATCGCGCAGCGGGCGCCAGCCCTCAAGAAGAAACTTGTGTTCAAGATCCCGAAATTTCTTCTGCTGAAGCGACCGAAGATATTTTATTTCAGATTGATTGAGATACACGTTGAAATATAGAAAAAAAGGTGGAGAAACAAAACGTTACAATCCTTATCTCCATACTCTTTGTACCCATTGTTTGCCATCGCATTCCAAAATAATCGCGCCAGATTTGTCTGTTCTCTCGATTTCAACTGCATGGGCCATCAGCCGTCTTACTCTAAAAGATGATGGATTGCGAAATTTATTGTGATTCCCAACGGAGATAAGTGCTTTCTGAGGATGGACGATGGTCAAAAACTCTTCGCTTGTGCTCGAGAGACTTCCATGATGACCAACCTTCAGAACGTCGCTTGAAAGTAAATCTTTATACTTTAGAATCAATTTATGCTCGACCTCTACTCCAGCATCGCCCATGGTGAGAATGGATGCATTCCCGTACATTATTTTGAGCACCACGGAAGAATTGTTCAAATTTTTCTCGGCAGACATACTTTGAGTGGGATGAAGTGCATAGATTCTCACATTCGGATCGATGCTAATCTGATTGCCGGCACAGATTTCTTTCAATCCCACATTTCTTGTTTGTGCGCAATCGAGTAGATTTCGTACTTCCCAATTTGTGGAATCAAGCGATCCCATGAACAGTGAATCAACTCGTAGAGATTTTATTACTGATTGAGCGCCACCGATATGATCGTTATGCGGATGTGTGATCACAAAATAATCGATTTTTGAAATTCCCATTCGCTTGAGCAATGGTACGACAATTTTCTCACCAGAATTAAAACGCTGTGATAGTGGACCGGAATCTATCAATAAATGTTTTCCACCGGGGAATTCCATCAAGATGGCATCTCCTTGTCCGACATCAATAACTGTTACAGTCAATCTTGTATGCATTTGGGACCACAGATTCCCAAAAAGTGCGTAGTCGCCAATAGCCAAAAAAAGAATAATTGTCCACACACAGATACGCGGGAGAGTCATATTGAACAGAGCGAGTACCACTGCATAATAGCCGGTTACAACAATCACATTAGAATGAAAGAATTCCAGATACGCAAAAGGAACACTTGCAGCTTGTTTGACAAAGCCCAGTAAGAACCAAACTAAAAAATCATTTGCGGCTGCATACAATTTTGCAATCCATGGGCTGAGAAAATAAAATATCAATTCTGCAGATCCAATGAATGTATTCAATCCGCTGATAGGAACAACCGGTATATTGGCGATCAAAGAAATAAAAGACACACGGTTAAAATAATAGGCCGTGAATGGAATCGTGCCTAACTGAGCCGCCAGCGAAACGGCAAAGAGCTTCAGTATCATATCGACCGCTTTCATCCCCTCAAATCGCTTCGGAATTTTCTTTATAAGCAATTCAAGTCGAGGATAAAAATAGACAATAGAAATTACCGCTGAAAACGAAAGTTGAAAACCTACATCGAAAAGCGTATTGGTATTCCACAACAGGAGAATCATTGCGGCGACACTGATGGAATTGTAGATATCCGCTTTGTGTTCAAACATGGTCCCGCAAAGAATAACGATTGCCATGATCGTTGCCCGAACCACCGATGGACTTGACCCTGTCAGGAGCATATAGACGATGAGCCCTGCTATTGCTGCACCGCCAATCGCTCTGCGCGACAGACGAAAGAGACCGAACAATGAAAAGAAAATAAATGCCACGAAAGCAACGTTTGAACCGGAGACAGCCAAAATGTGGATCGTGCCGGTATCTAAAAATGACTGTTTCACATCAGGTGGAATATCGGCGCAGTATCCAAAAATGATTCCCTTGAGAAAACCTGCATGCTGTGGAGAATGAAGACTATCAATAATGTGATACAAAGAGCGCTGAACTGAATATATCCAAGCTTTGAGAGAATTCTCCTCTTTATGCTCATTCACCTGTACTTTGCATAAGCCCTTGACCGAAATAACTCCTTGAATATCATTCAATGCAAGATATTTTCCATAGTCAAACTCTCCCGGATTTCGTTGAAACGGAAATGGTTCGAACGATCCTTGTAATTTAATTTTCTTCCCATATTCCATTTCTTCCGGAAAGGTTTCTCCCTGGTCTAAACGAAACATAACCAAAACACGCCGTGAATCTTGTTCGATGCTACGAACGTGAAATATACTATCCGTCCGAACAACACAACTGACCCTTCTATATCGCCGGATTGGTTCAGAATCAATTGTGCCAAAGAGTGTTACAGATTCATCTGCGGTACTTTGCTCAAGTCTATGAGATTTGAAATCCAAGTGCTGAAGTGTCTGGAGAAAAAAACCGAGCAAAACGACTGAACAATGAAGCGATATGACAGCCACGAATTGCTGTTTCTTCAACCAGAAAAGAATTGCTGATAGAAGAACAAGAACGATAGAAAGCGAGAGTAACCAAATTAAAGGAAGTGACACCCATTCCGATAGAAGAATTCCAGCGGCAAAGAGAAGAACAAACCGAAGTGCGGGGCGGCGCTTCAATATGATGTACTCACGAATCTGAAAACAGTCTTATGATTGCAGGTGTAATATGCGTCAGATTTTTTATTCGATTCACGATTTTATGACGGTGCTTGCCGGCAAGAATGCATGGCACACGATTGCGTGTATGCGATTTGGTTGAAAGATCTTCTATATTTCCGTGGTCACTGGCAATCACCAATAACGTATTGACGGGATCAAACAATTCTAAAAAACCGGATAAGAATTTATCAAACCGTTCCAGCACTTCTACTGCAGTTTCCATGTTCCGGGAATGACCGGCATGATCTGTCAGCCAATATTCAAAAAGTGTGAAATGATGCTTTGCCGAGATGTGCGCTAGATGTCTTCCAGCTTCCACCGGTGTAATAGGAGCGATCTCCGTATGACCGAGTTTTTTCCATTGAGAGCAAATAAAATCCGCTGAAATACCCTTTCCAAGGAGAAGTTCGTTCGCTGTGAGCAAAGGAACGTCAGCGAAACGGCATGAGAGTGTTGTCACTGTTAATCGCCGCGTACCGGATTCGATATAATCAAAAAATCGTTTTGGGAAAGCATTTGCAAAAACAACCGACTTGTCGATTGCCTTCAACCGATGAAATATGTTTCCCTTTTCAATCACAGACCGAAGAACCGAAGGCGGATACGGACCAAAATGCCTGCCAAACTTTTTAGCTCCATTGACACCGGTGAAAATCGCTGTTTGCCCTGTTCCACTTTGCGGCAATCCGGCCACACCCAGCGTTGCATTCACTGCGATCACATCAGCCTGTTCTGATGAAATTCGTTTGAACGGAGTAAACGGCAATGTTCCTCCGCACAATGAAGTCAGCGCGGGCATATGTGCTTGAACGAATGGATTAGTATCCGCGTCATTCTTCCCGATACCGACACCATCCAGGAAAAGGAGAACTACATGCAGCGCTGTATGAGCATCTTCAACATTCATGCCCGAGTGTTCTTAATTGAGAATGAAACCGGATGATTGTCGATGATCATCCGTTGGCGACTTGACTCTTGCTTTCGAGTATCAATGTGACAGGCCCATTGTTCACCAATTCGACATCCATCATGGTGCGGAAGATGCCAGTTGCAACTCGTTTCTCTCCGAGCAACTTCCGTAAGTGTGTGGTGAAATGATCATATAACATCTCAGCGATTTGCTGGGACGCGGCATAAGTATAACTTGGCCGGTTTCCTTTGCGAGTATCACCACAGAGTGTGAACTGTGAAACCACCATCGCTTCGCCAATTACATCTTTGACGGAGAGATTCATTTTCCCGGCTTCATCATCAAAGATACAGAGTGATGCACAGCGTTCGGCAAGATATTCTGCATCAAGTTCCCCATCGCTGCTTTTCACGCCAAGAAAAACCAGCATACCCATTCCGATCTCACTGGTCAATTTTCCATCGATGGACACGGAACATCGCTTTACCCGTTGTACCAATGCGCGCATCGTCTGAGCACACCTAATTGAGTCCGATAAAAGTTTTCTGCAAACTCATCCACGTTCCTGAAACAACACGAGGAACGCCTTGTAAATCATTCGTAATTTGTAATTCCACCAATCCTGCATTCTTCAATTCATGGGCAACAGCCTCCGCTTGACCAAATCCCACTTCGAACACGATACCACCGCCTGGTTTCAGAATAGTTGGAATAATTCCCGCCATGTGATGGTAGAATTTAAATCCATCCTTGCCGTCGGTCAGGGCTGATGAGGGTTCGAAGTCCCGCACCTCCTTCTGAAGCTGTTCCCATTCATCTTTCGGCACATACGGCGGATTGCTGACAAGCAAATCGTACTGAGACTGAAATAATTCATCCGATTGATCGAATATATCCGAACATGAAAATTTTATTTGCGATTCTACGGAGTGCAAGCGAGCATTCTGCTTCGCCACTGCAAGCGCTTCGAGACTGATGTCGATCGTCGTAATCTGTGTATGCTTAACATACTTCGCAATGGAGACAGCGATATTCCCACTACCCGTTCCTACTTCGAGAATGTGAATTGGTTCGTCGGCGGGATACCGTTGACATGCAAGCATCACCTGTTCGATGAGTGTTTCTGTTTCCGGACGTGGAATGAGCACTCGCGGATCGACAGTGAAGTGCAATCCCATAAAATTTGCAAAACCAATAATGTACTGCACCGGCTCACGCGTCAATCGACGTTCGTAGAGTGTACGGAATTGTTTGAGTTCTTCCGGAGTGAGGGGTTTATCGAAATTGACATAAAGTTGAATGCGCTGAAGGTCTAATGCATGGGCAAGGAGAAGTTCGACATTGAGACGGGCTTCCTCGAATCCTTTTCCTTGAAGGTGCTCAATCGCAGACTTCATCAATTCGCGGATAGTCCAAACTCTTGTCTGATCGTCTGGCATGCCGGCTATTTCTTACTTCGTGTGTGTGGTTTCGATTTGTGACTCTTCGCTGGCTTCGCCTTTTTGACGACTTTCGATTTCTTAGGAGAAATTTTCCCCTTCGCCAGTAATTTTGGAGATTTATGAGATGCGGAAGATCCGTTCTTTTTACCAACTGTCGCATTTTTTTTCATCGTATGACTAACAAACGCCCGGCGCCGTATACTTCCGATTTCTTCATCCTCTTCCCTGATCGGCCGCTCCAGGACGCGCGCAGTGCGCAGCTTCACCTGGTCTTCAGAGAAGAAACCAAGACGTTCCATTTCCGAATCTTCAAGCTCAGGATCTGTCTGTGCTTCTCGATCTTCCTGATTTTTGATTTGTGCCGGAATAATCAGAAAGCGGCGATCACCTTCGAGCATTGCACTAAAATCCGAAAGCGATGCAACTGCAAACCCCTCTACTTTTGCTCGTCGAACAACCTCTTTCCATATTTTGTGAACCGGCGCCAGCGCATCTTTCTGAGTGGTCAAAATTAACTCAGCTTCATTGACACATTTCTCGTACACAGGGGACTCCTTTACTGTGCAAAAAAATTCCTGTAGAAAATGTAAAGTTATTTCGAGGAAAGCGCAAGTTTCTCGGCACGCAGATCCGGAGTCTTCGCCAAGAGAATAATACCGGCACTGCCAATGACGAGCGACAACCAAAAGACGAAATTGTACCCATGGATTGCGCTCAACCATCCAGCAAATGGTGAAATCAAATAGACGGGCGCAAACCAAGCATTCATAATACCGACATACATGGGACGATCTCCCTCCGGCGCGCATTCCACAGCAAAATTATATCGCATAGACATTTCAGCGCCAACATTGATGCCCATGAATACAAATACGAAATAGAACCAGATGACCGACGGT
This sequence comes from Ignavibacteriota bacterium, assembly GCA_003155495.1. Lineage (GTDB taxonomy): Bacteria > Bacteroidota > Ignavibacteria > UBA10030 > UBA10030 > Fen-1298. The sequence goes on from PMDB01000062.1 coordinate 19,060, forward strand.
GCAAATAATGCAGTGACAATCGAGAGTAAAAGACTTATTCCACAAATAAGTAATGCACTCTTCGTCCCTTTCGTATCCGCTACCCATCCCAATACGACACCACTGAAAATTTGTCCGATAATCGTTACGACTGTAAAAATCCCTACAGCCGATTCCGAGAGATCCAATCGTTTCATCGCGGCAACGGTAAAAAATGCAACAGAAATGAAACTCCCTGTGAGCAATGCAGATGCAACGAGAAACATTCTGAAGGGACGGTTGCCCGCAACAATAAACCGCATACGTGCAAATAATTCAGAAAGACGCACCGGAGCAGTAACCGCCGAAGGCTGTTCTTCTACAACCTTTTGCTGTGCCACCAATGAAGTCATTTGATAGAGAAACGCCAGCCCAATGACTGCTGCATAATTATATGGAAAAGAAATAATGGTCAGAAGTACCGCTAAAATAAATCCATTCACAAAACCAAGCACTGCTCCGAGAGAGGTTCTCCATCCTACAAGTTTTCCTCTGTTTTCAGGCGAAGTTGTCTTTGCAAGGAAGTCCATCCAAACCGGGGATACGGAGCCTGATGTCATCTGATTAGAGATGAAGAGAAGGAACAAGAAAAGGAGCGCAAGCGTCGGTGCAGATTTTCCCCATAGCGCAATAACACATGCCAGCAAGAGAATATGTAAACGCTGGATGAATCCAAGTTTTATGACAAACGGTTTACGGTATTGAGCGGCGCCGGAGTTATTGGCAGAGATCACCTGGGGTAAAAAGTATGCCAAATATATTACGACAGGCCAAGTGCCGATAAGCACATCACCCCCACCCAATCGCTTGATCAGTGCCGGCATAACCGTTTGTGTAGATATCAACGCAACCGTAGTGCTGATGTAGAGTGCACCTTCGATCGTGTGATAGCGAAAATTTCTGGATTGTATTCCGTTCGATTTCATCTTACGTTCGAAAACAAGAAAAGGCCACGTTCGGTGACCTTTCCATTCGACATCATATCATGTTCGCTTACTTTTTCTTCTTCACCATCGTATCTGCAAAAAGCTGCGCAACTTTTTCTATATCGTATCCAACCTTTGGGAGATACATTCCGCCATGTCTCTCTACCATGGCTTTGAGTGTATCATAGGCATCCGCACTGCAAAAAAAGGTCGGAGTATTGCGATTGGGGCTTTCTTTTTTTGACAGCTCTAAAAGAGCGATGCCGGGAAGATGTCCCTTCAGATTGTTATCCTTAAAATCATTATCGAGAATGATCAGATTGAACACTTCGGATTTAATCTTCGCCCACGTATCGACGCTCGTTGCTGTCTCAGTAATTGCAATTTCATCTTCGATAATAGCAGTGGCAACTTCAAGCGCAAAGCCATGGGACTTACGCTGGCCTTCATCGTCATCAGCTACGAGAACTTTATATGGCATTGTACCATTAACTCGATTATGGAAAGACTGTTGTAATTGCTCCATGCTACAAACTTTTCACAGGAAAAACAATAACCTAATTGAAAAAGCAAATTGTGTTATCCACCCATAAAAGAAGCCCGATTCTGCCTATACTTGTTAGACAAAATCGGGCTTTTAAATATAAGTTATTTGCTTAACATCTATAGCTTCTACTTCATTAGCAACATTTTTTCCGTTTGCACAAATGTCTTTCCTTCTTCAGAGTGTGCAACTAACCGCATAATGTAGACGCCGCTGGCTAATTTCTCACCACTAAAGGTTGCCGTGTAATAGCCCGCTTCCTTTACTCCATCTACCATTGTTGCTACTTCACGGCCCAGCATATCAAAGACTTTCAACATCACATAACTCGCATTCGGTATTTGATAATGGATTGTTGTCGTCGGATTAAATGGATTCGGATAGTTTTGATTTAACGAGAAAACCGATGGTAAATCCAATACGGCAGAAAGCTCCGACATCTTAGATGATTCTTTGCTTAACCTTTGTGTTCGATTTATGATGCTATTATCCATCACCATTTTGGCGGGATAGGTTTTTACTATATTCAATGTGTCAGTTTTGTTTGTCCAAGTATTCTGATATGCAAACTTCAATGTGAGGCCAACCTGAAGTGCATTACTAAAATAAGGATTACCTGGAAGGTAGATAGGACCACCTGTCAAGTTCCAATTTGTAACAGGATGAGGATAAATACTTCCAATGGGCAAATCGACACCTTCGGCCCAAGTGTTGGCGCAAACCCACACATTGGTTAAACCAGAAGGATTAAATACAAAATTTGTTAAACTATCCAAGCTATGGTATTGAGTATAAGGACCCTTAGAATTAAAATTATTCATATTTGTGTCGAGGATTTCTGCTTTTGCACTAAGGAGACTCAAACCCAAATTTGGATTATATTTTATTTGAATAGGATTTTCGAATCCGATATATATATCTAATAGATATGAGACTGGGTAAGTTTCAAAATTTCTTTTAACAATAGCATATTCAGCAATGGTCGGTATGGAATCAATGTTGAAAACACCTAGTGGGTTATTATAAAGACCTTTTCCGTTTTGGTTGCCTGCTGCAGACGATCCCGGAACGGGAAAACCTATCGTTTTAATTGGATTGACTTCTGTTAAGGTTCCACTTAACGAAATAGTACCCTTCAAAGATATCGGCTGCGGTTTGTTAGCAGTTCCGTTGCCAGAGATCAATCCTGCAAATGTAGTAACAAACCCTGCAAGACTGCCAATCCCCGGTATCATCGCTATAGGGCCACCAGCAGTGTTCAAAAGATTGGATAGATGATCCTTGGTCCAACTGGGTGCTAAGGAATTACCAATACCCTGAAGATCAGTATATAATGTATTGAGATCTTTAACATCCTTGGTTACATTTGAAGCATCTGAAGTAATTGACGAACCATTATTACTGGACGATTGAATATTTAGTGTACTGCCACCACCAAGAGTTCCAGTGAACGATGCCGCCCCAGCCAATGTTATGTGTGTTGTGTCAACACCAGATATACCAATATTTATATTACAATATTCTCCATTAATAGAAGCATCATATCCCAAAAGATTGAAATCTGCAACGGCCCATTCCGTGAGGTCTATTGGCATAATTGATGTAATCGTTGACTGATCGGGAAATCCAGTGTTTGATGGATATAAATTTGAAAACTGAGGAACATTTTTATTAAATGTAAATAGAGGAGTTGCAGACGTTCCCGAGATTGACATAATTGCTTTGCCATAACTCATACTTTGGACGAGATCATTCCAAAAGAAAACTCGTAAAATACCACGATATGTATTGTATAATGCAAAAAATGGGAAAGTACTGGCTGGATTTGTTAGACTTGTCCCGAAATCTTTTGCGACAAGCACCCAACCTTCTCCCGGATGGAAGTCTATTTGGTCTTTCGGAAAAGCTCCCGTACCAATTTTGGACCATGACGGACAAGACTCAAACCAGGGCAAATGTACAACATTATAAGATGTAGATCCTGATAGGGGATTGAAGTATAGAGTATAAGGAACATCCTGCGTCCAGTCCCAAGCAAAATTCGCCGTTATGTTTTTATTCCCATTCATCGTAACAGTGAGAGGATTTGGTGTACTCGTTGTATCTCCGCTCCAACCTGTAAAGGTGTAACCTGTGGCTGGCATTGCTGTAAGCACTACACTGGTTCCATAGTTATAGGCCGTTTGATTCGGATTCTTCGTTGCTGTCCCACCGGTTGTTGCACTTAATGACAACGTTAACGCACCTTGTTGTGTCACCGTCACATATTGCGGTGTATTGATCGCATTTGATGCACTCACCGTTAATTTTCCATTTTTTGTCATAGTGCTGGAATTTGTCGTATATGTCACTGTTACAGTTCCGGTGTTGGTTCCACTTGTCGGACTTACCTTTAACCAACTTGTATCGGATGAGGCGATATTCCAATTCAATGAACCTCCTCCACTACAGCTTACTGTAATACTTTGCGATCCGCTCGTATTCACTACATTCAAACTACTTGAACTCACAGATATACTTTGAACCACCTGCGTCATCGTTACAATTTGCGGTGTATTTGATGCGCCTGCTGCAGTCACCGTTATTGTTCCTGTCCTCCTTGCTGTCGTATCTTTTGTATATGTTACTGTCACAGTTCCGGTGTTTGTCCCGCTTTTAGGACTAACTTTTAACCAGCTAGTGTCAGAAGAAGCTACGTTCCAGCTTAATGTTCCTCCTCCACAATTTGTTATTGTAAAACTTGTTGTGCCTGCTTTATATGTTCCACTCAAACTTGTTGTACTCAAACATATTTTTGGCAATTGCATAATTGTAAAATTCGCTATTAAGGTTCTATTTCCTGTGACAGTAAAAATATATGGGTTACTAACCGGAACTGTAGTCCCGTTTTCAGTCCAGTTGTAAAATCTATACCCTGTTGCCGGTGTCGCTTTTAATGTATCCACAGTTCCATAATTATATGTTCCTCCGCCTGATACAGATCCACCGCCGGATGGACTTGAACTGGTCGATATGGTGTATGGTATCAAAGTGAAATTCGCTACTAAGCTTCTGTTTCCTGTTACAGTAAAAGTATATGGGTTACTAACTGGAACTGTAGTCCCGTTTTCAGTCCAGTTGTAAAATCTATACCCTGTTGCTGGTGTTGCTGTTAATGTTATCACAGTCCCATAATTATATGTCCCTCCGCCTGATATAGTTCCACCACTGGATGGACTCGAACTGGTCGATATTGTATATGGTATTAGTGTAAAATTTGCTACTAAGCTTCTGCTTCCTGTTACAGTAAAAACATATGGGTTACTAACCGGAACATTATTCCCGTTTTCAGTCCAGTTGACAAATCTATACCCTGTTGCCGGTGTTGCTGTTAATGTTATCACAGTTCCAGAATTATATGTTCCTCCGCCTGATATAGTTCCACCGCCGGATGGACTTGAACTGGTCGATATGGTGCATGGTATCAAAGCGAAATTTGCTACTAAGCTTCTGTTTCCTGTTACAGTAAAAACATATGGGTTACTAACCGGAACGTTATTCCCATTTTCAGTCCAGTTGACAAAACTATACCCTGTTGCCGGTGTTGCTGTTAATGTTATCACAGTCCCATAATTATATGTCCCTCCGCCTGATACAGTTCCACCGCCGGATGGACTTGAACTGGTCGATATGGTGTATGGTATCAAAGTGAAATTCGCTACTAAGCTTCTGTTTCCTGTTACAGTAAAAGTATATGGGTTACTAACTGGAACTGTAGTCCCGTTTTCAGTCCAGTTGTAAAATCTATACCCTGTGGCCGGTGTTGCTGTTAATGTTATCACAGTTCCAGAATTATATGTTCCTCCGCCTGATACAGTTCCACCGCCGGATGGACTTGAACTGGTCGATATTGTTAGACCATATGTTTTCGCACTTACTGAAAATAAGAACACTAATAGTAGTGCAAAATATTTTATAAAACTGTTTCGTTTCATCTTTTCCTCCCTTTATTTATTTTTGTTTATGAATATGGTTTTAGTTAGATGAATACCTGTGAGTGAAAATTCGATCACTCGAGTACATCAGCCTATTTTTAATTGTTTTATAGATGATTATTGTTTTTCAAACAAAATCAGTAAATGAATGCACGCTTATTACTGTAGCAGTACGCATGCTCATTGAACATACTTCTTCTGTCCATTTTTGTAGAATATTCTTTAATTGATCAAAGGTTACTTTTTTTTCTGGCAAACCCCGCAAACGATAACCTCTGTAGTCAACGTAGCAATTTACTTAAATAGAGTCAAGCGCTAATTTTATAACCCAAGAGTTTCAGATTTCTTGCTAGCATTAAAGACTTTCTTGCTTCCACTCCAATATTCAGCTAACTTATTTAGAGTGTACTATTTCTTTATCCGTATGAATGATTCTGACCTATGATTGTATGAGAAAAGCTATTCGAGTTCTTTGGTTCATCTTCTTTTTCTGTGTATTTCCACATGCTCTTTCTCTTTCCGCCGATTCTTATCCTCTTAAAAAAGTTCTTATTGTTGTTGAAGGATCATCAAACTTGAAAAATTACGCTGTTGGAGACGGTCGGCAGCTCGCGGCGCTTCTTGGGCATTTCAATACTTCAACAACACTCATAGGTGTACAGGATTATAAGTTCGGTCAACTCCAAAATTATGATTACACATTTTACGTTGGCTACGAACCCCGCAATGCAGTCCCCACTAATTTTCTATTAGATGTGTATAATACCGACAAGCCTGTTATTTGGCTCAATACGGGTATGGTGGAATTTTGTCAGCGGTATGATATGCAGAAGAAGTTTGGTTTCACAGTTTCCCACATCGATTCTGTCACAAAATTCGATCAGGTTTTTGCAAACGGCGCTACCTTTACCAAAACCGAATCCCATCTCGATATCATTCGAATTACAAATTCCAGCAAAGTAAAAATCCTCGGAAAGGCATATTCCACGACCAAACAAAGAGAATCGCCGTATGCCATTGCAGCAAAAAATCTCATCTATTTTGCTGCTTCTCCATTTGCGTATGCAGTCCCCGGTGATCATTACAATTACTTTGCNNCTCCGCGAAATAGCAGACATCCTTTCCAGCCGCGGCATTCCATTTATGGTCGGAGTGATTCCCTTCTTCGTCGATCCGGGTGAAGGAACTCGTTTGAGCCTCTCTGACAAACCGGATCTTGTGGATGCGTTACAATATATGGTGCATAATGGCGGCACCATTGTAATGCACGGGATAACACATCAGTACAAAGGTGTGACAGCAGCCGACTATGAGTTCTGGGATGACAACACAGGTGGAACTATCAAAGGTGAAACCGAAGAAGCCGATGCGCGAAAAATTGAAACGGGTATTCAGGAATTTATGAAGAACGACCTCTACCCGCTCGTCTGGGAAACGCCGCACTACACTGCTTCGTTCACTTTGTATAAAACAGTTGCAAAGTATTTTAGCACAGCATGCGAACAGCGCCTTTCTATTGAAGATGCCGACTTCAGCCAGTTCTTTCCTTACATTATAAAAAAAGACCTTTTTGGACAAACCATTTATCCGGAAAATCTTGGCTATGTCCCGTTGAATCCGGACAAAGCAGCAAGCCGCGCGTCTGTCGACGAACTTCTGAAGAATGCAAAATCTCAATTGTATATTCGAGACGGAATTGCGACCGCATTCTTTCATGCTTTTCTCGATCTTGATTTACTAAAACAGCTTGCCGATGGACTGGAAGAACTTGGTTACACGTTTCTCGATATGCGGGAACAGACAAACTGGGTCAAAACAAAAGATCGCATTATCCTTTCGGGCACGCAGGACTATTCTATCACACTCAAAGATCAATATTTATCTGAAGCATATTTCGACAAATCCGGAGAAGTAAGATATCGATCGATTTCCGAAAAGCGGCTCCTTGGCACTGTTACGAAACACGTGACACTGGAACCAAATGAATTCTACAAAGCCGAACCGGCGGAATTCCGGGAACGCGAACAGACATTCGTCGAAAAAACCGTTTCTCAAGTAGAACGATTGTATGACAACATCTTTGCAAAGGAAGACGACTGGAATGCTGCACACGTTATGCTTTTGTGGAACCATTTTGCACGCGGTGCTTTTTTCAATGATCAGGCGTCGTTTGCATCTGTATTGCGAAGCGTTGGTATCGCAGTGGATACGGCATTTCTCGGACAACCGATTGTTCCATCGAAATACAACCTTCTCATTGTTCCTGCAGCCATTGCCGATTCACTCACGGATCAGGACATTACCACTATCACACAGTATGTCGCTTCCGGTGGTAATATCATTCTCGATTCCAAATCCGACCTTGCTGAAGAATTTGGGATTCATTATGCAAGCACACGCATCAGAGTCCGTCATGTTCGCGACAAACTGTTTCCTGAAGAAGAAATCGTATGGCGTTATGCCGAACTCGTGAACAAATTCGATACCGACAATCTCGACAAAATTTTCTGCGCCGATGAAGCGACCGAATCACCGATGGTTATTGGCAAACGCTATGGTAAGGGAAGAATTCTCTATATCAACTCGAGATTCGACTCGCATTCCCAGCAAGGATATTCAAATTATCCATACTTGGTCGAGTATATTCGCCGATATTTTCAATTGCGTCCTATTGTACGGCGCGAACAACTTGAAGTATTCTTCGATCCTGGATTTCGGCATTTGTACAGCGTCGAGAATCTCATCCGCTCGTGGGTAGCAAACGGGATCCGCATTATTCATGTCTCTGGCTGGCATGAATATCCAAAATATACATACGATTATGCGCGCTTAATCCGTTTAGCTCATGCCAATGGTCTTCTTGTGTATGCCTGGTTGGAGCCGCCTCAGGTGAGTCAAATGTTCTGGAATAATCATCCAGCTTGGCGCGAAAAGAATGTCTTTGGCGACGATGCCAAACCTGCATGGCGATATCCAGTTGCCCTTACCGATACCCAATGTGTTCAAGAAGTGACGAAGGAATATCGTTCTTTTCTTGAATCGTATGATTGGGATGGTGTTGATCTCGCGGAACTCTATTTCGAGTCAGGACGCGGTTTTGAAGAACCCAAACAATTTACTCCTGCTCATCCATCTGCAAAATTAGATTTGAGAAGAAAGTACGGCATTGACCTGAAAGCGGCATTCGATTCACTTTCTCCGTCTTATTGGAAAACGAACATAGTTGTAAAAGAAACAATTGTCAATTACCGGGTGCAGAAATTAAAAAGTGTTTATGAAACTCTTCTCGGTGAATTCGATAAAATCGCCAAGAGCAAACCGGGCTTCCAAATCATTGTCACAGCGTTGGATAATTTCGGTTCGCCGGAGCTCCGTGAACAATTCGGCATTGACATGCACAGCATCCTTGATCTTCAAAAGCGATTCGGCTTCACTCTACAAGTCGAAGATCCTCAATCGAAATGGTCAAGCGATCCGCGCCGGTACATCGAGATGGGAAAGCAGTACGGCCAGCTCGTCGATTCCTCTCATCTCATGCTCGATTTGAACATCCTCAACTTCCGGAATAAGGATGCGATCATCCCATTCCCCACACTCATACAAACAGGAACAGAAAGCTTTCATCTTATTCGTGCGGCTTCGCTCGGAGCTCCACGGCTAACGATTTATTCCGAGTCAAGCGTTAATCCCCAGGATTTGAGTTTGTTTTCGTATGCATTGGCAAGCAATGTTCATTACCATTTTACAGAATCCGGAATGACGACTCATGCGCCATATTCATTTGTGCTGCGCCTTTCAAAAGAGATCACTGAAATAACTCTAGACGGCACACCTCTGCCTTCTTTCCGCGATAACCGGTATGTGATACCGGCTGGCGATCATTCCATCCTTCTGGCACCGCAGACAGCAAGCACATTCTCTGCACATGAACTCCAAACCCGCATCATGTCTTCAACGGGATCGATTACGTCTGCGAGCTACGGTTTACGGGATGTGATAGTAGAATACAAGTCCGATGCACGGATGTTAATTTCATTGAGCAATATGCCGACGACGGTGACAGTGGATGGTGAACCTATGGGATTCACCGTGATGAAAGGAAATGATTGCTACAGCATCTTCCTGCCGAATGGAGTTCACAAGGCGGATATTGTTACCGGCGACAAGTTCGCATATGGTGTCAACATAACGAGTTTCTGGTCTACGACGGCAATTGCGATCTTCAGTGCACTAGCTATCTCTCTGCTTTTACTTATGTACTTTGTCCTCAAATTCGTACGACGTACTTGGGAATATCGAAAGGCATAATCTCTCATGACCGTTCTTGAAGTTGACTTAAGCTTTCTCTTTGTCATCGCCGTTATTCTCATTTGGTTTACTATCGCATACCAGTTCATTCTTACGGTGTACGGCTATATCAACTATGTTCAATCGATGAAGGAGAAACGTGATCTTGCCAATCGCTCATTTGATTATCCTTCGTGTTCGATTCTCATTCCAGCACATAACGAGGAAAAGGTGATCGCAGCGACCATCGAGTCTATGCTCAAGCTGGAATATCCGAAGGAAAGACTGCAGATCATTGTTATTAATGATGGATCGAAGGATGCGACAAAGAGCATTATCGAGCAGTATGCAGCGAAAGATGCGCGTGTACATTTATTCGATATACCGAAAGGTGAAGGCGGCAAAGGAAAATCGCGGACACTCAATCTCGGCATCAAACAAGCGAAAGGTGATGTCATCGCTATTTACGACGCCGACAATACTCCGGATAAAGATTCCTTGCGATATCTTGTCGCCCAATTGCTGCTCCACAAAGAGCTTGGTGCTGTGATTGGTAAGTTCCGCACCGTGAATAAAAACGCCACACTCCTGACTCGTTTCATCAACATTGAAACGCTAAGCTTCCAATCGATACTGCAAGCAGGCCGGTGGCAGATGCATGGCATTTCCACCTTGCCTGGAACAAACTTCGTGATGTGGCACCATATCATCAAGAAACTCGACGGCTGGGATGAAGACGCATTGACGGAAGACTCAGAACTTAGTATTCGTATCTATGAAGAAGGCTATAAAATTAAATTCATACCTTATGCAATCACCTATGAACAGGAACCGCAACAGTGGGGTACCTGGATTAAACAGAGGATGCGATGGGTACACGGCAATAATTATGTCGTTAAAAAATTCTGGAAGGAAATTCCGCGCTTCAAAAGCAAGCGCATGGCATTTGATCTGCTGTACACGCTATCACTGTATTATATTTTCTTTGTCGCCGTTGTTTTTTCCGACCTCCTCTTCCTTGTGAGTTTGTTTCAGCTTGTCGCAATTTCACTTCCCGGCCCATATACATTCGTCTGGGTGACATCACTGATTCTTTTTCTCTTTGAATTATTTCTTTCTATCTCCTATGATAGAGAAGATACTTTGACAAATCTTGCTATCATCATCCTAATGTATTTTACCTACAGCCAACTATGGATTTATGTCGTCATCAAATCAGTGTATCAAGACCTCATCATGAAAGAAAAACATATATGGGATAAGACCGTGCGATTTGATGTTCCGGTTGCACATTCGTAAAAGAATGTATGAGGTTATGATACGCTTCTGAATATTCTATTGCCTGCAAGTTGTTCGTTTTGTATATTGAGTGTGTAATTCTTTGCCCCGTAGTGTAACTGGCAACACGCCTGACTCTGGATCAGGAAAGTCTAGGTTCGACCCCTAGCGGGGCAGCGTGTTTTTTTTTGGCGCTATCGTCTAACGGTTTAGGACGGAGCCCTCTCAAGGCTTAAATACGGGTTCGATTCCCGTTAGCGCTACTTTCAAAACGACTACAGTTGGCAAACAAAGTGCAGTTAACTGCAATGTCGTTTTTGAGAATCCCGCAAACCGGGATTCTATCTGCCAGATCAACCTCCAGAACGATAATTGTTTTCTATCCTCCTGTTATCTTAAAAAATCCTGCCTTTATCCCTTTAAAGTATTCCATAATCCGCTTTTTCGCTGATTCATTGGCATTTTTCCCAATTTTCAATTCTATTCATGCAAAAACAAAAGATCGTACCGCCTTTTTACCGTGCTTATCCCAAAAAGAAATCTTTATTATTTACCATTTTCCATTTGCTCATTTCGTTAAGAATCTATATTTTCNNGTTCCCTTGAACGATAAATCGTGGACATCGATTCGCATTCCTTTCCACTGGGGAAAATACAATCGAACCTATTGGTTCCGGCAAACCATCACAGTGACGGAGAAGTTTGCAGGGAAACCTCTCGTGCTGCTTCTTGATTTTCCTGAAGCACTCCTCTACCTCAATGGAAAACCGTTCCATGGCATCAACCAGCATCACAACGAGATACTGATTTGTGAAAAATCGAAACTCAATGAACGATTCGTGATTGCCATTCAAGCGTACAGCGGAAGGAAGCACGAACATAACATCTTCGGTATCGCGGAACTCGCAGTGTTGGATACAACAGCACGCCGACTGGACAGCGCGTTGAATGTTCTCCATGATCTTGAAAAATATGTTGACCATGGTTCAGATGACTCGAAAGAGATTCGAGATCTGATTCGCCGGACACTCATTTTCCTGAAATATTTTAGACCCGGAAGCGAAGAATACCCTAATGCCATCCGACGCGCCTATAATTTTCTTCTGAACACGCTTGAAACGGAACACAAGACAAATCTTCCAGGCCTTATTCATCTCATCGGGCATTCGCATATCGATACCGCATGGATGTGGTCACTTCAAGAAACGGTGAGGAAATGCGGCCGTACATTTTCAACAGTATTACGATTGATGGAAGAATTTCCTGAGCTGAAATATTCTCAAAGTCAACCGGTGCTGTACGAATTTACAAAAACGCACTATCCTGATCTTTATAAGCAGATCAAACAACGTATTACTGAAGGCAGATGGGAACCACTCGGCGCAATGTGGACGGAAACCGACTGCAACATTCCAAACGGTGAATCTCTCATTCGCCAAATTTTATTTGGGAAACGATTCCTCAAGGAAGAATTCGGCATCGACTCAAACACTCTCTGGCTCCCCGATTCCTTCGGATTCAATTGGGCACTGCCGCAGATTCTCCTGAAGGCCGGGATCACAAATTTTTATTCGTCTAAACTTTCATGGAACGATACGACAGAATTTCCGTACACATCGTTCTGGTGGCAAGGTATCGATAAATCAAAAGTTCTCACACACTTCTCCCCTCTCGGACTTGAAGGACAGATCACGCCCAAGTTTCTCCAGAAAAGCGGGGCCCCGGCAGAGGGAGAGCCGTCTGTATCTCCGATCCTTCAAACGTTTGGGTACGGTGATGAAGGCGGCGGGCCGACAAAGGAGAATCTGGAATTCGCAGTCGTTTTAAAAAACATTATCGGACTGCCTGCTTCTCAGCTGTCCACGGTTCAAGAGTTCTTCAAGCAATTGGAAGAGCCATCTGCAGAGTATCCAACATGGAATAATGAACTTTACCTTGAGACACACAGGGGCACCTACACAACTCAGGCGTGGATCAAGAAAGAAAACCGGGAGTGTGAAACATTGTTATATACATCCGAACTTCTCTCCACACTTGCGCTATTGTATGGAAAGAACGCTGCTGCTCGGCGTTATCCGCTGACAGAACTTGAGCATGCCTGGAAGAAGCTTCTTCTGAATCAATTCCATGATCTCCTTCCCGGCATTGCTATCGCAGACGCGTATCAAGATGCTCGACAAGACTATCAAGCCATCCGGGCAACATGCTCTGCCGTCATTGCACAATGCATACAAGGAATCTCTCAGCCGGCAAAGAAGAGCAAAACGGTTTTCTCCTTTACAGTCTTCAATTCACTGAATTGGCAGCGAAGTGCGTATGTTGAACTCTTTGTGAAATCGCATGAAAAGCATTTTTCGGTTGAAGATGTTCATGCTCAGCCGGTCGAACATCAGGTCGTGGAGCGGACCAAGGAAGGACAGAAACTTCTTTGTTTCGTAAAAGACATTCCTTCGTTCGGATTCAAACAGATTATTATTCATGCCCGGCCGACTATGGCAGGTGCACCTGAACCGTGGAAGGCATCAACTCATGGAATCGAAACTCCCTATTTCAGAGTTCGCCTTGACAGCAAGGGATCATTCAGTTCGCTCTACGCAAAACATCTCCGTCGCGAGTTACTCGAAAAAGGAAAACGCGGCAATTCCCTCGTCACCTTCCGCGACATGCCGAAACTATGGGAAGCTTGGAACATCGATGCGGATTTTGAAAAACATAAAACCGAGCTGTGGATAGTAAAACAGATAAAAATGGTAGAACACGGTCCATTGCGAGCGACAATTCGGATTGAAATGAAGACCGAAAACGGATCTGCTCTCTCACAGGATGTGCACTTCTACCATCAAACGCCGCGCATTGATTTCCAGACCCATGTCCGGTGGCATGAAAAGCAGACGTTGATGAAAGTCGCTTTCCCTTTCAACATGAAAACATCCAGCGCGACGTACGAAATTCAATTCGGTGCAATCCAACGATCATCGAAGCCGCGCACGGAAGAAGATAAGGCGAAATTTGAAGTGCCCGCACAGCAGTGGGCAGATATGTCGGATGCAAAGTATGGCGTCAGCCTTTTGAACGACTGCAAATATGGATACGATGCAAAAGGAAACACCCTGCGGCTTACACTGCTTCGCTCGCCGCACTATCCGCACCCGATTGATCCGTCGCGCTCTGATGAGACCTTGATCGATCAAGGCGAACATACGTTCTGCTATGCGCTCTATCCCCACAACGGCGATTGGATGAAAGGACGTACGGTGCAGCACGCACGCGAGCTGAATAATCCTGTACTGGTGTTCCCCAATGTCCTCGTGGAAGGAGTTCCATCGCTCCTGGAATCTTCGAAACCCAGCATCATCGTCGATTCGGTCAAGAAAGCGGAAGAAAGCGACGATGTTATCATTCGGATGCATGAAGCTCATGGGATGTCCACTGACACATCGCTTCACTTCGGAATTGATGCGGCAAGTATCACTGAATGTAATCTCCTTGAAATCGACGAGAAGCCACATAAAGTTACGAAATCCAAATTACCGATCAAGTTTAAACCGTTTGAGATTCGAACGCTGAAACTTACACCAAAAGCGCCGAAGAAAAAACGTTAGGACTTGAGGAACCGTACAACATACACAGATCCTTCTCAAGATTTGCGAGACAACTCTGCGTTCACGGATAGCTGATATATGAAATCAACGAATAAACTACAGCTCTCCGCACTCCTGATACGATTCAGAAAAGGGATATCCGTCGCAATCGGCCTTGTGATTATTGAACACGTTGCATGGATTATCGAGCCGGCTGTGTTTGGCAAAGTGATCGATGCCTTAATTGAACGCGCTTCCGGACAGACGGTCAATCTTCGTGAAACTTTACAGCCGCTCTTCATCTGGGTCGGTGTGTTTATGATCAACTCCGGAACCGGTGTTATTCGCCGGGTTGTAGACCAGAGAATTTATCTCACTATGTTCACTCAACTGGCAACGGATATCTCCTCGGTCGCAGTGGAAAAGAAATTCCGTCCTTCAAAAACCGCTGCACTTGCGCAGTTGTCTGAACAATACACCACATTTTTTCAATATCGTATTCCGGAGATCATCGAACAGATAATTCAAATTGGCGGAACAGTGATAGCGCTCGCAATGTTTGACTGGCGTCTTTCTCTCACATGTCTCACCATCGTTTTCCCGCTTCTGTTCATTAATCGAATCTATATTAAGAGAGTCGGTGCAATTCAAAAAGACGTGCACGATACCTATGAAGACACGTACGATATCTTTTCTACACAGAAACCGGAAGAGGTTCGTGCATATTATAAGAAATCGTCAAACTTGAAACAGAAAATTGCAAATTGGGGAGCGCTCAATTTTGGAGTGATGCGAGTCATGCTCCTCGGCATCTTCCTCGTTGTTCTTTACATATCGATCGACCTTGACGATTTTACAACCGGGAGTATCTATTCGATTGTAGCATACATCTGGACGTTTATCACATCTTCAGAATATCTTCCCGAGTTAATGGAAAGCTGGACATCGCTCAAAGATATTTCTCGCCGCCTCAAAGAGGCAACGTTGTAACACACGTTCCGAAATCGTATGTGTTCAATATATTGAACGCCGATTCCGCCTTTATTCACAAATCAATGGGCGAAGAAACTTCGCCCCTCTTGCGCCCCTATCGGATAAACCTTATTGCGATTAAGAAGAAAACTTTCTACTATCTCAATAGTGATTCTCACCTGCTCGCCGACACTCGTAGAGCTTAGGCGAGACTGCCTCATCGCTATACACCTGAGACTCACAAAGACTTTCACATTTTACTGAATTTCAACGCCGCAATAACTAGATTGAAAACTACAAAATCAAATACAATCATGATCGGAGATAATTTAAAATCAGATATTAAAAGCGCTCAGGGTTTTGGTATGAAAGCCATTTGGATTAATAGAAATAAAAACAAGACTGAGGAGCTTAAACCAGATTATGAAATAACAAATTTGTCTGAGATTTTTAAAATAATAACTGAGCCTCTTAATAGCATGTCGTACGCTATGCTGAGTTCTCAGCACGCTAGATAGAAACGCAGGTCGCAAAGTTCAGTTCTTTAAAAACTTTTGAGTTAATAAAATCGGTCCAACGCATTCACACGGAACTTTATGCAAAGTACAACATTTAACAATAATTTGAATGATTACAACAAAAGGATAACAATGAAAAAGATTATCATTCTCATTTGGTTTATTATTTTTGCGAGTTTTTTGTTTGCTCAAGACGCAAAGACAATAGTATTAAATCCACCTGATACAGCCAGAGGATTGCCTGTTATGAAGGCTTTATCGTTAAGGGCTTCAGCGACAGAATTTGATACGACAAGAATAAACTTTCAGGATTTATCGGATTTATTATGGGCTTCAAACGGAGTTAATCGTCCAGAGTCAGGGAAACGCACTGCCCCATCGGCATTAAACGCCCAGGATATTGATGTTTATGTATTTATGAAGTCCGGCATTTATCTTTATAATGCAAAAAAACATTTACTTGAACTCATTGTCGATAGTGACTACCGGAATGTAATTGCCGACAAGCAAGTGAATGTTGCAAAAGCCCCGCTCATTTGTTTATTAGTATCCGATATTTCCAGATTTTCCTTCGGGAAAGACTCTGTAAAATTAGTTTGGGCAGCAGTAGATGCTGGAATCGTGTCACAAAATATTTCGATCTTTTGTGCATCTGTCGGCCTTGCCACAAGACCCCGGGCTTTTATGGATCAACAAATACTTCGCGAAATACTTAAGCTCAAGGATTCACAATATTTGATGTTAAATAATCCTGTATCATATAAGAAAGATTGACACGCGGCACATAACACGCATAGAAATTGTATAACAGAACTATCAGTGCTAAAACAATAAAGATATAAGCATGCGCTTGTTTTTATAGGAGAATATCTGCATAGCTGTTGGAATCTCGCGGAGCGGGATTAACATTATTACGCCGCCTCCGGTTGCTCTTAGATGCTACCTGTACTCAAATTAATTGGATTAGTATTTGTCGCAATGGAACGTCATTTTTAATTGAAATGTTATATGAAATGTTCTCAATGAATCAAATAAAACAAAGGAAGCAGGAGCAACCAAATGAAAAATATATTCATCAGACTAATGTGTGCTACGATTGTTGCCATGCTGGCACTTGCAGCGACATCGACTGGCCCCGGTACGCGCATCACGATCAGCATTGTAGTCGGTCTGCCCTCATTCGTTCTGATGATCGTCAGCCGACGTCAGCTCGGCGAAGCGTTTGCAGTTACTCCAAAAGCAAAAGCACTTGTCACAACAGGTCTTTATTCACGAATTCAACACCCGATGTATCTATTTCTTGATCTCTTTCTTTTGTGTATTATTGTTGCAATGAATTCGCCGACATTGATTGTAGCATGGGCAGTCCTTGTGATTGTTCAAGCGATTCAATCCCGGCGTGAGGAAAAGATACTGTCGACAGCGTTCGGTGCACAGTACGATGCTTATAAAGATCGCACATGGATTTAGTCGGTTAACAGAGAGACTTCACATAACACAGCATAAAAATATTGAACAGAATTATAAATATTACGAAGATAACGACACAACATAAATAGACACACAGATACTATGATAGAAAAACTTCTTCCTACTGCACATCATGCAGAAGAAACACTTCGCAGGTCAATTGTAAAAACAATTAGTTACAGAGTANNATTTGGGATAAAATAAAGTGGGGTAAAAAGATAGATTACAATATCTGAAGGATGGAACGTATCATCTCTTCAAAATGTAACTTCCCAATGCTCTCTTTTTTATTTATAGGATAAAAAACAAAAATACAACAAGAGAAAACTAATGGCCATCATAGAGACAAAGAAACTAACCCGCACATTCGGTTCATCCATAGCGGTGAATGCATTAGATATGAGTATTGAAGTAGGAGAGGCGTTTGCTTTGCTGGGTCCAAACGGAGCGGGTAAAACAACCGCCATTAAAATGCTCACCACGCTTCTTCCTGTTAGCTCAGGCGAGGCATTCATTTGTGGCTTCAGTATCACGACGCAGCCGAAGAACGTACGAAGAGTGATTGGATATGTACCACAGATGCTTTCTGTTGATGGCACACTGACGGGGATGGAAAATCTCTTGCTGTTTGCCCGGCTATATGATATTCCTTCAAAAGAATGTAAGCCACGGGTATTAGATTCATTGGCTTTTATGGGGCTGAGCGATGCAGCAAAAAAACCTGTGCGTGAATACTCCGGAGGAATGATAAGAAGGTTGGAGATTGCTCAATCCATGTTGCACCATCCTGCCGTTTTATTTTTGGATGAACCTACAGTGGGTCTTGACCCAATTGCCTGTAAAACAGTTTGGGATCATATACTACAATTGAAAAAAGAATACCACACAACCATTCTCATGACTACGCATCTCATGGATGAAGCAGATCATTTATGCAATCGCGTTGCTTTCATGTCCCGTGGTACATTAGTTGCTTCCGGTACGCCGCAGGAATTGAAGGACTCCATCCAGAAACCGGGCTCAACATTAGAGGACGCATTTATTCATTATACGTCCGAAACATTATCAGAAGGAAACAATTTTAGTGCTATTTCAAGAGAACGAAAGACAGCGGAAAGATCTGGATAAATCAATGAGATCATTTATTCGAAAAACATGGGTGATTGCTGATTTTGAAATCAGAAAAATATTGCACGACCCGACAGAAGTACTTTTGCGTGCTGTGCAACCGGCATTGTGGCTGTTGATTTTCGGACAGGTTATGGCCCGCACACGAATGATTCCCGGAGAAAATTATCTTGATTTCATGTCGCCCGGTATTTTAGCGCAAAGTGTTTTATTCGTTTCTATTTTTTATGGTATCGCTATCATCTGGGAAAGAGATTTAGGACTTACCCATAAATTTCTTGCAACACCTACTCCCCGCACAGCGCTTGTGCTTGGCAAAGCCATATCTGCCGGCATTCGTTGCATCCCATTAATGTTGATTATTTATATTCTCACAGCATTACTGTCAGTTCATGTTTTATGGAATCTGGTGAATATCATCGGAGTAATATTCTTATTGCTTTTGGGCGCTATTCTCTTCTCCACCTTCTCGCTCATCATTGCATGTTTGGTAAAAACCCGCGAACGGTTTATGGGAATAGGTCAACTTATGACCATGCCTTTATTCTTTGCCAGTAATGCGATCTATCCAATAGATATAATGCCCGGATGGCTTAAAATAATCTCTCATTTTAACCCGCTTACGTATATGATTGACGGAATGAGATTATTAATGATTGGAACACCTTCCGGTTTTTCATTGCTCACAGATTATACTGTCCTCGCACTATCATCATCGGTATTTGTACTGATAGGAGGCAGTTTGTATAAACGGGTTATCATTTAAAGTTACACACATGTTTTATTGCGCCTCATTCAGCGGGATTGCGTTAGGCGACATTTCTAAGAGAGGAATATTAGGATGAACCAGCTCCCTCCAGCTTTTTGGAGCATTTCCGTAACTGAAATGCACCAAAAGCTTGAAACCACAAAAGATGGATTGACGGGCGATGAAGCCAGAGCGCGGCTCGCACGCTATGGCGCTAATCTCCTCAAGCCCCCCAAGCGGTCGGATGTGTGGACGCTCCTGCTCAACCAATTTAAAAGTCCAATCATTCTTATTCTATTTTTTGCGACAGGGTTGTCATTTTTTCTTCGTGATCCGGTTGATGCATTCATTATTCTTTCCATCGTCCTCGTCAGCGGCTTGCTCGGGTTTTGGCAGGAGCGCGGTGCTTCGAATGCTATCGCAAAACTGCTTTCTATCGTGCAAATCAAAGCAGAAGTCCTGCGTGATGGAAGCTCCAAAGAAATTCCGGTCGAAGAGATTGTGCCGGGCGATATTGTCATTCTGAACGCCGGCGATATTGTTCCCGGTGACGGGCTGGTTCAAGAATCCAAAGATCTTTTCGTCGATGAAGCCATGCTCACGGGTGAAACTTTTCCGGTGGAAAAAGCAGCGGCATTATTGCCCGTGGAAACACCGTTGGGTCAACGGACAAACGCACTTTGGATGGGAACCCATGTGGTTAGCGGCAGCGCAACCGCATTGGTAGTACGCTCCGGCAAAGAAACCGAGTTCGGCAAAGTGTCCGAGCGGCTAAAACTCAGGCCGCAGGAAACGGATTTTGAGCACGGTATCCGGCGGTTTGGTTATTTTCTCATGGAAATCACACTGGTGCTGGTAGTCGCCATATTTGCCATCAATGTCTATTTGGCACGTCCGGTGCTAGACTCATTTCTCTTCTCGCTCGCACTTGCTGTTGGGCTAACACCGCAACTGCTTCCTGCAATTATCAGCATCAACCTTTCCCATGGCGCCAAACGTATGGCTCAAAAAAAGGTCATCATCAAGCGGCTCGCTTCGATTGAAAACTTCGGCAGTATGAACGTGATCTGCTCCGATAAAACAGGTACCCTGACTGAAGGAATCGTGCACGTCCAATCCGCTTGTGATGTGGAAGGTGCTCCAAGCGATAAAGTCCTTCTTCATGCTTATCTCAATGCTTTCTATGAAACGGGGTTTACGAACCCGATTGATGAAGCCATACGCGCTCATCGCCAGTTTGACCTATCGGGTTACCAAAAGCAAGACGAGATCCCGTATGATTTTCTTCGTAAGCGGTTGAGTATACTGGTTTCACAAGGTGATACACATCTGATGGTGGCCAAAGGCGCACTGTCGAATGTGCTCGCCGTCTGCTCCTCGGCGGAAACCGGAAATGGAACCATCGTTGATATTACCGCAGTACAGGACCAAATCGAGAAGCTCTTTGAAGAATTCAGTAGAAAGGGTTTTCGTACGCTGGGTATTGCGTATAAAAATATGGGTTCAGAGTCGCGCATCAGTAAAGATCACGAAATGGGCATGACGTTTTCAGGATTCCTTGTTCTATTTGATCCTCCCAAACCGAATATTATTGAGACTATTACCAGCCTCAAGAATCTTGGTGTTACACTCAAGATTATCACAGGCGACAATCACCTCGTCGCCGCCAACGTCAGTCAACAGATGGGATTGTCGGATACAAAAATCCTCACAGGTCAGGACCTCCGTCAATTGAGCGACGCCGCATTGCTCAAACGCGTGGCAGATGCAGATGTCTTCGCTGAAATCGAACCGAATCAAAAAGAGCGCATCATCCTCGCTCTCAGAAAAGCTGGAAATGTCGTTGGGTACATAGGCGACGGCATGAATGATGCCTCGGCACTTCATGCTTCCGATGTCGGTATTTCTGTTGAGAGTGCTGTAGATGTCGCCAAAGATGCAGCAGATATAGTCTTACTCGAAAAGGACCTGGGCGTTTTGGTGCAGGGCGTGCGCGAGGGAAGGGCAACCTTTGCCAACACACTCAAGTATGTGTTCATGGCAACCAGTGCAAATTTCGGAAACATGTTCAGCATGGCTGGAGTTTCCCTTATTTTGCCGTTTCTCCCATTGCTGCCCAAGCAGATTCTGCTGACGAATCTCATGACGGATTTCCCAGAGATGACGATTGCAACCGATAGTGTGGATAAAGAAATGATTGACTATCCACGACGATGGGACATTAAGGCAATCCGCAAGTTCATGATTACATTTGGAATTGTGAGTTCGGTGTTTGATTATCTCACTTTTGGTGTACTTCTGCTCGCCCTTCATGCTACTCAGGTTCAATTCAGAACCGGTTGGTTCCTTGAATCCGTTGTCTCCGCGTCTTTGATTGTGCTCGTTATTCGAAGCCGGAGACCCTCCTTCAAGAGTCGACCGGGGAAATATCTCATCATGGCAACCCTGTCAATTGTTGTCGTAACGTTGATTGTACCTTTCACTCCATTCGCCGAGATTTTTGGATTCAGCCCTCTGCCATTTTCGTTCTTTCTGCTCATCGGGATCATTGTATTGTTTTACATTATCACAGCGGAAATAGCGAAGACTGTTTTCTACAAAAAAGTGAAATTTTGAATGGGAAATATATAAAAGACCGGAAACGTCGCCCGACAAAGATAAAAATATAGAATAGAATTATTAATACTATAAATATGCCGAACATAGTACACAATAATACACACAAGAAAACAATCCGCAATCCTTGGTGGACTGAGATAGGGAAATAAATAATGTTGTGAGATGAAATCATCATAGCCAGTTTTTTTTATTGAGTGAGCCAACACCCCGCAATTACCGTCGTAGCTTTCGTGTTTTTCAACACAAAACTTACTGATATGGATATTGATATTCGAGAAAAGGCAAGACATATTGAATGGAACTTAAAAATCAATGGAATGCAAACAGATTACCAAGTGGTATCGATTTTTATCGACTCCAGGCAGGATATTATGCTGAAACAAAGAAACTTATCTTACCCATATGATTAAGAGGCTTTTACGATTGATTTTATATTTAAAAAATATTGCCAGCCTGTTTTTATAAAAAAGAGTATTCTATTCTTCCTTTTCAAGCATTCTGTGAAGCAACGCAACAATTTCC
The DNA here is from genome assembly GCA_003155495.1 of Ignavibacteriota bacterium. GTDB lineage: Bacteria > Bacteroidota > Ignavibacteria > UBA10030 > UBA10030 > Fen-1298. The sequence goes on from PMDB01000062.1 coordinate 41,645, forward strand.
GGAGTATTGTACGGCTTCTGGATAAAACTTTCTGCGCCGGATTTAATAATTTCTTCTTTTACTCCCGGATGAAAATATCCGCTCGCAAGAATTCCTTTTATTTCCGGATTTATTTCCTTCATCTGCAGAAATGCATCCCATCCGCCAAGGTAAGGCAAACCGAGATCGGAAAGGACGACTCCAATACTCTCTTTGTTTTTCGTGAATACCTCTATGGCATCTAAGCCATCGGTCGCCGTGAGCACTTTAAAATCATGTGCTTCAAGCATCGTTTTCAGAAGTTCTCTTAAACCAACATCATCTTCTACAACAAGGACTGTATCGTATTTCTTCAATACCCCAATTTCCTTTGATTATTCTTCAACATTGAGCAGCATCTTCTTGTCTCAAGCCCGAAGGTAAATGACAAGATGGAAGGTTTTCACTCAGAAATAACCCCGACGTTAGAAAATATCTTCTGCAAATAAGAAAACAGCTAAGACAATATGTACATAAAATATGTCTCTGATTCTTCTATGTCAAGCTTTTTTCCACAATCTGACGAATATTCGTTCTTCAATGCTTATTGATAAGAGAATCTTCTCTTTTTACCTATTTTTTTTTGTAGCTCTCTGTCATATTTCGTGCGCCATACGGTGAAATCTTTCATGCTCTCCTTTGCCTGTCTCCTGTTCCTCGAGTTTGTCAAATGCTTTTTCCAGATCACTCTGATCATCGGGCGTCAGGTATCTTTCGCTCATCGGAAAGAGAACATTGTTTTCCTTAGCAATATGAGCGCGAAGAAGTTCAATATATTGACGTATAATTTGTGCGATTTTTCCAGCTGCATCTATTTTTCCTAATTTATGATCACGTAGCGCTTGTTCCAATCTGCGAATGAGTTCGCGTCCGGTGCTGTGTTCGTGGAGCATAACTGCTATCGGCCCTTGTTCCTTCGACATCCCTCGTTCCTGCAATCGCGTAAAGAAGTGCTTCTCCTCTTTCGCATGGTGACAACCATCTGTAAAGTTGCGGGAAAAATCAATAATCTTCTCAACCCTACCTGCATCCACTTGATGCGTCGATTCGAAAGTCTGCACCAATCGTTCAGCGCCTTCAAGCATCTTGAGAACGATTGTATGCTCGTGCATAAGTATTTCTGTTGGTTTCACGAATTTTTCTTCTGAATAAGCATAATAATAATTCTACATTCGATTGTCATTCTCTCACCGGGCAAGAACAACTAAGTCTTTTGAGGATATTTCATGATAAGCATCCAATGCCATATTGCCAAAGAGCAGGACAGTACCGTACCCTGCATCTTTTAAGGTGCGAACGATATCCGATGACCGCCAAGGAAAGAGCCGAATAGAATTCAGAGAATGTTCCATCCGTCCGCCGCTCTTATGTATGGTCAAGATATTAAATACGATGCTCTCTCCTTCGTAATCATAAAACCGAACAAATATTTTATCATTCACTTCCTTGACGCTGAGAATTCGTTCGCGGAATTTAAGGATGCGGTCGTAATTCAGCAACTGCAGGAATACTCGTCCATCGGATTTCAATATTTTACGAAAACTCTCGAATGACTGAAAAAGTTCTTCCTCTGTTAATACATGCGGGAGTGTATTGCCAAGACAGAAGACCGCATCGAATTTATTATGTACAAACTCATTCATACCCTGAAAAGACGTTTGAATTGTGTCAACCTGAACGCTCATGTGTTCTGCATTTTGTTTTGCTTGCCGGAGCATTTGCGCTGAAATATCCGTGGCTGTCACGTGAAGTCCGAGCTGAGCAAGCAGGATTGAATGGAATCCCGTGCCGCATCCCGCATCAAGTGCTGTCGTCAAATTATACTTCTTTATCAGCGATTGAAAGATTGGACTTTCTTTTGCAAACCTGCCTTCCAGACCTGTCATCTCATCATAATATTTATCGGCAAGCGAATCGTAGAACTGTTCCGGACTTTGATTGTTCTTCATAACTACTCAATTAATTCAGATATATTTTTGTTAGTACAGCATTGCTGAGAAAAAAAGGAAGTTCCCTTCATTTCTGTTATAAAAAGATATGTGTCTTTTTCGCTGTCAAACTGGCTTTTTAAAAAGGAAATTCCTGCGAGCTATCGAAGGATGGTTCCGTCTTTTTGGACTGCGGCTTCTTCGCCTTCTGATGGATTTGATTGGCACTCACATAGATAGCTTTGCTCGGCCGGACAGGACAGGCATGTTCACAGGCTCCGCATCCAACGCAGATTTCGTTATTGATTTCCGGAATCATAAGCTTCTTTTCGTATGGCACCATTGTTACCGCTTTGGTCGGACAATGTTCGGAACATGCACCACAATCTTTTTTCTTTGTAACGACGATACAATCATCTTTGACAAACTGTACTTTTCCGATCTGAACTTCTTTTTTTGATGGTACATCAAGCGGCAGAATTGCGCCGGTCGGGCATACCTGGCTGCAAAGAGCACAATCGAAGTTGCAGTAGCTGGCATCATAATTCATTTTCGGTTGAAAGACACCTGCAATTCCATATTCAAGGAAGGACGGGAGCAACACTTGCGTTGGACACGAACTGATGCACAGATGACAAGCTGTACAAAGAGTGGAGAATCTTTTCACGCCCAATGATCCGGGCGGCGAAATCGGATGTTGACGGTTTTCGCTAAATCCATTTTGAATTCTTCCTACCGTGCTCTCAATTCGAATGACAGGCATCAGCAAACCAAGTGCAGGTAAAACTGAAATCTTTAATACATTTCGCCTACCGCCGTCTGCTTCTTTGGATGTGTCTGATAGTTTTGTCCATCTTCCTTTATAACTCATTCCTACTGTCGGACAAGCAGCAAGGCAATTGAAACAACCTATGCAAGCAGCGAAATCAATTTCCATTGAACTGCTCTTAATGCAGTTTGCCTTGCAGACCCGTTCACATAATCCGCATTCTTTACAATTATTCTTGTCGATCACAATCTTGAAAAATGAGAACCTTGAGAGAAGCCCCAGAAAGGCTCCAGCCGGACAAAGCAAATTACAAAACAACCTCCCGTGGTTGTACGAGAGATATGTTACCAACGCTAAAATACCGAGAGAAGCGAGCACGGAACCTGTGTTAATATGAAGAATTGGAATTGGGAAGAGAAATATAAAACCGAAGAGTCCAAGAATATATCCGAGCATATTATTTGCTACCACAACAAAAGGACTCACCAGGTTAGAAAGGATACGGCCGTAATTGCTAAACGGTTCAAACAAATTCAGCAGAATCACACTTCCAGAGAATGCAAAAACTCCCGTAAGAACAAATACGGAGTAATGCAAAATATAATGCTGTTCTTTATATTTAAACCGACGGCGTTTATTCAGTCGTTTCGCAATTCGGATTACAATATCCTGTAAAATCCCAAGCGGACAGAGAGCAGAACAATAGACTCTGCCAAAGAGAACGGTTATGACCAAAACAAAGAAGAGTCCAAACGAAGCACTGCTCAACACGATCAATGTTCGTATAAATGACGGTACGAGCTGCGTCGATATGAAGAAGCCGTGTATTCCAATAGGAATTACATTGCCGAAGTCAAGAAAGAGAAGGGTTAATGCAAGAAAAAATACTATCGCAACAGCAATGCGAATTCGTTTTAACCACTGCAAGCGGCCACCTTATACATTTAGCCGCTTAATGCGAAGATTTTCCAAATCCATTCTACCGACTTTTTGATCTGCCGCTATCTGGATATATCGCACATCAGCCGGATCCATTCCAAAAAGTTTCGCAGAAGCAGTGTCGATCGCGACCATATCCGTAGAAATGAGAAGCGATTTCATCGTCACAACATCTTCCACGGAAACACCGCGAGGACCATTTTGCTTCATGACATAATAGGCATCAACAATATTCAAGGTCGGCTTGCGATAGGTGGCATAATCTGCAATGCATTGATGCAGATCATTCCGATGCCATATTCCCCTATCCCACACATTTCCCATCATATTTTTCATCGTGATGGTCAATCGTGCTCCCCCATGATGCTTCAATACCGGGACATTGATAAAAACATCTGAACTGAGGAGAAGTTCGTGCTCTTTAGCGCTTGTAATGCTCTTGCCATGAGGGATCGATATCTCATGATAATATCCTTCCGTATGCCCGGGTACAATTTTTCCACCTGAATCTTTGACTGCCGATTCGATTCCGCTGTTCTTATAGCACCGCTGCCAATTATCGCACGTGTGATCAAACACATAGACTTCGCTTGCACCCGCAGTGCGGCAATAGCGAACAATTTCTGCCACCAATTTTGGATTTGTATTTCCACCACGCTCCGGAGTGACATCCCAGCCGATGTTAGGTTTGATAACAACCTTCTGCCCTTTCTTCACAAACTTTCCAATTCCGCCAAAAGCTTCCATCCCCTTTTTTAGCATGACATCCGGTTCGCCTCCTTTAACTGCAACCAAATCAAATGGAAGATCACTCTCCTCATACGGAGCAGCGAAAAGATTTTGATATTTACCGGCAAATGCTGCACCGACAATGACAGATGCACCTAAACCTTTTCTAAAAAAAGTTCTACGATCCATAGACTACCTCTTATTCTAAGAATTGTCTTCCTTCCGATTTAATATCTCTTGCTTTCTATGGCTGATTCACTTTTCGAAAATAATGGTGTGCAATTGTCGACACGCCAATGATTTTCACACCATCCCACCATGAGAAGATGAGAAATCCCGCCTGAATAGAATTAACCCAGTTATGTACATAGACTATATTTAGTTGAATGGTACCGATGGTAAAGATAATAAAAGAGCCAATAACTGTAGAAACCATTATCCACCAAAATTCCCGGCGAAGCTTTACAAGATAACCGACAACAAAAGCTGCAATAGGAAATGAGAGCAGATATCCTCCCGTTGGACCTAAGATTCTTGAGAGCCCAAATGCACCTCCAGTGAAGACCGGAATACCGATAGCACCAAGGATCAAATAAAGTCCCATACTTGCCGATCCGCTACGTTTCCCGAGCAGCGCACCTGCCAAGAGAACAAAAAATGTTTGCAACGTATAAGGAACTGGTTGATTCGGTATCTCAATTTGTGCGCCGATTGCTGTGAGGATAGAAAAAGTAATCGCCCAAAAGGTCTGCACACTCGCCCGTTCATCCGGTAAGCTGAGTTCTTTTGTCATAGTATTATTCCGTTTTATGAACATATGGGTCTCCGCAGTTTTTAAAATATTCATAGGGTAAATTAGATAAATGTGGCAAGAAAATCAAACTTTTGCAGTGTTCTTTTCTTGTTTGACTTATACGCGTTTTTTCAATATATTTTAATTCCAACTCAATTGGAGTTGGTTTTTTTATGATGGTCTCATCAAAGGAATTAGAGTTCGTCTCTGGTTTTGAATGATAGAATACCACGCTTGCTGGGACACTCTCAGACATTGCGTCGTTGACAGATGAACCAAATGATTGGGGTGTAGCCAAGTGGTAAGGCAGCGGCCTTTGGAGCCGCCACTCCCAGGTTCGAATCCTGGCACCCCAGCAAGCTGATTGAGATTCATAGGATTATAGTCTTGTGGTAAGATATCCCGCAGTGCGGGACATTCCCAGATTCTGAGTCATAAGACCATCCGCTTTTAGCGGAGCATCTTGGAATACTAGCAATGAGCATATTCATCAAGATAGTGCTGGTTCGTAGCATTCTAATAATTGAAAGGAATAATGGCTACTAGCGAAAGGAAATTGATGAGCGAGTTGAAGATTTTCTCCGGACGATCAAACCGCCCATTGGCAGAACAAATCTGCATTAAAGCAAAGATCCCTCTTGGAGAAGTTGCCTTTCAGACATTCAGCGATGGCGAGCTCTGGGTCAAGTTTATTGAAAATATTCGCGGTGATGATGTCTTTATTATTCAACCGACACAGCCGCCGGCGGAAAATTTGATGGAGTTATTGATCATGCTGGATGCAGCAAAACGAGCATCGGCAAAACGTGTCACGGCGGTCATTCCGTATTTTGGATATGCTCGTCAAGATCGAAAAGACCAGCCGCGCGTCTCGATTAGCGCAAAGCTTGTTGCTAATCTGATTACAAAAGCGGGTGCTGATCGCGTGATCACGATGGATTTGCATACAGCGCAGATCCAGGGATTCTTTGATATACCAATGGACCATTTATATTCATCGGCAGTGTTGATTGAGTGTTTTACAAAAATGGATATTTCTAATCTTGCTGTCGCTTCACCTGATGTTGGAAGCATTAAGATGGCGCGTTCGTACGCCAAACGACTTGGCTGCGAGTTGATTCTGATCGATAAACGGCGGCCGAAAGCAAACGAAGCCGAAGTATTGAATATCATCGGTAATGTTGATAATAAAAATATTCTTATTGTTGACGATTTGATCGACACAGGCGGTACATTCGTCAACGCTGCGCAAGCTTTGAGAAAAAAAGGAGCAAAAGAAATTTTTGGCGCATGTACACATCCCATTTTGTCCGGAACAGCGTATAAGCGGATCGAAGAATCAGTCGTCAAGGAACTCATTGTTACTGATACACTTCCGTTGAAACAAGAGTGCGCCAAGATCAAAATTCGCTCGATTGCGAATATCTTCGCTCAAGCGATTCTCCGAACACACCGGAATGAATCCATCAGTTCACTATTTGATGTTGATAAAGATAAGTCTTAACGAGGAGATACACGATGTCTGAAATAACCATAACCGCGGAAATCCGAAAGGATGTTGGCAAACGCTCACGTGCACTTCGTGGAACCGGCAAAGTGCCTGGAATCTACTATGGACATGGACAGCAAAATATTCCGGTATCATTATCGGAAATATCACTCAAGCCGTTATACTCAACTTCGGCAATGCATGTTATCAATCTGAAGTTGGATGATGGTTCATCCCATTTGTGCGTCTTGAGAGATGTGCAACTCGATCCGGTGACCGAATCGCCTGTACATTTTGATTTGTTCGGTTTGAATCAAAACGAATCACTGACCATCGAAGTGCCGGTCAAGTTGACAGGCGGCATTCCGAAAGGCGTCCGTGAAGGCGGGATCCTGCAGCATATTTTACATAAGCTGAAAGTCTCGTGCTTGCCAAAGAATATTCCAGACCATATAGAGATTAATGTAGAAGAGTTAGAGATTAACCGTTCTGTTCATGTGAAGGATCTGAAAATTCCAGATGTGAAAATCCTAGAAAATGAAACCAGTACGGTTGTCGCAGTCGTTCCGCCTGTAGTGGTGAAAGAAGCCGAAGTGGCTGCTGTTGCCGCACCTACGACTGAAGCACTCGCTGAACCAGAAGTTATAGCAAAGGGTAAAAAGCCTGAAGAAGGTGCTGAAGTAGCTGACGAGAAAAAGAAACCTGAAGAAAAGAAAAAACCAGAAGAGAAAAAGAAACCTGAAGAGAAAAAGAAATAATCTTCTAATCGTCTTTGAGATTTGATGTATTGCATCGTTGGTTTGGGAAATCACGGAAGTGAGTATACACAGACACGCCACAATGTGGGTTTCCTGGTCGTCGATGAGTTTGCTGCCGTAACAGGTGTCACTTTTCGCCCCGGCAATGGGGATTACTGGTTTGCGCAGTGTTCTTTGAATAACGTAGAAGTCACATTATTGAAACCAGCAACCTTTATGAACAACAGTGGAATAGCTGTTCAGGAATTTCTGGAACAGCATGAAATTCCGCTAGAGAGTTTACTCATAGTGTGCGATGATTTCCAATTGCCCTTGGGTTCAATTCGAATGCGGCAGAATGGAACCGATGGCGGGCACAATGGATTATCGTCTGTTATATATCATTTACAAACGGACCAGTTTTCCAGACTTCGCTGCGGCATTGCATCTACATTGATGCCGGCAGAAAAAACTAAGATGAAGGATTTTGTGCTCGAACAGTTTTCCGAATCCGAACTTTCGAACGTAAAGTTGATGGTTGAACGTGCACGCGACGCTTGTATATCTTATGTTGAGGATGGTATAGATCTGACAATGAATCGATTCAATACCAAATTAAATGAAGAAAGTAGTTAAATAACCCTGCCCTCTTGTCGGAGCGTATCTTCCGATTGAGCGGGCCATCATTATCACAAGTCCAAAGGGAACATACCTATGTCACAGAAACAAAAAATCTACGAGACGACGTTCATTGTGAACGCCGGCCTCGATGATCCACAGATCGACGTCATTATCGACAAGGTGAAGGAACTCATCACCAAGCATGGCGGCGAAATTATGGAGTTAGCAAAATGGGGGCGCAAGCGATTTGCGTATCCTATTAAAAAGAAAAACAACGGGTTTTACGTGCTATGCGAGTTCAGCTCGAGCGGTGATATCGTTGCAAGGCTTGAACGCCATTTTCAACTCGATGAGAACATCATTCGATTTCTCATTATTGCGTTGGATAAGAAGGCATTGCAGGCTCGCATCTCAGCAAGCGATCTCATGAAACAGTTGGCTCCTGCAGCGGTTCCATCTATAGGCGGTTCCCCTCCGGTGGCTCTCGCCGATGACATCGCGCAGGTTCCGGAAACCCCAACCCAAAGCAACGTATGATTCTCACGACGATAGATAAGGAAGGATATACATTATGGCTATGACACAGCGTTCATCAAATCCACGGGGATCGCAACGAGGAGGGTCACAAGGAGGTCCACAACGAGGAGGGTCACAAGGAGGACCACAACGCGGTGGATATCGACGCGATGCTTCTCCGAACGGTCAGCGTTCCACAAATCGACAACAACTGCAGCGAAAAAAACGAACGTGCAGATTCTGCGACGCAAAGGATGTCTATATTGACTATAAAAACGAGAAACGTCTTCAACGCTTCGTGTCCGAGCAAGGGAAGATCATCCCCCGGCGAATCACGGGCACTTGCACCCGTCATCAGCGCCAACTAGTAAACGCCATCAAACGTGCCCGGCATCTTGCATTGTTATCGTTTGTCAATGACGCTGTGAGTTAAGCAATTCTCATCATGATTTTTGTGCAAAAGGAGTATGTACTATGAAAGTGATATTAAGAAAAAATTCAGATAAGCTGGGCAGTATTAGTGATGTTGTATCTGTAAAAGACGGATATGCGCGCAATTATCTCATTCCGCGCGGCATTGCGTACGAAGCCACAGAAGGCAGTTTGCGCCAGCTTGAGGAGGAACGGAAACAACAATCTCGATTCGTTGATAAAGAACGCAAACAGGCTGAAACCCTTGCCGCACAACTTGAAAAGATTTCTATCACCATCAAGATGAAAGTTGGCGAGGAAGATAAACTTTTTGGTTCCGTCACTTCTCAGATGATCACCGATGCACTCGTGGAAAAAGAGATCACTTTAGATAAACGGCATATTGAATTGGAAGAACCTCTCAAAGCTCTTGGCATTTACGATGTACCCGTCAAACTTGCTGGTGGCGTGATAGGCAAGATTAAGGTTTGGATTGTGAGAGAATAGTCTTATGGTTTCACAACAATACTCTATAGAATACCGAAAAGGCAGCATCACACGCTGCCTTTTTTCTTTTCTGTTTTGGGATTCTTTTTGTTTATAGTAATGTTTAATAGATAGTCGCTCTGGATGAACAATTGATTGAGTTTCCCTTAGTTATTTTACAGAACGACATAAAGCATAAGACAAAAGAAATACTATGAGAGAGAAAAAAATTAAAAATCTTGATGAAGCCACTATTCGCTTCGCCGGAGATTCCGGCGACGGAATGCAGCTTGCGGGCACACAATTCACCAACACGACCGCCATTCTTGGAAATGATTTGAGTACCCTGCCTGATTACCCTGCTGAAATTCGTGCACCACAGGGAACGACATCCGGCGTCAGTGGATTTCAAATCCACTTCGGCAGCACAGAAATCAACACACCGGGTGATTCATGTGATATGCTTGTAGCAATGAACGCCGCCGCCCTTAAGGTCAATCTCCACTCGCTCATTAAAGGTGGTTCCATTATCGCTAACACCGACGGTTTTAACGACAAAAACCTTAAGCTTGCAGGATATTCTTCCAATCCTCTGAAAGATGAATCCCTCTCGACCTATCAAGTATTTGAGGTGGACATTACAAAGTTGACCATAACATCACTTCAAGAGATGAATCTCTCCAGCAAGCTTGCTGATCGCTCCAAAAATTTTTTTGCTCTTGGAATGATGTACTGGTTGTATGATCGCCCTCTGGAACCTACACTGAAATGGCTTGCCGAAAAGTTTGCCAACAAATCTGATATTCGTGAAGCAAATATACGAGTATTGAAAGCAGGGTGGAATTACGGCGAGACAACCGAACTCTTTAAAGTGCGTTATGCTGTTGCACCGGCACGACTTGCCCCGGGGAAATACAGAAATATTACCGGCAACCAAGCGACTGCATGGGGTTTGATGGCGGCAGCTCAAAAGGCAAAAATCGATCTCTTTCTTGGCAGTTACCCTATAACGCCAGCGAGTGATATTTTACATGAACTTTCTATCTATAAGAATTTTGGTGTAAAAACGTTTCAGGCGGAAGACGAGATTGCAGGAATCACATCTGCCATCGGTGCATCTTTTGCCGGAGCGCTTGGAGCAACAACAACAAGTGGACCCGGACTCTCTTTGAAAACTGAAGCGTTAGGACTTGCGGTGATGGTTGAATTGCCTCTTATCGTTGTCAATGTTCAGCGCGGCGGTCCGAGCACCGGTTTACCAACGAAAACTGAACAAGCCGATTTACTTCAAGCACTCTATGGACGCAACGGCGAAGCACCTCTTCCTGTCATTGCTGCCGCTACACCTTCTGATTGTTTCCATGTCGTCTATGAATCTGCACGTATCGCAATCAAGTATATGACTCCTGTTATCTGCCTCACGGATGGCTACCTCGGCAATGGTTCTGAGCCGTGGTTGATTCCTGATTATGAAAAACTTCCAGACATTATTCCTCACTTCAGAACAGACCCAATAGGATTTCTCCCCTACGAACGAGATGAGATAACCCTTGCGCGTCCTTGGGCAATCCCCGGCACTCCTGGACTTGAACATCGTATCGGAGGCCTGGAGAAACAAAATCTTACCGGAAATGTCAACTATGAAGCCGCAAATCATGAACTCATGGTTCGCTTGCGTTCCGAAAAAATCGAGCGAATTGCCAACGACATTCCGACGGCAGAAATTGAAGGCGACCGACAAGGGGACGTTTTGGTTGTCGGGTGGGGAAGTACCTATGGAGCAATTAAAACAGCAGTACAGCGCCATCGTGCAAAGGGACACCATGTTTCACAGTTGCACTTGAGATATCTTAATCCGATGCAAAAGAATATTGGAGCAATCATCTCCCGGTTCAAAACGATTCTCGTACCCGAACTTAATTTAGGCCAACTCATCAAGATCATACGTGCGGATTACCTCGTGCCTGCGGTTGGACTCAATAAAGTACAAGGAGCACCATTTCTCGCCGAAGAGATTGAAGTAAAGATTGATGAGCTTATCAAAGGACATTGACCATGAGTAATCTTATCGAAAATATCCCCATACAATCTCAATTGGGCAGCAATGTAAAATACACTACAAAAGATTTCCAGAGTGATCAAGAAGTCCGGTGGTGTCCGGGATGTGGCGACTATTCCATCCTCGCACAAGCCCAGCGCATCATGCCTGATATCGGCATCCCGAAGCATCAAATCGTCTTTGTCTCCGGCATTGGTTGTTCTAGTCGTTTCCCCTATTATTTGGATACGTACGGATTTCATGGAATTCACGGACGCGCTACGGCAATTGCCTCAGGTGTCAAGCTTGCGCAACCCGATCTTTCCGTTTGGGTAGTTACAGGAGATGGTGACGGTATGAGCATAGGCGGCAATCATCTCATTCACCTCCTGCGCCGTAATATCGATGTGAATGTCCTTTTATTCAATAATCAGATCTATGGATTGACCAAAGGACAATACTCACCGACCTCGGAAAAAGGAAAGATCACAAAATCGACGCCGTACGGTTCTCTTGATTACCCATTCAATCCTGCCTCGCTTGCACTCGGCGCCAGCGCAACATTCGTTGCACGTACGCTCGATCGTGATCCGAAGCATCTCCAATCGATCCTGAAACGCGCCCATGGTCACAAGGGAACTTCATTCGTCGAAATCTACCAAAACTGCAATGTGTTCAACGACGGTGCATTTTTTCAGTTCACAGAGAAAGCGACAAAAGACGACAGCGTGATATATCTCGAACATGGCAAGCCGCTTATCTTCGGCAAGGAAAAAGACAAGGGCATTCGACTGAATGGATTTTCACCCGAGGTTGTATCACTCAAGGAGGGCAAGGCTTCCATTCATGACCTGCTTGTGCATAACGAAACAGACACAACACTTTCCTTCATTCTGGCAGATATGACCTACCACTCTCATATGCCGCGTCCGCTGGGAGTGTTTCTTTCCATAGAACGCCCGACATACGAAAACGAAATGCAGCGCCAGATCGAATTTGCAATTGAGAAACGCGGTGAAGGAAATATGGAGAAACTACTGAATTCCGGCGAGACTTGGACAATTCAATAATTTTTTAATATCTTGAGATGCGGGGTGTGGTTTCGAGAAGGAGATCACACCTTTTTTTCTGCCACGGTATCTATGACATTGAGGAATCCCATTGCCGCTCCAGTTTGAATCATTTAAGACGATTATCGATTCTCATAAACGGTTTATCCTGACTTCCCATGTGAATCCTGACGGCGACGGCCTCGGCTCTGAAGTTGCTCTCGCCCACTATCTCGAATTAAGAGGCAAACAAGTTTCTATTTTAAATTGCAGTGCAACACCGGAGAACTACCTCTTTCTTCACCAACTCCATCCCATCCTTCAATTCAATTCGCCACACCATGGAGACATTGTTGAGAATGCTGAAGTTATTATTTTACTCGATGCGAATGATCCGGACAGATTAGCTGCAATGGCACCGTTCATTATGAAAAGTCATGCCCTGAAAGTCTGCATCGACCATCATCCGGAACCAGGCAAGTTTGCGGATCTGTATCTTTTAGATGAACAATCACCTGCAACCGGGGAAATCATTTATTCCTTTATCTCTATGACAGGTGGCACGATCGACCTCGTAACAGCAACGGCGCTCTACACAGCGATTATGACCGATACCGGTTCATTTCGGTATCAGAAGACCGATTCGGAAGTCCACACAATCGTTGCTCATCTACTTCAGGCGGGAGCCGATCCAGTTGATATTTATGAACAGGTGTACGAATGTACCTCGGCAAAACGCATGCGATTGCTGGGAATGGCGCTTGCCAACCTGCAGACATTGTACGATGGAAAGCTCGCCTACATTGTTCTCACGCGTGAAATGTTTGAAACCAGCGGCACCACCGAAGAGGACACCGATGCTTTTGTGCCTTACACACTGACGATCGACGGAGTTCAGATTGGATTGATGTTCTCAGAAATGGACGATATCGTCAAAGTGAGTTTTCGTTCTAAAGGTGATATTGCAATTAATGAATTAGCGAAGGAATTTGGCGGCAACGGACATAAAAACGCCGCCGGTGCACGTATTTCCAGCGCAAAGCTCGACGATGTTGTGCATCAAGTACTAAAGAGTGCAGGTAAATTTGTGAAGTGAGAATATCAATACACAACGAAGTAATACGTACCAATAAAAAAGGCGCTCACAAATTCTGTAAGCACCTTTTTCAAACCTACAATAACTTCAAACTTATTTTATTATCTTTTTTTTTGTTTGCAAATTTAGTTCCAAAAAGTGTCACTAATTTGGGAATCATCAACCCAATTTTGTACCTGAAATGGCAACCGTGGATAACCTTCCGGCGATTGAGATTGCAGTCGTGTATCGTAATCATAGTCCTTTTGAAATCCAGTTTGAATGACACCATTTGAAAACGTCCCAACAGGATCGCGCGCTAGTTGTTGAACACCACCAATAATCTTTAACTTCCCTCCTTTATCACGCGTATCATAGTTCTCCGCCCCAAACCCTCCTGTTCTACTAAATATCGATGCATCGATCTCCAGTCCATCTGGTTGAGGAGATTTATTATTTTCGGCATTTAGTGATATATGAATGTCATTATCAGCAACGAGTCCCAACATATCATCACTTGTTGCAGAAGGGTTTGTCACGGTAGGAGGCGTTTGTGCATAAACGACCGATGAATCTATTAATATTCTCCCGGAACCTACATCACCAAGAGTTATTCGTCCATTCAATACTCCCTTCACATGAAGGTCTGCATTATTAACGAGCAGAACACCGCTTGCAGCTACTGCTGCGACTGAAGCATACGTTGTACATTTTGGCACGGTACCATTAGGAGAACCATTCATAGCTGTGCTTGATTCAGTCCAGCCATTCGCACCTGTTCGCACAATCACTTTTCCATTTGCTAAAAATTCGACGTATGTATTTAAGCCGTTAATGTATTCTCCTGCTGCCCCCTTCGTTTTTAAATCAGTAAGATCTGTCGGTATATTTACATCAACACCTTTTTTGTATCCGCCATTAAACGCTGGATTATCTGAAGGATCCATCTTCTGAACACCATTTTTTGTTGTCACCATCCCTTGAAATACCGGATTCCCAGAAACATGTAAGAAATCTTGTGTATGCAATGGTCCCCTGCAAATGTCTCCTGTTATCCAGTAGATTGGATTTCCATTAATCATTTCGGTCTGGCTATAAAAAGCAAATTGAGAAAAACTACTACTTTGTATCATTATTGCAGTTGTTGATTGCACACCATTGAACGTCCCTGTGATAAGTAATTGATCTAAAAATGGAGCTGTGTTTGTCCGGCTTGCAGTGTATGTGCCGCCCATAAAACTAATTACCTGAGACGGATTTGGTGTGCTACTGGAGACAAACGCTTGCGAAATAGCTATGTTAGCGGCGCTTTCCATAGTAAGATTGGCTTGTTCTATGACTTGATATGCAATATATTTTTCATAGGCCTTAGATGATATAGCAGACATTCTAAATCCCATCACCATGAAAGTGACGTTAAAAGCTATAACCAACAACATTGCTGTGCGTCCCATAACCTATCTCCTTTATTACCTTGCTGAAGTTTGGAGTATTGAGTTCCTCGATATCGAACGTATTTGCCGCCAAAGCATTACGTAATTTGAGGTATCCATCATATAATCTTGTTTTGCTTGATAAGGACTCTCAAGTTTGAGAGTAACATCGATCGGTCCAATATTGCCTAAATTAGCAATTGGGAAAGCTAATGTATTAGTCGGATCCATAATATCATAATATCTGAAACTAAATTGGGTCACACCGAGATTCATTCTACTTTCCACACCGTTTACGGTCCTGTACACGTAGCAATCGTTTGGATTTGCAGTTTCTGGTATCTCTGAAGGTTTTCCAACCCGCCATTGAACAATATCAGCAGCAACCGCCCCCGGTGTAGTCGATCCGGATAGATCAGTGAGAAACTGAAATGTATCGGCTTTGGCCACTTGAATTGGAGGAATACCTGTTAGGGTAGCATTTGAGTTCAGTCCAACGCGCTTAAGATCCTGTTCCAGCATTACCGTCAGCGTAGCCATATTTCTTTGAAGCATATAATCCGCCGAATATGCATCTGAATTTTCATGTGCACTTTGATTAAGGCGGATCACTATAAGAAAAAGCAATCCAAAGACCAAGAACGATCCAATCGTATCAAGGAGTGATGAAGTTCCCATAATGTTCTTTCCTCAATAAAAACTGAAGATATATGATAATTTTATTGTATCAACACCTTTACCACTTAGGTCACCTGCAGATGTTTCAAAGACTTTCCGATCTACAGATGAGTTTATCGCTATATCCATCCGTTTGAGCCAAGTTGGTACTGCGGAAGGAGAATAGGCAGGTGGAATTGTATCGATATAATAAACTTGTGCCGAGACGTGAAATCTATCAACATTTGTTATCGAAGTGTCTATCGTAAAACCGTTATAATCATCAAAGTCATCAAACGAAGTGTCCTTACCAACCCATTCAGGAGGACCGTAAATATTTTTACCGCCAATATCTGGTCCAAGATCCGCTGCTGCCGTAAATATTGTCGCAGGCGCTGGAATAGTAGCAAGAGGAGGTCGTACGACTGTTTTTTCGTCATAATTCATACCGCTTGCTTTTTGGATATAAGAAGTCGCCAAAGAAGCTGCATAAATACCTAATTTTGTTTGGCGTAAAACAGTCCCTTGTTGCAGAGAGTTTCGGTTTACAGTGAACACAGTTGTTCCCAACAGAATCATTGCTCCTGAAACTAACATCATCTGTCCGGTATTCATATTCTCTCAATGCCTTTTTATTAATTAGAATTAAAATCTTGTCTATAGTATAGATTATCTCAATTTCATATTCAAGTGTTAAGTTGGCGCATTGCTATTTTTATCCTCTCACGTCTATATAATGCATCAATATATAGCGAACGCTTTCTAATTGTGTGACTCAAATCACTGTATCGATCCTCATGTTCAGTCTCCTCGTTTCCGCGGTCACCTTCATATTTTGTGCCAAAAAAAGGAGAAGCGAAAGCATTAAATTTTTCAGCATTTTATTCTTCTAACTTTTTGTATGAAAATATTTTCTACAAACTTCCACAAAAAATAGGAATTTAGGAAGTGGCGAAAGTAAAATGACGATTTATTCGGAAATGTGCGATTTTGCTATGTTCCATGCCGCTATTGTCATTCCATCCCAAATCCTTCCGATGGTAATACGGGCATCCACTTCATCCGGAGCCAGAGATACTATTTCGAACTCCTCCGTCTCATCCGGTATTGGTGGAACCTCAGTAAGGTTTTTCGCAATGAAGACCCGGCAGAGTTCATCCGTTATGCCGTTATAAGGATTGAATTCGCCGGCCTTGTACCAATCGCTTGCAATGAATCCTGCTTCTTCTTCAAGTTCATGCTTTGCGGTTTCTTCATAAGTGTGCCCATCCTTCACACCGCCGCAAGGAAGTTCAAGGCTTTCCCGGTCATTCAAGTATCTGTATTGGTTTACGAAAACAATTCTGCCGTTATTTAACACCGGTACAACCATACTTGCCCCATTGGTATGGACATAGTGATATTCCCCTCGTTTCCCGCTTGGCAGTTCGGTTTCATCCTTTTTATACATCCACCAAGAATTATGGAAGAGAACGGCTTCAGAAATTTTTTTCCACTTTTTAAGAGGCATATTTAAATAAGAAATTGAAGATCAGGAATGAGGAATTAGCGGTTTATCGTTTTTGATATTTCATTTCGCATTTTACTTTTAGGGAATCTCAAAAAACTCCAAATCACAAATTACAAATAGCAAACAAATTCTCATGATAAAAAAACAAACATAAAAAATTCATTTTATCGATCATTGAGATTTGGGATTTGGTCATCATTTGAAATTTGATGCTTGTCCCAAAAGGACTCTTTTGGAGGAACCTGAGTTATGAGAGGCGCCCTTTATTTTATCTTCCTTTTATGCTTCATACTTTTTCCTTTGGCATTACTCAACGCCCTGCGTTTTTTGCGGGATCCTTTTTTCACATCGGCCGTCTTCCTTCTATCGTCTCTCTTTTTAAATCTTTGAAGTAATTTTTCCATCGTCTCACCGATGAGCGCCGGGCTATCGACGACGGTGATTCCGGCTTTACGCAATGCCTTCATCTTTTCGTCTGCCGTTCCTTTACCACCGGAGATAATAGCTCCTGCATGACCCATCCGGCGTCCCGGAGGTGCAGTGCGTCCGGCAATAAACCCAACAACCGGTTTCTTTACATATTTTTTGATGTACTCTGCCGCTTCCTCTTCCGCTGTTCCGCCAATCTCACCAATCATTATAATAGCATCTGTTTTATTGTCTGCATGAAAAAGTTTTATCACATCAATAAACTGTGTTCCAATGATCGGATCGCCTCCAATGCCGACACACGTAGATTGTCCGATACTTCGCTCTGTAAGCTGTGAGACTGCTTCATAAGTCAAAGTTCCGCTTCGCGATACCACTCCAACTCGCCCGGGTCTATGAATGAAGCCGGGCATAATTCCAATCTTCGCTTCTCCCGGAGTAATCACACCCGGACAATTTGGCCCGACAAGCCGGATTCCTTTTCTTGATACATATTCGTACACCTTCACCATATCACTTGTCGGAATCCCCTCGGTAATCGCCACGATGAGATTGACTCCGGCGTTTGCAGATTCCATAATTGCATCGGCAGCAAAAGCTGCAGGAACGAAAATAATAGAAGCGTTAGCCCGTTCACTTTCCACTGCCTCTTTTACCGTATTGAATACGCGAACTGGACGCGGCAATTGATCCTTCTCATTGCCTTGATAGAGTGTGCCGCCTTTTCCGGGTGTAACACCGGCAACCACTTTTGTTCCATACTCCATCATTTGCTTCGTATGGAAGGTTCCTTCGCTGCCTGTAATTCCCTGCACAATGAGACGTGTATTTTTATCAACGAGGATGCTCATAAAGAATGATATTCCTCTTTTTGATGGATAATGGTATTATGTTGTTTCCAAAAAATCGGCTACTCGTAATAATGTCGATTCCTTAAAATGCGGGCTAAGAATCTGCAAACCAATCGGTAATCCTTGATGATCCTCTCCGCATGGTACGCTGATACCCGGAATGCCTGCAAGATTTGCCGATGTCGTATAAATATCCGAGAGATACATTTGCAGAGGGTCATTCATTTTTTCGCCTGCCTTAAACGCAGTACTCGGCGATGTCGGTGTGATAAGGCAGTCAACTTTCGCGAACGCTTTTGTAAAATCTTCCTGAATCAATCGTCGGACTTTTTGACCTTTCCTATAATACGCATCGTAGTAGCCGGCGGAAAGGACATACGTGCCCAGCATAATGCGCCGCTTGACCTCTGTGCCAAATCCCTCACTCCGCGATTTGATATACATTTCGGAAAGATCATGTACATCTTCCTTCCTGTAGCCGTATCGCGCTCCGTCATACCGTGCAAGATTCGATGATGCTTCTGCCGTAGCAAGAATATAATATGCCGCGATCGTATATTCTGTATGGGGAAGGTTCACTTCCGTGATAGTCGCTCCATTGCCTCGCAATATATCAATTTTCTTCTCTATCGATTGACGAATTTCAGAATCGAGCGCTTCACCAAAATATTCCTTTGGAATTCCGACACGCAAACCTCGCACATCTTTGGTTAATTGCGAAAGATAATCCGGAACTGGTACTTCTGCTGATGTTGAATCGTTGGGATCATGTCCGGCTATAACTTGAAAAACATTCGTTGCATCTCTTGTCGTCAACGCGAAAGGACCAATGGAATCAAACGATGATGCATAGGCAACAAGCCCGTAGCGTGAAACTCGCCCATAGGTTGGCTTTAATCCTATCACTCCGCAAAACGCAGCCGGCTGTCGAATGGATCCGCCTGTATCCGATCCTAATGAAGTTGTGGACATCCCTGCCCGCACAGCAACCGCGGATCCGCCGCTTGATCCCCCGGGAATGCGCGTCTCATCTTGCGGAAGCTTTACTCGTCCATATGCCGAGTTCTCTGTGGATGAACCCATCGCAAATTCATCCATATTAGCTTTGCCTATGATAACAGCATCAGCGGTACGCAAACGCTGAACGACAGTCGCATCATAGAGAGAAATGAAATTTTCCAATATTTTTGATCCGCATGTCACTCGCTCGTCTTTCATGCAAATAACATCTTTTATAGCCATCACCATTCCTGCGAGCGGTCCTGCTGTTCCATTCTGCAGCTTTTTATCAACATTCTTCCCCTGCTCAAGCGCTTTTTCCGGAAATACTGAAAGAAGCGCGTTCAGATGCTTTTTTTCTTCAATCGTACGGAGATATTCTGAAGTAATGCGCTCACAGGTCGTTGTTCCCGCTGTAAGCTCCGCTCGTAGTACGTCAAATGATTTCATGGAACTCGCTGTATGCATTATTGTGGAGATGTGAATTTCAGGATTCAGCAATTAGCCTTGCGGCTTTGTATCGCTCTTCTCGTCGAGCTTTTTTGTTTCCTTCTCAACTTCATCCTGTACATCTTTTGCTGCTTTGCGGAATTCACGAATTCCCTGACCTAATCCTCGTGCCAACTCCGGCAATTTTTTTGCGCCGAAGAACACGAGAACGATAAGGAGAATAAGAAACAGTTCTTGACCGCCTATGGATCCCATATTACAAACTCCTTTCTGCAACCAAACTTTCTGCTCTCTGCAACTGTGAATTGACACTTTGAATCATGGATTCAAATATTTTTCTTCCATCTGTATGTTTTAAAACGGGGTCAGAGGCACGTTCAGGATGCGGCATCATTCCCAGTACGTTTCCGGTTTTATTGATAATACCTGCAATATTACTCAACGAGCCGTTAGGATTTGCATCGTCTGTAACCTTACCCGATCGATCGCAATAACGAAACACTATCCGCTGATCGTCTTCTAGTTGTTTGAGCGTCTCGGGATCGGTAAAGTAATTCCCTTCTCCATGGGCAATTGGAATTTCGAGGATCTCGCCTGATTCACATCGGTGCGTGAATTTTGTATGAGCATTCTCAACCCGAAGATGCAAATACTTGCAGATGAACAGCAGAGATTTATTTCGAAGCAATACACCCGGCAGCAACCCTGCTTCTGTAAGGACTTGAAACCCATTGCAGATTCCAATAACCAAACCGCCGTTATGAGCAAAACGAACGACATCCTTCATGACCGGTGAAAAACGTGCTATGGCACCGCACCGAAGATAGTCACCATACGAAAAACCACCCGGAAGAACAACAACATCCACATCGCCAATAGAACCCTCTTTGTGCCAAATCAGCCTAGCATCCTGACCCATGATGGTCTCAGCTACATAGTGAGCGTCATGATCGCAGTTTGAACCGGGGAAAACGATTACACCAATTTTTACTTTTACCATATTCTGTCCTGCTACTCTTTGACAGGTTCAGTGGTGAATGAATAGCTTTCCATGACAAGATTCGCAAGGAGTTTATCTGAGATCTCTTTGGTCATTCGTTCTGCATCTTCACGTGAATTCGTATCCATATCCATCTCGATATACTTGCCGATCCGCACATCACCAACAGCATCAAAGCCAAGCGAATGAATACCCTGTTCCACAGCTTTCCCTTGCGGATCAAGGATGGATTTTTTTAATGTCACAAATACTTTTGAATGATACACGTCCGTCTCCTATATATCAATTCTTGAAAATTTCTCTGCCCCTTTTGGTTCATTCTCGGTTTTTTTAAATAACTTTGTCAAACTTTGCACAGCAAACCTGATTAATCCGAAGAGGATGTAGAGTGCAAGCATTAGGAAGAGAAGTGTCCCCTTTGAAAATACGACGACAAGCATTCCAATGAGCAATCCGACAACTTTCCAAGGATGAGCTTTTATCTGACGTTTGGAAAATTTTGGAATTGTATCATACTTCACACGGCTCACCATCAAGAAAGAGAGCACAAGAACAAGCCCTGTTAATCCGTCTCCAGTCCAGCCGCTCAAACCAAACCCTTCTCCATAGTATTGAAGAATGAATGCGCAGACTGTGATCGCTTGCATTGGAATCGGTAACCCATTGAAGTAATCCTTATCGAATCCAACCAATTGAACATTAAACCGCGCTAACCGTATAGCTCCGAACACAACAGGCAGAGCCGCTATGATGACTCCCCAATTTCCCAATGTGTACAGATATGCCTGATACACCATAAACGACGGCGCTGCGCCAAATGAAACCACATCTGCGAGCGAATCAAGTTCGACACCAAACTGGCTTGATGAACGCGTAATGCGCGCCATCACTCCATCCAGCGAATCAAAAATAGCGGCAAGAATGATAAACCAAGCTGCCGTCTGAAAGTGCCCCTGATTGACACTGAGAATGGAAAGAAATCCACAAAAGATATTCAACGTTGTAAAAAGACTTGGAACTACTGCTCGAGTAATTTTCATCTTATTTTTTTCTCCGATTCGCTCCGGGGATATTCTCCCAGTATTGTTTCGCCGGCTTTCGTAATATCCCCGATCTGCACGCGAACGTTTACGGACAGAGGGAAGAACACATCTACACGAGAACCGAATTTAATCATGCCAAACCGTTCACCCATATTCACCGTATCACCCGGTTTCAATAAGCAAACAACACGCCGAGCAACAAATCCGGCAATTTGTTTGAACATCACTTTGCCGTTCGCACCTTCAAGTCCAACAATCATTTGCTCATTCTTTTCCGATGCCTTGTCTTCGAATGCAGCAAAGTACTCCCCTTTGACGTATCGGGTGTGCCGTACTGTCCCTGTGATAGGATTGCGATTGACATGAACATCGAGCGGCGACATAAAAATGCTGACCTGCTCTACATCCGTATGGAAGAATTCATCATCGTGAATTCTTTTTGTAACAATAACTTTGCCATCTGCAGGAGCGATAATAAGATTTTCGCCTTTCGGTGTCGTGCGCTCGGGATCACGAAAAAAATTTGTTGTAAAACCAAGAAATGCGAGTGAGACCACGATGAGCGAGTAGCGATAGGATTTCGGCTCGATAAAAAGAAGTGCAATAACAATAATGACAACACATACGGCTGCAATAGTGAAATAGACATCGTATCCATACCTTGTAATCATTGGATTCTTAAACCTGTCCTGCTGCATGATAAGAACTGCGTACCAATGGTCCAGACTCAACATGCCGGAATCCCATCTTCAATCCTTCTTCTTTCAACATCTTAAACTCATCCGGATGCGCATACCGGTCAATCGGAAGATGTTCTTTCGTAGGCTGGAGATATTGTCCGAGCGTGAGGATATCACACTGCACAGCACGAGCATCACTCATCACTTCTAAAATTTCTTCCGTCCGTTCTCCCACACCAAGCATCAATCCTGTCTTCGTCACAAATCCTTTTTTCTTTGCCCGATCAAGCACTTCCAGTGATTGCCGGTAATTTGCCTGAGGGCGCACTGTCCGATACAAACGCGGAACAGTTTCTAAATTATGATTGAGAATGTCCGGTTTTGCGGCAAGTACGATATCAAGCGCTTCCTTACTTCCTTTGAAATCAGGAATAAGCACTTCTACCTTGCATCCCGGAACCCGTTCATGAATCAGCCGTATCGTTTCTGCAAATATCGGTGCGCCTCCATCCTTCCGCTCATCACGGTTCACAGATGTTATAACCGCATGCCGAATCTTCATCAACTTAACCGCTTCTACAACACGGCGCGCTTCATCCCAGTCTAAGCCATAATCCGGACGTCCTGTTTTCACCGCACAGAACCCGCAAGACCGAGTACAAATATCGCCAAGAATCATGAAAGTTGCAGTACCTAAATTCCAACATTCTCCCATATTGGGACATCGGGCTTCCTCGCACACTGTGCGCAGGTTATGCGAGCGCATAATGCCATCGAGACGGACATATTCCTTGCCGCCGGGGATTTTTGCTTTTAACCACTCCGGGCGTTGAAACCGAGGCGATACCGTTTTTTCTTTTTGTGTTTCTTGAATTTCCAAAACCGTTATTTCACCGATTGAAAGTCAAAATGTTCAAGCTGCCATTTCACTCGAGACAGGAATTTCCCGCCCGTTGCTCCATCGATGATACGATGGTCAAATGTCATTGTTAAGTACACCACCGACCGAATGCCTATCGAATCTTTTCCGGAATCATTCGTCACAACTTGCGGCCGTTTCTTGATCAAACCAACGCCGATAATTGCCGACTGCGGCTGGTTGATAATCGGTGTTCCGATGATGCTGCCGAAAATACCATAATTTGTCATCGAAAATGTCCCATCGGCGATGTCGTTGGGCGTTAATTTCTTCGTACGTGCACGAAGAGCAATATCCGTTAATGATCGAGCCATATCTACGAAATTTTTCTCTTCAGCGTTGCGCACCACTGGCACAATCAATCCATTGGGCGACGCGACTGCCATGCCGAGATTGATGAAGTTCTTATAGATGATCGTATCGCCTTCTACCGAGCAATTGACAAGAGGAAATTCTTTCAACGTGCTCACAACCGCATAGGCAAAGAAGGGCGTGTACGTCAGTTTGAACCCTTGCCGCTTTTCGAACTGTTCTAATATACTCAAACGAAAGTTCACAATCTCGGTCATATCTGCTTCATCAACGACAGTGACATGGGGAGTAGTATTCACGCTTCGTACCATATGTTCTGCCATCTTCTTCTGGATATTATCCATTTTGACGATGCGATACTTCGGCGACGGGTATTTCTTTGATAATTCCAAGATATCGACACTGAGAATACTAAAGGACCTGTCATTCGAATATAATTCAGCGGCATTCCGCTCCCGTTGTTTAAGATAGGTGAACACATCATCCTTTGTCACTCGACCGTTAGAGCCTGACCCTTTAATTTTTTCGAGATCACGTTGTGCGATCCCTTCTCGTTTTGCAATCATCTTTACAAGCGGAGAATAGAATCGTTGTGCGTTACGTTTTTGCTCCCAGTCTTGAACGATTGACAACTGATCTTGCGGTACACCAATGTCTTCTTGAGGCTTCTTTGCAGTCGCTTCAGGACTTACATCTTGGTATGTGTCTATGCTGATCGATGCATCTGTTTCGATATATGCTATGATTGTTCCGACCAAAACAGTATCGTGTTCTTTCGCAAAGACCTTCGCTACTATCCCGCTGACCGGCGATGGAATTTCCGAGTCGACTTTATCGGTGCTGATTTCGAGGAGTGTTTCGTCTTTTTCAATCTTCTCCCCCAGATTTTTTACCCATCGGAGAATCGTCCCCTCCTGAATGCTTTCTCCCATCTTCGGCATAATGATTTCAACTTGCATACATGCCTTTCTCAATATCCTGCAAGTTGTTCAAGAGCGGCGAGTATTTTCTGTTTGTTCGGCAGCATGGCATCTTCCAGTGGTGGGCTGTACGGAACCGGCAAGTCTAATGCAGCTACGCGCATAACGGGCGCATCGAGATGTTCAAAACAATTCTTCACGATAAGTGCGACAACTTCGGCGCCAAAACCAGCCGTCAGAGTATCTTCATGAATCACGGCAACTCTATTGGTTTTCTTGACTGATCGATAGATCGCTTCCTCGTCTAACGGATTTAACGTGCGCAAATCGATCACCTCCACACTCACGCCATTCGATTCCATCATTCGTGCAGCTTCCAACGATTGATGCACCATCGCTCCGTAAGTAACAACTGTAAGATCATTCCCTTGACGTCGTATTGCCGCGACTCCAAAAGGCAGGACATAATCAACATCGGGTTCAGGTGTGGATGCATACCCCTGTCGATACAATCCTTTATGCTCCATAAAGATTACAGGGTCGTCGCCGCGAATAGCCGACTTCAACAATCCTTTCGCATCTGCTGCTGTGGATGGGAATGCTAACCGGATTCCCGGAATGTGTGCCATAAATCCTTCGATGCATTGACTGTGATAATGTCCGCCATGAATGTAACCGCCAACGGGAACCCGAATAACCATCGGACACGACCACATTCCATTGGATCGATACCTCATCATCGCCAGTTCATCGCGAATCTGCGTAAATGCCGGCCAGATATAATCGCCAAATTGGATTTCCGGAACCGGAGTCCAACCTTTTAATGACATACCGATTGCGACACCGACAATGCTTGCCTCTGCTAATGGCGAATTAAATGTCCGTTCAATTCCATATTTCGTTAGAAGACCTTTCGTCGCCGTGAAGACTCCGCCTTTTCTATCGGCAACATCCTGGCCAAACACAACCATCTTCGGATTACTGCTCATCTCCTCATTCAAAGTATGATTGATAGCATCCACCATCACAATTTTGTTTCCGGAATGTTCCGGTTCGATAAATTCCGATGGTGGAGTTGCATGTGCATTTCCATACACATGCTGCAGAACTGTTGAAGGATCCGGAAGCCGTTGATTCTCTGCCCATTCAGCAGCAGATTCAACGGTGCACCTTATTTCCTCTTTCATCTCCGTTATTTCATTTTCACCTAAATATCCTTGTTCAAGAAGAAACCGCGTCAACCGTAGAACTGGATCACGCGTGAGATCTTGCTCGATATCTTCCGCTTTTCTATATTTTTTCGGATCATCCGATGATGAATGCGGCGAGAGTCGAACAACATGTGCCTGTATTAAAGATGGACCATTATTACTCCGCGCATGATGCACAGCTTTCTGCATCGCAGTAAACGTTTCTGCCACATCAGTGCCATCGCATTGAAAATGTTCCATTCCTTTAAAACCCTTTGTCGCCTCATAGATCGACCCGCCCGCTGTTTGGGTTGTCACGGGGACAGAAATTGCGAGTTTGTTATCTTGAATAAAAAAGATGACCGGTAACACTTCACGCGCTGCCCAATTCACAGCCTCAAAGAATTCACCTTCACTGGTTGCACCTTCTCCGGAAGAGACATAGACGACTTCGTCGCACTTGTCCTTCTTTATTGCAAGCGCAACTCCCACTGCCTGAAGATATTGTGTTCCTGTCGGACTTGATTGGGATACAATACGAAGATCTTTTTTTCCGAAATGCCCAGGCATTTGTCTCGCCCCGCTCGCTGGATCTTCCCCCCGATGCAATGCCGCAAGAAAGATTTCTTCAGATGTTATTCCATATTTGAGGACAAATGCTTGGTCCCTATAGTATGGAAAAGCCCAGTCGTAACCGGGCTTGAGAGCTGTCGCAGCAGCAATTTGGGCTGCCTCATGTCCTGAACCGCCTACATGAAAAAAAATCTTCCCTTGCTTAAAAAGCGTTTCTTGCTTCTCATCCATCCGTCGGGAAAGAAGCATGATTCGATATGCGTGAACCAATTCTTCATTCGACAATCCGATCAAGTTCACATCATGTATTTGAACTGCTTCCGTTACATCGCTCACTTTTTGTGAGACTCCTTATAGAACAAAATAAATCTCCGTCGCCGAAACTTCATTGAGTTGCAAGATTCTGCGATAGTTCTTTCTCTTTTTCTTCCGTATTCAAATTCTGTATCATTGCGTTCAATGCTTCTTTATCTATCCAACGAGGCTGATTGCCGAAGACATTAGCAAAGGAATAAACCAATGCTTCCTGAACAGATTGAAATGGAAGTACCTGCCCCAATATTTTCTGCATCGATGTGACGCCTTTATGGAAAATACCGCAAGGAATGATCCGATTGAACTTTTCTAAATCGGTATTCACATTAAGTGCAAATCCATGCATCGTTACCCAACGGCTTACTTTCACTCCAATAGCTGCAATCTTCTCGCCCTGCACCCATACGCCAGTCATTTCCTTTTCACGCCCTGCTGAAATTCCGAATTTCACTAACGTCTGAATAATCACTTCTTCGATACTCCTCAGGTACCGGTGAACATCTAAAAAGTAATTGTTGAGATCGAGAATGGGATAAACGACGATCTGACCGGGGCCATGATAGGTCACATCCCCGCCGCGATCGACGTGAAAAACATCCGTACCGCCAGCCTTCAGTTCTTCTTCTGAAGCAAGGAGATGATTGTCGTCGCTTCCTTTCCCAAGCGTATACACATGTTCGTGTTCTGTGAGAAGGAGAACATCTTCCACAGCAGCGGATTGACGGAGTGCCAGTATCCCCTGCTGAAGCAACCATGCATCTGCATATTTGGTTCGTTTAATGTCTGAAACGAGAAGAGGAATCAATCAGTTTCTCTTTTCAAAAACCTTAAATGTTGATTGCAACATCGAACGCCTGACCGGCGGCTTCCATCACTGCTTCCGACAACGTCGGATGTGCATGCATGGTATTATGCAATTCTTCCCATGTCGTTTCCAGTGCTTTCGCCATGCCAAGCTCGGCAATCATTTCTGTCGCTTCCGAGCCAATGATGTGGGCACCAAGCAATTCTCCGTATTTTTCATCAAAGACTAATTTCACTGTCCCTTCAGTTTCACCAATTGCCATCGCCTTACCCAACGGGCGAAACGGAAAACGGCCAATTTTGACTTTATATCCTTTGGCAACTGCCGCTTCTTCCGTCAAACCTACGCTTGCAACCTGCGGTTGACAATATGTGCAGCTTGGAATGTTTAATTTATCGATACCATGTTTCGCTTTCCCTGCTATGTGGTCGACAGCAACAATTCCTTCGTGCGAAGCGACGTGCGCTAATAACGGCTGACCCGATGCATCGCCAATAGCGTAGATTCCATCGATATTGGTTTTTCCAAATTCATTGACACTGATGAAACCGCGCTCGGTCTTCACTCCGACCGCTTCAAGTCCGAGATTTTCAATATTCGCCTGAACACCAACTGCCATCAGTGCAAGGTCTGCCTTAATATCTTTCTTTCCATCGTTATCAGAAACCGTCACCGTCACTTCATGATCGATCTTCACACTTTCGACCTTCGTGTTCGTGAGAATATCAATTCCGGATTTCTTTAGACTGGTATCAAGAATTTTTGTAATCTCCTTGTCCTCGATCGGAAGAATCGATGGCAGCATTTCCACAATAGTTACTTTGGTTCCGAATGAATTGTAGAAATACGCAAACTCTACTCCGATAGCTCCGCCGCCAATGACAATCAGTGATTTTGGCTGCTCCGTCAGCGACATTGCCTCTGTACTCGTGATGATTTTCTTCCGATCAATAGTAACGCCGGGAACCGAGCGCGGCCTTCCGCCTGTAGCGAGAATAATGCTTTTCGATTTGATTGTATCTGTGACTTTGCCGTCTTTTGTCACTTCAATGGAATTTCTACCGATAAGTTTCGCTGTTCCGGAAATGGTTTCGATCTTATTCTTCTTCATTAAATATTCAACACCTTTGGAGATGCGATCAGCAACTCCGCGGCTTCTCGCAATAATCTTGGAAAAGTCATACGTAAGCCCGGTATGAGAAATGCCGAATTCCTGCGACTTCTTAAAAGCATTATACAATTCTGCACTTTTGATGAGTGCTTTTGATGGAACACATCCCCAATTGAGGCATACGCCGCCAAGTTTATCACGTTCCACCAGACCAATTTTCATCCCAAGCTGCGCAGCTCGAATTGCCGCTACATAACCGCCTGGACCGCCTCCGATCACTGTCACATCGTATTGCCGCTCTGCCATAGTATTCTTTCTATTGAACAAAATATCGCTTTTCCGCGCTTAATATAGTCAGAAGTGTTCCGAAAGGCAAAGCAGTCAAACTTCGCTCTACCCACCTTCTATGAAACAATGAATCATCTCATCCGAGTTCCCGTTTGATGAATAAATTGTTCTTCCCATTCACGCCAAAAGTTCCGGTAAGGTATTACAGCGCTCTTTCTGATGAATTTTATCTCATAGAATAAATTAAGAATTCTCATTGATTCTTTTTTACTTTTCAGGTATGTTAAAAACAAAAATGTGCAGATGGCAGAAGCACCACAACGTATCTCAATAAGCAACCGCAAGGCACGGCACGATTATTTCATCATCGAAGCGTTTGAAGCTGGCATTGTTCTCACCGGCACCGAGGTGAAGTCGCTGCGACAGGGCAATGCAAATCTCCAGGACAGTTATGCTGAATTGAGAAGCGGTGAAGTATGGTTGGAAGGAATGCATATCAATCCGTACGAGCATGGCAGTATTTACAATCACGAACCTCGACGCAAACGGAAGCTGTTGCTGCAGAAAAAACAAATCCGAAAGCTGTTGGGAGGATTGAAAGAAAAAGGATTAACGCTCGTTCCCTTGTCTGTGTATTTCAAGGGACCGTACGCAAAAGTAGAACTCGCGCTCGCGCGCGGCAAAAAAAGTTATGATAAGCGTGAAGCAATTGCTAAGCGAGAATCTGATCGAAACCTTGCTCGACTGAAAAGGAGTAGAACGTAAGAATTGTTCCCCCCCATCAATGAACAAATGGATGTGATCAAGCGCGGAGTCTTCGAAATTATTCCGGAAGAAGATCTCGTCAAGAAGCTTGAACATTCCATCAAAACAAAGAAGCCGCTCAACATCAAACTTGGCTGCGACCCAAGCCGTCCTGATTTACATTTAGGGCATTCTGTAGTCCTTCGCAAACTTCGGCAATTCCAAAACCTCGGACACCAAGCAATCCTTATCATCGGCGATTTTACCGGAATGATCGGAGACCCATCGGGAAAAAGCAAAACACGTCCTTCACTGACTCTTGCAGAAACACGTCAGAATGGTCAGTCCTACTTCGAACAAGCAACGAAGATCCTTTCGTCTCAACGAGTAACAATGCAGTATAATTCCGAGTGGTTAAACAAGATGAGCTTTGCCGATGTTATCCGGCTTGCAAGTAAATATACGGTTGCACGAATGTTGGAGCGTGATGATTTTACAGTTCGCTACAAAGCCGGCGAACCGATCAGCGTGCATGAATTCCTCTACCCTCTGGCACAAGCGATGGACTCGGTTGCTATTCATTCTGATGTTGAACTCGGCGGAACAGATCAAAAATTTAACCTCCTGGTTGGAAGAGATATCCAGCGTGAATTCGGTCAGGAACCGCAAGTGATATTAATGATGCCCATTCTTGCCGGCACGGATGGTATTGAGAAGATGAGTAAATCTCTCGATAACTACATTGGCGTGAGCGATACGCCAAAAGATATCTATGGCAAGACGCTCAGTATTCCCGATAAATTAATCTATCAGTATTTCGAGTTGGCAACCGATGTTCCGAAGAAAGAACTTTTAGAAATCAAAAAGTCTTTGGACAATCCAAATACCAATCCTCGCGATATAAAGCGTACACTCGCACGGACGTTTGTCCGGATGTATCATTCACAGGAAGCGGCAACTGCCGCCGAAGAAGAATTCGATAGAATATTCGTAGAGAAAAGTATTCCGGACGATATAGAAGAATTTACGGTAAGCGCTCCTATGACTATTATCGCTTTGATGGCAGAAGCAAAACTCGCCGCTTCAAAGGGTGAAGCGCGGCGGTTGGTCGATCAAGGCGGCGTGAGTATTGACGGCGAACGTATTTCCGATCCCAATGTACTTCTACCGGATAAAAGTGAATTTATTCTTAAAGTTGGTAAACGAAGATTTTTAAAAGTTAAAAAACCGTTGACATATACAAACTCATGAAAATATCACTCCCAAGTATCATTTTATGCTCTTGCTCCACCACCCCTCATAAAGTGAGTCTGCGTAACTATTGTAATACCGCTTCGCGGATTTCTTTATACGCTCCTCCACGAGGAGGGGACATGGGGAGGAGTACTTTGTTCCTATTCTTGAGATTCCGCAAAAAAAAAGAAATAACCTATCATTAATCTTTTCGGAGATTTGAATTGTTTACTCCCACGAAAATGTTTTTTTCTAAAGGCGTCGGACGCCATAAAGACTACCTTCAATCNNATTCCGAAGGATGAAGGCATTAAACAATTGAGCGCAGGGCAAATTACATTTTGTGTGATGGCTCGAAACGCCACGAATGAACCTAATCGTCTCATTGCATCATCGATCGGTGTTGCACAGCCGGCCGACGATTCAGTGTACGGATATCTTTCCGAACACCACCCTTTCGGCGAAACCGATGAACGCGCCGGCGAATATGCTGAAGATCTTGCCGCTTCGATGCTTGCAACGACACTCGGTGTTCAGTTCGATCCGAATACGAACTGGGATGAACGCGAGAAAATATTTAAAATGTCCGGTAAAATCGTCCGCACGTTTAACGTCACGCAATCCGCTGAAGGCGATAAGAACGGTTTATGGACATCGGTGGTTGCGGTAGCAGTGTTATTACCATAATTAACTTCTATTTAGCAGTATATAGAAATGCCTTCGGTAATGGAAGGCATTTCTGTTTTTTTAGAAAAACTTTCGTGATTATTTCAATAGCAACATTTTTTTCTGTGATATAAAGCTGCCAGCTTCAAGTCGATAGAAATACACACCGGAGGATAATTCCTTCGCATCAAACACGATTGATTTAAGCCCGGCATTCATTTTCTCATCAACAAGTGCGGCGACTTTTTGCCCAAGCAGATTGTAGATGTTTAACTTTACATTCGATGCTTTCACAAGCGTAAAGTTGATTGTGGTCGATGGGTTAAATGGGTTGGGATAATTTTGCTCTAGCTGAAATCGAATTGGAAAATCCTGAGATTGTCCGATCAATGTGGATGAAGGATGGAGTTCATACACCTTCACGTATCCCTCGATCTTCGTGAGATCTTCTGGAAGCGGAACAGCATCGTAAGAGACATACAGTCTGTTTCCAAGCTGGAGAAGAGAGGGCCTGCCGGTAAACATAGAATCGGTAGGTGTATAATTCGTGACTGCCACATCGTCGATCAGATTCCAATCCTTATCGAAGGCGGCAAGATGGACATTCGGATAGTACGGGAAAAAACCGGGTTCAGTTCGCTGACTCGTGTTCAAATATGTGACATAGAATCGCAAACCATCCCATGCCAATCCCTCGGACCAGTGTGCCTGTGATATTAGTTTTTTGGCCCCCAGATATTTCCAATCCCTGTCGTATTTCATTACAATGACATCGCCTGTATAACCGGTTGCTGAGACGAAATAAAATATGCTGTCCACGAAGATAAGCGATGATCCGCAAATATGGGGAGTATCAAACAGTATTCTTTTATCCAGAAACTTGAGATTTGGTGAAAAGAATTGATGATGTGTCCATCCGCTATCAGGCGGAGGTGCACCGCCATGTGTTGTATATCCGGAGCTAATATCAAGGAAACCATTAACGAACGCTATCATCATATCACCATTCCCTTCGCGAGGAGTGTCAAGAGGAAATATAATATCCCGTGTTTTGATCCATGTGAGCGTATTAAACGTCGTGATCCGCCATCCACACGGGTCCACGTTGACGTCATAATATACGCTGTCGACAATGAGTCCGTTGCAATCACCTATTCCTCCGGTGTTGAGCATTCCAGATTTTCCCATCGGCTGCATATCGAGTGCGTATTCCTTATAGCCGCGCCCGTCGCTGTCAGTTGTAGTTGGATGAATGAAATGTGTCCCGAATGTGGCTACAATGCTGTTTGTGGCGGAAACGTATCCAAGGCGAACAAATCCGGCCTTCGAAAATGTGGAATCCGGTGTTACCTGAACAGTGCGGACAAACTGGAACAATCCCGATTGAGTGGATAACTGAGCTATAGCATTATGTGTAAAAATAAAAATGAATGCGGTTGAAAGACTGGCATTCATAAATCTTAATATTGATTTTTTGAATATTGACATAACTATCTCCTTCCTCAGTGATTAGAACGAATTATTATGCGCGCATTTCATGTGAGGCGGTATAATAATTTCGCCTTTAATCGGACCGGAAAAACGTAAAGGAACAGGCATATCTGCTGAGAGTTCATCTTTGCCTACTATCTTCATGCCTTCATTATCACCCACACCGTCACCAGTGAAATCGAGATATTCTTTCCATTCTGTATCGTTTATTTTTACGCGATGTGATCTGAAGGTTCCCTTCCATGCTTCTTTACCGCCAAATATTTTCACAAACGAACCCCACGTGAGCCCGGAATATGTCTGGGCATCCCAAATAGCATTAATTACAATTTTGGTATTTCCAACCATAGTTCCCATGCCTTCAACTGTGACAGTCAGATCATCCAGCACCGTAAATCCACTGATGTGAATTTTATTCCCTTTCACCTCGACCGTTCCTGGGTCGAGAAGGCGGGATGGATCACTCACCGCATCCAAGGTTTCCGTACCGGTAAAGTTCAGTTTTGTGATTTTCGAGCATTCGATTTTTTCACTTGATCCTGGCACAGCCGATAATGCTTGATCAGAAATATTTCCTTGAGCTTTATCCGATTCAATCGGACCTTTTTTATCACAACCTGAAATAAATAATCCCAGAATTAAAATCAGATTGAATACAATCAAGTTTTTCATAACGACCTCCTTTATTGAATGATTTGGTTATTTAATCAGAATCAGTTTTTTTATGTCGTTGAAAACGTAACCGTTTTCTGATTCTGCTTGCATCCGATAGAGATACATACCGCTTGACAGTTTCGCTGCATCAAATGATACCTGATATGTTCCTGCCGGTTTTTCTGTATTTACCAGAACCGCTATTTCACGGCCAAGTATATCATAGACGCAAAGTTTTATCCGTGCGTATTTGCTCAGGCAATACTGAATGTTTGTCACCGGGTTAAAGGGATTGGGATAATTTTGGTAAAGTTGAAATCCTCCAGGAAGCTGTTTCGCTGATTCATTTATACCGGTCAATGGATTACCCAATATACTTTCGAACGCGCCCATATCTGGATTTATTCCTGCAGGATTTGGCCTTGGATTACCTTCAAAATCTTGAACAGGTGCATAGTACCACTTCCCTGATACTTGAGTGGAGTCAGCACCTGCACCTATACAGGGCGAATGATCTGTAAGGTGAAAATCGTTCTTAGCAGAATCTACAAACAGAGGATTACTTTCGACATTGTTCACATATGAACCAGTGTAATACACTCCGGCTCCATCGCCTTTAAATTCGTCTTTGCCACCTTCAATATCACAATGCAAGAAAGAAGGATTTGAATATTTAATTCCAAGATATACTTGATTACCATTACTGGAGAAATTCCCATAGATAATTGTATTGAAGATTATCGGATTTGAACTATAACAATCTACACCTCCTCCATATACAGCTGTGTTATTTGCAATTGTGTTATTAACGATGCATGGGTTGCTTCCATTACAGCGAATACCTCCTCCATTGTCATGAGCTTGATTGTGAACAACGACATTGTTCGTTACATGAGGGTTTGAAGAGTTTCCAATATAAATGCCGCCTCCATCCAAGGCAGTGTTATTTGCAAATATATTATTCGATATAATGGGATTTGCACTACTCCAACAAATTATTCCGCCACCGGTAGTGCCATTATTGTTAGAAATTGTACAATTTATCAAAATCGGTGAAGCAGCCCAGAAACAAATGGCTCCCCCTCCGGTATAATCCGGATTACCACCATTCACATTAAATTTTATAAGACAATTTGAAATTAAAAGTTTACTAAAACTTTGTACGTAAAGTGCGCCACCACATTGATCATAATAAGTTCCTGTTACAGCTTTTCCATACTGCAGCTTGCAGTATATTATCTTACTTGTATCGTTTGTTGAAGGAGTATTCACAAAGCGAATTCCATGCCAGCCGGTTGCTGTATCTTGGGCAGTGAATGTAATGGTATCCTGTTGAGTGCCAACTGCAAGCAATCTTCCCTGTACATTGAATTTGTAATTGCCTGAGAAAATAACATTCACACCAGGTTCAATCGTCAGTGTTTGACCGTTGGGAACAGTAATATCTCCATGAACACGAAATGGAGAACCCGTAAGTGACCAAGTCCCGCTGACATTTCCTGCTGGGACGTCCGTTTGAGCAACAAGGTTGGATACCACCAGGAAGCAAGAAATTAAAACCAGCATGGATATCATTATTGATCTACTAATATGGATATACATTGTAAACTCCTTTCCAATAGATATGATTATTTATGAGAATAGATTAACGAACAACAAATTCTTCTGTCTTAAGACAAGAAGAATGCCAGAAACAGACAACAATGGATCGTTCTCACAAATCGTTTATTACTATTCACTTATGACTTTTTAAAGATTGTTGGAATGGAGCGAATTTTATGAATGTCGCCCATTTTGACGAATATTAATATTGAATAAATATTTCTTCGACCATTTTGACGATGGTCAGATAGAGAGATTCAACGAGGGGAGAAAAAACAGGCAAACGACAGAGCAATGGGATCCAACGATAGATAATAAAATGCTATAACGATGAAATATTTATCGAGGCTGACTTTCAGGCGGTTTTTTTAATCTTCAATTTGTCAATTTTATATCTCATAGCATGTTCGGATATGTTGAGAATTCTTGCCGCCTTGGATTGATTCCAATCACAATCGGTCAAAACTTGTTGAATGACCTGCTTTTCATAATCCGAAAGCACTTTTTTTAGAGGCCCTTTAGAGACAATCTTCTCCGGCGCGGGCTTTATATTTTCGATTTCTCTCCGGAATTCCTCCGGTAAGAGATTTCGATCCAAGACTTCGGCATCATGAGGTGCGAGCGTAACCAATCGTTCTACAAAATTTTCCAATTCCCGGATATTACCGGGCCAATCCCGGAGTTTGAGGAATTCCAATAATTCTTCATGGAATATTTCAGCGTTCTTTTTTTGCTTCCGAGAAATAATCTTGAGAAAATAATTTGATAGGATAGGAATATCTTCCCTGCGATCTGCCAGCGTAGGAATGGGAATAGGGTAGACGTAAAGCCTGTAAAAAAGATCTTCCCTGAATTTCCCAGCAGCTACCATCGGGCGTAAGGAGGCACTCGATGCAGCAATAATCCGCACATCAATCTTTCTCGATTCATTGCTGCCCAAAGGGCGGATCTCCCCTTCCTGAAGCATTCGCAGAAGTTTTACCTGCAACTCCAGAGGAAGGTTCGTAATCTCATCCATAAAAAGAGTTCCGCCGTTTGCTTCCTCTAAAAGACCCTTGCGATATGCTGCAGCTCCTGTAAATGCACCTTTGATATGTCCGAATAATTCACTCTCTATCAGATTCGCCGGTATAGCTCCGCAATCGACAGCGATAAACTTGTTTTGCACTCTAGAACTGCATTGATGGATGGCTTTTGCAATTAACTCTTTCCCTGTCCCGCTACCCCCTTCCAACAAAACACGGACATCACATTTGGAAGATGATTCGATAGTGGTCAATAATTCTATAAATGCCTTACTCTTACCGATTAACCCATGTGCTTCATATTTTTTTAACAGAGTCTCATCAGGAATTTTCGTTGTAAAATATTGTTGGATCTTATTGGCATTTCGTATAAAGGGTGAAATGATGGTTGCAAACTTTTTTAGATATTCAAAATCGCCCTTTGAAAATTCCC
>PMDB01000062.1:78594-79835 GCA_003155495.1 Ignavibacteriota bacterium
GTCTTGACCGTTTCCCGCGTGGACGGATTAATCATCATCACCAAAGCGGTTTCAGCTTCCATAAGGCTTGCGGCCTTCTGCGTAACCAGACGGAGAACTTCCTGGAAATCGTTCTGTTGTTCCAGAATAGAAGCCAGTTCGAGCAATGATTCCAGATCAGCCATTTGGCTTTTCCTTTTTTGTTTCTGGAAAACCGATCCTTTGCAATAATGAATGATAGCGTGGATCTGAGAGGAGAAAATCGTAGGTCGGACTTCCATTAATGTAGATGAGTCCCGGAGAATGTTCTTGATATGCTTTCTCGAGCCATACGATCGTTGAATCTTTCTCCTTAATAAACGCATAGAGTGCGGCGACTCCGAGGACAGAACCCGTATAGGGTATGGATTGTTTTGCAAACGTTAATGCCAATTCTCGCACTCCGCCTTTCGATCCAGAAATTCTATAGCCGCGTCGCATTGCCTCCTTCAATTCTTCATTCCAATTCCAGGTTTTCTGAAATTCAACGAAGGCTTCTTCGTAATTGCCTTTTAACCATAACGCATCCCGCAGGTTACCGCGCGCTTCAGGATAATTGGGGTCCGTCGCCAAGAGTTTTCGGCACTCACCAATTATTTCGTCGTATCGATAGACCAATTGAAGATGATAAATTGCGGGAATGACCGTTATAGGGAAAAAAGGATCAACATCACGGGCAAGTATGACTTGATGCAATCCTTCTTCTACATTCCTCATGGCAAACATCAAATAATCTCCATATGCATGTCGGGCTTGTGCATCGTTAGGATTTAGATCCAACGCCCGCTGTGCCTCTTTGGCTGCCCCCTGCCAATCCCAGTCATAGCATAACTTAATCCAACTTAAAATCATATGCGCTTCACCGAGTGCCTCGTCTATTTCAAGTGCCTTCATCGCCATTATTCTGGCTTTCGGAATTACCTCAGGATCGGGTTTTATCCCAAAATAACCCAAGAGGAAATAAACTGTGGCCTGACCCGCGTATCCTGGAGCAAAATTCGGATCTATTTTTGTGGATATCTGAAAATGCATCAGGGCATCTGGAAACCCTCTGGGATCATAACGAAAAGATAAATAACGTCCTTTTAAGTATTCCTCATGTGCTTCGGGTTTTACTAAATGTACGGCAGCAATCCGATCTTTTTCCTGACTTGTCACAGCGATCTTGATCTCCCCAGCGATAGCTTGCGCTACCTCGCTCAGCATTATCAATATGTTCTGTA
>PMDB01000062.1:79852-99374 GCA_003155495.1 Ignavibacteriota bacterium
ACCGAGGTCTTTGAAATGACACGCAATGCTTTGATCTTCGATAAATCCGTCAATAATTCATCATGAATACCCGATGCAAAATATTCCTGTTCTTTGTCGTTGGAAAGATTTTCCAAGGGTAAAACGGCAATAGATTGGATTGTTTTTGTTCTATGACTGAACTGAGGCAGGATGAACACAAAGAAGAGCGCAAAAATTATTATCGCAATACCGGTGAGAATGTTTCTTTTGTTTATAAGACGTCTTTCCCACATCGTCCATTTCCTGCTAAAGGAATATTTTCGTTTTTGTACGGTTGTTTTCGAATCACCGTCAATGAATGTTTTCCGAACTTCGTTTAAATCCGATAACAGGTCATTGGCAGACTGATATCTATGATCAGGATTTTTCATTAGACACTTGAGAATAACCTGATCCAAATCTTCCGGAATGTTCATTCCAATTTTTGAAGGAGCGATAGGTGTTTTGTCAAGAATTGCGTAGATGACAGCAGCGTCATAGTCATGCTCAAAAGGTAGTTTTGAAGTGCACATCTCATATAGCACGACGCCGAGAGACCATATATCCGTTCTGAAATCGACTTTTTTCCCTTCCGCCTGTTCAGGAGACAAATAGGTGATAGTACCAATGGCCCTGCCTATCTGAGTTAATTCACTTTTCCCGAATAATTTAGCTAGGCCAAAATCCAGTATTTTAACCACCCCTTCGTTTGTGATCATGATATTGGCAGGTTTTATATCCCGATGAATAATTTCTTTTTCATGCGCTTTCGCTAAGCCTTGTGCAATCTGAATGGATATGTCGAGAGCTTCAGAAATAGGAATGTGGATGGCTCTCGCCTGAGCGTTATGTAATTTATTTTTTAATGTTTCTCCTTTGTAATAATCCATACAGATAAACATTTGGCCGTCATCGGTCTCCCCAATTTCATGTATAGTGCAGATATTGTGATGTTGGAGTGCAGAAGCAGCCTGTGCTTCGCGAATAAGTCGTTCTTTTGCTTCCCGGTCACGTGTCAATTCAGGAGGTAAAAGTTTTAAGGCTACCGTTCGCTTCAACTTCGTATCTTCAGCCTTATAGATTACACCCATGCCTCCACCATCGAGTTTTTGGATGATCTTGTAATGGGAAATTGTTTGATCTATCATCAACCGTCTCCATCCAACATATGAAACGTAGTTAGACTATGACCGGCTTTAAAACGAGGAAATGCAAATCTAAAAAATAATTCAGCTTTGCCGATCGAATGTACTATGTTAATGGATTTGATGGAAACAATATGATAAAGATATTTCAAAAAAACACGTATTTCTTGAAATATTCAATTGGAAGGTATTTACATCTTTCTGCACCTGAACTGAACGATTACTTCTTCATTCCTTCCAGTACCACAACAAATTCCCCCTTCTTTTCTTCCTTTAGGAACTTCTGGTATAATGTTGGCGCAGTTCCGTGGAAAATTTCTTCCGTTGATAACGTCAGATCGAATGCAACACACACGCGTCTCGTTTCTCCAAAGACATCTGCCATATCCCGTAAAAGTTGAACAAGCCGGTACGGTGTATCCATCAAGACTATCGTGCAGCGTTCCTTCCGAAACTCGCACAATTCAGTAAGACGCCGTTCTCGCTTGGGCGAAAGAAATCCGGCAAATACAAATTCTTTGATGGAAAATCCAGAAACGATGAGCGCAGGAAGTAGCGAGGAGGCGCCGGGGATAGGAACGATCTTTATGTTTTGGTGGATAGCTTTTTCAACTAATATTCTTCCGGGATCAGAGAACACGGGAGTTCCGGCATCGGAAATTAATGCAATGGACTTCCCTTCTTTTAGTATTGTAATGATGACACTCGCTGCTGCCGCCTCATTATGCTCGTTGAGTGTCTCTACTTGATTTTCTATCCCATAATGACGAAGGAGACGCTGTCCTTCACTTCGTTCTTCACACACAATGACATCTACTTCTTTGAGTACTTGTATTGCCCGAAATGTAATGTCATCATAATTGCCGATAGGAGTGGCAACGAGATAAAGAACACCTGACATTAAATGCCCGCTTTTGAGGGTTCACTTGAATGTGGAAGGGCGCCGCGTCTTCGCGCTTCCCAATCTCTGACAAACAATATCACCAGCGCTGTCGTCGGAACTGCGATGAGCAACCCGATAAAACCCAGAAAATACATGAAGATGAGCAAAGAGAGAATGATGAGCAGCGGATGCANNAGGATGGAAATGGAGACGAGAGCAATAGCTAATTTTGTTAAGACAGGTGGCTCGCTAAAAAGTGCAATCACTGCAGAAAGCGCCATAATAGCAATAAGACCAAAATAGGGAACAAAATCGAAGAGACATGCCAGGAGCCCCAAGAGGAAAGCATATTTAATTCCGACAATAGAGAAGACCACGGAAATAATAAATCCTTGCAGAAGCGCTACTAAAAGTGCTCCACGCAAATAATGTCCAATAAGATCATCAGCGCGAGTCATAAAGTTTTCTGCACGGTCTCGATTCCTGCGAGGAAAAAGCATCAAAAAGCGGTGGCTAATTTTTGGGAAATCTGCCAAAAAATAAAATGTCAGGAATGGCACTAAAATGATATAAAATATTTGCGTAATGAAACCCGAGATGCTGCTCATTAACGAACCAAGCGCATTGATAAGTGTTTTGAGAAGATCTTCAAATCGAGGCGTCAGTTGGCTGGCGAATGCACTACGAAGTTCATTTACAGAGATACCATAACTCTCTAATATTTTGACCAGATGGCTGTTCCAAAACGTACTTTGGTATTCATTCGTGAGTTTCGACAGCAAATCAAGCACACCTTCAAGCTGTGAGAGCGCTATGGGGAGAACGAAAAAGAGAATGAGCGTAATACCTGAAATGAAGAGCAGAATAAGTATGAGTGCACTAACCCAGCGCGGAATTTTCCAGCTTTGGCAAAGATCCACAACCGGGTTAAGCATATATGCAAAGATTATGGATATAATAAAAGGTGCAAGGATAGTCGAAACGGAATCCAAGAACCACAATGTGAAGAGAATGATTGCCAGCCACATGAGATTCCGTGCAAGCACGTAGCGGCGCAATGGAAAGAGAATGAAGAGAATAGAGCCAAGTGCAAGAAACGGAGAAAGGATCGTGTGAATAGTGTAGATGAGTACGAGCAGCAAAAGCACGCCTCCAATGAGCAGCACGATCTCAAACCTGCCAAGTGATGCGAAAACCGAGTCCCAGCGCATATCCTGCGATCCACCCCGATGTATAGATTTCGTTCGCGATGTGTTCTTCCTTGTCCTTTGTTGAGCCATTTTATTGACTCCCCTTTGATGTGATTCCTGTATGACCGAAGCCGCCTTCTCCGCGTACAGATTCAGTAAGTGACAATACTTCCTTCCATTGCACGCGTTCGTACTTTGCCACAATCATTTGCGCTATGCGGTCCCCGCGGTGGATGACGTACGGCCTCTTTCCAAAATTTGTGAGAATGATTTTTACCTCACCTCGATAATCGGAATCAATTGTTCCAGGCGAATTGAGAATTCCAATATTGTGTTTGATAGCAAGCCCACTCCTTGGCCGAACTTGCGCTTCGTGTCCTTGCGGCAACTCGATGATAAATCCTGTCGGAATTAAAGCTGTATCGCCCGGCGGAATTTCCACATCCTTCTCTACTGCGGCACAAATATCCATTCCGGCAGATCCTTCCGTTGCATACGCAGGTAAGGGAATATCCTGTTGTTCCGGATTGATTCTGAGAATACGTGCCTGAAATCTTTCAGTCATGACGATCCTGCTTTCGTTACTGTAAAGCCAAGGAGTTGAAGCACATTGAAAAGACTCTTGGCTTCTCCGTCCACACATATCGTGTAGTTAAAGAACTCTCTTCGAATACGGTACTCCGAGCGAAGCCTAGAAAAATACTTTCCACGTTCTTCTTCCGGAAACGATATAATTTGACGCAGAAGCCGGTCATCTACATTGATATCGTAACACTGGTTC
Organism: Ignavibacteriota bacterium; assembly: GCA_003155495.1. Taxonomy (GTDB): domain Bacteria; phylum Bacteroidota; class Ignavibacteria; order UBA10030; family UBA10030; genus Fen-1298. The sequence goes on from PMDB01000062.1 coordinate 83,852, forward strand.
ACGATATCCCGAAGTGTCTGTTGCACCGATGTGTGAATTTCATTAACCCGGATTTCCGGTAACGCAGAATCCGGTATAAGTGTATTGATTTCTTGATCACTAGACCTCCTGACAAAACGACAGACTGCTTCGTAATTCATCCGAAGTGCATTAAGCTTGCCATCTAACGAATAGCCAGCTATGTGCTGTGTTCCTATTGATACGAGCTCAAGAACAGATGTGTCAATATTTGGTTCTTTCTCCCATACATCAAGCACGGCAGTTGAAAGATGCCTATCACTCAATGTGCGTTTTAAGGCCTCTGTTTCCACAACTCCGCCGCGTGAAGTATTGATGAGAATAGCACCTCGTTTCATCTTGCGAATTCGATTCTCATCGAAAAGATGATATGTCGCATCAGGTCCCGAACGTGTCAATGGAACATGGAGTGTAATGATATCCGCCTCCATCAACTTTTCTAAAGAATGCAATGGATAACTACTTCCCAGCCGTTGAAGAGGTGGATCGTTCAGAAGTACCTGCATTCCCAATGCTTTTGCTTTGCGCCAAACCTTGCTGCCAACACTGCCGACTCCCACGATACCGATGGTTTTGCCGTTAAGCGAGAAACCCTTGCTCTGTGCCAATTCCAATAATGCTGCTGTGATATATTCACCAACCGAATGCGAATTACTGCCAGGAGCACTGACAAACGTAATTCCATTCTTTGCAAGATATTCTTCATCCACATGATCGGTTCCGATGGTCACCGTTCCGACAAATTTCACACGGCTTCCATCTAACAAAGTTTGATCGACTTTCGTCTCGGAACGAACGATAAGGATATCGGCATCTTTGACTGTATCCTTTGTGATTTCATGCGTATCGAGCGCAGTTACCTTCCCGATCCGCTCAAACGCTTTCACAGCATACGGTGTATGCTTATTAACGACTATCTGAACATCTTGCGTCATTGAGTTCAATTGTGATGAAATTACTTTTCCTTTCCAGGTGTGGGTGCAGCAGATGGTTTGCTCATTTGCTCTAACATTTGAATTCTTTGCTTAACATTCGGGTCATTCGGATAGAGGACCGCTAATTTCCGGAGAATGTTGAGTGACTTGTCCTGNNCTTCGCCTTTCTCAATGAGACTGAGACAAGCCGGTTCAATCTCTGTCGCCATATCCTTCACCCGATCCATGCGTCCTAGAGAATGATAGAAACTCGCCATTTGCCACGCACTCTGCCATCCGTATGGAATTTTTGTATGCGGCATAAGAGATTCCATCCTGTCCAGCACCTTCATACTCTTCTGTGGATTTTTTTCAACGTTGATGTAATACGCAGCAAGTCCACGAAATGCCGCCCGATAGTTAGAAATAATACGAAGTGTATTTTCATCAAAAAATACTTTTGGATTTGCCAATTCACGGAATTTATATCCATATTTAGCAGTTTTGGAAAAATCCGACGGCTCATTCATAAGGTTTGCTTCAAGCTTGAGAGGGTCTATTCCATAATTACTCTCTGAGGTCTTCATAGGTTCAAGCTTCCAATTCAATCCTTTGAACCACATATAGTCTTCCAATCCAATCTTTGCATCCGGTGAACATGTAGAGGCAAAATAAATAGGCCGCTTCCATTCATTAGCCAGTATGATATCGTACACAGCAATATCTTGCACACGGAGCGCCTTTGTTTTGCCAAACTGCAATGTATTCGGAAGCAGGAATGTAATTTTTCCGTTATTGACAATAGAGGAATCAAGGACAACTCCCTTCTCTTCCTGAAAATGCTGGATCATTTCTTTTGAAATAGGTAACTCGACATTTCTTGGCTCCCATGCGATCGGTTGAATATCTTTAATATATGAATCAGGCATATTCATCGGAACTGCTTTTGCCTCTGCGTATGCCGGTGTATTCTTCATCTGGAGGATGTACCATGATGTATTCACCAAGCTCAAGTTCACAATTCTCACATCCCGCCGGACACCTTCCACATCCTGCATATACCACAAGGCGAATGTATCATTATCGCCCTGAGTGAATAGAATTGCATCCTGTTCGCATGTCTGTAACATGTTGTATGCGAAATCCCATGGAACCCAATTCTTCGAACGATCATGCGTAAAATAATTAAGTTGCAGCATTCTCGCGGGAACAAAAAGCGTGCTGAGCACAAGCACTCCAATAAATGCAGGTTTCACAGCCGACGGCGATATTATCTTTTCTTGAACAAGATTGAGTAATCCTTTGATACCAAGCGCGATCCATAGCGCGAATACAAAATATGCCCCGCAATAAAAATACTCGCGGTCTCTCGGCTGCGGCTGCTGTTGGTTTTGATAGAAAGTAATCAAGTATCCCATGAGAATAAACGTGATGAGAAAGACAGATGCCATCTTCCAATCTTTTCGGAAATGCGTATAGAGGCCGAATAATCCCAAGAAGAATGGTATGCCAAAATATCCTTTCCAATTCACTCCTGCATCTTGATCGGACGAGATTTTCCCGATAAAATTCCAAGCAACATAGCGTTGGAACATATGGTCCATTTGATAGCGCAGGAAGAAATCGAGATCACTGCTGTAACTTTTATAGATGCCCGCTTTTTCCGGCTCTGGTGACCATCGTCGTTGAAACATGGGGAAATCGCCGTACTGCTCTCGATTCAAATATGTAATAAGCTGTGCGAACGACTTCGGATGATTTTCATTCATCGGCAAGTTTGCATTTGAACGGACAACAATCATCGTGTACGTCGTAAAACCGAGTACCGCAATAAGTGCCGCAGTTAAAGAGAGAGCAAGAATCATTTGCTTTTGCTTCATTGCATAATATACTCCCAATCCTCCTGCTGCCATCACACCTATAAGGACGAGAAGACCTCCTTCAAGGTGATCTCCCGCAATATAAAGCAATAACTTAGGAAAATATCTGATAATGCCGGAAAAGATCACAACGAAAGCAATACCTCCAACAAGAAAAGCAAGATAAATGGAGTTTCGTTGAAGAACTTTTTTCCTAAATACGAACAGAACTCCAAGACTCGCTATCACCATTGCAATAATGAATTTCTTGTCGAATGCGCTGGTCATCTCTTGCGTAGGCGGTTGTGTTGCAGTTTCTCCGCTCCAAAGAATAGCTGCTATGATGAACAACAAAACCATATGTCCCAGAAAGACATAGGATGACTGTAAGTATTCTTCATTGTTATCTACATACTTCCGGAGAACCACAACAATCCCTACTATAATTATCGTCAGAACACTCATCAAATGAAGTCCGGCTGATAAACCGGCTATATATGCAATCATCAAAAGATACCGTTCACTTCCCGGTTCGTCAGCTTTTTCATTCCATACCATCATTAACCATACAATAGAAGAATAGAGCAACATGCTTGCTGCAAAATAATTAGATTCACCGGCATTAAACCAAAACGTGTCGCTGAACGATAACGTTAAAGCTCCGATGGCAGCAGCAAGGTACGTTCCTATAGTTTCTAACGAATTACCCGATTGTTTTCCTTTGTAGTTTTCAATGATCTTGACTGCGATGAGATACGAGAATAAAACCGTGAAAACGCTTGCAACAGCCGACATGACATTCATCCTAAAACCGATGTCACCAGGGATAGGAAGCATGTAGAATATTCTGCCCACGATCGAAAAGAGAGGTCCGCCAGGCGGATGCGGCACCTGCATCAAGTAGGCGGCAGCAGAGAGTTCGCCTGGATCCCAAAATGGGACAGAAACCTGTGCTGTTATGAGGAGCTGAACGGCAGATATGAAGAGGACGATTGCACCAATAGCGCGATGGATAAGATTTTTTTTCATTGTGGATATGTTCCCGATTGTTTTATATTTGTTGTATCATGATAAGAAGAAATCAGAAAAGAATGAACTTTCAAGCTCACCTTTTTTTGGCTACATCTTAAAAATATCGTACGAAGTCAGAATTCAGAATAAGAATTGTTTCCCAACTTTAAATTGCAAAAAAAGAGATTTATCGCTATACTGATATAAATTTCCCCGCACCCGTAGCTCAATTGGATAGAGCGGCAGCCTACGGAGCTGTAGGTTGGGGGTTCGACTCCCTCCGGGTGCACATATTTTCGCCAAACTTCAATCGATGGATTATTACGTTTACGTACTCCAAAGTCTTTTCGATCACAATCAATATGTTGGACTCTCATCCGATATCCATAAGCGCCTTAAAATGCACAATTCCGGTAAAGTCAAATCCACAAAAGGACGTCGACCCTTCATCCTAATCTACCAAGAGAGAGTTGGGACTCTTCGTGAAGCACGCAACCGTGAGAAATATTTTAAATCTGCTGCTGGAAGAAATTTTCTACTACGTTTGAATTTGAAGAATTATTCATTGTAGGTTAGGGGTTCCCTGCCCGACTGCTGACGCAGTCACGCAGGCGGGGACTCCCTCCGGGTGCACACAATAAAAAGCTCGCTCGCAGCAGGCTTTCCTTTGCATGCCGAGTCTTCTTTATTTTCCTCTGGCCTTCTTTTCAAATACGATTTTCATCTGACATGTTTCACAATCAAATTCCAATTGATACGTATTCTTTGCATCTTGAAGAAAGAGCGGATCAGCATCGGCCGTACCTTGACCGGCACAAAGACCGTATTGAAATCGCAGACAATGCTTCATTGTCATAACCGTCGCTCGCCTAGGATGCTGGAGTTCAAATGCCGGTTCGATCATTTCAACACCGTGTCTTCGGTAAAACGATTCTGATTTCTTGTTCGCAACATTTGTCGAATAGTTCAAGTACGTCGTTGGATATGGTTCACTATTCGGAACAATGCTGGCATGGCGCCATGGAAATCTCTTCATTCGTTTTTCTTCCAATTGAACGATTGCTGTACGCCTCAATTCGTTGCAAACACTGACCGGTATGAAATATGGCCGGCTCCAGATAATATCAAGCCTTTTTGAGACGAAGATAGAATCTCCCAATTTCATAAGCTGACGCCGAACCGTCTCTTCTGCTGCAGTCAGATTCTTTGCAGGAGTTTTCTCAACTTTTTGAACAACGGATACCTTTACATCATCCTCATCCACAATACTGAGTACAAAACCATTTTCAGTCTCTTCAAATTGCATTTTCACATTGATAAGACGTTTCGTTTTATTTCCTTGAAGAGTTTTAGCAAACCGATGATCGTAATTCCGGTAGATTATTGTCCCTTCTTCGATTCCCTTAAGTTCAGAAGGGTAGATTTTATTTTTTTCCACTTTATTAATATGAGTGCCACAGAGCACTTCTTGTTGATCGAAAAAACATATGCCGTCGCCGTTATGCAATGCTTCCGTAGTCTCGAAAAGAAAATGATCTCGCCGTATCTTTCCTGCTTTTCCTAAACAAGCTCCAACCGATTTTGGTGTGTGAGACGAAAGAATATCTTTGTTCCGGCGTCGGATAAAATGGTCGGTGAATCTACGATTAAACGTTCTGGACGGATCGGGTTGAAACGCCAGCATCGTCCGTCCTGATGATGCACTCGAAAGAGATGAATCTGTTCCTAAAATCTCATCAATTCGTTGTCGATAGAATGCTGTAACATTTTTTACATAATTTATATCCTTCAACCGCCCTTCAATCTTGAACGATGAAACACCTGCATCGATCAAATCCCGGAGATACTCTGAAAGATTGAGGTCTTTGAGAGAAAGGAGATATTTATCTTTTGCCAGAATCTTTCCACTGCTGTCCGTCAACGTATACGGCAAGCGGCATGGCTGGGCACACGCTCCGCGATTGGCACTTCTCCCCTGTGTCGCTTCACTCAGGTAACATTGTCCGCTGAAACTGACGCAGAGTGCACCATGAATAAAGAATTCCAAATCGATTGTAGTGTTTGTACGAATTTTCTTCAATTGTGTTAGTGACAATTCACGTGCAAGAATGACACGTTGAAACCCGACTTTCTCAAGGAATTGAATTTTCTCCAGTGAATAATTATGTGTCTGTGTGCTGGCAAACAGGGGAATAGGCGGCAAGTCAAGTTCCAGTAATCCCATATCCTGAATGATCAAAGCATCAGCTCCGGCTTCAGAAAGGGATCTGACAATTGACTGTGCCTCATCTAATTCATCATCGAAAAGAATCGTATTGAGCGCAACATACACCTTCGCCCAGTAACGATGTGCATATTGAATGAGTTTGGCAATATCATTCAATGAATTTCCCGCAGCGGCACGTGCACCGAACTTAGGAGCACCGACGTACACCGCATCGGCACCATAGTTGATAGCGGCCCTTCCGCATTCTAAATCTTTAGCAGGAGCGAGCAGTTCTATGTATCGTATGTTTGATGTTTGCTTCACCAATTCAATGTAGCCAAACTTCCCTTTCGTCTCAAATTGTTAGAGCAGAAAAACTTCCGTATATTTCATAAGAAAGATGAGGAGATACTTTTGCAAGAAAAAGAAAAACAGGAATGGATTCCCACAAACCCCGATTATGATCCCAATAAACCTATGCAGGTCGGAGGCCAGGCAGTCATTGAAGGCGTGATGATGCGTGGACCAGGTTCCGTAGCAACAGCAGTACGTCGTGCAAACGGCCAGGTCATTGTACAGCATCAGCCATACAAATCTGTCACCGAAAAACATACATGGCTGAATGTCGCTGTAGTGCGAGGTGCAATCGGACTTATTGATATGATGTACCTCGGCATAAAGACACTCAATTTTTCAGCTGAGATTGCTATGCTTGATGTTGAAGCGGATAGAGTAAAAGAGAAAACCAATGTCAAAGGAAATGGTTCTGAAAAGAAGACAAAGTCCCAATCGAACCTTGCTCTCATTGGAACACTGATCTTTGCGCTCGCGCTTGGCATCGGAATATTCTTCATCGTCCCATTGTATCTGACGACAAAAGTGTTTGCCATCGAACAGACCGCTGTAGCATTCAATCTTACGGCGGGTGCTATTCGTATCACGATTCTCTTTCTCTATTTGGCTGGCATTTCTCTCATGAAAGACGTACAGCAGCTATTTCGCTATCACGGTGCAGAACATAAGTCTGTATTTGCCTTCGAATTAAAAGCCCAACTTGTACCAGATTCAGTAAAAACATACAGCCGTTTCCATCCCAGGTGTGGAACAAGTTTTCTGCTCATCGTGGCATTCGTTGCGATTCTGTCATTCAGCTTGCTTGATGTACTCCTATTAAAACTGCTGGGAACTCTCACACTGCCGGTTCGCCTCCTTACACATTTGCCGTTCATCCCGATTGTCGGCGGTGTAGCGTACGAGATCATAAAATTCTCTGCGAAGCACAGCACAACATGGTGGGGCAGAATTATAATCGCTCCCGGCTTACTGCTTCAGAAGATTACCACAAAAGAACCGGATACGACACAAATCGAAGTCGCATTGATTGCGCTCCGTTGTGCATTGGGCCAGGAAGATCCTTCAAAATATGTTCTGAAACCGGATTCCGTCGGCATCAGTTCCATACCATTAACCGACAAATTGTAAAGAGTCTATGATTGACAAGCTGGAAAAAATTTTCCATCGCTACGAGGAAGTGAACATGCTGATGAGCAATCCGGTTATTATTGCTGATCAGCAAAAAAGCCGTGAGTTGGGGAAAGAATTTCGTTCATTGGAGCAAATCGTTAAAACCGGATTGCGCTATAAAAAGATTTTCCATGATTTCAACGGCAGTAAAGAACTGTTGGATTCCACAAGCGATCCGGAGATGAAAGTTCTTGCACAAGAAGAATACGATCGGTTGAAGGTCCAGATAGTTCAAGTGGAAGATGAGCTGAAGTTGTTATTGATTCCGCCCGATCCGAACGACACAAAGAATTTTATTATGGAAATTCGCGCCGGCACCGGCGGAGAAGAAGCATCCTTGTTTGCAGCAGACCTCTACCGGATGTACACCCGATATACCGAGCGTAAAGGTTGGAAAGTGGAACTGATGGATTGGAGTGAAACCGGAAAAGGAGGTTTCAAGGAAATCTCATTTGCTGTTTCGGGAGATGGTGCATTCGGCGTGATGAAATATGAAAGCGGAGTGCATCGGGTTCAACGGGTTCCCGAAACGGAAGCACAAGGACGCGTTCATACATCAGCAGCGTCTGTCGTCGTGCTGCCCGAAGTGGAAGAAGTGGAAGTGGATATCAATCCTGCCGACCTTCAGTTGGATACCTTTCGTTCGGGTGGAAAAGGCGGCCAAAATGTAAACAAAGTGGAAACGGCCGTCCGTATTACGCATAAGCCCAGCGGCATAATCGTCACGTGCCAGCAGGAACGATCACAATTTCAGAACCGTGAACGGGCGATGAAGATGCTGCGTGCCAAACTCTATGAAATGAAACTTGAAGAACAAACGAAGTCAACCTCAGCACAGCGAAAATTGATAGTGAAGAGCGGCGACCGGAGCGACAAGATCCGTACGTATAATTTTCCACAGAACCGGCTGACAGATCATCGCATCGGATTTACGATTTATAGTTTGGATCGCGTCATTAACGGCGATTTAGATGAATTGATCGAGCAACTACGAATTGCCGACCGTGCAGAAAAACTTCAGAATGCTACTGCTTAATAGAAATTCCAAATAACACAATCCAACCAAATTTCAAATTCAAAAAGAATAATGACCTCCGACTTCAATGAATTGAAGAATGTCAATATTTTAGAATTTGTTTGTGATCTGAAGTTTTTTTTGTAACTACTCACCAAATTAGACGAACAAGTTAAATAAGGGCATAGAGTGTTGAACTCCTGACGGAGTTCTTATTCTTTTGTTGATTATTGTTACAAATATGAGACTCCTACGGAGTCTTTCATACAAATCTGCAATCCACAAATCCAGTAGGGATTATACGTTTATAACTCTCCGATATGGGTATCATACAGAACTCTATAGGAGTTCCACACATTTGGTTTATTACATATATTCGAATGTTATACTGAGTAGTATTTTTTTGTTGCAGAAGACATTCGCACTTTCGAAAAAAACTCTTTCAACAGAGCTTCACTCTCCCCGTCGCATATGCCGCCGACAACATGAACAGTGTGGTTAAGCCGTTTATCTTCTGTGATATTATACAGCGTACCACAAGCACCCGCTTTTGGATCGAATACTCCAAAGACAAGTGTAGGAATTCTTGCAAGCACTATTGCACCTGCACACATCGGACAAGGTTCCATCGTTACATACATTGTGCATCGTTCTAACCGCCTTGATTGCAGATGGTTTGAAGCGGCAGTAATTGCAATCATTTCAGCATGAGCAGTCGGATCCTTCAGCCGTTCTATTTGGTTATAGCCACGTCCAATAATTTTTCCCTCAAGCACAATGACAGCCCCCACCGGCACTTCGTTGGTATCGAAAGCGCGCTGCGATTCTCGAAGTGCAGCTTTCATCCATTGTTCATGCTGGTTTGGCAAAAGAACCTTTCAGTGCCCTGTTCGGTAATACAGTTCTCATCAGAAAACTTTACTCATGAGATAGCTTGAAGGGACAATATTACTTCTTGACATTCGGTGTCACAATATCGCCCACGATCTGCCCGCCGGATTCGACCGTATATTCGCGAATTTTTGAGAAATCTTCCAATGCAGTACTCATTCTCTTCACAGCTTCATCTATGATATCAAGCTGGTGCAGTACTTTCTGATTATTCCCGGCGGCTTTACGAGCAGGCACGAGTGTAAGCGAAATAATTGCTAAAGGATTGTTGACGTGATGCTGCACTCCTCGTGTAACTTCCTGCAAGGTTCTTAGCTGCGATTGGTGGAGCTGTTTTTCACGCTCGGCAAAAATTCTTTGCTCCTCGCTCTCGTGCAATTTCGTACGCACCTCAATAACCTTCACCAATGCTACCGATAAAAGCCACATAAACGGAAAAGCATCAAAACTTTCAACGATGTTCGTTAAAACAGGAGAATGAAATAATGAGGATGATTTCAATTTGAAAAAATACTGCAAGATGCAGAAAAAAAGATAACTGTATATAAAAAATCCTGATACAAAAGCCGGATATGCAATACAAAACACTTTCGCTTTTTCGTACATTTTTTTAATGTATTTCATAGGTGTGCTCCATGAATAATGTCCATGGACATCTTGGATTTGGATTTTGCAGAATTTATAGCTCGTACACCCGGAGGGAGTCGAACCCCCAACCCTCAGCTCCGAAGGCTGATGCTCTATCCAGTTGAGCTACGGGTGCATTAGTGTTTCCTGATTCATCAATAATTTACAAAACAAACTTCCCTCTTGCAACATTTGCCCTAATTTCTGAGAGATCAAAGGGATTTTTTATTGCTATTGAATCGGCTATATAGTAGATTTTAGTGAGATGCATTAAGTTTGGGGAATTCTGAGTGTGGCCACTCAACTTTATCGCCAAGCAAATAGACCTGATGTGCGGTATCTATATACATCGAATATGATTGTTGAATTCGTATTGTCGGAGGCATCAATGAAATTACGTTGCGTTGTGCTTTTATTTTCTCTTGTGTACACAATTGGATATAGCCAGTTAACGTATTCGGCTTTTCCAGAGATTACAGTTTCCCGGAGCGCACTCACTTTTGGAACCGGAAACCAGGGAGTTGCCTTGGATGGAGGACTTGACGCCATGCAATATAACCCTGCCGCCATCGCTTCTCTTTCCACGATATCCCTCGAATCAGGGAAACGGGATGCTTTCATTATTGACCCGGCATATGCACTAAGCTGGTACAGACTCGGATTCTATCTCCATGGCATCGGAGCTTTTGCGTTGGAATATAATCAAATCGATTTTGGTGAGTTTGTCTCCACTGGATTGAGTCGCAACAGCGCGTTAGGGTATGAAGATTCCAACACATTCCGCTATACCGTACGATCCTATGCTCTCTCATATGCTACATGCATCACCGGCTCGTTTTCTGTAGGTGGAACGATTCGGTATATACATACAACGGCTCTTCCGGAGATGACCGTAAATCAATTTCTTTTCAGCGGTGGACTCCTGTACAAGCCGGCAGAACTCGGCAATCATCTAAGTGTCGGTTTTTCGCTTATAGACTTTGGTGCGCCTGTACGGTACAAAGATCAGGCACAAGGCGACCCTGCTCCGGCGTATATGCGTTTAGGTGTTGCCGTTTCACCAGTTTCCGACGATCATCAGAAACTGACATTTCTGTTTGAAGGATCAAGACTCGTTGCCGATGTTGACGACCAACACAGTGCACGGTCGTCGTTTGCTGCGCTTTTTTCTTCTTTTAAATATTGGCCTCATGATATTATGGGACACGGCGGATTAATTTACAGTTTCCCCAATATTGCGTTGACCGGAACAATGAGTTTCCACCAGCAGCTTGCATTCGGTGTCTATGATCAAACGACACATTCGTATCGCGATAATCAAATAAGTGCTTCGGCAATTATGGGAGTTACGCTGGATCGTTTTACCATCGATGTGGGCGTGGCAAGCGTGTGGCAATATATTTCTGAAAGTGTCCGTCAAGGGTGGTTCCCTAAATCGATTCCGGATGAAGAATTGGAAATGAAACTTTCCTACTCACCTGAAGAGACTCTTCATGAACTTGGGGAAAAAATCAAAACGACTATTACGGCAGATATTGGAGCGCTCTCACCTCTCGGACGTTTAAAGGATGAATTCGTCGGCAGCGGCATGTCGTACGGAATCGAACTTGCACAGTACATCTCTTCTTCAGCCGCCATAGTCTCCTCTTTCAGTTTTGAACGGAATAAAATCGGCGGCATCCTGAGCAATTATGGTGCAGACGGAACATGGTACACATATACAATTTCCATGATGTATCGGCACGACTTGAGCGAACAATGGGTTCCAATTTACCTGCAGGCTGGTCCGACAGTATTTCGCCTGTCGTACTCGTCATCATCCCCCTATTTCGGAATGCTTCCTCGATATAAATATGCGGGAGGTATAACGGCAGGTGCAGGTATCCCGATTGCGATCGATAAATTTGTCATAGTACCATATGTCGATGTTCTATCGATGCTGTCGAGTATTACCGGAAGCGCTCCTCGGTTGGGCGGGTATAACCAATGGTCGTATGGCATCAAGCTTGGCGCTGCCTTGTAATAGTGAGACGACCGAACATCCTTGACTAATTTTATTTGAACAGAAACAAGCAGAAATGTTTCCCACGCACATGCATCAATAACTCACATTGCGAATGAAATGAAGAACGGCAATTAGCAGAGCTCATTTCCAAAAAAAATACGACCGCCCATATCCCCTCCTTACGAAAGGAGGAGAAAATGGGGAGGTGAATTAAATAATTTCTTACGATCATCTACAAAGTTGGGGGTTTTTATTGCTATTTGATTGCTGATATCGTAGATTTTAATGAGATGTATTGAAAATTAATTGGGGAATCCTTTTATGAAGCACTTACTACCTATTCTTGCCATTGCCTTTCTTTTTGCCGGTTGTTCCACTTAGCCGCTATCCGTTACGCACTTTACAAAATGGATAAACATGAAAAAGTCACAACAACTTAACTTGACATGCGGACGATGTGAAAAACCTGTTAAGCAAAAAGATGCTTTTTGCAGGAATTGCGGCGGTTTATTCTCCAATGATATATTTTGTGTCAACCATAAGTCTATTCAAGCTGAAGGCGTCTGCGTCATCTGTTCTAAACCATTCTGTAAGAAATGCGGAACAGATGTGAATAAAATCTTCCTTTGCGACAACCATTCTGATTTGGAAATTACCGAAGGTATGGTTCGTGTCTTTGGCAGTACTGACAATGTGCAAGTTCAATTTGTAAAAACCTGCTTAGAACAAGCCGGTTACCATCCGTTTCTTTATTCAAGGCTATTCAATCCTGCAGCAGATAAGATTGCAATAACTGCCGTTCGTAATTATGGAAAGCATCCGATAGAAGAGCAAAAAGTTCTTGTTCCTTTTTCTGAATTGCTCACAGCGACGAAGGAATTGAAGAAGCATAAATTCAAAGAAGTATAAGGAGCCGAACTGGTTCACTCGCTGATGCTCAAGCTTGGCTTATTAAAAGAATACCTCACACTGAGCGTGAATAGAAAGTAATAGAAGCTATAATCCAAGATGTTGGATGATATCAAGTTAAATCCAAAATGAGATGCGTAAATCAATCATCATTGTTCTTTTGCTATTGATTTTAAGCAACTGTTCAATGAATATCAGAAAAGAAACTGATTTTTTGAAAGGAACCTTCGATTATTCCGATAAAATACACATCAGCTATGAGATTCACGGCAATGGCAACTCCACAATTGTATTTCTTCATGGTTTTGGAGCTTCTGTAGAAACTTGGCGAGATATTCAATCGCCGCTCTCCAAAGGAAATAGGCTCATCTTTTTGGACTTGAAGGGATTTGGTTTGTCATCAAAACCTGACGACGGCAAATATTCTCTTGAAGACCAAGCTGAGATCATTCTTGCTTTTCTCAAGGCACATAATCTCCATGATATAACTCTCGTGGGCCATTCGTATGGCGGTGCAGTCGCATTATTTACTTATCTCAGAGACCGATCCGGACATGCTCACGGTATTATTCGCCGGTTAGTTTTTATAGATGCCGCTGCTTATGTGCAAGAATTTCCTTTCTTCATTGATATTCTTAGAAAACCAGTCATTAATTGGGTAGTTATGAATTTTATTCCAACTCAACTAGTGGTGAGCTTTACTTTACATTATCTTTTTCATGATAAAAGTAAATTGTCTGAAGAGAGGATAATAAGATATGCTGAATCTTTTAACCAATCAGGGTGCTATAATTCATTCGTCGAGTGTGCCAGACAAATTGTTCCTGCAAATCCGGATTCTATCACAGCCTTAATTAAAACTATTGCCGTGCCTACTTTGATCATTTGGGGTGCTAACGATCCGGCAATTCCTCTAAAACAGGGACAAAGGTTGTACCAGGATATTCAGAACTCAAAATTGGTGATCATTCCAAATTGCGGCCATATTCCGCACGAAGAATCACCTGAAGAAAGCGTAGATGCTATCTTAAATTTCTTGGAGCAATAGTGAAGTCTATCTATATCATATTTCTATAGTAGTGGAAACTACAAGCCAGGATGTTGGATGATGTCATTAAAGAGATATCAATCCTGAACCCACTGTTTTCTCAACTTGCGTTTGAAGACGTACGGACGTACATTTATGACATACGATGTTAGGTGATACAACCAATCTGAAAAAGAAATTTACAATGTTCTAGTTTTAACCTTAAACTAACAACTGTGGAGTGCGGGATGCAGAATAGCCATAGTGGATTTCAGATAATCTTTGTGAATCGGTCATTGTGTGTTCGTAGCATAGAAAAAGCAAACCGAATTAATGCTCGCCTCCGCTGCTCCCAGATTGGTTTTCTCTTGTGTGCGATTGTGCCAATGGCACTCTGCTTCCTGTTGATCGACGGATGCAGCAAAAACAACGGTCCGACCGCTCCATCCGCTCCGTCTATTCTGCAGGGAAACCAGGCCTTTTATGCTGGAGCTGTCGCTGGGTATCAAGCAGTTGGCGCGGGCGTGTCATATCCTTTTAAGGCGCTACAGCTTGCCAGTCCCACCGGCAGCGCGATTCGCAGTCTATCCGTTACGAATCTATTCTCGAATCCTAATGGCTTTAAAACGCTGATGCGTACATCGAAGATTACGGATTCACTCGCGTTTGTACCGATTCTGAATCTTTACGGCAGTGTTAGATTTAATGATAGTGTATTCACGTTATTATTCTATAGCGATGCAGCAGGTACGCAGTCTGCAGGTAGCGCCACTATAACGTTGCCTATAGGTGCAATTGATCCATTGGATCCGACCAGCTATGGCTACTACCCAGCTAACATCACGATCGCCATAAATGTTACAGGAGGTAACCTTCCATGTACAGGAAATCTCGTGATTAGCTTTACGGGAGGAACAGGTGCAAATACGATGACGGGAACGAATACACTGACGAGGGATAATGTTGTATTCAGCCTTAATCTAACTCTCGACGACCATTTTAATGTGTCTGGGTCGATTACTATTACAGAGAGCGGCGCTACAATAGAAGCAACGAACGTGAAAGGTAAACTGAACGGTTCACTCACCTGCGATGTGAAGATCAGTCCTTATGGTTGGACAGGAACCGGCACACTCAACTTAGTAACGGGTTCGATGACAGCAAATGTGAACACAGGCACTGGGACATCCACTGCCACATCAGATAGTCTTGGCAGTCTGAATATTAACTATGCAGATGGAACCCATGAGATTGTAGTTAACCCGCTCTCAGGAGGATTGGCAAGTGCTTATTCCACACCGGCCAGCATCACGGCAACCAGTGGTTCGTCGCAGAGTGCCGCGATTAGTACTGCTTTTTCCTCGCCTTTAATTGCAACAGTAAAAGACCAGAGCAACAATCTGATAAGCGGAGCGATCGTCACTTTTACCGCGCCGACATCCGGACAGAGCTGCACTTTTACGGGTGGAGTTACTATTATTACCGCAACCACGAATGCACAGGGACAGGCACAAGTC
>PMDB01000087.1:0-153 GCA_003155495.1 Ignavibacteriota bacterium
TTCCCTCCGGTGTCGTTGAACATCCCGCACTCACAAAGAGAATCCCGACAAATGAAATCCAGTGAACAATCGTTTTGATATAGCTATTGATATTCATTTTGACTCTCCGGCTGCCGCGAATCGGGTTTAACAAACATTAGATAATACCAATAG
>PMDB01000087.1:187-17920 GCA_003155495.1 Ignavibacteriota bacterium
TGGACATGACGGGGAATTGGGGAATATGTGAATGTATTAAATTCCTTAATATGATCCGTAACTCCTTTTAAATTGCCATTCATTAAATGACATGCGATCATGTATTCGAAAGCCATTTTGTTTTTAGGATTCCGTTTTAATAACAGCTCCAGTTTTTCGGACAACGATTTCCCGAGTAAAATTATATTCTCTGTCGGCATGCACAATTGAATGTTCTTGCATTCGCTATCCTGGCCAAGTTCTATTGAATTCTCATTGAATCGGATGAGTTTCTCTGCGGTTTTTTCCTGGAAAGGTACTTTCTTCAGATTCAGGAAGAATAGGTTAGCCGCCTCATGATCACCCTTCAACATATAAATCATCCCGAGCCGTTTTAGAAGATCAGGAGTAGACCCCTTAAGCTCGAGGGCTTCGTGGGCCCAATGTTGGGATTCGTTGACCAACCCCAGTTTCCAATACACATTGCTCGCTTCCTCTGGCCATGCGAGACACCATGTTTGATTCATCAGAAGCCCGTCAGCTCTTTCAGTCTGAGGATAGTTGAACAAACTGTCAAGAAGCTTACCCGTTTGAAAGATGGCAAGGTTGGTTTGACATAAAAGGAGAGGATTCTCGTTCGAACACTGCTGAGTCAACTCGAGCACGTTCGTCCAATGTTCCTCACGCACAGCTTGGTTGACTTGGAGGACAAGCTTTTTCATGTCGCTGGTAGATTCCTTCGCCAACAGAATAGTTCCACTTAACAAGAGGAGTGTTCCTACTGCCCATTTCCAGACATAAGCAAGTCTGACAAATTTTTGGAATGGTTTCCGAATTCCAGGTAACTTCGCGATCGAAGCGATTATAAGTGTCAGCAGAAAAAAAGCGGGGAGACTGTATGTGATGATCCAGGATTCGATCGGATTCTCAAAAGTCAGGTTATGTAGATAAGCTTGTTTCAGAGTGATTAGAAAAACAGACATGGATGCCGCAAAGGGCAGAAGGGCAGAGATCAACAGAAGTAAAAGGCCGCTTACAATCTTTCTCTTGAAAAGAATATCCTCCAATCCGCAGAGAACCGCAAACATCAGAGAAGCACCACCAGTGATCCAATATAATAGAACGGTGATGACTATGCCCAGTCCAATACGAATCACCGTCTGTTTCGGTGACCAACGAATAAATAAAACCAAAAAGAATAAATTAATGACTATTGCCAATACGACACTCAGGTCAAAATCGTAATTACTATACAGAACGAGCAATAGACCAGTCGGAATCAGATGGAATGTATGAATTGGACGATTTTCTGTCAGGGTTTCTATCCATTTTCTGGTTAAGAGCCCAACGAGCCAAAAACTAACAGCTAAAAAAAAGGCGCTTAAAAAATCGGAAAACCGGAATTGCATTAAAAGCGCCGAGAGCCAATTGACCAAGCCGCCTGGGATTTCTAAAAAATTACTCAGAAAATCGGTTCCTTTGATGAAAACAGGCGGGTGCGCTTCGAGAATAAGAACGGGATGAATTCGAACTAATAGATAGAAGAAGCACATCAGAAAAACAAGACATTCTTGAACCCAAACACTTATGTATGTAAATTTGCGTTTTTCACCAGTGTGGGACATTTTTTTACTTATCATGCTTATTATAGATGATTAGTATTTATTTAAAATATACAATTTAATGACAAGGTTTCAAAGAAGTGTTTCGATTCTAAATGTACTTTCATATAATTTTATGCTAGGATTGATTTTTTCCGTACTTCAGAATGGATTATTATACCGTCTCAATTCACATCTGGGGTGAGTATCCTTTTTTTATTCTTGAGCTGCAGCGTGATCGAAATAAGATCGAACGGATCGATCATGATCAATCCGCATGTCGAGACAAAACTTCCCTCCGATGGAGAAATATTTCTTAGTGGAAGTGCTGAATCAGAAGAGAGGTTCTTCCGAAGGTACAGACCGAGAGAATGAAGAAGAAATACTCCTAGGAACCATCCAAAGATTTATCTGGTGAAATATTATGAAAGGCTCTTGGTTCATAAGGAATTCTCTGTTATCTTTAGTAAGGTATAGCAACTAAAACAGCACGATAGCAAAGGAAGATTCAAAATGATCGTTACCACAGCACAACTTTTTAAACATGCCTACGGCAAATATGCCGTTGGAGCATACAATATCAACAATATGGAGCAATCGCTTGGATTGTTCCAGGGACATATCGAAGCGCAGGCACCGTTCATCATCCAAATCTCCAAGGGTGCCCGTAAGTATGCCGGCGTAAAGATGATCGAAGCGATCATCCGTGCCGCAGAACAGATGTATCCCGAAGCCATCTACGCCGTCCACCTTGATCACGGCGACGAGAAGACCTGCTACGACTGTATCGACTCCGGGTTTTATTCATCGGTAATGATCGATGCGTCACACGAAACGTTCGAGCAAAATATTGCAATAACAAAGCGTGTCGCAGACCGCGCACACGCAAAAGGACTTTCTGTTGAAGCTGAGCTTGGAAAATTAGGTGGCGTAGAAGAAGATATAAAAGTGGATGAAAAAAATGCACAGCTTACCGACCCTGTCGAAGCGAAAGAGTTTGTACAAAAATCTGGCTGCGATAGTCTTGCCGTTGCAATCGGTACCAGCCATGGCGCATACAAGTTTAAAGGGCAACAATCGCTTCACTTCGATCGCATAGAAGCAACCCAGAAACTTCTTCCCGGCTTTCCTCTCGTCATGCATGGTTCCAGTTCCGTTCCGAAAGACGAAGTCCTCCGCATCAATGCCGCCGGCGGCAAACTTGACCCATCAGCATGCGGTGTGAACGAAGATGAATTCAAACGTGCTTCAAAACTCGGCGTCACAAAAGTAAATATTGATACTGACGGACGACTCGTGTGGACACGTGTGCATCGCGAATTCTTCCGCGATGATCCGGCAGGATTTGATTTCCGCAAACCGGGCGAGGTTTTTGTACAGGAATATGCAAAGTTCATCGTACACAAATCGACGAAACTCGGTTCGACCGGTCAACTTGCTTCATTGCGCACATCGCTAAAAGGGAAGTGATTAATCGCTTTAACTATTAAGAAGGTTTCCGTTTCTCCGGTATTATCAGCGAGAGGGGAAACCTTCTTCTATAAGCATAAGATCGTTAACATACTTGGTAGTAATAATAGAGCGTAAGAACAGTCTCCATAGGATAATAAAAAATCCCGCTTTAAGCGGGTTTTTTTTTGCTTTAACATTGAGATAATTCTTATTCTAAACTTACCTCAAAGGTATCCAAAAACATTCAATCCTTTTTCATAAGCCACTCATGTAAGAGTTCGTCTTCTTCGTTCTTGTTTATGACACTATTTTTTCCCCAGAGATCAAGATCCTTAAATATTTTTTTCGCCCGTGCGCGGAAAGCAGGTGTACTATAGGGAAACATTTGGTGCACAAGGACACGCAGCTCTTTTAACAAGTCAGGTTCTTTTTCAGCAATGTTCGCTAAGACTGTCATTGCAAATGCTTGTGGAGCAATAGCAGTTTTTGCATCGGAGATAAAGTTGAAACATATATTCGCAACTGTTCCCTTAAGCGACCTTGGTATTTCTACATATTGTAAAACACGCATCACATTGCGCTGAATAGCATTGTGAATATCTGGCTCCTGCATTTTTATTATCATCGCCTTCAGCCACGGTTTAGCCAGCTCTGGGTGGCGCTCACAACAATGACCCACGATCCAAGCAGAGCGCCTTGAGATATCTTGATCACCATGTAAAAACAATTTCATCAATTGCGCAAACCGCTTTGAATCTGTTCCAATCCATCGGATGAGTTTTTCAACTTGATACTTAGAGCGGAGGATTTTTATTTCCGATTCAAGTTCCATGCAGCTATAAATTGCCGAGAAAATTCTATTTGGTCAAGTAACAAAACCCCTACTGACGGTAAAAACAAAAAAGGACATTCAGTTGAATGCCCTATAAAAGATAACTTTTTTACCACATCTTTTTTGCTATTCTTATTTCGATTGCCCCATCATATCAAAATCTTCCGTCGGCAGCATCGGCAAAGGTTCACCATTGTGCTTTAATCGAAACTTCAGCAGTTCTATGGCAGGATCGGCTACTGTTTTTGTTTCGATGTCAAAGAGTTTTGGCATGAACATACTGAAATCAATAAGTTCTTTCTTCGGCATTTCAATGATGGTGACATCCTGATCTTTCTGAATGCCTGCACGCTCCTTTGCAATGTTGATGGCTGTCTCCATCCCACCGAGCACATCCACAAGGCCGTTCTGCTTTCCATCCAGTCCGCTCCAGACTCTTCCTTGTGCTATCGGTTCTACTTCATCGAACTTCATTTTTCGTCCGAACGAAACTTTTTCCACAAATTCTTTATACATCGTTTTTATGGCAGTCTCTGCGACGCCTCGTTCCTCTGGCGTTAGGTTCCGGTCAGGAATTCCCAAACCGATAAATGGTATCCTGAATCCAAAGCCAAGATCAGCGTGAGTGCCAACCTTCACAAAATCAGTTGACATGCCGAGAGTTTCTTTCAATCCCTTATTGTACATCCATCCACCAATAACTCCAACTGAGCCGGTGATGGTACCCGGAGCGGCGACAATCGTATCAGCATACATAGAAAGCCAATACCCGCCTGATGCTGCAACAAAACCCTGTGAGACAATGATCGGCTTTTTGCCTTTCGCTTTCTTCATTGCTTCTGCAATATAGTCCGATGCCATAGGATCGCCCCCCGGCGAATCAACGCGGAGAACTATCGCTTTTACACGCGAATCATCCACTGCCGCTTCAACATCCTTCACTAATTTGCGCGCTGTGATCCCTTCATCCATTGCGCATGCACCGAGCGCATAGATGACTGCAATTCGAGGCGGTTCACTCCAATGATTATCATATGGTAATTTGAATTCAGCTAAGGATTCGGAAGAAACGAACGATGATCCGCTTCCAGTTTCTTGTTTCACAAGATCTTTCACTCTATCCCATCTGCCGATCGAATCGATCAGTCCGCTTTCCATCGCCTGTTGTGCCAAGAACATCATTTTTGTATTTACAAGTGTATCGAACTGTTGTGATGTCAAATGACGCTCTTCGCAAATATTGGTTTTGGCAATTTTGTACCAATCATCGATAAGCTTCTGCCATTGTTCGCGGTCTGCATCGGACATTTTCTCTCGTGAAAAAACTTCCATAGCAGATTTATATTTGAAGAAACGCCATTCATCAAATCCAATACCAAGTTTTTCCAGTGTCCCCTTGAAATATGTTTTTCCTCCAAGATATCCCGAGAGCATCAATGTGCCAAGTGGATCCATGACGATCTTATCCGCAATTGAAGCAAAATGATACAGGTCGATACCGCTGTTGTCAATGAAGATAAAAATTTTCTTTCCGGTTGTTTTAAAGTCCTTCAACTTTTCACGCAACTCCCATAACTTTTCCCGATCCACTTCCATACCGGAAGTATTGATGGCAATACCTGCCACTGAAGGATCGTTCTTTGCTGCATCGATAGCATCGAGCAAATTTACAAGTGTTTGTGTTTTGTCGAACCATTGGAAGCGTTGGTAATCAATTCCTCCGTTCAAATTCATTTCGACATACTTGCTTTGTTTTCCAACATATGTATCGAACACCGTCCGGTCATATGCACCCAAACGAATCCCGTATGAGTTATACGCATATTTCTGATTGATATCGTAGTGCGCCTGCGTTTCCAATCCTATATTCCCAAGACTGAATTGGAGTCCGAGAGTGAATGCGTCCGTATTGAAATAGCGGCCGGTAATTCGTATACCCGGCATCGCTTCGACGGCAACACCTGCACTCCACATATTATTTTCCAACAACGGTGTCCGATAACGAACATATTCAGCGAAAACTGTTACCAGTTCTGATGCAAACGGACGCCCTGCAATATCTCCCGCGAGTTCAAATCCTTTTGTGTTGAGTGCACCTGTATAAGTAACTCCGGCAGAAACAAATGGCAAGGGACGAATCAATGTGCCCAGTGTAAGGAGGCTCGATTTGTCGAACGATGCATTATTGACGATCGTCCACCCGTACGATATTCCGGTGCTCAGGGTTTTATCACCCGTAGCCACAGACAGACGATAATCAGCTACTGTTGCTCCTCCGAATTTTTCATGCACCATGCCAAATCCTGCGCTGGGCAATCCGACAAACATTCCCCAACGATCTGCTGGAGCTTTTGCATCATTCCATGTAAAAAGAATATCCGGTTGACGAACATAGGAAAGCAAAGCCGGATTATCATACCCGTATAAGCCGAACTTTAATGCACCGGGTGATGCAAGAAGAAAATCATTTCGGTCATAGTATGGCGTAAAAGTTGATTGGGCAAGAGCGGCGCAATAAACACTGAAAATAAAAATTGATACAGCAATCCATCGTTTCATCTTTTTCTCCGGAATGTGAGTGGTGATGAAGTAACTTACGAAAAATGTATTAAAAAGTTATCCTTTCCGCTGGATTTTTAAGGTGCCCCAAACGATATAAAGAGGAGATTATAATTATTATTCAATAAAAATAAAGGAATGAATTATATCCAAAATTCAGTACCTTCTATCCACAAAAAAATATTCCTTTGAGAACCTTTTGTTATTTCATCGGAGATCGTATGGCAAGATACAAAATTGCGTGGCTCCCCGGAGACGGTATCGGTGTTGATGTGCTCAATGCCGCGAAGATCGTCCTCGATAAAATCCACCTTGATGCAGAATATATTCACGGCGACATCGGATGGGAATTTTGGTGCAAGGAGGGAGATGCATTTCCTCAACGTACTATTGATCTTCTGAAAAATGTCGATGCTGTTATGTTCGGCGCGATCACTTCCAAACCAATGAAAGCAGCGCAAACCGAATTGATTCCCCAGCTTCAAACCAAAGGGTTGATGTACCGCTCGCCCATCGTTCGCATGCGGCAAATGTTTGATCTCTATAATTGCCTGCGCCCTTGCAAAGCTTATCCCGGGAATCCGCTCAACTTTAAAGAAGGCATCGATCTCGTCGTCTTCCGCGAGAACACAGAAGACCTCTATGCAGGGGTCGAGTTTGCTCCGCCTCCACAAGAATTGGTAGATATCCTTAGCAAGATTTCAAAACCATTTGCACCATTTGCCAAACTTCCCGTTGATCAATATGCAATCTCATGCAAGATCAACACGAAAACAGGAAGCGAACGGATTGTGAAAGCGGCATTCGACTTTGCGCGTACATTCAAGCGGAAGAAAGTTACCATTGTTCACAAAGCGAACGTTGTCCGCGCGAGCGATGGCTTATTTCTTGAAGTTGCAAAGGATGTCGCCAAACAGTATCCCGAAATTCAAACGGACGATGCCAATATCGACGCGATGACGATGTGGCTTCTGAAAAACCCTTTTCACTACGATGTGCTGGTTGCACCAAATTTGTACGGCGACATTATCTCCGACCTCTGCGCGCAGATGGTGGGCGGTCTCGGGTTCGGCTGTTCCGGCAACATTGGCACCAAGTTAGCGGTGTTCGAGCCGACACACGGCTCCGCTCCGAAGTATGCAGGACAATACAAAGTGAATCCCATTGCCACCATTCTCGCCCTCAAGATGATGCTGGATTGGCTGGGAGAGGCAGAGAAAAGCGTACGACTCGAAAACGCCGTCGCTACTGTCATTAAAGAAGGGAATATGCGCACATACGATATGGGCGGCAATGCGAGCACACTCGATATGGCAAAAGCAATTGCTGAAAAAATATAGAAACCCTTCTCTTTATTAAATTTTTTCCGATTTCTTATCGGAAATATCCGATACTAAAATGAGAATATAGTGTATAGACATTTTGCCTGAAAGTGATTAATTATATTCTATAATATTTTTGTTATTGTATTGCAGATCAATTCAATAATCATAAAAATACCTTAGTCTGTATGCAGCATGTGGAAATTTTTTTGTATCATGAAATAATTGTCGATATACTCACTCATTAATTAAAGGAGCTATCTGTATGAAAAAACTTTTATCGTCTTCTGTTATACTTGTCATAATCATCGGTATTCTGATGATCGCCGGTTGTGATAAGACAAATACTCCATGCCCTGTATGCCCAGCAGGGGGTACCGTCACAACGTATCAGATAACTGCAATTGTTACAAATCCACAGGGACAACCGCAAGGCGGCGCAATAATCTCTTTAGTGAATCCTCCTAATCAAGCGGGTACATTCATAGATACAACAGATAACACAGGACAAGGGACCATCCAAGCCCCTGCCGGGCCACAACAGATTAGCGTGACAATGGGAACAGTAATGCAGACAACGATTAACATAACAGTCACTGTTAATACTACGAATGTCCCACAATCTATCGGGACAGTTAAACTCCAGCAAAATACTACGACTAAAAAAGTACTTGTTGTCAAAGCAAGTGCGGAGAATCTGGAAGATGTACTTCGAGTGATTGGATTTACAACTTTTGATTCCACTACTGTGTATGCTTTGATAGATTCGGCAAACATAGACTCTACAAAGACTTTGAATTATCTTAAACAGTACTCGCTGGTATTTTCCAATTGCGATGGTGGTTCCGAAGGGAATGATTCGTATGCCCTACTTTCGAGAACCTATGGACGCTATGTGGCTCAAGGCGGCAAAATATACGGCGGCCATTACAACTATTTTCACTTGCAACGTATTTGGCCTTCGTTCTATACAAATTTTGATAATCAGGGAGGGTCGGGTTCATCAAGTGACTCCATCTCGATAATCGATCAAAGTCTAAAATCGGCAATCGGATTCAATGTCGCTAGTTGGAGCGCTTCAATTGATTATAGATATCTATCGGGTTACGGGAAGTTTTTAAATCTGCCAACAAACGCAAAGGTGTATGCTGTTATCTACAGGACATCTCCTAGCGTCGGAGTTATTGTCGAGAACTATATAGGTACCGGAAAGTACCTCTGGACAGACTACCATAATCAAGATATCAAGGATGATCCAAAGCTGGTCAAGATCGTCCAATACTTCTTACTCTCGATGTAATAGATAATCTTTCTGTAAAGAAGAAGCCGATTCGAGAAATTTGAATCGGCTTTTTTATTGTACCTGATTTTATTCTCCATTTCATGGAGTGTTTCTCCGCTTTCCTCTTTCTTCATTCTCCACCAGTGGCAAAATAGAAAACATCTTTATACCTTATCCCACTTATAATAATATGAGTTACTTTCATATCCGATAATGGAAGAATGTAACCCAGGAAATTCATTCTAGAGAAGGAATTATTTATGAAAACCACTACGGTCTTGCGTAAAGCAATCATGAGGCGTCACGCTGTTGTAGTGCCCGGTGCACATGACGCACTCAGTGCACGTGTCATTGAACAATGCGGGTTTGAAGCAGTTCAGGTTTCCGGCTATGGATTGGCGGGATCTATACTTGCAAAACCGGATGTCGGTTTAGTGCAGATGAAAGACGTGCTCGATATGACCTGGAATATCGTGCAAGCTGTCGACATTCCGGTAATGGCGGACATCGATACCGGTGGCGGCAATGCGATCAATGCCGCATCAATTACCGAGAGGCTCATTCTTATGGGAGCTGCAGGAATGAATATTGAAGATCAGGTTTTCCCAAAACGCTGCGGCCACATGTCCGGCAAGGAAGTGATTCCGGCCGAAGAGATGGCGGGAAAAATCCGCGCTTGTGCAGAGATTCGTAACAAGTTAGACAAAGATTTTATCATCAATGCACGCACTGATGTGTTCGCTCTCGCAGGACTGGATGAAGCCATCCGCCGCTGCAATCTGTACCTCAAAGCCGGCGCCGACCTGGCTTTTATCGATGGTATCAAGACAAAAGCCGATATTCAACGTGCCGTCAAGGAAATCAAAGGCCCGCTTTCTGTAAATCTCATGGATGCGATCTCCGGTATGAAGACCGAGTTGATTCCGATCCCTGAATTGGCAAAGATGAGAGTCGGGCGCGTATCAATACCCGTTGCATCGATTATGGTAACACACAAAGCGTTGATGACTTTCTTCACCGCACTCAAAGCCTCGCCGACGGGCATTATGCCCGGACAAACCCAATGGGCCTCATCGTTCGAGGAATATACAGATTTTGTCGATTTAAAAGAATACCGCGGCATGGAAAATGAATTCTTGCCTCAAGACCGACTCGATGACAAATACCAGGGCGTAAAGAAGATTGTCGGATAAAGAGAGTTTGAGTTCAGAAAACAAATATATCATTGTTGTTATTGTTATTATTTCGCTTTCAATCAACAACTTGCACAAATGCAGGAGACAACGGAATGGCGAGTGTATACGAACTGAATCATAAAGGTAAAACTATTGTATGTTTGGATATTGCGGGTTTGCAATCACGAGATAAACCGGAGTTTCGTAAGCTTGTTGCACAAGCAAAGCAAAATATCCGTCAGTATCCTCTAAAATCAGCTCTCGTCATTACAAATGTTATTAACACTGGATTTGATACAGAGGTATCCGGAATAATTAAAGAGTATGCACAACATAACACTCCATACGTCAAGGCGAGCGCGGTTGTCGGAATATCGGGGTGGTCAAAAATAATCCTGATGGCAATTAAAACTGTAACCGGCAGGGATTTCTATCTTGCAAACACATTGGAAGAAGCGAAAGAGTGGCTGGTAAAGCAATGACGAGAGAGTTCGGAAGTCTTTGTAGAAAAGGAGTTCTTTATGGGAATGACCGTTGTTGAAAAAATCCTTGCGCGGGCTTCAAGTTTATCATCCTTGAAAGCCGGAGATATCGTTGAGCCGAAAGTTGATCTCGCAATGTCGCATGAAAATGCCGCACTCGTGATCAATCAATTTCTAGAAATCTATCAAGGCACCGGACTCGAGCCGAAAATCTGGAATCCCTCAAAGGTCAGTATTATTTTCGATCATCGTGTGCCGGCAGAATCACCGAAAACGGCATCGAATCAGAAAAAAATCCGCGGTTTTGTTGCGGCGAACAAGATTAAAAAATTTCATGACATCCGCGGCGATGTGGGAGGTATTTGTCATCAAGTGTTGCCGGAAAATGGATATATAAAACCCGGCTTTGTAGTAGTCGGCACGGACTCTCATACGACAAGTCACGGTGCACTCGGTGCTTTTGCATTTGGTATCGGTGCAACTGAGATGGCAAGTGTGTGGGCACTCGGTTGTGTGCTGAATGTCGAAGTGCCGGCAACAATCAAAGTGAATGTTACCGGTAAGTTCAAAAAATTTGTCGGACCAAAAGATCTGATTCTTCACCTTATTGGCAAGTTAACAGCGGAAGGCGCTAATTTTAAGGTGATCGAATTCCATGGACCAACCATCAAGAAAATGTCCACCTCCGGTCGTCTCGCCATTTGCAATATGTCGGTGGAAGCAGGAGCAACAAGCGGTATTGTTCCTGCCGATAATGAAACCGTTCGTTACCTTCGCGAAGAAGCCGGTATAAAAGGAAAGATCCATCGTGTTGTTCCAGACAACGATGCAGTCTTTGAACGTATTGTCGACATCGATGTGTCGAATCTTGAACCGCAAATTGCTTGTCCGCATACTGTTGATAATGTAAAGTCGATCAAAGAAGTGAAGGGCACGAAGATCAACCAGATCGTCATCGGTTCATGCACCAATGGCCGGTTGGATGACCTAGAGATTGCGGCAAAGATCATAAAAGGTAAAAAGGTAGCACAAGGAGTACGTATGCTTATCTTTCCTGCCTCAGCTCGAATTTACAATCAGGCGCTCGCAAGGGGTTTTATCGGAGAATTCATGAAAGCAGGTGCTGTTGTGATGAATTCCGGCTGCGGCCCTTGTCTTGGTATCCACGAAGGTGCACTCGGAGACGGGGAAGTGGCACTCTCCACAACCAACCGAAATTTCAAAGGACGCATGGGCAATCCGAAATCAGAAGTATATCTTTGCTCACCGGCAGTAGCTGCGGCATCAGCAATGAAAGGAGTCATCACTGATCCCACAAAAATAAAACTGTGAAAACACAAATCACAATGGTTAACTCACATTACGAATGGATTGAAAAATAATAATCGGTTGAGACTTATTTTTTAAAACATGACCTCCCCATATCCCCTCCTTACCAAGGAGGGGATATGGGGAGGTGAATTGAGTGATTTTAAATTTGAGATTTCTTACTCAGGCTTAAGGAGCATATTATGTCACAGGTTATCTACAAACTTGGCGATGATATTTCAACCGACATTATTTATCCCGGCCGATACATGGCTACGGTACTTCCGACAGAGACACCGCAATTCGCATTTGCAGACATCAAAGAATTGAACGAAAAATTAAATACGAAGCAGGTTCCTCATGGAAGTATTATTGTCGGTGGGAAGAATTTTGGATGCGGCTCCTCACGCGAGCAAGCGGTCTCGGCGCTCAAGGGGTACGAAATTATTATCATCGCATGCAATTTTGCGCGAATATTTTTTCAGAACAGCATAAATCTTGGATTACAAACTATTACCTGCCCGGAAATAGAAGCGAATGAAGGGGATGAGCTTGACATCAAAGGAGGGGAAGTTGTGAACAAAACAAGCGGCAAAATATTCCGAATCGAACCAATGCCAAAAGCACGCCAAGCCATCATCGAAGCCAGCGGGTTGATTGCATATACAAGAAAAAGAGTAATGGAGAAAGCGAGTATGAGATAGCAGACTTGCAGCCCACTTGTACTTGGCTACATCTGACGGAAGGTGGAGCACAAATATCCTACGTATGGTCATCCAAAGAGAAAGAACACACCGCCCCCGGAATCGTGGATTTCATTTAATCACTTCGGAAATCACTGCGCACATCCTGGAGTTGAAATCGACCTGGCTTCAGAATATTTCATGTGTGTACCAAGCATATATTAGCGTCATTTACATTTAAGTAATGGTTTTTGAGAGGTTAAACATCATAATTACTCGTTGTTAGTTTGGCTCTTGACTTAATAGATATCGTTTCATATAATCTCAATAGTCGTAAAGGCAATATCGCTCAATCAATTCAACATTATGAGGAGAATTATCATGAAGCACTTATCCACAATGATATTATGCATTGTTATCTTGTGTGCATTTGGATCAATTGCATACAGTCAAGAAATCCAAATGGGAACATTTACTTATGGAGCATCAAACGAAGGGTACACACTTCATAAGGGAAATGGCGATCGGATGTCAACACTTGAAATTACATTCACTAAACCATTTGAAGTCAAACCAGACGTAGTCATCAATGTCAATACGCTTGATGCAGAGAAAAGTACCAATATTCGATTTAGTCTGAAAGCTGTTTCTGTATCACGAGATGGTTTTACGCTCCAGGTTAAAACTTGGGCGGACACCCAAATCAATCTTATTGGCGGAACATGGATTGCTGTTGCACAGAAGAAATAATTTTTGTTTTGAAACACATTGGAGTAAAAAGGTCGTCGCGATGACGACCTTTTTATTTTCCCATAAAATGTTAATGGGTTCATCCATAATGAAATTGTGGAGTGTAGAAACAGCTCAAACATCACAATGATCATTCTACAAAAAGAAATTACACTTCGCGCATGCAATCGCGGATTTCATCTCGTTACATCGGAAATAATTACTCAAATTCCGGAATTGAAAACTATCCGGCAAGGATTACTGCATATATTTATAAAGCATTCATCTGCGTCGCTCACACTAAATGAAAATGCCGATCCAACCGTCCGCACAGATTTTGAAAGTCATTTCAATAAAACTATTCCCGAAAACGCACCTTACTTTATGCATGATACCGAAGGTTCCGACGATATGCCTGCACATCTCAAAGCATCTATACTTGGAAGCAGCCTATCAATTCCAATCACAGACGGCAAACTAAACCTTGGAACCTGGCAAGGCATTTACTTTTGCGAACACCGCAATTATGGGGGACCGAGAGAGTTGGTGCTGACCTTGCTGGGAGATTGAATTCAGTAATGATACCGCTTGAGTTGATATCCTTGAAACAAAAAAATTGAGAGGACACTGATGCGTTTTGCGTTCCGATAATTTATCAGATTGGTCTCTCAAAATTCCCGCAAGAATTCTTTTTACAAAATTCAAACCGCAGTAAGAATTAATTTATCCTGTTTGATTCCTTCAGGAAAAGGGTTTTTCGTTCCTGCCGTCAATTCGAGTTTAATAACAGAAATGCCATCTTTGTAACCATGGAACCTTTTCGCATTTTTATAGGTTTATTTAATAATCGCATGGGGCAGGATGTGCTTCTGTAAAAAGTAGAACACACCAAGATTAATTATCACGCTGCCTCCTATCTAAACCTGGAGATTGTTTGAGGGATAAGATTTCGCTTATGATTCGATTTAAGTTTTTCAGTTCACCACCATTACACCACCATTACACCAACATTTCAAGGAGGATTTATGAAAAAATCCATACTGCTCTTATTGGCCGCACTCTTTATTCTGTCGACTCAGAATAGCCCGGGCGAAGGCTTCTTTTACGTTCGATTAGACAGTACTGGTACCGGTTTCAACACACCCGGTCAGGGAAGCGGCTATTGTGTATTGAGTGCCGATTTCAAGTCGCTCACATACCGTTTCACGGTCAACAATCTCTGGGGAACTATCACAGCCGCTCATTTTCACTTTCTGCCGACAGGCGGTGTCATTCATCCAATAACCTTCACGGGAAACACTTCTTCCGGTACGTGGACAAATATTCCTGATACGCTTTTGAAATATTTCTTCACCCAGCAAATTTATGTCAATGTCCATACGACGTTTGCAGGCGCAGGAGAGATACGCGGAATCCCCATTTCAAGGCAGTCAGGATTCGAAGTCTCCATCGACAACACCGGCAGCGGATCCGGATCGCCCGCTACCGGAAGCGGGTATGTGCTGATCAAACCAAGCGCATCCGGAGCTTCGTTAGATTACCGGTTCACCTATGCAGGGCTGGAAGCAGCACGGACTGCCGCTCATTTCCATGCGCTACCAAGCGGTGCTGTTGTTCATCCGATTACTTTTACCGATAGCACAGCCGACCAAACATGGGCGAATGTTCCGGATAGTATCCTCACACTCCTGCTCCGCGGTCAACTTTACGTTAATATACATTCCTCGGTAGCCCCGGGAGGAGAAATTCGCGGCACGCCAACTTTGATTGGCGAACTTGCATCTTATGCACAAGTTGAGGGAACTGTATCAACGGCCAAAGGAACCGCCTGGGCTGTCTTGACGAATAATCTTTCGAAAATCCAATACAGCTTGACGTACGCCGGAGTCTCAAGTCCCTTTACGGGAGCCCACATCCATTCAAATCCAAGCGGAAATATTGTCTATGAGCAGTTCGTTTTCGGTTCGGGCAATACAACAACAGGTGAATGGACGGGTCTGACTGATGTAAACATCCAGGATTTCATTCAAGAACGATTGTACGTCAACATTCACAGCTCTCTCCACCCCAACAATGAAATCAGCGGTACTCTTATCCTAGATGACGGTGTATTTACGGCGACATTGGATGGAACACAAGCATCGACTTCCTCCACGGCGCGAGGAACCGGAGTTGTATTCTTTCAGAATGACTCCGTAAAATATCTTGTTACTATAGCCGGCTTGAACGGAACATATACCGCAGCTCATATCCATGCATCTCCCGGCGGTGCAGTCCTCAAACCTACTCCATTTGTGGATAGTACGGCATCAGGAGTCTGGCTGCCGATTTCCGACGATGCTCTTGGCCTCCTCAATACCGGAAATCTATATTTTAATGTTCACTCCAGCTCAAATCCTGGTGGAGAAATCAGGGGCAACATCGGTCTCAGTTCTCCGGTGGTTGCAAGTGTTGAACAGGGATCTTCCAGAGTACCAACTTCTTTCAGTTTGAGACAGAATTATCCTAACCCGTTTAATCCATCAACAACAATCGAGTTCGACCTTCCGACAAAATCACATGTAACCTTGAAAATCTACAGTGTGCTCGGGCAGGAAGTTGCTGAGCTTGTCAATGAGGTAAGAGAGGCTGGAATTCAGAAAGTGACATATGATGCACATCAGTTAGCGAGCGGACTTTACTTCTACAAGCTTACCGGCGATAATAAATTTTCGAATACAATGAAAATGCTGCTGCTGAAATAGTAAATTAATATCTGGATACAAAATCCTGATTCATTAAAACCCGGCCTCTTGATGGTGTAAGAAACCTCAGAGGCCGTGGTTTGTATAGAGGAATACTAATTAACAGCATGTAATCTCAAATAAATTATTCCCATAGCAATCATTGCCACCCAACCCATCACCTTCACTTCGCCCTGCAAGAGTTTCTCTTCTAATTCTTCGATGGTTAATTCAACAAATTCCATTTCTTCTAAATCGTCGATAATCGGCTCGCCGAGTTTTTGTGCATGAATCGCAAGAAAGAGATGTCCATGCCCGCCGCCGTGATTACCGTTGTTGGGATAACTGCCGAGAGGAATCCATTCCGATGCTTCACATCCTATTTCCTCTCTCAGTTCCCGTTTTGCAGCCGCGAGAGCATTTTCTCCCGGTTCAAGGTATCCGCCTACGGGTGCAAGAGAAGTTTCCTCAACAGCATACTTGGTCTGGCGAAACAGTAAGAGTGTTTTTCTATCTGTTAAAGGAAGGACAAGAACATAATCCGGCGACACAACCCATGGCCAATCGCGAATTATTTTACCATCCGGTAATTCAATCGTATGCTTTTCAACCTTAAGAAATTTGCTGTGGTCGAGAATTGTTTCTTTTTTCAGAGTTTTCCATTGACGCATAAGATAATCCAGGGATAAAGTGGAACGTAAAAGTTAATGGCAAATGACCGTTAATCAATTATTCGAACGATGGTATAGTAAAAAACTTTTTTTACACGAAGTCATTTCAACATCGGGCTGACACGCTTTACAAACTGTATCGGCAATCCCCATGGTGCTCGGAGCATTAGCACGTCATCGCCGCTGGGTGTTTTCTTCATATCCTCTGCAATCTTCGCACCTGCTGCAACACACACATCCTTTACTGGTTGAATATCATGAACCATAAATGCAACGTGGAATGTTTGATAACTCACTGAATCAAAATTTACCATTGGAAAATCCTTGTTCTGATAAAGCTCGAACATCATTTTTTTTCCTGCATCGGCAATAAACATTCCATATGACGGTGCTTTCCCGTCACGAAGAACGATCATCCCTAAATTTTTTTCGAACCATTTTGATATTTCCCGGGAATCGGCAACATTGATTGCAAAGTGCTCCGGATACAATCCGGTAAACTCTAACATGGATTGAACACGCTCAACAAATTGAATCGGCAGTCCCCATGGATCGCGCAATGTCATGACTTGATCTCCGGAAGCTGTTTTCCGCAGACTATCAGCGACGGTTGCTCCTGCTCCGACAAGCTGCTCTTGAGTTTTAATAATATTTGACGTAACAAAAGCAAGGTGGATGGATGTAGAATGAATTTTTGCTGATTCAAACACTGGGTAGTTTATATTATGAAGAATCTCCAGCATCAGATGCATGCCGGAATCTGCAATGAAAGCAGATGCATTCGGAGCAAATCCTCCGCGCACAATCTTCATCCCCAAATTGCTTGTATACCATTTCGCCATCGCTTCCGGATTTGGAACATTGATGGCAATATGCTCAAACCGTACAGAAATGTTGGTTTTTTCAAATTTACTAGAAGCCATCTCAAAAACCCT
>PMDB01000079.1 GCA_003155495.1 Ignavibacteriota bacterium
AACGTGGTTTAGGGCTTCCTCGGAAAGATATTTTTGCTCATTGAGGAGTTGCGTCTCTTCGAGAATGGTCAATAGTTCGCCATGATGGCCTTTGTTTTTAGTGACAACCGAATCGATTTGCTGCAATTCCCGTGACAATGTCTGCGTTCCTTCCATATCAGCTCCTTAGTAAAAATTTTCCATTCGTATCGAAACAGTAATTATTCCTCTTGCAACTTTCATTCCATAAGAATAGAGAGCGAAAAGCCCTCATTTTTTTTAGGAATGATATAAAATCACTATATATTCTTGGTATTCGGAACTTAATCGACCGGCAATCTGCAGCGCAATACTTCCCTACAAGTAATACGCAGTGTATAATACTGGTAAGATATGAAGGTTAGAAAACTTCCAACTTCGCTTGCAATCACTAAATTTTTATGGAACACTCAATCATTGCTCAAAACGGAAATGATTTCTTCATCACAGTTCTTACAAAAGTCACCAGCAACCATAGACTCTTAAATACCAAAATACACAATACTAATATAGAGAAGAAAGAAAAGAAAAACATGAAAATTCATTCATGATGAAAAAAAATAAATGAACAATCCTGCTGACATAATTCAATTATTCTGCTATGTCTAAAAAAATCTATTGAGCAGTAATCGTAATTTAATTCAACAGCAACATTCTTATTACTTTGTCTTTAGCATTCGTTCGTATTGTTTATATTTCAAACGGTTCTTCATTGCAATCGTTGAGATATATGACTAAATTTCTTTTTGGGGAGATTATATTCAGAGTCATAATTCCAAGGTAGTTGATTCAAATGAATAAACGAAAATATTTTCGTCGGATAAAATTTTTAGTGTTTCTGTTTGCTGTTCCAATATCATTGTCATATTCACAAACCATGTCACTATTTGGGTCTGTTGTTGATGCCGCTGCACATCAACCGATTTCTCATGCGATTGTCGTTCTTCTCGAAATAAGACAACAAACAAGTACCGATGAAAACGGACATTTTCATTTCGATCAGCTTGGAGCAGGCCGGTATACGCTCACCGTACGTCACATAGCTTTCGCAGCCATCGAACATCGATTATCCCTCTCTTCTGTCGACCGTGATACACTTGTTATCGAATTGCAGTCAGTTCTTATTCCTTCGCAAGAGGTTATCGTTCGCAGCACACGCACAGCGGATTATCTCAAGAACACTCCCTATCCTCTCACGATCGTCACAAACGACCGTTTGATTGAAAATTCCAATATCACTATTTCCGATGCATTGAGCCGCGAGCCAGGCATCGCTCTCGTTCGTGATGGAATGTGGGAAACCCTTATTTCGATCCGCGGTATGACACGGTATAATGTCGTCATGATGATAGATAACACTCGTATAGAAACAGCAAACGATCATGCGGCAGCGCTCTCATTGTTGAACCCGTTTGATATTGATCGCATCGAAGTTGTTAAAGGAGCAACCTCTGCACTTGCGGGTACTGGTGCATTCGGAGGCGTTGTCAGCATTATTACAAAAAGCCCTTCGTTCAGCAATAAGGCCTATATGGATGGTGAATCGATGGTACGATACGAATCCGTGAATAATTCTCACGCGGAGTATCTCGCTCTGGAGGGCGGATCGGATATCTATCGGTTCCGCACCAGCGGCATGTTTCGCAAGGCGAACAATTATTCGTCGCCCACGGGAACTGTTCCCAATTCGTATTTTGGCGACTGGGATTTTTCGGCAGATGCCGGTGTGAAATTATTCGGCAAGCATTCTTTTGATTTTGTATATCAGCGTTCGCAGACAGACAATGCAGGAATTCCGGGCGGTTCATCGTTATTTCCGCCGACAGCTATCGTAAAATATTCTCTCGCACGGCGGGAATTGTTTAAAGCAGAGTATACTATTCCTTCCATCAGTGAATCGTTCTCGTCACTCGTAATACGGGCGTCGCAGCAAAATATAGAACGCGATGTCAACTTGATAGCGAGCCCAAAACTTACAAAGACGCCGCATGCAATTCATAGCACTGGAACCGTACAAACGGAAGCGACAATCATACCGCTCGATGGACACTATCTCACTGCCGGCGCCGAAGTGTGGCAGCGTTCAATATCCAGCGGCAGGGAAACATACAAACTCGGAAATGATACCATTCTCGAAGAGGTGCCGCTTCCAAATTCTTCGTTTACGAGCGCCGGAGTTTACGTTCAAGATGAATGGAGAGTCGTTCCTCAATATACGACGTTGGTTATTGGAGGCAGGTATGACGGTATTCAAGTGCATAATGATGTAACGTACGACACTCTGTGGTTGAAACACGGAGGGCAAATCACCACACCATCCAATCGTGCAGTATTGTGGCGAGAAAACACTTCAAACACGCAAAGCTGGAACATCAATGCAGGTATTCAACAAAACATTTTGGAATATTTGGATGCCTCGTTTTTATTCTCGACGGCATTTCGGACGCCAGCATTGGAAGAGCTGTACGCGTATTTAACCAATACGGCGCCTCCCCATGTCGGTAATCCGAATTTACAGCCCGAGAAAAGTATATCCCTTGACTGCGGCGTTCATTTTCATATTCAAAATGTTTCATTGACTGCTGATATGTATTACAATACATATCAGAATCTCGTGGGAGATACACTTGGTTCATTTGATGGTGCGCCAGCGTATGTAAAAGCAAATATTGGGAAGGCACGTATTTACGGGTACGAGCTATCTTTGGAATTAACACCGATCGATGCGTTTAAAATCCATTCTTCGCTTTCATACACGCGCGGTGAAGATACAAAGAACAACGCAAATCTTGGACAAATCGTACCAATAAAGGGATGTCTTGAAGCGAATTATCTTGTTAAAGAAGTCGGGACAATGCGTGTTGATTGTGAAATTGTCGAGGATAAGACAAATCTTGCAAAAAGTGAAATATCAACAAGCGGTTATGTGCTCCTGAACGCCGGTTTTACGACCACATCGGTTGAAGGATTTGGTGCGCACTATAAATTGTCCGCAGGTATTCAGAATATATTTGACCGTACATATGTGAATTTTCTTTCGACACTGCGTGGCAATCTCAACAATGAACCGGGGAGAAACTATTTCCTCTCTGCAACTATCGTTCTCTAAATTTCCTAAGGATTCGATTGAATGAATTGGTTTCTCCTAGCATCCTGCTCTGCATTACTTTCAGCAACAGCTGCAATCATACAAAAGAAAGTCTTGGTTCGATTGACCGCCCTTGAATTTTCATTTTTGGTATCGATTGTTATCCTGATTTGTTCGTTGTTCGTCCCTTTCTCAGTTGATGTAATGTCCATTTCTTCCGCGACATTGATCATCTTGATCGGAAAGAGTATTTTAGGCGGATTGGCATTTCTCTTGGTGATGATGTCGCTGGAGCACAATCAAATCAGCACTGCGCTTCCACTTCTCGGCACGACACCTGCGGTGACCGCACTTCTTGGACTTCCCATATTGGGCGAATTACTTCAGCATTGGGAATGGCTCGGCATCGGATTAATGGTTGCAGGAACGTACATGTTAGAAAAACGGCCTGCGCAAAGAATCTTGCAGCCATTCAAAGATGTGTTTTTTTCAAGAAATCATTTTTATATATTTGGCGCAGTCGGTTTGTTTGCTTTCTCATCTATTGCCGATAAATTGCTTCTTAGCGGTTATAAAATCGATCCACTCATAATTCTTTTCTATCAGCATCTGATATACTGTTTGATATTTGGCTCGTTGGTTTTCATGCGCAGAATGTCTTTCCGATACCTGTTGCACAAAGGACAGAATCAACTTCCACTCCTTCTTATTATTGCTCTGCTAACCATTGCTTATCGCTTCACTCAACTTGGAGCGACCCGGTTAGCACCGGTAGCCTTGGTATTGGCTGTAAAACGTACTTCGATACTCTATGCTTCATTCTTTGGCGGAAAATTATTCTCCGATGATCGGCTTCCGCAAAAACTTATCGGGGGCGCTCTCATTATTGCATCCGGATTCATTATTCTGAGAAACGTAGCATAGAATTTTATAAGACTGTTTCGCCAATTGGCTCTAAGCTCATTTTCCATTATATTATTTCCATACATGAGCATTGAATGGAACTCCTCTGGAGTTCTGAATAATCTTGGTTTCCCAGAATTACAAACGTACAATCCCTACGGGATTGATATAAAAGAATATTTCCGAAATGACTCCGTAGGAGTCGAGCGTTTGTAACAATAACCAAAATAGAAATATGGGACTCCTTTGGGAGTTCAACGATTGTAAAATCAGATAAGTAGTTACGAGTAAACAAGGAAAGAACAAGGAGTGTATGGCTGAGAAGCAATTTTGGTGGTTTTTCAAGGGTTTTGATGTTGGAGACAACAAGGTTTGGTCGCGTTCTTATAAAAAGTGTCATTTAGCTGAGTTGGCCAGTTCAAATTCTACTCCTTTGTACTTTACCAATGGAAAAAGGATTGAAGATAAGGCGAGACTTATCAGGGATGCATTTGCAAAGAATTATCCTGGTGTTATTGATATCAATTATGCAGTGAAGGCAAACTATTGCCCTCAGATTCTTGATCTTATTGCCATGCTTGATTTGGGTGCGGATGTTGTCTCTCCAAACGAAGCTGTTCTTGCGGAGCAGCGTGGAATCCCCAAGCAAAAAATCATGTTTACTGGCACCTCTGTTTCCAAAGATGATCTTGAAAAGCTTTTAAAGTTTGGCAGTTACAAAATCAACATTGATTCTAATTCTCAGCTAAAAAAACTTGGTGAACACAGAGATGAATGGAATATTCATGGCTTGAATCTTTCAATCAGGTTGAATCCGAATGTTGGTGCCGGCCATAATCCTGATGTTATCACTGCCGGTTTAAAAAATGAGGGCGGTGTTCCTATAAAGTTCGGCATCGAGCAGGACAAGATTATTGCTACGTTCGTAGCCGCCCGTGAGTATGGTTTTCATCCTGACACATTGCACATACATATTGGTTCTGGCTGGCTTGGTAATGATGTTGATAGTTTCAGGATCGCTTTGCGAAATACACTCGATGTCATGAAAAAATTAAAGGAACATGATTTTACAAACTTGAATCTTGATGTCGGCGGAGGTCCGGGCATCCGGTACAGAGAATCCCAAGAGTCTTTTCCCTTCAATACGTATGCCAAAATTATCAGCGAAGAGATTCAAAAAAGTGGTGTGAGGATCAATAAATTAATCATCGAGCCTGGCAGGAGCTTGGTCGGCGATTCAACAGTCCTTTTGACGAAGGTGAATACTGTCGAAGAAAAGAATGGCATTCTCCATGCGTATACTGATGCCAGCATGGGAACATTGATCCGGCCAAAACTCTATCATGCATATCATGAGATCATAAATGTCTCTAATCCGAATGGCCCTCCCATGGTTTATGCTGTCGATGGCAACGTATGCGAAACTGGTGATACCTTCACACAGGATCAGCCTCGGGAAATTCCCGAGATTAGAGAGAGTGATTTTTTAGGAATTCTTGATACCGGCGCCTATTGCGATGTGATGTCCTCTTCTTATTGTTTGAGAAGCAGGGCAAATATTTTGTTGGAGCACAAGGGCACTCTTATCCAATGTTCTAAAGGTGTTGAAGACTTGGATCAGATAATGCACAGATTTCATGTTGGCACTAAATTAGGTTAGTTGTTGGTACGCAGAAAGTGCTTGACAGAGACCCTAAAGATCTATCTCCAAAATCAAACGGAGAATCAAGAAAATTAATGCTCTCATCCAAAACGCACATAGATATTTTTTAAGTAGCAATATTCAACGAATTACCTTCCGATAAGGAACTTTCTAGAACCAGAGAGAGATATAAACCAACAATCTTTTATTTATGAATCTCTTTTGAAGAATTATTTTCATTCTATTGAAAATATTATTATACTTCATCGGAACGATTTATACTACTATTGGAGGATCCCATGCCATTCTTTCTTCTTCTTGCTTTTATTATTGTTCTCATTCTTCTTGTCGTCGGTATGTACAATTCTCTCGTCAAGATTCGCAATCAGGTACGTAATGCATGGAAACAAATTGATGTGCAGCTCAAGCGCCGGCACGATCTCATACCCAATCTTGTGAATGCAGTAAAAGGACAAATGGAATTTGAAAAGAGCACACTTGAGGGTGTTATTCAGGCCCGTGCTGCAGCTGTCGGTGCAAAAAATATTGCCGACAGCATTGCGAAAGAAGACATTCTCTCATCGGCACTCTCAAAGCTTTTTGCCGTCGTGGAAAACTATCCAACGTTGAAGGCAAACGAGAGCGTACAGCCGCTCATGGAAGAATTGACAACCACGGAAAATCAAATCTCATTCGCACGCCAGTTTTATAACGACATCACGACAACGTTTAATACAAAACTGGAAATATTTCCCACAAATCTCTTTGCATCAGCATTGGGCTTTAACGAATTTCCTTTGTTTGAAGTAAAAGATGCTGCCGAGCGTGAAGCGCCGACTGTCGATCTCTCGCTCAAAAAATAACTTTCGGAAAATCCTTCGCAAGGTTTTCTCTTTTTCGAACCAAGAAACCTTGCGAAGGATATTAAGGCTATCCGTGTCCGAACCCATTCTCTTACAATCGCGCAACATCTACGAACAGCAGGCGCACAACCGTCGGATGACATGGATTGTCATGGGGTCGATTGTTTTACTGTTTGCAATCTTGGGATTGGGATTCGATTATTTCTATCTTGGAATTTTTAGTGAAGATGGTACAAATATTCCTATTATAACTGTCGGCGCAATTATCTTGAGCGTTGCGTTTGCCTTCTTTACTCTTCAGGGTGGAGCATCTGCCGTCCTTACATCTGCACAAGCGCTTCCTGCAGATCCAACAAACACCAATCATCGTCAGCTACTTAATGTTGTTCAAGAAATATCTATCGCATCCGGGCTGCCGGCACCTCGTGTGTACATTATTCCTGACGATGATCCAAATGCATTTGCGACAGGGAAAGATCCTCAACATAGTTCTATTGCAGTTACACAGGGGCTTCTTAAAATTCTTGATCGTGATGAATTACAGGGTGTGATTGCGCACGAGATGAGTCATGTTCGATATTATGATATCCGGTTGATGACAACTGTCGCTGCATTGGTCGGTGCTATTGTTTTATTGGCAGATATAACTCTTCGAGGATTGCGTTTTGGATTATTTTCTGGAAAAGGCAGTAGGTCAAAAGGAAAAAATCCTCTGGGCGCCGTGCTCCTTATTCTTTGGCTGCTCACTGCATTACTTGCACCAATTATCACACAATTGATGGCTATGATGATTTCACGGAAACGCGAATATCTAGCCGATGCATCAGCTGCTGAACTTACAAGAAATCCCATTGCACTTGCCAAAGCACTTCAAAAATTAGAGAATGCCTCGGCACCAACCGTTGCCATCAAACGAGGCATCGCGCACCTTTGTGTTGTAGACCCGCTGGGGAAAAAAGTGAATGAAAAAGAGGGATTCTGGTCAGAACTCTTTGCCACACATCCACCTATGCAAAAACGAATTATGCTTTTAAAAGCAATGTCCTATCAACAAGTATCTTAGATAGTACTATGATAGTTGAAATCAATGATTTCTTTGTAGGAAATTCGAGTCGTAAATTTTTATTGACATTGTAAGTCTGGATATTTACCTTAACTTGCATTTATAATTCGTAGAGCGTTTGTATTACAAACAGCATTCCAAACCAACCACTTATTCAACAAAATATCGGAGGAAATTATGAAGAAGGCTGTAATACTTTTTACCATCCTTATCCTTGTGGGATCAATGTCATTTGGACAAGATATTGCCCCAGGTCCATCTGCAGGTAGCAAAGGAATCCTTTTTTCGTTCAGCGGCCTTGCTAACTTGGGTGCTGGAATGTATGAAGGTGGATTCGGTGCAAAATTGTACCTTTCAGATTATATGGCAGTGCGAGGTATGGTACAGTTTGGGCTATCAAGCACAAAAACTCCGCCTAATAATGTGCCTGCTGGTTGGCAAAGTGCAGACGCTACAACCTCAGATAATACATTTGGCGTGGGTGGAGCGATTGAGTTGCATTTTACTAAAAGCCGTATAAGTCCATATTTTGGTGCTGGTATAATGTTTAGCACAGAGAGTACAGAATCGAAAACCTCTGATACGGCTCCCGCTGGTGGTACACTTTCCCAAACAACAACAAAGAATGCCAATGGATCAACCTCAATTGGCATTGGAGCACTTCTAGGCGTAGAATACTATGTAACAAATGGTGTTAGTCTTTCAGCTGAATATCAGCTTGGTTTTACTTCGGCTTCNNACATCAATTGGAATTGCTAATTCTGGTCTTTTGACCTTAGCGGTGTATTTTTAGTAAATATTGAATTTCCTCAAAGCACACTCAGAGGAAATTCATTTTTCTCAGGCGATTCAGTCTCTGCTGAATCGCCTTTTTTATTCTCGTTCTTATGAGTATCATGAGAGCAATGAAACCTAATAGGTCTCGATAAGAAAAGAAAAATGTCCGAACCTATTCTCATACAAGCGCGCAATATCTTCGAACAGCAAGCGCACAACCGGCGGATGACATGGATGCTTATTGCAGCATTTATCCTCCTCATTGCTGTTATCGGTATAGGATTTGACTTTTTTTTATCAATTGATTCGCCGGTACGATTCATTATGCTCCCATTTGTTCTCCTGATGGTTGCTTCCGGCATCTGGAATTTCCGTCAAAGAGCCTCGGAAAAATTATGGAATAAACCGCAATCATTTGCCGATGAAGACGAGAATGAATTACTTTGGCTGGACGCTCGAATCGTAGCCGCACCATTTATTTTTATAGCAACGCTGATCTTTATCCTTAGTCCACATACATTTGTTAGCTCGAAGTACTTAGATGCTCCCTTTTTACAATATTTACCATTAGGGACAATCCTTGCTGTCATCATCGGTATCGCCTCCATTCTTACAAGCTTGCGCTGGGGAATGAACTCAGTACTTTGGTCTGTCCACGCAACAAGATTTAATGAAGAAACAAATTATTCACCTGAACTGTTCGATGTTGTCAAAGAGATGAGCCTTGCTGCCGGCATCCCAACTCCTTCTATCTATGTTGTTCAAGATTCCGACCCTAACGCTTTTTCTATTGGCACAGACCTAACGGAAAGTTCCATTGTCGTAACAACAGGTTTACTTGCATTGCTTGACCGTGAGGAACTCCAGGGTGTTATTGCTCATGAAATGAGTCATATACGCAATTCCGATACACGACTAATGACAATGATTACCATCCTTTTTGGAG
Organism: Ignavibacteriota bacterium; assembly: GCA_003155495.1. Lineage (GTDB taxonomy): Bacteria > Bacteroidota > Ignavibacteria > UBA10030 > UBA10030 > Fen-1298. The sequence continues at coordinate 9,301 of PMDB01000079.1, forward strand.
CGGTACTCCTGCTTTCTGAGTGGATGAAGAAGAGCGCACTTCTCGGCGGATTTGCAGGGAGCCGCGTACCTGGTGCGGGATGGATTTTGCGATGTGTTTTTCTTATCGGATGGCTTCTCACTGTTCTTTTTGCTCCATTGATTGCTCGTATTGTGGCAATGGCAGTATCGCGTCAACGTGAATATCTGGCAGATGCAGGCGGTGCAGAACTCACACGGAATCCCAAGGCGCTCGCTCATGCTTTGATAAAAATCGAGAATGCCGCCGAACCGATGACTTCCTTTCAAAAAGGAATTGCCCATATGTGCGTTGTCGATCCGTTAGGAAAGAAAATCAATGCGAAAGAGGGCTGGTGGGCGGATCTCTTTGCGACGCATCCGCCCATGAAGAATCGTATTATGCTGTTAAATGCAATGGCATACGAGTCAATAGCACCGCCGGAACATACAACCAAGTAAATGTATCTAATGAGAAAGACGACGAATGTAAGTATGAGAGTGACGAAATATCAAAAGAGATTTTCTATACATAGTTTTATACTATGTTCCATGTTTATTTTGTTGAGCATGTGTTGTTCTATTCTCATCGCCCAAACCAAACTTCTCATCCCAATGGACTTGAAACAAACCGATCATCTTAAATCGTATGGTGTTGCGTTTTTGCTGCTGGAAAAAAACGGTGAAGTTGATTGGCTGCTCAATTACCGCGGCGGCTCGTTTATGATGGATTACAGCGATGTGCTGGCTCGAGAATGCCGCGTTCGCGGTGTATTCTTCGAATCACTCACTGCCGGCGATGCCGCATCGATCTATGCCGAAGTCCAACGTGAAGACAACAATCAAGATGTGGTGCGGCTGGAAAAAGCACCGAGGATTGCGGTCTATGCCCCGCCGGGTTTCAAACCGTGGGATGACGCAGTGACGATGGCACTGGAATATGCAGAGATTCATTACACGAAAGTGTGGGATGAAGAAATTCTCTCTGGAAAACTGAGCGAATATGATTGGCTTCATTTGCATCACGAAGATTTTACCGGCCAATATGGAAAATTCTATTCCAACTTCCGGAATGCACCGTGGTATATTGAACAACAAATGCTGTACGAGCGTGAGGCAAAGCAACTTGGGTACAAGAAAGTGTCAGAGGAGAAAAAAGCTGTTGCGCGATCCATCAAAGAATTTGTAGGCAGCGGCGGATTTATGTTTGCCATGTGCTCTGCAACCGATAGCTACGATATCGCACTTGCCGCAGAAAATACAGACATCGCCGATGTCATGTTCGACGGCGATCCGCCAGACAGGAACGCGCAAACGAAGCTCGATTTCAGCAAAACGCTTGCATTCGAGAATTTTAAGATCGATATGAATCCATTCCGATATGAGTATTCCGATATCGACATCCCTCCAAGCGATCCGCTACCGCTTCGTGATCCAAATACGGACTACTTTACGCTCTTCGAATTCTCCGCTAAGTACGACCCCGTACCGACGATGCTCACACAAGATCACGTCAATATTATCAAAGGATTTATGGGGCAAACAACTGCGTTCAAAAAAAGCTTGATTAAGAAAAATGTCACCATTCTTGCGGAACGTGAAGGAACGGAAGAAGTGAAATACATACACGGCAATTTCGGGCGAGGCACATTCACGTGGTACGGTGGACATGATCCCGAAGATTACCAGCATGCTGTCGGCGACCCGCCAACCGATTTGAATCTGCACAAGAACTCGCCTGGTTACCGGTTGATTCTCAACAATGTTCTTTTCCCCGCCGCAAAGAAGAAACAGCAAAAAACATAATAGAGCCAATAAGTCATTGAGTAAATGAGTCGTTGAGTAAAAAAACTTTATACTCAATCACTCAATAGCTCATTGGCTTACCTCGGTTCTGCGTGTATTGTAATTCGCCGCAATTGTTTGAAGTGTTGGAAGAGAACAGCCTCAATCTCAGAAATAATCTGGTGTACTTCGTCAAGTGTTTTAGTTTTGTCGATCTGACATGTCAGTGTTGTGTTGTACTTATTTCCTTCCTGCAACAGCATCAAATCCGTGCATGACAACACATCTTTCTGCTGCTCGGTGATCGAGCGAATCTCTGAGGATAACGCATTTTCTATCTTTGTGACATCGTGGAGAGGATGTTCGTTCGCTTCATACTCCTCCATATGAATCGTCACTTTTCCAACCGATGGAAGTTGATTCTGAATCTGCTGTTCAATGTCCGATGATATTTCGTGTGCCTCAGCAAACGAGAGCCCTTTTGCATATTCTACATCAAAATCGATAAAATATTTTCCGCCGGTCAGATGCACTTCGATGTTGTGCGGTGCGCGAAGTCCTTTGTCCATTACAACCATCCGAATTTTATCGATGATGGTCTCATCCCTCGTTTCAAACGGCTCCGCGTGAACGACCACATCGGCGTTCGCATGGACTGCATGGACGCTTCGTTCAATGCTGTCCATAATCGCATGAGCGCTTTGGAAGGGAATAGTTCGACGGACTGCAACTACCGCATCTACAAAAATGTGAGCACCGGATGGGCGAATACGAAGTTTACGCAGTTCTTCCACACCAACCACTGAATTGATTGCCTGTTCAATTTCTTTTACTAAATCCTTCGGCACACGATCCATCAGTGCATCGATAGTACGACGGCCTAGCCGATAACTGACAAAGAGAACCAGCAACGCAACAGCAATGGCAGCAATGGAATCGAATATCGGATATCCGATCCACACAAAGAACAAACCACCGATAACGGTGAGAGACGACCAGACATCACTGGAAAAATGGAGAGCGTCGGCTTCTAGTGCCTGACTGTTGAATTTTTTAGCAACCCGGTAAAGTGCACGTGACCGACTAACATCTATAATGATCGATGTGCCCATCACAATGAAACTCCACATGTTCGTTTCAACATGGTGCGTTTGGGCAACAAGACGGCTGACACCTTCCCAGACGATCCATGCACAGGTGATCACGAGGAGAACTGTTTCGACGAAAGCAGATATATTCTCCAGTTTCCCGTGGCCATATTGATGGTCTTCATCAGCAGGACGGTCGGCAAAGATTACAGCAAATAATGTAATAACCGCTGCCAGCAGATCAAGGCCGGAGTGTGCGGCTTCAGAAAGAATTCCGAGACTATTCGTCCACAATCCAATACTGAGTTTAAACCCTGTCAGAAAAACTGCAGCAGCAACGGAGGTTAACGCAATGATTTTTTTTTCTTTCATGACAGCAAAGCTCAGGTGTAGAGTAATGATCAGTGCGTGTTAATATACAGCGCGTTTTCATAGAGTTCAACCATAAACAGACACGATACAATCGCTGCCTGAATAAAGAATTGATCATTCATTTTAAACGGAAGCAACTCCGGTTGCACTCTATTTGACGTTTTTCTATATTCACTTATCAGGATAATGAAATACGCAATCATCTCCGATATTCATTCTAACCTTGAAGCGCTGACAAAAGCGCTGGAAATCATCGACCAGCGATCCGTGGATGAAATTATCTGTCTTGGCGATATCGTTGGCTATGGTGCAAATCCGAACGAGTGTCTAGCACTCATCCGCCAGCAGTGCAATACTGTCATCAAAGGCAACCACGATGAAGCACTCCTCAGCGAGAGCATCACCGCACACTTCACAGAAGATGCCCGTTCAGCCATTGAGTGGACCCGCAAGCGAATCAGCGAAGAAAATATTTCTTACCTTCGTACACTTTCCCTTTCCATAAAAAAAGATGATCTTCTTTTTGTGCATGCTTCACCGTGCTATCCGGAACAATGGAAGTATATTCTTGAAGACAATGCCGCGGTAAGCGCTCTTCATTGCTTTTCAGAATCTCTCTGCTTCATCGGACATACACATACACCTGCAATGTTTTCCGCTGCCGGACGAGTCCGCAACATGATGAAAGGTGAACGCTATCTTGTTAATGTTGGAAGTGTTGGTCAGCCGCGCGACCGAATAACGGATTTAAGTTTTGGAATATTCGATACGGATACGTGGTCGTATGAAAATATCCGCAGTCCGTACGATGTGGAAACAGCAGTGCTTAAGATCTTAAATTCCGAATTGCCACCAAGATTGGGTCAGCGTTTGCTGGTGGGAGTATGAAACTATGGGAAGATAGATGAAAGACAGAAGATAGGAATTTAATTCAACACGTCACCGGTAATGATACCACGGTCTTTTGCATAATCATAGAGCTTCTCTTCCAGCATCTTTCTACCTCGATGCAGCCGTGAGCGCACAGTTCCGATAGGACAATTGAGAAATTCAGAAATTTCGTCATACATCAATCCTTCAATATCGCATAAGATAACTACGGTGCGAAAATCTTCCGGCAGCGATTGCAGTGCTTCCGTCACTTCATCGCTCAGCATATTGCTGTACATTCTCTTTTGAAGGTCGTTGGAATCTGTGCTGTCATCGCGGATGGAATCATAGAAATTCTCCACGTCGTCATAGTCCACCATCCCCGGCTCACGCGTTTCTTTCCGGTACCGGTTGATGTAAGAATTTTTCATGATGCGGAAAAGCCACGCGCGGATGTTGGTTCCTTTCTCATACTTATCCCAGAAACGGAACGCTTTCATGAATGTTTCTTGAAGCAAATCATGTGCATCATCCTTGTCGCCCGTGGTACGCAACGCAAAATTAAATAGAATATCCTTGTGTGGATATGCCTCGGCTTTAAATTCTTTCTGCCGTTTAACCAATGCTTTAGAGACAGCAGGATCGGGTGAATGAATTGGTAATTTGCGGGTCATGGCATTCACATTCGCTTTAAAAGTAATTCTATCTTGCCAGCTGAGAATGAATGGTCGATTTTGATGAGATCAGCATCTAATTCACCACCGTTGGCATTGACTTCCTTCTCCAATGCCGTGAAGGCACTCAGATCACCAATTTCCATAATAGTAGCATAGTCATCCATCTGACCCGTCAAAACATTAATGCGTTTATCAAAGTTAATACCGATGTCGACTCTAACAGAAACGGTCTGATTAGACGCCTTCAATACCGCATTCCGTATGATATAATCACATCCTAATTTCATATTGAATGGAATCTTCTCATACACAGCAACATCTGCCTTACTGCTCTCTCCAACGGCAATCGCATACAAGGTTACCAATAAACCGATATAATTGAGCTTACGAATAAAAAATTTGTTGGAATCCCCGCGCCATCCACCGGACTCTATCAGCACTGTGCTTGTTCCCCACTTCTGAATGTTGTCACCGAACGCGGTCGAATAGAATGTATCATCCCACTTCGCAAGATTTTCAGGAATGAAAAGATTCAATACCTGAGCAAGCGTCGAAGCGACTCTCTTTGCCCGCAGCCGTACCGAATTGTCTCCGCGCGATACATCTGTAGCCGGAGCAAGCAATGCAACAGCCGTAATTTTCTGTGTCGTCCCAACCGTATACCGCGGTTCCTGATCGTGAAGATTGAATCCGTATTCCGGCTGATATGTATCGCGTGTATTTTTTAAAATCTTTGCTTCCGGTGTTGCCAATGCCAATGCATCTCGATTCATGTCTATCATCTGAGCGGTACGGCGGGTGAAACGTTCGGCCCCATCCGGATTGAGCATCGGAATCACCAACAGTGTCAATTTCTCGCGGATGGTTTTTGCTGCGATGTGTTCCGGATTCTTTGTAAAGAAACTGAAGATGTCCATCAGCGCCATCGTTGCCGTTGGCTCATCGCCATGCATTTGAGACCAAATCAATACTTTCGCGGAACCATCTCCCATGCTATAGAGCGCGATTTCCCTTCCTTCGGCAGATGTGCCCAATACAGATTTTTCAAAGACGTGCTGATCGATGAATGGATGCAGCCATTGCAACATTTCCGCCTGTGTGAAACGGCTGGATACAATACCGCTTGCTTTATAGGAGTCGTACGATTTGAATAATTCGGTCGCAAGGCTCTGTATTGTTGACTGAAAAAATGTTGTCATGTCGGGAACTATTTTTCAAGAGATAGTTTAATCGATAGTCTCTCTCTATAAGATAGTGCATTCTTTCGAACTTTGCATGGATTATTTTACTCCCATCCTCATTGGTAATCCATTCCATCATGGTTTTGCCGTGGGACATCTTTTAAGTTGTGGAGTTAATAAAATTTGGAAAAGATAAGTAGTGAAATTCCCGAACCGTTAAGGAGACCGGCTTATTAAAAAATATTTTCAAACGATAAATACTTTCGTTCCCGTGCAGGCTGTCCGATTATCAAAATGTCATCAGCAATATCGCACCGGTTCCCAACGGAGTGATATTCGGCAGAACTTGAACTTTCAATCGTCCATCATCCGATTCTATTACTGGCACTCCTTCTGGGTGTGCGGCAAGCATCCCAAAGTAATACCCGATAAACAACCCGAGTGGATAATCGCTTACCCAATGTATCCCATTACTCAGCATTCCAAGTCCGACAAGTGTTGTAAATGCGTACCCTGCAGGTCGGATCCATTTCACATCAGGAAAATTTTCTGCAACGACAATAACAGTCGCTAACGATGTACAAATATGTCCTGAGGGGTATGCATCGAAGCTTGGAACACTTCGATGATAATCGATTTGGTTCGGAAGGATCTTCCATACACCGGTGGGTGTTGAACGCACAAATGGACTTTCACGGCCGGTGACATGTTTCAGCACTTGAATGACTGCACCGGAAGCCAGCACTGCTTGTACTATCTGGCTGCCTGTACGAAGTGCTTTTTGATCCTTAAACATGAGACCATACGCACCCATCGCTCCAGCAAGCACAAATTGTGTTGTACCATCACCGATGTTTGCACAGAAATCGCTCCACTTCTTTGCTTGCGAAGAGCTGTGATAAAATCGAGCTGATGGTGTATAAGTGATGTCGTCAGTCAAGACGGTTGCCACGGTCAATCCGCCGATGGTGATCCATTCGTTCACTCGTTCTTTCCGAAAAGAAATATCGTACCACCTGCCCCAATCACGCGGTATGTTGGCAAACATCGTGTACCATTGGATTTCATCGAACGCTGGATTGTTCTTGGCAGAAACCGAATCTGAAGGTACCGATTGATTTCCATTTTGCGCGCAAAAGAGCTGCACAGCATACATAGAAAGTACACACCAGAATCTGAAAAGCATTCTTAATCGCTTCATATCATTCTTATAACTTTATGCTGAGAAGCAATCCATACTGATGTTCATCTGCTTTTGGCAGAAGCTTGATATCGCCGGAGCCATAATTCCACTTTTCGACAAGCCTCGTTCCGAAATAGCCAATGATCGCACCGACAAAGCAATCGCTTATCCAATGGGTACTCTCGGTTATCCGGCTTATTGCCGTAAGTGAGGCAAGAGAATAACATGTATAAGACACCCAGGATTCCGTATAGAAATCTGATATTGTTGTGGCAGCGGCAAATACTGTTGCTGTATGTCCGGAAGGAAATGAATCGAACGCAGCGAGCCCTCGGTTTCCTCTTTTGTGATTATCTAAGTATGCAAATGGCCCATGCCAGAAACCACCTGGCTGCGTTGCATCACTCGGCCGTTCACGTCCGCATAGATTTTTCAACAATTGCACTGTCACACCGGTAAGAAGAAATGATTCAAGACCAATCTTTCCGACTTCACACGCTTTTGTATCCTTGAAAATCAATCCATATCCGATAAAACCACCAAACAATCCCATCGAAAGTGATCCATCACCAAGATTAGTAATTATCGGACTAATTTTTTCCACTGATGGATTTCTCATCTTCCACCTGTAAAGATCGTCGTAGATTTGCTGATCGTACTGGAACATCACAACAGTCATGAGCACTGCACCACCCATGCCGATATATATACAGGTCTGAGGAGAGCACGAAGAATCCGCCATTGATGGCGTTGTGGATTGTGCAAAGGTTGATGATGCGAGATACAGCACAAAAAGAGCTACGATTACAGATATTCTGCCGGGCAAAACTATTTCCTGAATTAATGATCACATTCCTGCAGCGGTTGAGGATTTCCTTTCGAGTGCTGCAAGCATATCTAATATGGCAGGAATTGTTCTTCCGATCAAATACGTTTTTTAGAATTCTACCTCTATGCCTCCAACCGGGAAGAAACCGAACTGATATGTTACTCCAATAGTACCATCACTACGATAATTATAGTAGAAGACATTTTTTGTATTGAAAACGTTCATAAGGGCAATATACACATTGATGTTCCAATTCTGCATGTAGAACCTGCTGATCCATTCGATATCCAGCCTGCTATAATCAGGGTAGCGAATTGAGTTGATATTGCTTGATTCAATCCAACTAAATTGTGACCACTGTACTCCACCTTCTCGGTACTGTCTGAAGGTGGAGGAATTCCTGGGAGTATATGGTCCACCCGTCTGGTATCGATATTTAAAACTAATCTCCATTTCGTCAGAGAAAGGAAGAACGTACGATGGATACTTGATGAAGAATGGTTGATCATCGAACCATGAGCGAACACCTTTCACAATCTTGCCACCGACTAGATTGATAATGACAGGATAATCGTATTGCGAAGGATAGGTGCTGCCATCTTTTCCCAGCCGTGGATCGTCATCGGTTGTTTTAGAGAGTGAAACGCTGATGGTTCCGTAATAATTGGTAACCTGTTTTTTCTGCAACAAAAATTCCAGGCCGTACGAAGTCCTCCTACCGATAGCAAGGTTCTGATCAGACCAAAATGTCGAATCGAGAAAGGAATGAATAAAATTTTCACTTTCGCCAATATTCTTAAACCTTTTATAATATGTTTCCAAACTCAATTTTATTCCGTCGTCCATAATATGCTGGATGCCAAATACAATGTGATCAGCTTCTGCATCGGCAAGATGTTTATTATAACCGAAGTTTCGAGAGTCGGTATAATATGGAAGAGGTTGTTCTTGCCAGTATTGTCCAAGAGCAATTGATAGGGTTGTTGTTGGCAGAATTTCGTATGCGATGCAGCCTCGCGGGCTGATTTGCCCCTGTTTAGAATAAGAGAAATAGTCATACCGTAATCCAAGTGTAATGTACAACTCGGGTGTAATATGATACTTGTCGCTGATATAAGCATACGTTCTGCTTGCATCTCCAAATTTCAAGTCGGTTCTTATATTACCGGGATATGTTGTCACGATTGTGTCCATTCGACCATCCCTGTTTCTATCATAGCGAATGGTATCTCCCCCGAATTCTGTCATACCAGTCCAGTGATTGGTCGTCTGGATCTGTCCTCCCACCATCAATTCGTGCTTCGGATGGACTCGATAGAATATTTCGTATTTGAGTGCGTAGAGTGCTTCATCGGAATGATCATTGAACACATATCGGGAGTTCAAAGTTTTATAATTGACAACTTCCCCCTTCGATCCATAGGTATGTTCAATAAAGTCCTCGCGAACATCCGTGTTGTTTTGAGTACCGTTTGTATACAGAGAGAGAATTGAATATCCGTCTTTACCCCAGAGACTTTTTAAGTTCATACCAAGAACATATTGCTTACTATGGACATCAACGAATTCAATGCTGGACGAATAGGTTTTTCCTGCTAAATAAGTTTTTTCCTGCTTTGGATCTCCTTCGATATAGATTTTACTATCACCGTAGAGACCGTTCAATGATAATTTTTGAGTCGGAGAGAGATCGTACACGATTTTTGTCTGCGCATCCCAATACTTGGGAATCGCCGTCAATGAGATAACTGACATGCCAAACAATTTATCAATAAACTCCAACAAACTTTGGCGTGCCGAGAAAATCCATGACCCTTTGCCATCGGCCAAGCGGCCTTCCACCAGCGTGCCGATCCCTGCCATGTTAAAACCGGTGTTGGATGCAAATCCCTTCTCCCGATCCCCTTCACGAATTGTAATATCCATAACTGACGACATTTTATCGCCGTACTGCGCCGGAAATCCGCCGGCAGAGAATTGCACATCTTCCACAAGATCGATATTGATCATGTTGATCGGGCCAGCAGAATTAAATTCGTTCGGGTAATGGTTGATAGAAGGAATTTCCATAGACTCCATAACGGTAAGATTTTCACTGGGAGAACCGCCTCGTACAATCAATTCGTTCATATTATCATTTGAACTCGCTACACCCGGCAGGTTCTGCACGACGCGCTGGACATCCTGAACGGAACCGGGCTGGCGTTTCACTTCGGCGCGATCATAGTTATTCACACTCAGCGGACTCAACTCATTGTTGCGACTGAAGTAGGTAGCGCTTACGGTTACGCCGCCAACCTGCACTGCCTGTTCGCTTAATTTAATAGAAACTTTTGTACTGCGTCCCGTTGACACAACGATGTTGGTTAGAATGATGGCTTCGTATCCGACAAGAGTAGCTTTCAGATTGTAGGTGCCGACCTCAATTCCTTTGATATTAAAGTTTCCGGAGGCGTCTGTGACCGTGCCAAAGGTTGGCTGTTCCACGACTTGTATATTAACAACCGGTATCGGTTCCTGTGTCTTCGCGTCGATAACGAATCCGGTTATGTCGCCTTTATACGGTTGTGCAAACGCGGTTATTGTATATAAAATGCCGCAGAGTATGTATTTCATAAATGTTTTCAAGTGTAACAATAAAAATGTAGAAAATTTGAATGATTCAGAAATTCATTAGGTGATATACCGATGGTTGGAATGGCAGTTCTTCTTCCGCTCCCTATTTCATATCAATTACTTTTCTTCGTAAAATATGCAGAAAAGTTTCAATTGTTCATCAAAAAATTAATAAAAAAATTGAAGAAAAAAAAGGATTAGAACAGCGGTCTATCGAATTGCTTAAGGGTGAGATATAAAAAGCCTGTGCGGTACACTTTCAATGTGCGCTACAAGTTAACCCACACACACCAACCCTCTCTGTGGAACATTTCCTGAATTTGTATTCTTTTTCGAGTATAGTACCGCGAAGTATACTTCGAGGGATGCTTTATTGATTTTCTATCAACCCTATCATTTCCCGCACTGCTAATTCTAATCCTACAGAAAGCGCATGAACAATAACGGCATGGCCAATGCTAACTTCATCAATTTCTTTAATGGCTGCAACCGGTTTGATATTCCTGAAATCTAATCCGTGACCAGCATTAACACCAAGTCCAAGAGATTTTCCAAGGGCTGCCGCTTCCTGAATTCTTTCGAGCTGCTCTTTTACTTCCTTCACGGTTTTCGCTTCAGCGTATTCCCCCGTATGAATTTCAATCATATCTGATCCGATATCTGCTGACGCTCGCACTTGCGCTTCAACGGGATCGATAAAGAGACTGGAAGGAATGCGATTCTGATGAAACTGTTTGACAACGCCGTCAAAAAATTTCTTTTGCATTACGATATCAAGTCCNNTCAGTTGCTGCCATTTCAAGATCGAGTTTCTTTTTTATAATAGAACGCAGTCGGTGAACGTCATCGTCTTTGATATGTCTCCGATCTTCACGCAGATGGCACACGATGCCAACCGCTCCTGCTTTTTCGCAGAGAAGTGCTGCTTTCACAGGATCGGGATCACTTCCGCCTCGTGCATTGCGCAGTGTTGCAATATGGTCGATGTTGATTGCCAGTCTCATGGATTGTTCTTCCTCTATTGTCAATCTCCATAGTAAATATAATCATTTTCGAGCAGGAATTGAGAGAATCGCTGAAATTCGAACGAGGATTCATCTTAATTCTCCCAATCTGCTGTGCAAATCCGATGGCGCTTGTTCTCAAGTGTCCTATTACGTTCGATACTGATGAATATTTCAACGACAGTATCAATGCGGTTGTCTCGAAGATGGTGGAAGCTATGGGGGGGGTACATCTTCCTGCAGGCGAGTCGATCGAGTTCATTATCCTTAACCAAACCGATAAAAAAATATGAAAAAGTTAAGCTGTATGCTCTCGAAGATAGCCACGGCATAGAGCAACATGCCAAGGTTACAATGTAGGCGGTGACAACTCTTTTCCCACTGTTCGGGGACGATATCAGACAGATGAAAGCACAATTCAAGCTCGTTCATCCCATCGACGGTCTGGCGAATTAACTTACATACAAGCGACTATCGGCATTTCAAAGAGCCAGGAACTTCCGCATGTTCCAAATCTAGAATTAAACGTATACAGATGAATAAATCTTGCGTCACGAGTGGAGAAATCGTATCTTCTCATTAACGGATTGTAGGTTGATTCATTTTGGCACTCGATTCAGGAGACACGCATATGGATCACAAATTGAAGCTTCGTCTGCTCGACGAGAAATTCGTTATCAGCAAGATGCCGCAATTTGCTGAACTTCCTTCTGTCTTTGCTAAAGGCGAGTTGTGTTTCGTGATGCGAACAGATGAAGATCTGACCATCATTAGTCCTGAATTCATGGCACCAAATAACGTTCAACAGGAGATCGGTTATCGATGTTTGCGCACCAGCGGAGAAATTCCTCATGATGCAGCTGGTATTCTATCTGCTCTCCTTAAGCCACTCTCAGAAACCGGCATCAGTGTGTTTGCAGTATCTACCTTCCACTCCGATTATATCTTTTTATTGGAAGAACATCTTGTGAAAGCAACACAAGCGTTACAGCATGCCGGATACGAGTTTGTGCACGAAGAATAATACTCACTTCATTCGCTGCCTCAGTTCTTTCATAACCTCTTCCAACGTCATTCCCTGGTTGTGTAATAACACAAGAAGATGAAATAAAAGATCGGCTGATTCTTCCGTGAGACGCTTCTTATCCCCCAAAACTGCAGCAAGCGCAACTTCTACACCCTCTTCGCCAACTTTCTGTGCAATACGCGGAGTGCCCTCTTTGAACAATTTCGATGTGTATGACCCTTCCGGCATCTTTTGTTGACGATCACGAATAATTTCTTCCAACCGATGAAGGAGACTTCCAATATCGAGAATTTCATCTTCACCGAAACATGTAAATTGATTTGTGTGACATACCGGTCCATGTGGAATTGCTTTGATGAGAAGCGAATCATCGTCACAATCTTTTTGCAAGGAAACATATTCAAGAAAATTTCCGGAAGTTTCACCTTTCTGCCATAACCGATGTTTTGTGCGGCTCCAAAAGGTTACTTTCTTATCGGAAAGTGTTTTCTCAAGTGCTTCCCGATTCATGAATCCCACCATCAATACCTGATTCGTTCGAGCATCTTGTATGACTGCAGGAACGAGTCCATTCAACTTTTCAAAGTTTAGTTTATCATTCACAATCGCACCGGAATATTATTATTATGAAGAAATGATTTTAGTTCTGAAATCGATATTTTGTTATAATGAAAAATACTCGCCGCCAATACTGCATCGGCTTTGCCCAAAAGAATTGCGTCTCGTACATGCTCGTGTGTGCCAGCTCCTCCGGAAGCGATTAACGGAATAGAAATCCGGTTTGAAAGCGTACGCAACAATTCAACATCATATCCAGCGGTTGTACCATCGCGATCCATAGACGTTACCAGCAATTCACCTGCACCACGCTGAAACACTTCATCTGCCCATAACAGTGCATCTCTTCCAGTAGGTTCTGTGCCGGCTTTCGTCCATACTGTCCATGAGTCATTCATGCGCTTTACATCGATTGCAACAACGACCGATTGTGAACCAACACATTTGCTTGCTTCATCGATAAAAGAAGGGCGCGCAAGTGCTGCAGAGTTGAGCGAGACTTTGTCTGCACCGGCTTCCAGCGCACAACTCACGTCGTTCACAGTGCTGATACCACCGCCGACGGTGAACGGAATTTGAAGCGCCGCCGCAACACGCTCTACCATCTGTAAAAATGTTTTTCGCCCTTCAAGCGTCGCGCTAATATCGAGAAACACTAATTCATCCGCACCTTCGTCTGAATAGCGTGCCGCAAGTTCTACCGGATCGCCTGCATCGCGCAGTTGCAGAAAATTCGTTCCCTTGACTGTGCGACCATCCTTCACATCAAGACAAGGAATAATTCGTTTCGTCAGCATTCAACACCATTTATCTTTGCCAGTTCTTCTATCGGCAGTCTGCCTTCATAGATAGCTTTTCCCACAATGACTCCGGCAAGTCCAGACTGCTTTAATTCTTGAATATTCGCCTGTGTGGATATACCTCCGGACGCAATGATAGAGATTTGTGGAAAAACCGATGTGAGGTTTTGAAAGAATTCAATATTCACTCCGCCGAGCATACCATCACGCGAAATGTCTGTACAGATGAATATCTTTGCACCGCGCCGTATCAAATCAAGCACAAAGGTCATCGGTTCAAGACGACTATCTTCCAGCCATCCGCTGATTGCCACTGATCCATTTTTCACATCCATTCCAACAACAATCCGATCAGCACCAAATTGCTGAATCCAATATTCAGCCAACTCTGGCGACTTTGCTGCTACACTTCCTACAACAACTCGCGAAGCGCCAATTTCGATTAATTGCCGAATGTCATCCGTTGTGCGGATTCCACCGCCAATTTCCACCTGTAATCCAGGCACTGCAATAATAGAAATGATAGAATCCCAATTGACGACTTTCTTCTCTTTCGCGCCCTGCAAATCTACAACGTGTAAGAACCGAAAACCAGCATCTGCAAATTGCTGAGCCACTTCTTCAGGAGATGCAGCATAGACAGTCTTCTGCTCGTAATCACCTTGACGCAGGCGGACACACTTGCCGTCATAAATATCAATTGCGGGGATGATCAACATAGTTCAACAAAATTTTTTAAGAGTTGTAATCCGATCCTGCCTGATTTTTCCGGGTGAAACTGAACGCCGTAATAATTCTTTTGCTGCAATGCCGATGTAAATCGCACTCCGTACTCTGTTGTACCGATGGTCGCTGACACAAGCGGTGCATAATAGGAATGAACAAAATAAAAATGTTCACCTGTAGCAATGCCCGCAAACAATGAATAATTTCCTTCATGTTGGACTTGATTCCACCCCATATGCGGCACTTTCAGAACCGATTGCTTACTGTTGAACCGTTCATTTGTACCTGTAAGTAATCCGAGACAATTCGTACTGCGTTCCGTTGTCCGGTCAAACAGTAATTGCATACCTAGACAGATGCCGAGAAATGGTACGCTTACTTCCTTCAGCCAATCCGTAAGACCGACGCGAGTCAGTGCATCCATCGCACTCCGCGCTTCACCAACTCCAGGAAAAATAAGTTTGTCGGCTTTATTCAACTTACGGTGTTCATTGGAAATGAAATGCTGCACACTGAGGCGATTGAGAGCATTGCTCACAGAGCGAATATTCCCGGCACCATATTCTATAATTCCAATCAAAGAGTTATCGGCTTTCAGTAATCGGTTTTCAGTTTCGAGTATCGAATTTATAAGTTTATTGTTTATCGTAAATCACTAAATCGAAAATCTTCAAATTTCAATTCATCAATCTAAAATTAATTATTCTACAAGACACCTTTTGTAGATGGGAGCACATCCGCATTCTGTTTGCATTTTGTAACCGCCTGACGCAATGTACGTGCCACCGCTTTGAAGATTGCTTCAATCTTATGGTGATCGTTTCTTCCGGTAACAGTGATGTGGAGATTCGCGCGCAAGCCATCTGCAAAAGCACGGAAGAAGTCCTCTACCAGTTCTGTCGGAAACTCGCCAACTTTCTCTCGCTCAAAAGATGCATAGAACGAACAAAAGGGCCGTCCGCCTAAATCCAAAGCCACCTGAGCCAAGGATTCGTCCATCGGCAGAAGAAATCCATACCGCTCGATACCTCGTTTATCGCCGAGTGCCTGCCGAATTGCTTCGCCCAGAGCGAGTCCCGTATCTTCGACGCTGTGATGTTCATCCACTTGAAGGTCGCCCTTTACCCGAATATTCATATCGATACCGGAATGTTTTGATAGCAAGGAGAGCATATGATCGAAGAAACCAATACCTGAAGAAATTTCATGGCTGCCTGTACCGTCCAGACTGACTTCAACAACAATATCCGTTTCTGAAGTGTTACGCTGAACTGCTGCGGAACGAGCTTGCCGTATTATGAAATTACAAGCTTCTATAAAACTTTCCGTTTTAAAATCAGCTTTGCTTGACGCCTCTGTTGTTAAACGTATAGATTTGCACCCGATGTTCTGTGCAAGCTGAACATCTGTTTCACGATCTCCAAAGACATACGAACGAGCAAGATCGACATTGTTTGTTCGTATAAATTCACTCACTAAACCTGTTTTCGGTTTTCGGCAAGCACAAGTATCTTTAGAACTGTGAGGACATATGAACACACCAGCAAACTGAATACCCTCTCCGGTAAGCAAACCCATGAGCTTCTTCTGAACAAGATCGTAGGAATTCTGCGGATATAACGCCGAACCAAGATTATCCTGATTCGATACCATCACCAGCACATATCCGCGATTTTGAAGAAGTCGCAATCCCTGAATCGCACCGGGAATCAATTCTAATTTCTCCAGTGTATCTATTTGCTCATCGAACGGTTCGACAATAATTGTCCCGTCTCGATCAAGGAAGACAACGTTCATGCATAGTACTCCTTCACTGCTTGAATAAGCATTTCGTTTTCACGATGTGTACCGACGGTAATCCGCAGACAATTTTCCAAAAGCGGCTCCGTGCTGCGATTACGCACAATAATATCCTTTCCAGCCAGAATACGATAGAGCGCTGTTGCATCTGTGCATCGAACGAGAATAAAGTTCGCATCTGTCGGAAATACATGTTCTATACACAAGAGTTGACCTAGCTCTTCCACCAGCCATTCACGTTCTTGAATGATTGCATCGACCGTTTGATGAACCTCGACTCCTTTGCTCAGTGCTTGCAGCGTCGTGCGGCTTGTGAGTGCATTAATATTATACGGCGGCTTCACTTTCATCAGATATGAAATAATAAGCGCATCTGCAATGCAATACCCAAGACGAATTCCTGCCAGTCCCCAGGCTTTTGAAAGTGTACGAAGCACGACAAGATTCGGATGATCAAGAACAAGTTTCGCCAAAGATTCCTTTTTTGCAAAATCGATGTACGCCTCATCGACCACAACGATAGCTCCAAGCTTGCACAATGCTAAAATATCTTCGTCATGTAAAAGATTGGCAGTTGGATTATTCGGTGAACAACAGAAAATAAGTTTTGTATCAGAGTCGACCATTTTCTTTACTGCCTCAACATCAATTTGGAAATCCTCGGTCAACAAACACGAACGAACTTGAACATCCTGGATAGAAGCGGCAACACGGTACATGCCATAGGTTGGATCCAACAACACTACGGAATCCCATCTCGGCTCGCAAAACACACGCACAATCAAATCAATTACTTCATCAGATCCAACGCCGACAAAGATATTCTCTAAAGCAACGTCATTCATCGCTGCGAGTACAGTTCGAACTTCGCGCTGATACGGATCAGGATATCGGTTCAAAGAAAGGTTATCGATCGTGATAACGCTGCCAAAAGAATTTTCATTTGCATCGAGCAGAATGCCGGAAAGATAATCTTGACGCGCGCTGTGATAAGGTTTCAAAGCACGGATATTTTCGCGTATAAGCGATTCAATGTTCATGAGATCATCTCACTTGGATGAAAGTCGAGAAGTCACTGCACGTGCATGCGCTTGCAGACCCTCTGTGTCAGCAAAGGCGGTCAATGTAGATGCAAGTCCCTCAAGACCGGATTTCGTAATAGATTGAAACGTAACATATTTCTGGAAACTATCAAGCGACACACCGCTTGCCCAGCGTGCTGTACCGCTGGTCGGCAAGGTATGGTTTGTGCCGGAGGCATAATCGCCTGCTGTAACCGGTGAAAATGATCCAACAAACACAGAGCCGGCATGAGAAATAGACGGAACAATGGCTTCTGCATGAAGAACGTTCACGATGAGATGCTCCGGTGCATAGTCGTTAGAAAATTGGACCGCGGATTTTAACGATTCGGCAACAAGGATATAACTTCTCTCCAGCGATGCTATAATGAATGCACTGCGGGGAAATTCGGATACTCGTTGTGGCAAGATACGCAATACTTCTTTTGCCAAAGTTTCGCTGGTTGTGACAAGCACGGCTTGAGCATCTACATCATGCTCGGCTTGCGAAATTAAATCATACGCGACAATATCCGGATTTGCCGAATCATCGGCAATAATGAGGACTTCAGACGGACCCGCCAGTAAATCAATCGCAGCACCATCAGGATCTGTTGAAACAAATTGCTTTGCTGTCGTCACATACCGATTACCCGGACCGAATATTTTGTCCACCTTTGGAATCGTCTCGGTTCCATACGCCAATGCTGCGATTGCCTGTGCACCTCCAACTTTGTACACTTCATCGATTCCAATCATTGCCGCAGTTGTGAGCACGAACGGATCGATAGAGCCATTCGCTTTCGGCGGCGAACATAGGACAATTTGTTTACAACCGGCAAGCTTTGCGGGAATACCGAGCATCAACACTGTTGACGGTAACGGCGCCGAACCAGCGGGGACATATAAGCCAACCCGCTCAATGGGGCGCGCTTCACGCCAACACACAACTCCATCCGAGGTTTCGATTTTCTGTGTGCTGCACCGTTGAGATTCATGAAACGTTCGGATATTCTTAGCAGCAATTGTTATTGCACTCGTAAATTCAGGAGAAAGAGATCGTTTCGCTGATTCACATTCTTCTGCTGACACACGAAGTGCTTTCACTTCTATCTTATCAAACTTCTTACTATACTCACGCACGGCTGTATCTCCGCGCCGTTTGATATCGAGACATAGACTTTTAATGGTCGTGTCTGTCTCACGCTGAAATTGGTTTACCCGCCGCAAAAGTGAGCAGCGATCTTCTTTTGCTAATTCATTTTCGAAAAGAATCTTCATCGGATAATAGTCTCAATCGGTACAACAATGATATCGCTGGCACCTGCCTGTTTAAGTTTCTCCATAACATCCCAAAATACATCTTCTGCTACCACTGTATGAATGGCAACCATGCCCGCTTGGGCAAGCGGTACCACGGTTGGACTTTTCAAGCTTGGTATAACACGTTTCAATTTCTGGACCGAATCGGACGATGCATTCATCATGAGATAGCGCTTGCCGCGTGCTTCTTGAGAGCCGCGCACGCGAATCATCAACCGGTCAATCAGTGTCCGCTTCTTTTTATCGCGCATTGCTGCCGGATTTGCTACCAACACTGCTTGCGATTCCAACACTGAGCAGAGCGTACGCAAACCGTTCATCTTTGCTGTCGTTCCCGTTGAGACAATGTCGCAGATGACATCGGCAACGTTGAGACTGGGCGCTAATTCTACCGATCCGCTGAGTTCAATAATTTCTGCTTTCACTTTATTTGCTTTAAGAAAGGATTTGAGAATAACGGGATAAGTTGTACCAATGCGCTTACCCTTCAGATCGGACACTTTACGAACAGACGACCGCTGTGGTACACTGATCATCAGTTTACACCCGCCGAATCCAAGCGGAGCAAGCGTGTGCACTCGAGCGTTTCGTTCTTGGAGAATATTTTCGCCAATAATACCGAGATCTGCAACGCCATCCTGTACATATTCAGGAATATCGTCGTCCCTGATAGCCAGCACGTCCAGATCAAAGTTACGGCAGGGTGAATAGAGACTTTGCTTGAGAAATTCGAAGCTTAAGCCACATGCACGGAGCAGCGCCACCGAGTCCTCAGTAAGACGTCCGTTCCGTTGTATTGCTATTTTCATTCTTCCATTGGTTGCCAGCATACTTTATCCTAATAAAGTGCAATGTTCAAAAAAATTTGTTTTATTTGGCCGTTCGTTTCAACATCATTGTATATCCGCCTTTGCCCTTCTTGAGCCACAGGCCTACTCGGGCGATGGTACGCGTGCTGAGCCCTGTTTCCGCCTCGATCTGCGTGTACGGGATTCCTTCAGCCAGCATACGCGCAACTTTCCAGCGTTTTACAAATTCTTTGACCTCGTATTCCGTTAAGAGGTCGCCGAAGAACCGGCGGCACTCATCCATCGATTCCAACTGGAGTATGGCGGCATAGAGATCGTCGATTTCTTTTATACTGGGTTTTTTCATACTTTACTCTGATAAAGATTACAAAAACTTTTGTTCAGTGTCAAGCTTTTTTCCCTTTGCTCAAAAATATTTTTTCCCTCTCTTTTTCAACGTTTCATGGGTAATTCTGAAAGGGAAAATGCAGATTTGCCTGCTTGTTTTTGAGAAAGAAAGATAAAATCATTCTATTTGTTAGAATAATCTAACAAATATTTTGCTATCCTTCTATTGTAAATAAAACGAATTCAATTTACTATTAATTCATTAGAATTCATCTTTGCTATTAAAAAAATTTATTTCTTTCAGAAGGCTAGTATGCGAAGGCTTCTACCTACGGCTATTCTCTTACTGACCATACGATGAATTTCCCTGCCGTAAGCGGAGGAGGGAATTTAAACCTTAGAGATTATAAAAAAAATACTAAAATATCCATTAACAAATAAACTTGTGCAGATCGCTATGAAAAAAATTGTTCGATCTTTAATAAAGACTATTATTTTGGGAACAATTTTATTCGCTCTATCCAACGCGCAAAAGATTGATTCAATAAAGATTGAAGGTGTGCAATCTGGGTATGCCAGTATTGACAATATTTCCGGCGGAGCGCTGACAAATGGATATAAAGTCTATGTAGCAAATAACATTCTTGGTCCTATTTATTTTCCTGCATATAGCAAGTTCCCGATTGTCGAAGGAAGACATTGGACAGTCTATTTTAGAATATGGGTAAGTGGTGGAGCTTCTACATATTACTTGAACATTGCAAGTGAACCCCCTCTGCCATGGAACCCTTTTTTTTCACATGTAACAGACGATGAATCTCAGCACGTAGCAATAAATAATTTTACGAACTATACATTTGCAATGGGGGTTGTGAATCCAGACTATTCTTCCGCACCTTCTCAGTATATGAATCTAGAAGTAAAGGAAGACGTATATGGAATTGACCCAGTTCTCCAATCTGTTAATTATTCATTGCGAACAGATGCAGACGCTCCTTCCAGTTCTGTCATTCCCTTTAATCCAACCTCTCAGACATCATCCACAATACATGTAGTATGGTCAGGAACAGATGGTACTGCTGCTACTTCTTCCGGAATTGAAAAATATGATATTCAGGTAAAAGTAGATAATGGATCGTGGACAGATTGGTTAACGAATGTTTCTAGCACCACTACTTCAGCAACATACAGTAATGGAAGCTCAGGTCATACCTATTATTTTCAAAGTCGTGCCCATGATAATGTTGGGAATGTGGAAAACTATCCCGGGGGAAATGGTGATGCCTGGGTATATATACAGCCTCCTATCAGTGTGACAGTAGGGACAAGTCCTTCAGGGCGATCATTTAGTGTTGATGGCATATCATATACAATGACCCAGGTTTTGAGTTGGACGCCAGGGTCGAGTCACACAATAGCCTCGACGAGTCCACAAAGTGGGGAGACGGGTATACAATACATATGGAGTAGTTGGAATGATGGTGGGAGTATGAGTCATACGGTAACTCCCACGAGTGGAATGACATACACAGCCAATTTTACGACACAGTATTATTTGACAACAGCAGCAGGTACAGGAGGCAATGTAAGTCCGTCAAGCGGATGGTACAACAGCGGGCAAACTGTTGGTATAGATGCGACCGTCAGTAATGGCTACACATTTAGTAGTTGGTCTGGTTCCGGGTCAGGGTCGTACAGTGGAACGACGAAATCTACCAGTGTTACGATGAATGGTCCGATTACCGAGACAGCAAGTTTTAAACCACTAACCGGTATACAAGAAATAGTTACTGAGATACCAATGGTATATTCTCTTGCACAGAATTATCCAAATCCATTTAATCCCTCAACAACCATGCAATACGGATTGCCAGCACGAAGCACTGTGCGGCTTGTTATTTATAATATCCTAGGTCAGGTTGTTAAGGAACTGCTCAATACCGATCAGCACGCGGGGTTTCAATCGATGGTATGGAATGCAACCGTAGCAAGTGGTATGTACTTCTATAGAATTGAAGCAATATCAATAGAGAATCCAAGTAACCGTTTTATTCAGACGAATAAAATGTTACTGTTGAAATAAAGAGAGGAAACCGTTGAGTTGTTCAGTGCAGAGCCTCGGGAATAATCCGAGGCTCTTTTGTTTTATGACCTAATAAGTGGATTCTCTGTGGAACCAACAGGAAATGTCAACCGGGTTAGATTTTTAAGATGTGGCGGATTGCTCGGTCAGTCATACCAAGCGCTTGGCAATCAATATTTTTCTTCAATGCTTGTCGAACCAGTTGCAAGCTGAAAAAACTCATATAATATTTTTTCTTCTTTTGCAACAGTACCGTTCAGCATCGGAACTGTGGAACCAATGTTCTTCACATAACTGTTTAAGAAGACGACTTGTTTTGCGAAGGAGGACTTGTTCGTTTCTGAAAACTTTCATACTTTATAAATAAGCGATCAGCTGTCAGCAAAAGAATGCACGCATAATAAATTGACCAATCAACAATTACTCATTACGAATTATACCTATGAAACTCGCAGTTTGTATTAATCACGTACCCGACACAGCAGCAAAGATTACTATTGCTGCCGATGGAAAAAACATCGACAAAACGGGCATCACGTTCGTTCTCAATCCATACGATGAGATTGCCGTTGAAGAATGTCTCCGTCTCAAAGAAAAGAATAGCGGTGAAGTTATTGCCATCTCGCTTGGCGGCGATGCACATAAAGAAACGCTTCGCAAAGCGCTGGCGATGGGCGTCGATAAGGCTGTACTTTTAAAAGACGATTCTCCCCGCGACTCTTTTTCTGTTTCACGAGCTCTCGCCGATTATTTGAAAGAAATTTCACCGGATGCCATTTTCTTCGGAAAACAATCTGTCGATTCGGATGACGCTGCAGTTGGAACGATGGTTGCGGAGATGCTGGGATTACCCTCTGTCTCTGTTGCTGTCAGGTTGGAAATCGCGAACGGCACTGCCATTGCTGAACGCGAGATCGAGGGTGGCAAGGAAAAAGTTCAGGCAACACTTCCAGCAGTGATCACGGCACAAAAAGGATTGAATGAACCGCGTTATCCTTCGCTCAAAGGAATCATGGCAGCCAAGAGCAAGCCGATTGAAGAAAAAGTGCCGGCAGCCACACAACCGAAAATTGAGGTTATTGCATTGCGTAAGCCTCCTTCGAAGAGCGCCGGAAAGATTGTTGGAACCGATTCGAGTGCAGTATCAGAATTAGTACGTTTGCTTCACGAAGAAGCGAAAGTGATATAGAGATAAGAGATGTGAGATATGAGGTTCAAGTAAAAACTTTTTCCTTTCACTTTTAACTTTTTATTGAATATGAAAATACTGGCATTTGCAGAACAACGAAATAATAAATTTAAAAAGTCCTCATTTGAAGTTGTGCGTACGGCACGAACTATAGCAGATCAAACAGACGGCGAGGTTATTGCGCTTGTAATTGGCGATCAGGTGCAGACGATCGCCAGTGAACTTGGCGGATATGGCGCACAGAGAGTTCTTGCAGTCCAACAACCAAAGCTGGAAAAATATTCTTCAACTGCTTACTCAAAAATCATTGCAGAAGTGCTCAAGAAGGAACAGGGGTCGGTAGTTCTCCTTTCCGCAACAGCAATGGGCAAAGATTGTGCACCGCGTGTTGCTGTAAAACTTGATGCCGGCATGGGGTCGGATTGCATCGTACTGAAAGTCGAAGGCGAAAACATTATTGCAACGAGGCCGGTCTATGGCGGCAAAGCATTGGCGGACATAAAGATCAACTCTGCTGTAAAAGTGTTTACTCTTCGCCCAAATGTTTTTCCTGCTGGCATAAGCAGTGGTACTGCAGTAAGAGTTGAAGTTGTGGATATTCCGCTGATAGATTCTGATTTTACATCACTCGCAGTTGAAACAATACAGGCATCAGGAAAATTAGATGTTGCTGAAGCCGATATCATTGTCTCCGGCGGACGCGGATTGAAAGCTGCAGAGAATTTCAAAATGATCGAAGATCTGGCAGGTGCCATCGGCGGAGCTGTCGGTGCCTCACGCGCAGTAGTCGATGCCGGATGGCGTCCGCACAGCGAGCAGGTCGGACAAACCGGAAAAACCGTTTCACCATCGTTGTATGTCGCTGTTGCTATTTCGGGAGCAATTCAACATCTTGCAGGTATGTCCTCCTCGAAGTATATTGTTGCGATCAATAAAGACAAGGATGCACCCATCTTCCAAACAGCTGATTACGGCATCATCGCAGATGCATTTGAAATCGTTCCTGCACTGACGCAGGAAATAAAAAAACTTCTCGGAAAATAATATGTCCACGGAAGATAGAATTCAAGTAGACATATTAGGATTGTCCAGCAGTCAATCCAGCGGCGGGGCATACGCATTGATACTAAAAGAAGTCAACGGAGCGCGCCGTTTGCCGATCATCATTGGTGCATTCGAAGCACAATCCATTGCACTAGAGATGGAAGGCATCAAGCCTCCCCGTCCGCTGACACACGACCTGATGAAGAATCTCATCGATTTACTGGGCGGTGAGTTGGTCGATGTCTATATTAGCGAGCTGCGTGAAGGCACATTCTTCGCCCGTCTGAATCTTGACACTCAGGAAATCGATTCGCGTCCGAGCGATGCAATTGCATTAGCTGTTCGTTACGGTGCACCTATTTTTGTCGCTGAAAAAGTGATGGCAGAAGCTTCCTTCCTTTCTGAAGGTGACGAAGGAGAAAAAGGAATACCCCCGACGGCAAAACCCGAACAACCGGAGACATCGAAACCTCCGCTTTCCAAACTTGAACAGTTAGAGCAACAGCTTATCGATGCCATTGCAAAAGAAAACTATGAAAAAGCTGCACAGATTCGCGATGAAATCAAGCAGTTGCAAGTGCGTAATTCGTAACAACATCTTATTTAATCTCACATATCTTCAAGAGCCGTTCATTTTTATTCACCCATCATGGAGGATATTGCTTTGAAACAGACATCAACTTCTCTCTTGTTGATTCTTGCCTTCGGATTTCTCGTTCCGACAACAAGCATGGTTGCAGCATTAACCACAGACGATTCCACTCATGTCAGTCAGCTTATCGCACAAGGAAATGAATTTTCAGAAAAAGTATTCGACAACCAAAAAGCTCTGGAGAAATACACCGAGGCGCTTGCTCTTTCCCCCAACGATTATGAAATTCTCTGGCGATTGAGTCGCACATATGTCGATATCGGCGAACATCTTCCCAAAAGTACTGATGCGGAGAAACAAAAACAGTTGGAATGGTATGAAAAGTCGTTGGACTTCGCTAAGAAAGCTATCGCTGCCAATCCGAAAGGAGCCATGGGCTATACCCGGGAAGCAATAGCAAACGGACGCATTGCCCTCTTCCGCGGCATTTGGGAATCTCTCGATCTCGTGAAGCAAACAAAAGCCGATTGCGAGAAAGCAATTGCCCTGGATTCGACAGGACCAGGAGCTTATTATGTGCTCGGACGAACGAATGCGAAAGTGTGCGAGAAACCAAAAATCATACGCTGGCCGCTAGGGATTGGTTGGGCAAATATGGATAATGCAGTAAAGAATTACGAGAAAGCAATTGAACTGCGGCCGAGTTTTATTATGTACCGGCTTGATTGCGCTCGTGCTTACGTTGAGATGGATGAATATGGAAAAGCACGTGAACATTTGACGAAGATCGCTTCTCTACCGAAAGAAGATGAGGATGATGACGTCTTTAGGAAAGAGGCTTCGGAATTATTCGAAAAAATAAAGGATGAGTAGTCAACGTTTGAAGAACCTGCGTCAGAATTGATGCAGGTTCTTCTATATTCTTTCTGTAGAAAAGAATTATAGATGAACATCTTTCGCCTCATTGTCTATTGTATTCTTGTTGTTTGTTTATGTTATCTCACCTATTCTCTCGCAACGAGCTATCAAAGAAACGAAACGCGCAGTCAAGTTTCGTTTGTCATTTGGGTTATCGACACTATTGACCTTTTCATCCATGAAGCCGGACATCCTCTTTTTAGCATCTTCGGTAAATTCATTGGGTTGCTCGGCGGATCGTTGTTTCAGGTGATCATTCCAATTACGACGGCTATTGTATTCGCTCGATCAAGCCTTCAGTCTCTTCCGTTCACACTCTACTGGACCGGACAGAGTATCGTCAATGTGTCTATTTATATCGGTGACGCGCCTTATCAGAGATTGCATCTCATTTCTCGTCATGCAATACATGATTGGCACTGGTTATTGAATAACACAGGAACGATGGAATATGCTAAAGACATCGCCATGATCGTCAATATCACCGGTCTCTTGACTTGCTGCATTGGAATTTGCGTAGGGTTTTATTTTATTACCCATGATTCGATTCGAATGTTCTCGCCA
>PMDB01000050.1 GCA_003155495.1 Ignavibacteriota bacterium
ACTCGATTTCGGTTCTTCGAAAGTCAAATAACATACGATTCAACAGGCAGGACCGATTTTATCCGTGCTGTTCTTTTACTCCTTCCATCTCCACAATATTCGCTTCAAGTCTTAGCAAGTGAATATCAAATCAGAGATACGATCAAGCTGTTGCCTAAACCGACGATAAAGGCCCTNNACAAAGAGAAGGTCAAGATTTATTCGCGCATTGTTGTTCGACTCGATTTTTCAAAAGCTTTTCCTGCCGGATTGGTTTCTTCTTGTCTGATGATGGGCAACTTGCCGCAAAAAGCTCAATTAACAAAAATACCAAAAGTAAGTTCTCGGCAATCTACAAAAGAAGATTCTCCACTTGCACAAGGCGAATGGTATCGCATAGAAGTGACAGAAACCGGTATGTACAAATTGGATTATAATTACTTCCGCAGTTTGAATATCTCGATAAACGATATCAACTCTATCAGATTCTACTNNTAATACAAGCCCGCGGCCAAACACGTTGGTGGAAATTTCGCGGTTAGTGGTAGACCAAAATAATAATGGAATTTTTGATCCGGATGATTATATAGTCTTTTATGGCCGGGGAGTGCGAGGTTGGCTCTATAACGGAGACAAAACTTTTCAGCATTATATTAATCCGTATACAGAAAAGAATTATTACTTTTTTTCCGTTACCCAAGGCAACGGCAAAAAGATGGATATACTTTCTGCTTCAGCCGTTTCCCCACCATCATTCCAACCGACAAGTTTTCAGGATAAATTATTCATTGAGGAAGAAAATCAAAATCTCCAGCAATCGGGGCGTCTGTGGGTTGGAAAAAAGTTTACATATCTCGATAATTCTGTCACATATAATAGACCTCTGCCGGGATTGGATACATCATCTCGGATTACCTATCGATTCAAGTTTTTGCACCGATCGGCAACAACTGATTACTTGGATGTCTTTGATGAAAACGGCCAGCTTCTGTCAAATGGATCTACAGGGATGGTCGGTTTCGACTTGGATCAGACTATTGCGTATGCACGCGAAGTAAATCTCTCTGCATCGAGAGCAGGGAGGGTGTCGAATAATGCGAGTGTTGTAAAAATTCAAGTNNGGATTGGATGGAAATATATTATCAAAGACGGTTTGAAGCTGTCAACGACGCTCTTCTCTTTACCTCGCCCGATGTCACCGGATCGGTTCAGTATGGTATTAGTAATTTTTCGAGCGATATACGTGCATTCGATGTTACCGATCATAGTAATGTGAAAGAATTACAATATAATTCCGCTGTTCCCTCGGTATGCACAATCCAGCTTCAGCAGACAAGTGGATCGGTTTATGAAATCGCAGTGGTTGGAAAAACTGGATTTAAAATTCCCGCACCAGCGACAAAAATTGCGAACACGATAAATCTTCATAATGTTCAATCACAGTATGATTTCATTATTATTTCTCCTACGGATCAGGAATTTTTATCAGCAGCGAACCTCTTAAAGGCACATCGCGAATCTCACGACAGTCTTCGAACTCTCGTTGTGGATATCAATCAAATCTATAACGAATTTTCAGGCGGCATCCCGGATGTTCTCGCAATACGAGAATTCTTGAGATATACTCAAGCGAATTGGATAAGTCCTGTTCCACGATATGTCCTCTTGTTTGGCTGGGGTCATTTCGATTATAAGAACATTACCACAAATCAACTTAATTGGATCCCTCCATACGAAACAAAAGAATCTCTTGATATAACCAATACAAGTTATCCAACTGATGATGAGTTTGTTCTTTTAGATTCACAAAACTCTATCTATTCCCTTGCAATCGGACGTCTTCCGGTTCGCAGCGCCCAAGAAGCATCCGTAGTTGTCAATAAAATTATTTCATATGAGACGACTGCCCCTCTCGATCAGTGGCGAAATAGTTTGACAATGGTTGCTGATGATGGAATAACTTCAGAAGAAGAGGATGATGGATCTGATTTTACGGACCCGACCGAGACACTTGCCGAAAGCAAAGCTGCTAAAAGTTTTGAAAAGAATAAAATTTACATCGTCGCATACCCAACCGTCAATAGCGTTTCCGGCCGAAGGAAACCAAATGCAAATACGGCGATTGATGATGCGATCAATCAAGGTACACTTTTTACAAATTTCATTGGTCACGGGAATGAAAAATTGTGGGCTCATGAAGATATTTTTGACCGAGAAAGTGACCTGCCAAAACTTATCAATCGGGACCGTTTGACTTTCATTGTTGCAGCAACATGCAACTTTGGCAAGTACGACGATCCAACCATCCTCAGTGCGGGCGAACAACTTGTAACCATGGAGCAAGGGGGAGCGATAGGAAGTCTCGTAGCATCGCGTGCAGTCTATAACCCCCCGAATGTTGAACTCAATACAAGTTTTTTTTCATCTCTGTTAACAAAGAATGGTGCCGGACAAAATCCTAGATTAGGGGATGCAGTGCTGTATGCAAAATCTATTGCCAGTGAGAGTAATGCAGAAAATACTCAAAAATTTCACTTATTCGGTGATCCTACTCTTCGACTTTTAATGCCAAAGAACGTTGCTTCCATTGATAGCGTGAATGGGAGATCAACATCGAATATAGTTGCATTGAAATCCTTGGCACACGTACCTATTGAAGGTGCGATGAAACTGAATGACGGGAAACCAATGGCATCATTCCAAGGGAAAGGTACTCTTCAGGTTTTCGATTCGCAAAGAGACGTGGTTCTCCAGGATGGAAAAGGTACTTTTCGATTTAAGGAAAACGGCAGTTTGCTCTATCGCGGCGGAGTATCTATTCATGGAGGACAATTTGAAACGACTATTCCTATACCTAAAGACGTGACCTTCGGAAATAAATCGCGGATTTCGATGTACGCTTGGAATGACGCAACCGATGGAGCGGGATATACTGAAAATGTATTCATCAACGGAATCGATTCAACCGCAGCAATTGATACGATAGGACCGCAAATCTCGATATATCTTGATGATCTTAATTTTCATCCTGGAGATGTTGTAAAAAGCAATCCAACGATGATCGTACGATTGAATGATGAAAGTGGTATCAACACATCGACGGTTGGAGTAGGGCATCAATTGTCGGCAACGATCAGCAATCCGGAACAGACTTTTGATCTATCGAATTATTATCAAAGTGACCCGGACACATATAAATCGGGTGAAGCACGTTATTATTTACACGATCTTAGCGACGGCAAACATACAATACACATAAAAGCCTGGGATGTTCATAATAATTCATCAGAAGCAGAAACATATTTTGAGGTCTCTGCTGCCGATGATCTCGCAATGTTGAATATTGTGAATTATCCCAATCCATTCTCGAATTCCACGACCTTTACCTTCCAGCGTAATGGAATCGAACCGATCAATGTAGATATTAGAATATTTTCAATCGCGGGCAGACTTATCGGGAAAATAACCGTTGAAGATATCACGGATCGTTCTGTAAGGATTCCATGGGACGGAAGGGATCATGATGGTGATCGTCTTGCCAATGGCATATACTTGTATAAACTGATTGCGCATAGCCAAAATGGCCAACACACAAGCGAAACCATCGGAAAGCTTGCTGTTGTACGTTGAAAAGATTATACAGCGTTCAGAATATTGAAAAGGATGTTCTAGAAAATGCAATGGTACTCAACACTCACAGTATGGAGGTTACAAATATGATGAAGAAAATTATTTTCGTCCTGATCGTACTCGGATTATTTTTCTCGAGTATGGGCCAAGCCCAGACGACACAAACGACAGCAGTCCCATTTTTGCTCATAGTACCGGATTCGCGTGCAGGCGGAATGGGTGAGACAGGCGTGGCGATAGCGGATAATGTATGGGCTGTCTTTTGGAATCCTGCAGGCCTTGCATTTCAAAATGCTTCTGAACTTGGAATGACCCATACGAACTGGCTTCCCGGTTTGGGATTATCTGATATATGGATTGCTCATCTCGCTTATAAACAACCTATAGAAGAATTGGATGGAGTTGTCGGCGGTCAACTTACATATCTCAACCTTGGTGAATTTAACAGAACGAATTCTTCCGGGCCGGAAATCGTCGGAAAGTTTACAGGATATGAACTTGCTTTTTCGGCGACCTATAGCACAAAGCTCAGCGAACGACTCGGGATTGGTACTAGCCTCAGAATTATTTATTCACATCTTGCAGATCAAGGAGCCGGGCAAGAAAAAGGAAGCGGGACAGCTACCGGATTTTGTTTCGATATCGGATTGTTATACCATCCGCTTTTTCTCGAGAAGAGTCTAAGTTTTGGAATGAATCTGGCTAATATCGGCCCAAATATATTTTATGTAGATAAGGCACAAGCCGATCCTCTTCCCATGGATCTTCATCTTGGCATTGCGTACAAGGCTCTGGAAAGTGAATATAATAATCTGACATTGACCATAGAAGTGAGTCGGCTATTAGTGGCGAGATGGGGTTCAAAATCCGACGAATTCTATAAGGCTTTCTTTACGACATGGACGCAGGGAAATATTAGTGAACAAATACGGCGGTTCGATTCTGGATTAGGAATGGAATATTGGTACGGTTCGCCGAAATTGATTGCAATTCGTGCCGGGTATTTCTATGAAGATCCTCGAGAAGGTAATCGAAAGTTTATGACCTTTGGCGCCGGCATTAGATATGATCTTTATGGCTTCGATTTTGGATACATAAGTACTATTCAGGGGCAAGAGCCGCTTGATGGAACGTTACGCCTAACATTATCGATGGGTTGGGGTGGTGAAGGGAGGTAGGTTTCTTAAAAACTCGACGTCATGTAAATCGATATATGGAATATGAGATTTTTGTGGGGTAGTCTTGTGTAAAATATCCCGGGCAGGGGATATAATTTGTAAATACGATTCTTTTGGCAAAGTAAAATCCTAAGAAGTAATCGAATTTTCAATTCTTGGGATTTCAATGAATATGCTATTTTGAATAACTTGAATTAGGAAATAGTGGAGTCTCTGTGACACGTGAATGGGCCATGAGTGTGTTTTTTCTTTTAAGTTCTTTATCGTATGGGCAAACACGAATTCAAGTATCTCATCTCCTGCGCGAAGGTACGGTTCCTCTTCAAGTTCAATCAGCACAATCGATTCCGATGGACACAATTCGTATACTTGCTCTCATGGTCGAGTTTCAAACGGATAACATTGATCAGACAACCGGAAACGGTATGTTTCAGCTTGCAGGTTCAGCAGCACAGATTGATCCGCCTCCGCATGATTCAGCATATTTCGCAAATAAAATTCGTTTTGTTGAAAATTACTTTCGTAAAGTATCTCATGGAAAGGTTACAATAACCGGTGATGTTTTCGGTCAACGTGTAACGCTCTCAAAAGCTATGGCAGAGTACTACACGCCAATAACGGGGTCCGATAATAGAAAACTTGCTGAATTAGCAGTTGAAAGCTGGTCTCAAGCGAATACTGATTATCCTGGAATTAATTTTTCTCAGTACGATGTATTTGTTATTTTTCATGCCGGAGCCGGGCGCGATATTGACTTAGTAAGTTCGTTGGGAATTAATCCTACGCCGTATGATATTCCGTCGCTCTATTTAGACTCGACCGCCTTTGCTACGGCACTTGGTCAGTCCTCGTTTCCAGGTATTGTGAACGGATCTGTCAAGAACACGATCATTCTCCCGGAAACCGAGTCTCGTGATATCTCCGGAGAAATTCTTCAATTGAGTATCAATGGCTTGTTCGCTGCTTCTATAGGAAGTTATTTAGGATTGCCGGATTTGTTCGATACGAAAACCGGCCGTTCCGGAATAGGCCAATTTGGCTTGATGGATGGTGCGGGTATCTTTGCTTTTAGCGGACTCTTTCCTCCGGAACCAAGTGCATGGGAAAAAATATATTTGGGATGGGTCGTTCCAAAATCTATCCAAAGTTCTGGAGTAACAGTTTCGCTGCCGTCTGTGGGCTTAACAAATGCAGGTCAAGATATCATTTATAAAATACCTATAAGTCAACCGGAATATTTTCTTCTCGAAAACCGTAATCGAGATCCTGAAGGAAATGGCCAAACATTAACAATTGTCAAAAATGGTGCCGATTCATCTCAATATTTTAGAACGGATGATACAGCAGGTTTTACCTATTATAATGTCAAAAAAATTAGCGGGTCAGTTGTTGATGTCGAGAATTTCGATTGGGCTGTGATAGGCGATATGACTGATGGAACCGGGAATTATGACGGCGGTGGAATCTTAATTTGGCATATAGACGAAAATATTATTCAAGCGGGATTGAAATCAAACACGGTGAATGCTGATATCGACCATCGCGGAGTAGAGTTAATGGAAGCTGATGGTTCAAAAGATATTGGACAAAACTATGTATTAGGTGATAATGGTTACGGATTCGAGAATGGAAGTCCGCTCGATTGCTGGTTCTTCGGTAATCCTGGCACCATCTACAAAAATATCGGCACCCTCTACAAAAATATTTTCGATCGAAATTCAATCCCTAACAGCAACAGTCATTCAGGAGCGGCGAGTTTAATCACGATCAAGGATTTCAGTGCGCGGTCGCCGAATATGACAGCGACAGTTGAAATAGGAAGCCCCGTTCTCAGGCGGAACCCGGCATTCTCCCGAACATTCATTCATGCGCTCACGTACCCGACAGCAACGAAAAATCATCATCTCTATCTGCCGCTCAATGACAGCATCTTTGCATTTCAGAGCAATGGAAGAAGTCTGACAAACGACGCATCTGGCCTACTCTCCGATAAGAAAAGCAGTTTTGGCGTTGCTGTCTATCAGCAAGCGGGAAACGAAATTGTGACAAGTGTTCAGGATAGTGCTCTTACTATTTATCAACTTACTTCTCCCCATGCGCAAGGTGCATTCGACAGCGTGCATATTTTCACGCGAACAATTCCTGAGAGATTCACAACATCTCCATGTTTCTCTTCACTGAGTATTCTATCAACTATTCTCGTTGGAACGGATTCTGGAAGAGTGTACGAGTTTAATATCAATGGTGATGTAGTTTCTCGTCGTTTTATCCGAAGCGAACCGATAACCTCTCTTGCGCTCTTGCCAACACCTTCGTTATCGAAACCTGAAGAATATTTTTGTACTTCCGGAAATCATATTTATAGTGAACGGGATTCTGCTGAATTGCCTGTCTCAGCGAGCAAGTGGCTGCTTGCTGCGGCAGTCTCACCCAAAGGGAACTATGTCGCTGCAGCAGAAAAGAATGGCAATAAGATCGTTTCTTTTGATCGAACCTTATCTCAGAAACTCTTCGAAGTGAATGTGCCCGGTTCTGCTCTCCAAGAACTTGCCATAGCAGATATTGATGGAGATGGTGAAAAAGATGTGATTGTTCAATCTGCAACTCAAATATCGGTTTTGAGCCGGGCAGGTGTTGTGCTCGATGGTTTTCCGATTCAAGTAAGAGGCACCAATGAATTTACCGGCACTCCTTTGGTCGTCGATTTTGACGGAGACGGTAAACTCGAAATCATCACATTCACGCATGATGGCGAGATGTGGGTGTACAATCGAGATGGAAAATTATTGACAGGTTTCCCGATTCAAGCGACCTCTCCCGGAAAATCATTTCCTGTGGCTTATTCAGATTCTTCGAACACAGGAGGAGTCGCCGTCCTTTCAGAAAACGGTTCACTCGATGCGTTTCTCACATCAACGACATTCACAGCACATTCGTTGGTATGGTGGCAGCATCTCGGCGATGAAAGACATAGCAATGCAGAATGGACTCAGACAGCATCGCATCCTCTCTCTCCAGAATTTTTGCCGAAGGCGAGGATCTATAACTGGCCCAATCCTGTCTATGGCCGTTCCACACAAATTCGGTACTATACTTCCGAAGAAGCGAACATCACCGTTACCATTCTCGATCTTTCAGGTGTAAAAATAACAGAATTGAAGGGAAGAGGATCCGCGGGAATGGATAGCGAGATTTCTTGGGATGTTTCAAACATACAGAGCGGCGTATATCTTGCACGCGTCGAAGCGCGTGGTGCCAGTAAAAGTGAAGTTGCAATTATCAAGATCGCTGTGGTGAAGTGAGATGAAGTGTTGACGGCAAGAAACGAACCTGTTGATGTCGCGAGGGAGCTTGAAGTATAATCTATTTTTGGTACTCATTTTTCAATGTATGGCATTTTTTATCGTCCGTGCCCAGGAAGATTTTTATCATCCGGAATTGGAATGGCAGACCATTGAGACAAAACATTTTCTTGTTCATTTCCATCAAGGGACAGAACGGACAGCACGGGAAGTTGCAAAAGTTGCTGAGAGCGTGTATGGACCGATTACAACGATGTACGGACATGAACCTGATTCGCGGGTCAATTTCATTATTGCTGACTATGACGATTATTCCAATGGCGGTACAGATTTCATCAATAATAGAATTGTGATCTGGGCGTCCGCAATGGATTTTGAGCTGCGGGGAACACATCCATGGTTGTGGAATGTCGTCACGCACGAATTTACACACATCATTCAGATTCAAACAGCACTAAAATTTGGCAGGAAAGTTCCCGGTATTTATTTCCAATGGCTTGGCTATGAATCAGAGCGGCGTCCGGATGTGCTCTATGGATATCCCAATGTCATTGTCTCGTACCCCTTTTCCGGTTTTGTCGTACCCAGCTGGTTTGCAGAAGGAACCGCGCAGTACAATAATCCGTCATTTCAATATGACACGTGGGACACCCACCGCGATATGATTTTACGGATGTACATGATCGATGGAAATCCGCTTTCGTGGGAAGAAATGGGCTTTTTTGAAAAGACATCATTGGGGAGTGAATCGGTTTACAACGCAGGCTTTTCACTTGTCGGATATATTGCACAACATTACGGTGTAAAAAAACTTCAGGAAATATCGAGGCAGCTTGCAGCACCGTTCCGCTTGACTATGGATGGAGCCATCGAAGCATCGTTGGGAATAACAGGCAAAGAGCTCTACGAAGAATGGAAAAAAGCAAAAATAATTCAGTACAAGCCTTTGGCGGATTCTTTGCATTCAATGCGCACGGATGAAGAAATTATCGAAAGCGAAGGATTTTGGAATTTCTATCCCGTCTTTTCGCCGGACGGTGCTTCGATTGCATATATCTCAAATAAAGGCATGGATTATTATTCTTTAACGAGCGTCTATCTCTATGATCGAGCAAAAAAGAAATCAAAGATGATTATTCCGCATGCGAGTTCAACTCTTTCCTTTTCTCCAGACGCACAGAATATTTATTACGCACGAATTACGCGCAAAAATCCACACTGGTCCGCATACAGCGATATATTCAAGTACGATATTTCAACGGAAAAAGAGGAACGCTTAACATATGGCATACGTGCGTTTGATCCCAAATTATCTTCCGACGGGAAAAAAATTGTCTATCCATTCGGGAGTAACGGGACACTAAATCTTGCCGTCTGTGATACGAATGGGAAAAATATTTCTCAGATAACGCATTTTACTAACGGCGAACAGGTCTACACTCCGGTTTGGTCGAATGATGGAAAAAAAATTGCATTTGGATATTCGATAGGACATAATCAATCGGTGGCTTTCATCGATTCGAATGGAGAGAATTATCAACTCTTGTCCCACGCAGGCGATTGTCGAAATCCATTCTTCGCTTCAGATTCAATGCTGTATTATTCATGGGATAGAGGCGGAATATTTAATATTTATTCGCTCAATCTCAATACGAATATGGAACAGCAGATAACAACCGTTCTCGGAAGTGCTTTTCATCCAACGCTTGATCGAAAAGGCAACCTGGTCTATATGACGTATACATCTTCAGGATACAAAATCGCATTAGTCCATCACGACTCTCTCAATGTACCGATCTCTGGTTCAAATTATTTACCGGTGTATCGCTCGCTTTCTTTCGATCAGCCTAAGAGGTTGGATGAGTCGAAAACGGATGCAATGTCTTTGCCCACGAATGGGAATCATTCTCATATTCAAGATACTACAGCATATCCTGCGAAGTCCTACAGGTCTATCTTTACGAGTATTTCATTAATTCCTCTGCTCCGTTTTGATAATTACACGCAAAGCGGAAATATCCTTGATATGATCAAACCGGGCTTGTATGTCAGTTCCTCAGAAGTGCTTGATAAGATGGATATTTTTGGCGGTGCTGCAATAAACAGGAAATGGGAAAGGGATCTTTTTCTTATCGTCGAATATCGGGATCGTTTACCAATCCTTTATCAGCTCGGTTTGGAACCGACTGCTGCGCTTGAGTTATACAATGTTACCCGAAAAAGGGAGAATGTGTCATTCAACCTATTTGTAAATAATCTACAAACTTTTTATACTGAAATAACATACAACCTTTTTGAATTCGACATTTCTCTTTCGCAGAAAATATTTTCAGAAAATTGTGACATGAAGGTAGGCTATTCGTTGAGCCGCTATGGTCAGGATTTTGGGAGTTGGTTCCATCCAACGATCGGTGTCATACCGGCTTCAAGTTCAACGTATTTCATAGGAAATACTTTTTCGGCAAAATTCAAATATGATGGTATTCTGCGGACAACAGACAAAGATATCAATCCAGTCGGAAGATTATTCTCGTTGAAATATTCCTACGAGATAAACAAATTTAATCCGCTCGATTCTATTAAAATAGTCGATGGCCTCCCTGTCCCGATCTATACAAATTATAAATTTCATCGACTTGAACTGAATTGGACTGAACACATTGCACTTCCGCTCTCTAAACAAACTCTCTCACTGGGACTTACTGCAGCCGGCATCCTTGGCCATTCGGTCGATGAGTTTTTTGATTACTACGCAGGCGGATTTATCGGTATGAGAGGGTATCCCTTCTATGCAATCGGCGGCAACACGGCCTTAGCACTCAACGCGACATATCGATTTCCTATTGAGACCGAACTGAATTTCCGAATCCTCCAGCTCTATTTCAAAAAGCTTTTTGGATCTGTATTTTACGATATTGGAGACGCATGGACCGGTAAAATACCTTCCATAAATGAGTGGAAGCGGGATGTTGGATTCGAACTTCGGCTTGAGACATATTCCTTCTATGCATATCCCACNNCGATATTCTTCCACGTCAATTTATGAGGTGAACAGTGAAATCCAGGATGATGATATTGGAAATATGCAGCCTTTTTCTTTTGTGCATGAACCTACATGGGCAATACAGAATTTGTCCCGCAATTCACAACAACAGGTGCTCGCTGACAGGCAATTTGCAGTATGATTTCTCAACGAATATCAATGACGAAAACAGTTCGGATAGTTCTGGTGCCGCGAGTACAGTAGTCTATAAGAGATTATACTCTCCTTTGAGAGCCGGATTATTTTCCGCTGTCATCCCGGGTGCAGGCCAATTCTATACGAAAAATTACTGGCAAAGTGCCGCGTTCCTCGGGGCAGAAGTATTGATGTGGGTTATGTATGCGACATATGAAAAAAAAGGTGACAATCAAACAAACCTTTTTCAAAAATATGCAGATGAACACTGGTCGGTCGTCAGATATGCCGGTTGGATCAATGCTAACTTCAATAAGTCATTATCTCTCACTACAGATCCGGGCCTTCAATCTTGGTGGAATGACTTGAATGCTGCCGAGGATGCAATAGGCGGAGATTTGACTATTCAACCGACCGGTTTTACTCACAAACTTGCACCGCATGGCGACCAACAATATTATGAAATGATCGGGAAATATTCTCAATTTGGCGGCGGCTGGGATGATGCAAGCGGGTTTACGAAAGAAGATGTACTTGGAAATAATGGAATAGGTAATGTATCGCCACGTTTTCTTGCCTACAGTACCATGAGAGGTGATGCAAACAATTTTTATAATATTGCTACTACTGTTTCCTATGTCATCATCGCGAACCATGTGTTGAGTGCACTTGAGGCGGCTTGGAATGCGTCAAAATTGAATCATAGGATTAAATTGCAGGGCCATATTGAATCGAGAAGGGTGTACGGAAATATTGTAGAATTCGTTCCAACACTTCATCTAGAGTATGAATTATAAGTAAACACGTCGAAAAGCAGCATCGTACTGCTCTCTCTAGAATACGTTAATCGCTGTACCATCTTGATTGGCATATCTTTGTTTGATACATTGCTAAGAAATAGTCGTAGAGAGAACTGCCCATGAACCATGCCATGACTTACCTGCACACGACAGCAATGGAAAAGACGGAATTGAGATGAAGCGCCTATTTTCTCCGTGGAGATCTGTCTATATACAATCCTTTCAAAGCAACAAGAAGTCAAAGGGATGCCTCTTCTGTAGAATAGCAAAGGAACACGATGATGAAAAGAACCTTATCGTGTGGCGCGGGAAAGAATGTTTTGTTGTGATGAACAGGTATCCGTACAACAATGGCCATATGATGGTTGTACCCTATATGCACACTTCATCGATGGGTAAACTGACAGATAAGGCGACCCTGGAAGTCATGAAAACCGTTGCACGGTGTATGCAGGCACTGGACAAGAACAGCAAACCAAACGGATTTAATTTTGGTGCAAACGTAGGAAGGGCGGCGGGTGCTGGTATTGAAAAACATATTCATTTTCATCTCGTTCCGCGCTGGAATGGAGATACGAATTTCATCCCCGTACTGGCAGACGTAAAAGTTGTTTCAGAAGATATACGAAATAATTGGCACACGCTTACAGCATTTTTCAAACAGTGATCGCACAAAAAACAGAAAAAATGAAACATCGTACATTCCTTGTTTCCTTAGACTCAACACCCATCCGACCTCATGTGCCGGAGAATCTATTTTGGAGGCATGTACGCTGACGGTTGATACAGAAGGGGCATACCATGAGTAGACATTCAATTCTCCTGTGTGCAGTTATGCTCATAGGCATTTCGAATTATTCTATCCGATTGCCTGCTCAATCTAAGTCACAGGCGGAAACTGTGCTTGGAAATATGACCCCGGAAGAAATTGAAAAGAAGCTCAAGGATTTGGGAATCACTCGGGAAGAGGCGGTCAATCGAGCGGCTGCATTCAATGTTAATCTTGAAGAGTACTTGAGCAAGATGCAGCAAACGACATCATCGGCGGATACGGCAAATCGAGCAAAACAATCTCCAAATTACTTCAGTACGATAAAAAAGGAAAGCCGGCAAGAATTTTTCAAGGTGATGAAAGACAGTGTCGTTCCCGGTTTTGAGGGCAGGCCGCAAGCGGTTCACCTGGAGCCGTTTGGCTACACGATCTTTCAATACCCGTTGTCGACATTTGAGCCAATCCTCGATGTCGCTACTCCTCCTTCGTATGCCCTGGGGCCGGGCGATGAAGTCATCATTTCGGTATGGGGTGACACAAAGTTATATTATCAGCTTCCCGTGAACCGGGAAGGAAATGTTTTAGTTCCGGATGTCGGCCCTATCGGAGCGAATGGATTGACGATTCAACAGCTCAAGGGCAAAATGGCCAGACGGATGACGGCGGTGTATTCCAGCCTTCGGAATGGAGAGAGCAGAGCAACTTCCTTCCTCGATGTATCACTTGGAAAATTGCGGACAATTCAAATATTTGTTCTCGGTGAAGTTCAAAAGCCCGGCGGATACGCTCTCTCTTCCATGTCCACCGCGATTAACGCCCTCTATCTTTCAGGCGGGCCTACGATCAATGGAAGCCTCCGTACTATTCAGATTATTCGCAGCGGAAATGTCTTCGGCACACTGGATTTCTACGACTATGCCTTACGGGCAGACAATTCCAAAGATATTCGCCTACAGGACGGGGACATTGTGTTTGTGAAACCTGTCGGTATAAGAGCATGTATTGCCGGATTTGTCTTACGGCCTGCAGTGTACGAAATGAAGGAAAAAGAGAATCTTGGTACTTTACTGGAGTTTGCCGGTGGATTGCGGTTCGATGCATACTTTCAGCGCATCCATATTGAACGCCTCGTGCCTTTTGATGAGCAGAAAAACTATTCAAAGAACTTTCTCGATTTCGATCTTCATTTTACTGTGGTTCAAGAAGCGGTGGGGAGCAAATTCGAGATGCAAAACGGCGATATCGTGTCTGTTCTTCAAGTCGGATTACTCCCGGAAAACCGTGTCACAATCACAGGGAATATAAAGAAACCTGGAACCTTTCAACTGACACCCGGTATGCGTGTGAAAGATCTTCTCCTTGAAGCAGACAGCTTGGACCGGAATACTTTTTCTGAGCGCGGAATGCTGTTCAGATTGCTTCCCAATCTTCGCAGTGAATTAATCTCTTTCAATCCGCGGCTTGCATTTGTCGGCGAAACACAGAATAACATAGAATTGAAAAATGAAGATTCGCTGGTCATTTATAAAGAAAGCCAGTTTTTTCCGGAACATACGGTCAGCGTGGGCGGTGCAGTGAGAAAGCCCGGAACGTATCCCCGGCATGATAGTATGACGGTGACGGATCTTGTGTTGATGGCGGGCGGGCTTACAGAAGGAGCGTCCAATTTTTCATGGGAACTATCACGGCTCGACACAACGCAGATCGGATCTCTGAGCACAATTAAGAAGTTCGATGTTCAAAGCGCCTATTGGGAGGAGGGAAACAGAGAATCAAGCCTTCTTCAAGATTATGATCACCTGATGGTGCCCTCAAATCCAAAATACAATTTGCAGCGGGTTGTAGAAATTTACGGTTATGTTCTCTATCCCGGATCGTATGCACTTCGCGTAGAAAACGAAAGGCTGTCAAGCCTTATCAACAGGGCCGGCGGATTACGCCCGAGCGCATACTTGGAAGGATCGACACTGATCCGAAAATGGGATAATGCCGGTTTAGTGCCCATCGATTTCAAAAAAGCTCTTCAGGATACTGAATCCTCCGAGAATATTGAGTTACTTGCAGGTGATTCCATTATGATCTCTTTCCAGCAGGAAGTTGTCATGGTACGCGGTGAAGTGTTTGTGCCGGCGGCAGTTGTCCATAAAAAAGGAGCAAGTCTCAGCTATTACCTGGATCAAGCGGGTGGAATGAAAGATGAAGCGGACGAAGACAGGGTCGTTGTGACGCTGCCAAATGGCAGAAAATGGGAAAAAGGATGGTTCATCTTTTCTAATCCGGATATCCTGGGCGGAAGTACGATATTTGTACCAAAGAAAATTGAAACAAAAACCGAAACGCTTGCAATTCTCAGGGACTGGGCGACCATTATGGCAAGTTTAGCGGCAATTACCATCGGCATTATTCAGATAACGAAGTAAGGGAGGAAATTAGTTCGTAGTTGATTGTGCGTAGTTCGTTGTTGGATAATATACATAGGTCGTGGTTGATAGTGCGTGATTCGTAGTTGGATGACACATAGTTCGTGGTTTGAGAGTACGTGGTTCGTAATTGGATAATATGTAGTTCGCGATTAGATAGTGTGCGGCTCGTAATGCAAAAGTGAGTGCATCTCTATGAAAATAGAACGATTTGAGGAAATCGAATCATGGAAAAAGGCGAGAGAACTTACAAAGAGTATATATGTTCTTACGCGAAAGAATGAATTTGCAAAAGATTACGGATTGAAAGATCAAATACAACGCGCGTGTGTTTCCATCATGGCGAATATTGCGGAGGGATTTGATTCGGGATCTAAGAAAAGCTTCATTGTATTTATGCGGTATGCATATCGTTCGGCGTCTGAAGTGCAATCATTATTATATATCACATGTGACTGTAATTACATTACTAAAAAAGAATTTGATGATTCGATGATGTTGACCGTAGATATTAAAAAACTTATCGGTGGATTTATTCAATATTTACATAAAAACAAAAACAACTAACTCACAAAGCACTAAATAACAAAGCACTAAGTTACCCAGCACTAATTAAACATTGAAATCATCCTCTCAAAATATGGAAGAAAATCCTTCACAGCAGGCGGAAAAAGAATCCCGCAGCGATTGGATGGATATCCTTTCGGTACTGTGGCACTCCAGAAAGTTTATCAGAATTGTTACAGGTGGTGTGACAGTATTAGCGGTAATTATCAGTTTCCTCCTGCCTGAATATTTCAGATCGACAGCAATTCTTTTGCCGGACACCGACAAATCAAAGCTTGCATCCGGAGGGATGTCCGATCTTGCTGCTCTTGCCGGAGTAAGTGTCAACGGGGAAGTGGCGCTCGTCAAGCTGTATCCTACAATTATCAGAAGCGAATCGGTATTAAGGAATGTTATTTACTCAAGGTATAAAACAAAAGCGTATCCTGATTCTGCCAACCTCATTCAATTTTGGGAAATCAAGGAAAAGAATTCAGAACGGGAATATGAAGTTGCGCTCCTTGCTCTTCGTACAGCGCTGGAAGTTTCCATGGATATCAAAATAGGCGTCGTAACGATGGCCATTGAAACGGAAGAACCGCAATTATCTGCAGATATTTTAAATAATATCATCCGTGAAGTCGAAATAAATATTCGTATGAAGAGAAATTCAAATGTTTCAGAGCAGAGGATGTGGATCGATGCACGGCTGGTGGAAGTGAAAGCAGACCTTTC
Organism: Ignavibacteriota bacterium; assembly: GCA_003155495.1. Lineage (GTDB taxonomy): Bacteria > Bacteroidota > Ignavibacteria > UBA10030 > UBA10030 > Fen-1298. Next base: position 16,541 of record PMDB01000050.1, read on the forward strand.
AAAAGCGGAAAATGCATTCAAGATTTTTCGTGAAAAGAATAGATCGGTCAGCGGCTCGCCACAATTGCTTCTCGATGAGGAACGATTGATGCGGGAAGTGCAAATCAATTCTACAATGTATGTAGAATTAAAGAAACAATATGAACTTGCCAAGATCGAAGAAATTCGGACTACTCCCATTATAAATGTTTTGGACTACGGACGTGCGGCTGCAAAAAAAGACCGACCAAAGAAAGGTACTATCGTTCTTATTTCGATGATACTGGCATTTGTCGGTTCTGCGAGCTATCGCGTCATTGAACATCTATACGGGAAAACCTTATCAGGATGGTATCATAAATTCCGGATGTTACAGTAGACGCATTGTTCACATTATCTTGTGTTCATTATTTCGCTAAAAAGAGTGCCGGAGTTTTTTCTTAAGAGTAAATATAATGAATTTAAAAACTATTCTGATTTTAGGATTTTTTGTAATTCTCATGCCGGCCGTATTGAGAGCGCAGTATAATGACCCGGGTTCGTTAAGCTACGTATTTCAGTTTTTATTAATTCTCTTCGGTTTTTTTATTTTCTATTTTCAAAATATCCGCTTGTTTGTAACCAGAATCTGGAACAAATTATGGCGGAGAGATCCCCCCAAATGAATGTTTTTAAAAAAGATCCTGCTTCATTCCGGGACAGCGATGGATTTATTTTTGAATATGAAGGTGCATTCTATCGGGCAATCACTGAAAATTATTTAGTTACGTATGAGAAGCTGATTGCGAGCGGATTGTATAAGAAATTAGTAGAAGAGGAATTGCTTGTTCCCCATGAAGAGGAAAAAATAATTCCTCTTTCTATTCCACAACATCCTCTTATTATTCGCCCATTTCAAGTCAAACAAATAACCTATCCATACGAATGGTCATATGAACAATACAGGGATGCTGCGCTTTGTACGCTCAGAATTCAGGAACTAGCGCTTTCCCACGGATTCAGTCTTAAAGATGCTACTCCATTTAATATCCAGTTTGCTCATGGAAAACCTAAGCTTATCGATACATTGTCTTTTTTCTCCGGCGATCAAAGACTCTGGTGCGCCTACAAGCAGTTTTGTGAGAGTTTTCTTGCTCCTCTGGCATTGATGGCATTCATAGATCATGATATGGTGCGGATAGGACAAGTGTATCATGACGGAATACCGCTCGCATTGGCAAGCACCATGCTGCCTTACCGTACATGGTTGAGGCTATCCTTATGTATTCATCTCCATTTACATGCTCGATCACAAAGATCTAATCAGGATACTGTTCGTAAAATACACATTGGTTCACATGCGGTGAATCAAGCGAGATTGATATTCAATCTTCGACAAGCGGTTCAATCGCTTCCGAAAAGCAAAACATTTTTAAACTGGAAGAATTATTATTCCGATGATTGTGTGCATCCTTTGTACCTGAAGAATAAAATAGAAATTATTGAAAAGGCAATTACAGAAATTAAGCCTCGAACAGTGGTCGATATCGGTTCCAATACCGGCATTATTTCAAAAATTGCATCTGCACACTCAGAGATGGTGATAGCACTTGACCGTGATCCCTCATCGATTGAGGCATTATACCTTTCAACAAAAAAGGAAAAAATAACAAATCTCATTCCTCTCGTCATGAACATACTTAATCCTTCGCCTTCTCTAGGGTGGATGAGCAGTGAACGAAGGTCGTTCTTAGAGAGAATCGATCCGGATGTCATTATGATGCTTGGTATTTCTCATCACTTGATCGGGCAGGCGAATATTACATTTCCCATGCTTGTGGATTTATGCTCAAAAACCAAAAAATATGTATTTTTTGAATTTATTCCTGATACCGATTCTCAATTTAAAAAACTATTTCGTTCACGTGTAAATCAATTTGACTGGTATACCCAGAAAGAATTGTTAAAAGCGTTTACAAATCTCTTTACAGTAAAAAACGTTTGGAAAGTCGAACCGACCGATCGCATGATATATCTCTTTGAAAAAAAGGATGCCTCCTAATACAGGTGTGAACGATTTTCTAAAAAAAATATTACGTTGGCTGTGGCCAATTCTTTTCATAATAATTCTTTCGTATTTCCAAAAAAGTGCACTTTTATCGGCACCCTTGGTGCAATTGCAGGAGGGAATGCTTCTGTATGCAGGGTACCTGCTATTCATCATTCCAATGGGCATTCTTTTTTCAAAGGCAGAATTGTTTGCTGATGAATCTAAACTGGCATTGATACTCGCATGCGGCACCTATATCTTTTTCGATTATGTAGGAATATTCTCGACCTGGGAGAACTTTGCAAAGCGATGGGTGTATCTGTATCTTTTTAACATGCAGCATACTGTGTTTATTTTGACGGTAGCTTTTTGTGGAATTGGATTGATGTGGTTGCAGACGCACATGAATCAAGATAAAAAGAACCGGCAGATCCTCATGTTTACTACTTTTGTTCTTTCCGCTGTTCCGTGTATCGATCTTTTACGGACGCCAATCTACCACTTCGGTTCTGATCTCTTCAGTGTTCAAGAGTCACCGGGTGCTGTAAACCAACAGGCAATTCCAAAGCGAATATTCTGGATCATACTTGATGAACATCCAAGTTCATTAGTATTGAACGAACTATGGGGATATAAAGACACAATATTCCGGAGCGGGCTTGAATCACTTGGGTTTACTGTCTATGACTCATGTGTCTCGAATTATAATTCTACACCCTTTTCTATATCGGCGACAACCTATGGTGCAATGCTGCCGATAAGCGGGCAGCAGGTTCTCAGTTACCGGCAATGGTTTGCTTTGGGAGAAAGGATAAGGCAATCGCCGGTCTTGGTTTTTTTGAGAAATCACGGGTACGAAACTCACATTCTCTCATTTCTGGGTGCAGATTATAAAAAAATGTTTATTGCAGATCAGGGAAAGATTGTTACTTATCATGGAGAAATTATCGGTACGAGCGCTCTGGGCGTACTACTCTCCCACTTCGAAAACCTGGAATCCGTATCTATGGGATTCTATAACATGGAAATTGTCGACAGCTTGCATACATTACTACATTCTCTTCCTAATAATAATCAACAAATCTTTACCTATGCTCATTTACTTATGCCTCATGGTCCATATCTGACGTTGGAAAAAAAAACCACGCAAACAAAAGATCAATATTTCGAACTTTATAATGAACAAGCATATTTGTCTCATGTAAGATATACCGACAGTGTCATCCTTGATTTATTCCATGCGGGGCTGGATAGTTTGTCTCCCGATCAAAGGACGAACACAATGGTAATACTTCAATCTGATCATGGTCCGAGGTATTTACAGAAAGGCGAAAAAGACCTCCGATGGAGGTCGTCTTTCGGAATATTGAATGCCGTGCTTTGGCCTAAATATTCGAATGGAAAGTTTTATAACGGTATGAGTTCCGTGAATACATTCCGTATATTGTTGCGCGATTATTGGGGGATCGATCTCGGCACAGTAAAAGATAGTTCCGAAAATGTTAGTCCACTAATTGAATCAAAAAATGAATGATCACAAATCGCTGTCCTAAGTCCTGAGGGAAAAGTTGAAATTAAACGGTAAAGATTGTAGAGCAAGCACTAAAAGAAGTAAGAACATATATGAACGAAAAAGAACAGAAGAGAGAATCGATCCAGATGTCATTATGATGTTGGATATTTCTCGTCACTTAGCCGGTCAGGCGAATATTACATTTCCAATGCTCGCGGATCTATGTTCAAAGACAAAATAATATATATTTCTTGAATTTATTCCAAACACTGATTCTCAAATTAGAAAACTATTTCGTTCACATATAAATCAATTTGACTGGTATACACAGAAAGAATTGTTAAAAGTGTTTACAAATCTCTTTACAGTAAAAAACGTTTGGAAAGTCGAACCGACCGATCGCATGATTTATCTCTTTGAAAAAAAGGATGTCCGTTAATATGATTTTTAGCGATTTCCTTAAAAAAACAATGCGCTGGTTATGGCCAAGCCTATTCGTGATGGCTCTCTCATGTATCGGAAAAAGTATATTCGAATCTTTGACCTTTAAACAGATGCAGGAAGGACTACTTCTGTATGCCGGATATTTGTTGTGTATTATTCCGACAGGTATTTATCTTTCAAAGTCAAAATTGTTTGATGACGGATCAAAAACGGCATTGATTTTCGTATTTATTACTTACATCTTTTTTGAATATTCGGCAATTGTTTCTACATGGGAACAATTTGCAGGATATTGGGTAGAACGGTATTTTTATAACAAACAGAATATGGTATTTATTTTGATTTTGATTTTATGCGGACTCGGACTGATATGGATATTGCGAAAATTAAATGATAAGCAAAAAAATCGAGCACTCCTTCTGTTTACTACTCTTGTTCTTGCCATCGTCCCATTTATCGAATATTTATTAACGCCAAATTACAAATTCGATTCTGATCTATTCAATATTCAAGAATCAAATATTTCTGAGGTCCAAGCAACAATTCCGCAGCGAATATTTTGGATCATTCTCGACGAACATCCAAGTTCGTTAATATTGAATGAAGCATGGGGATATAAAGATACGACATTCCGGAGCGGACTTGAATCACTCGGGTTTACAGTGTATGACTCATGCGTCTCGAATTATGATTTTACGCCTTTTTCTATTGCGGCGACAACCTATGGCGCAATGCTGCCAATAAATGGGCAGCGATATCTCAGTGTTCAACAATTGCTTTTATTGAGAGAAAGGATATGCCAATCGCCAGTCATGACCTTTTTTAAAACGCGAGGATACGAAATTTGCAATCTCTCACTTTATGACAATAGTTTTTGTGATTTATTTAAATTACAGGAGGTGCCTGATGGCATTGTAGTCCCCAGTGCTCTAGGTATGATACTTTCAAAATTCAATAATCAGCAAGCTATGCCCCAAATGTTTTATAATAGGAATATTATTGACAGTTTACATACTTTATTAAAGTTATTTCCAAACGATGGAAAGCGAATATTTGTTTATGCTCATATACTCATGCCTCATGAGCCATATCTGCCATTGTACATAAATTCCATACAAAGAAAAAATCCTTTATTAGATCCTGCAAATGATCAAGCGTTCCTGGTTCATGTAGGATATACGGATAGCACTATCCTCAATTTATTGCACATGGGGCTTGATAGTTTGTCTCCTGAGCAAAGATCGAACACGATGGTGATACTTCAAGCTGATCATGGGTATAGATTTTTACGAAGGAGGGGAAAAGGCATTCAAATGAAGTCTTCTTTTGGAATATTGAACTCCGTGCTCTGGCCCAAGAACTCAAAAGCGAAATTTTATGATGGTATGAGTTCCGTGAATACATTCAGAATATTGTTTCGCGATGTATGGGGAATCCATCTCAGCACGTTAAGAGATAGTTCTGTAAATGTATATCCAATTTATAAAACAGAAAATTGAATGATTGTGAATCGTTATCCTATGATCTGATCTAAAAGTTGAAAGTGAATAGTGCCGTTGTGGATTTCAATCATTGGTACAAGAAATATGGTACAGCATAGATCGACACTTGGCATTGTAATCCAAACGACATAACATTAATATTAATATTTGCGCTTAAACGTGACTTCACGAAAAGAATGAAAGGCGAACTATACGAAGGAAAAGAAGTCTGGTTAAAGCTTTATTACGGCGATATTTTTTCAAGTAAACTCACGACAACTTGGCATAGAAATACCTTATCATAATAATTCAACACTTAAATGAAATTCGCGTCCTTCACATGTTATTCTTTTAAAAACACACAACTTTTATTGGGCTCCGTAGCTTCAGTAGGTGCCCGAGTTACAACAGTGGCATCTATGCTGGTAATCACGGCTATTGCGGCACGGATGATGACGAAAGAGGAGTTTGGGTTGTGGACAATCTTGGTTACCTTTATCTATCTTTCATGGGCTCTTGATTTAGGATTCCGTTATGGCATGGGAAACAGGCTGGCAGCATTGGTTGCAAGCGCCGGAGGAAGGTCTACAGCCGAACAAAGAGAACTCTACTTATCGATATTTTTCTTTACCTTCGTAGTCGGAATTTTTCTATCCTTAATTTATCTGACATTTGAGACTTTTCTACCTTGGGCTGGCATTTTTAAAATTCAACAAGCTGAAATCGTATCTGACGTTCATTTATTGATACTTATTGCGTTAATTTCTCTTTTTATTAGTATCCCATTTACGTTGATGGGAACTGGTTTTTTTGCATTTCAGGAAGTGAACCTGTCTTGCTTCATCACGGCAGCCCAATCGATTCTATTGCTAATTCTTTTCTGGATTACATCTCTATTTTTTACTTTCAAATGGGTAATCATATGTTATTTTCTAGCGTACCTGCTGACCAATGTTTTAAGCACGGTCTGGTTCCTGATGAAAAGGGAATGGCCTCTTGTGTGGATACCATTGACGAGCCAATATAAACATTTGAAATCAGTTTCTAGCCGGAGCATGGAGTTCTTTGTCCAGTCATCAGTTGGTATTTTTATATCCAACATTAGTTTATTTTTAGCCAGCAATGTCGCTGGATTATCGAAGGCTGGTGACTTTAGTTTGGTTCAAAAAATATTTGGACTCATGATTACTGTTCACCTGGCGTTATTAGCGCCGCTCGCTCCTTTGTATACGCAAAAAGCACATCTTAATGATTGGGAGTTTGTTCGGAGTAAATTATCTTACTGTAAACGAATAATATGGCCTTCATTGTTTATCGTAGGCGGCGGAGCGATTTATTTATTTCATCCGATTATACTTTACATTTGGGCAGGACGAGACCTATCCGATTATACCCTCGCTGGATTCATTGCCCTTCAGGCAATACTTAGTGGATGGATAAATACTCAATCCGTTTTATTGAACAGCTTAGGCTTGGTAAAATGGCAAGCGATCGCCTTTGTAGTACAAGCTCCTATATTTATATTTCTACCTTTATATTTTGGGAAATATTGGGGGATCACAGGTGTGGCACTAGGGACATTACTATGTATGATTCCAGGGGCTTTCATCTGGCCATTATATGCAAATTACTCTCTAAGGTTAAGGTTGTTAAAAGTATGAAACCAAAGTTATGTATTTGTATACTTACGTACAATCGTGCGATAGAATTAAGAAAAGAACTTGATTCTATTTTATGTCAAATAAATGAAAATATGCCAATTGAGATAATTATAGCAGACGATGCATCTTCGGATAACACGAACGATGTTGTTGTTGATTATATGAATAAATATAAATATATGCGTTCTATAAGGAATACTAATAATGTTGGGCTAGATAAAAACTTAATTTCAGCAATATCAAATACCGATAGCAACTACATTTCCTTATTCTCTGATGACGACATTGTCTTGCCCGGGACTATTCATTGTATCCTAGATTTAATTGAACAATATAATCCTTCCATGATATGTTCAAGCCATTATGCATTTGAAGGCGATGATTATTTGATTAAACGACGTGTTTTTTTTCCAGAGAAAAATATAATATTCAAAAATGGTTTGGAATTCTTTTTATATGCAGGGCTTGGTTTTCTCCCGTCATTAACTTTAAAGACAGAATATGCAAAAGAATTTATCAAGAGCGTTAGAATAGGCAAATGGTCAGCACATTTAGATGTCGCATCGCGTATTGCACTCTCAAAGAAAGGCCCATTTATTTTTTTAGGCACACTTCCCATTGCTGGTAGAATACCTAAAACTCTGACGTATGATTTGATGATCAACGGATATATTAACGTGATTCAACTTTATCATGATTTAGAAAATGAAGGCCTTTTGAGTAAAAAGAATGTTGCAGATAGTGAAAAAGCATTAATAAGAAATGATTTACCAAAATATATTTTGAATCAGTTGGTCTTGGGCGATTATAAAAAAATGTACACTCAAAAAGGATTAGTAAAAAATGCATTTGGCAGACACTGGCAATTTTATCTTTTTGTCTATCCTCTGTTTTTTATACCAAGACATTTGTTGAAAATACCTTACATTCCAATAAGTCAATTGATAAGACGTGCTCGCATTTATAAATACAACATGAAGAATAGTTTTCAATGACATTGTTGAGGTTTCTCTATAATGGTACAAGTAAAAAATAGACACGTATCATCTTATTGGATCAAGCGAATCATACTTGATTGCTCAAAAAGGGCGAATACGGGACATATAGGCTCTGCTTTATCGATTGCCGATATTATAGCGGCACTGTATTCTGATGTTTTAAAAATTTCTTCTCCAAAGGACCCGGATCGTGATCGCTTTGTGTTGTCGAAAGGACATGCAGCGGTAGCTCTGTATGCAGCCCTTTATCTTAAAGGGTGGATCAGTGAAGATGAAATAAATAATTATCACAATGACGGAAGTACTTTAGGGGTACACCCTGATCATAAGGTTAGCGGCATCGATTTCTCAACAGGTTCCCTTGGCATGGGTTTGTCCTTTGGCGCGGGTGCTGCCTTGGCTGCCAGACTTCAAAATTCATCTCGACGCGTGTTCGTGTTAGTAAGTGACGGTGAATGCAATGAAGGCTCCCTCTGGGAATCTGTCATATTTGCGGCACACCATAAACTTTCGAATCTTACTGTAATAGTAGATTTGAATGGTCAACAAGCACTTGGCTACACGGACGAAGTTTTAAACCTTTCACCATTAGCAAACCGATGGAATGCTTTTGATTGGAATGTATACGATATAGATGGACATGATACGAGTAAGATTATTGAAACTATAAAGAGTTTAAATACACAGACCGGGCAGCCAAATGTATTAATTGCGCATACGGTATGTGGTAAAGATGTATCTTTCATGGAACATAGGATTAAATGGCACTATTGGCCAATGTCAGATGCAGAGTATCAACAAGCGTTAGAAGAAATTGAAGGAAAATATGAGAAAAGCATTCTTTAACACTCTTGTTGAACTAGCGCATCAAGATGAACGTATTTTCCTGCTGACCGCAGACTTAGGGTATATGGCTCTAGAAACTTTTGCCGATACATTTCCAAAACGTTTTTTAAATGTTGGAGTAGCAGAACAGAATATGGTTGGATTGGCAACAGGATTGGCCGAAGCAGGCTATATTCCTTTTACTTACACGATTGCACCTTTTTCAGTATTGCGCCCATATGAATTTATTCGTAATGGCCCAATCTATCATCAATTGTCTGTTCGCATTGTTGGGATAGGGGGAGGCATTGAATATAGCAAAGATGGAATAGCACATTATGGAATTGATGACATTGGTGTCCTTCGAGTTCAACCTGGAATTACAATTCTTACTCCTGCTGATTATGAACAAGCAAGTACAGCACTTTCTGCCACATGGAATATACCCGGACCTGTTTATTATCGACTAAGTAAAGATGATAAATCAGTTGTCAAAGAAATGAATGGTCATTTTGAACTTGGCAGAGCACAAATTATTGATAAAGGTAAAGACGTTTTAATTATTGCACTAGGTAGCATTACTCATGAAGCTGTCAAAGCGACGGATATACTAAGGCAGCATGGAATATTCTCTACAATAATGATTGTATCATGCGTTAGTCCGCCGCCGATTCACGATATAGTAGATACAATGAGCCGCTTCAAGTTCGTCGTTACTGTTGAAGCACATTACATCATAGGCGGCTTAGGATCTCTTATCTCTGAAATTATTGTAGAGCATGGATTGAGCTGTTCAATGATTAAATGCGGCATAAGAAATACACCAAATGGCGTGTGTGGAAGTCAAAATTTTATTTACGATATGCATGGTTTAACTGGCGAAAGAATTGCGGAAGTCATAAGAAATAAAATAGACAATATATCATTGAGAAAATAATTGAAATGCGGAATAAGGTTTACTGGATACTCAAGGCTTTTTATAGAGCGTCATCGTATTCATTCTTTAAGAGAATAAAATTGATTTTAAGTGTAAAGACGTCCATTTTTCTGCCAATAGAAACGCGCGAAGGGATGCAATTAAAAAATAAACTAGAAGTACCTCCGTATATTGATAATTTTCTTCATAGTGACATTATTGAACCTATCTATTTGGCTAAATTAAAGCAGCAAAGTAATCCGGTAATTATTGATCTTGGATGCAATACAGGTGTGCTCGCTGAATACTTTTTTAAAATAGTGTCAAATCCGCAGTATTATATGTTTGATATGATGAAAGAATGCATTGAAGCTTCACGTGATCGCTTATCAAGCTACGGCAATTCAGTTAAGTTGTTCAATCTCGCACTCGGCAATGAAAATAAAGATATTATTATCGCTTTTGATAATCCAACAAATAGTGCTAATACATTATTAAATGACGATAGCGCTTCTAATAAACGTAATGTTACAATGAGACGTCTTGATGATGTTGTAGAAATAAAAACTTTATCGGAAATTGACTTAATTAAAATCGATGTTGAAGGATACGAACTGCAGGTTTTGACTGGTGCATTGGACACAATAAAAAAATGTAAGTTTTCAATTATTGAATTACATTTGAAGAAAGATTTAGATGATTACTCTGAAATTATTAATATATACTCGTCATGTGGTTTACATCTTTACAAAGTGATAAGAAGAAACCTTTTCTTTAAAAAATCTTTATCATAAAGAATTCTTCTATGAAGCGTGTAGTCATAACCGGGGCTTCCGGCTTTATCGGTGCTAACCTCACTCGAAGTCTATTACAGGATGGACATGAAGTCCATCTGTTAATGAGAGAAGAATATACGCATTGGCGTATTGAAGATATCAAAAAGGATGTTCGGATTCATATAATGAATTTAAATGATAAAACAGAGACAGAAAACCTTATAAAAACAATTAAACCGGAATGGATATTTCACCTCGCGGCGAACGGAAATTATTCTTGGCAAAACAATCTTGAGAAAATTATTCAGACCAATATTCTTGAAACAATAAATCTTGTCGAAGCATGTTTGAATGCTGGTTTTGAAGCATTTGTGAATACCGGCTCTTCATCCGAATATGGTTTTAAGGATCATCCTCCATCAGAATACGATTGGCTGGAACCCAATAGTTATTATGCTGTTGCAAAAGCGTCTGCAACATTATTCTGCCGCTATAGTGCCCAAAAAAATAGGGCAAATATTTCAACATTACGGCTTTATGCTGTTTATGGCCCCTATGAAGATCCGAGGCGCCTGCTGCCAACCCTTATTATAAAGGGATTGAAAGGACTTTTTCCACCGCTCGTTAATCAAAATATTGTGCGTGACTTTGTTTATATTGACGACGTTATCGACGCTTATCAATTTGCAGCTAAGAAGTCCGGGCAAGAATATGGTGCTGTGTATAATGTAGGATCGGGCGTGCAAACAACATTACAAAATGTAATTGAAGTTGCCAAGCAGGTTATGAAGATCACTGACGTGCCGCACTGGGGATCAATGAGCGATCGTGATTGGGACACTTCAATATGGATTGCCGACAATCAAGAGATAAAAAGCAAATTAGGATGGCGGCCAAAATACTCTTTTGAAAATGGCTTTCATAAAATGGTAAATTGGTTTTGCAATAATCCATCTATTTTGGAGTACTACAGAAATCAAATAGACATATAAATACAATTTCTCCCTACGATTTGTGCGCTCTACATAAGATAAAACCAAATGGCTGTCCTATCAATTTGCATACCCACCTATAATCGTGCTTTAGAATTAAAAGATTGTTTATTGAGTATCATAGAATCTGTGCGCGGCTACAAAGAGGATATTGAGATCATTGTTTCCGACGATGCAGGCACTGATAATACGAAGGAAATAGTTGAATCATTCCAGAGCACATACAGCTTCATTAAGTATCATAGAAACAGTAAAAATACCCGGGATGAAAATTTTTATATTTTAGCAAATATGGCAGCGGGGAAATATTTGTGGATTTTCGGTGACGATGATAAAATGGCGCCTCATGCGATTGGGAGGATATTCGATTTAATTAAATCTGATCGTAATCTGATAATATGCAATTATTCAATCTGGTCAAATGATTTTTCTAAAAGAATAAACGATAAATATTTAAAATATAAAAATGACAAATCTTTTGATAATCACAATGAATTATTAAAAGATTTAGGGCTTAAATTAGGGTTTATATCATGCATTGTTATAAAGAAGGAANNTTCTCCTGCGGAATATGGGCCTTATATTGAATACGGATTTTCATTTTTATATTCTTTATATACAGCAGTACGATATAGATGCAATGCATATATTATTGCAGAAGCATTAGTATTACAGAGGGGAAGCAATTCTTGTTCAGACAGGGATTGGTGGTACAAGTGCTTTGCAGTCGGCAGCTCCATGATTTTTGAAGAGTTGAGGAAAAAAGGATATACCAATGAAGCCGTACAAAATGCAAAATATCTTGTACTCAAAGATTATGTTATGCATGATATTTCTTTAAGAAAAAGAAGCGGAAATAATCTGGATGGTATTTATCAATTGATGTTACCGATATACAAAAAGTATTGGTTTTTTTGGTTAATTATTGTCCCCATGATATTTGCGCCATGTTCTTTCATATGGCTGGGGAATAGAGTAGTCGTTAACGGCAGAAGAATAAAGTGGATATTTAAAGATGATTAATACGATAAGGAAGCTATATGGCTATAAGTTTCCACTGCAAAGAAAGGAAATAGAACATTTAGCGTATAAAAAATTAGAAAGCAATTGTGGATTGCATAGGCATTGTATTTTCTATTTAGTATTTCTTCTATTTATTTTATTTCTATTTATGGATAAATATATTCCTATGCAGGATTATCCTGATTGGTTATATCAAGGATATATATTTAAATCAAAAATATTAATGACTGAAATTGGAATACATTATTCGTGGAATAATTATTTATCTCCAAATATAGGCTCAACCTTCATAATTGGATCGTTGGCTTTAATTCTGCCAGTTATAATTGCTGGGAAGCTATTTCTGATAATACTATTAATGATTTTATTCGCCGGGATTCGAAATTATTTGCTTTATTATAGCAATATGTCAAACCTGATTGCTTCTGCAATTGCATTTATTTTTGAGTTTAATTACAGCTTCTGGCACGGTAATGTTAGTTTTTTATTGGGTGTTGGTGTTGGGTTGTTTTTAGCGGTAATTGTAATACAAAAGAATTATCTTGCCCTCTCACCATGGCTAGTCGCATTATTCGCCTTTTTCACTTATTGTTCTCACATGTTCGGGTTTATTTTATTTATTTTAATAATCTTTGGGCAATATCTGTTTTCTTCTAATAAAAGACTGTTGATAAGGTTCGTTTTACTAATCTTGCCATGTATAATTATTTGTTTACACTATACATATAATGCCCCTTTTATTCCACCGGGGAAAGCTGAATACGGGGAGTGGTTTTCTGCCATGCATGATCGTCTAATGGTTCTGTTGCGGTATATGGTTTTTTTCCCTCAATTTAATTTTCTTAAAATACCGTTATTCCTTCTATATCCTTTAAATATTTTGACTATCGTTTTACTTTTATCTCCTTCTGTTTTTATATACCGTTACCCAAAATTTAAAATTAATAAGTCGGTATTATTTAGTTTAATTTGCACACTATGCATATTTGTCCTTTTCCCTTTAGAATATGGAGGAGTGAAAGGTTTTCCAGAAAGAGTTTTATTATTTACGTTTATTGCTGGGCTGGCTCTTATATGGGCAAGATCATTAAAAAAACATGGAATAATTTATGCCAAACTATTAATATTGTTAGGAATATGTATATATGTTGTTGGAATATTAACAATACATAATTTTAACTACGCATTGGTGGAAGGCGCAGATATTCCGAATAAAAGATTGTCACATCTTCAATTACATGATCCGTATTATCGCCTCTCTTATTACAAGGCCATTAAAGAAGATACTCCTATGCCTATATTTGAAACTGGATTGTTTAGACGTCAATAATAAAACATAGCACGAATAATAATGTAAAATTTATTTTTAATTATTATGATGTTTATGAACCCAAATCATTTCATTTCAAAAAATAAATACTATTTAATATCATTGTTTGATAAAATTTTTCATTTGATATGGAAGATCGCCACATATCTTGGTGTGGGTCGAAATCATCATAAGAGGAATAATCGCATTATCTTTATAGGCCCTACCCACATTGGTGATATCCTTCTCACAACACCTGCAATACGATTCGTAAAAGAAAAGAAACCGGACGTAGAGATTATCTGCATTGCATCATCATCCAGCAAAGCAGCGATCGTGAACAATCCTTATCTTGCCGGTGTTGAAATTATCGATTTGCCCTGGTTTACAGAGAAGAAAGGCGGCTTAATCCGGTCAATTCGATGTTTTTTTTATTTCGTAAAAGTTATTAAAAGTGTTAATGCTGAAACCGCGCTCAACTTTAGTTCGACCTCTTATCATCGGGAACACTTGGCTATGTGGTTAGCAGGTGTTCCTAGACGTATTGGATTTACTCACAAGGGGTTTGGTTATTTTTTAACAGACAACCTTTCTTTTTTAAGGAATGAATTAATTGTCAAACAAAAACTGCGTATGGTCGGCCATTGGTTAAAGGAAAATACTAACCATTACTCATTGAAGCCCGATTATTTTATTTCTAAAGGAGCTGGAAAAAAAGCAGAGGACCTTCTGGAATCTTTGGGTATTAATAAAGGGAAGGTTGTGATTGGAATTAATCCAGGCGCTCAGCATAATTTTCTTTGGCCAGTATCGAATTATATTGAACTCGCCAATATGATTTATAACAAATGGAAAGCAAATCTATTGTTTTTAGGAACAAATTCTTTTGAAAGCCTGATCGAACACATCCGAACCCAACTAGAGTTTAAAACATTTTCCCTTGCCGGTAAAACATCCTTGGAGGAATCGGCTGCGATCATGAAGAAAATTGATCTTCTGATCAGCGTAGACACTGGCGCCAGACACATTGCTAATGCGGTTAGTACAAAGGTAGTGGTCTTAAGAAATGGGGCAAATTCAATTTATGAATTCGGTAAATACGTTGAATCCGAAAAGCTTATTTTTCATGAAGTGCCCTGTTCACCCTGTGGGCTGCAAAAATGTAAGTATCCAAGGATGTATTGTATGGAAGATATTTCAGCAAAAGAATGTTTCTATGCAGTTGCGTCCCATGGTATTAAATGACTGGCACTGTAATAATTTCCATAAAGTAAATAGGAAATTCATACGATTGAAACATTCTTCTATCTCCTCTGATTCGTATTATGGTCCTTACTTCATCATTGTTCTTGTAGTGTCCATATTCTGTATCGTTCTGTTGTTATTGGTACCGACACTAATCGTTCCCCTTCAAATATTCTTAGGTATTATTGCACTTGTAACCTGGATATTATTGGGTGGAAAAAACTGGTGGATGGCATTTCCATGTATGGCGACGTTTGGCGGATATTTTACTGTAGGTTTCAAGATTTTTCCGGATGAAGCTGGGCTGTTGCTGTCTGTTTTAGCACTAATTCCGGCAATCATAAAGGGAAAACAAAAAATTATACGGGATCGGATTCAAATTTCATGGGCATTCAAAGCGCTGATATCCTATTTCATTTTACATTTGGCAGTAAGTTTGTATTACGCAGATGCAGATTTATTGTCCGGTGCCGGAAGTATTATCCGAACATATTCTAAGGGCCTCACCTATCTTTTATTTTGTTGGCTTTTCTATAAGTACGGCAACACGAAAAATTTAAAAATAGCACTTTCAATTGTTTTTTTTATCATCCTCATACGCATAATAATAGCTGTATCATTTTTCCTTTCCTCGGACTTCAATATAAACTCGGGAACAGGAATATTTGTATTTCAATCGACAGATGATTTGCGTGCTTCGGCAATATTAAACATGCTTATAGCAATCATACTGTTTTATATTTCAAAAAATAAACGTCTACGGGCCGCTATCATAATAGATATACTACTAATGATTCCTCTTGTCTTAATTGGACAGGGCCGCGTGTCAGTTGCCATGGCAGCTGTTATATTAATATTGTGGTTAGCCATAGAGAAAAAGATAAAGCATCTCTTAATGTTTTCTGTTATGGTATTTTTATTATTTGCGTTGTTATATAATAATTTAGGCGTACTGCAGCAGTTATCACCTCAAGCGCAGCGTGCTCTTTCGTTCCTGCCTGGCTTTCAACCTTCCGCATCTCTTGGTATAGAAAGCAGCGATGAATGGCACTTTGATTTGATGGAAAAAGGTTATGAAAAATGGGTAGATTCATGGCATTCTATTCTTTTTGGAAATAGAATTATTTCAACAGGGATTTATGAATTTGAATACCTCGATGCTATAAGCAAATTAGAAATTGCTGCTGGTATGGCCCGATATGAAAGTACTTTATGGATGACTGTGGCAACATTAGGTTTGTGCGGTCTTGTCTTGTACGTTGTTATTTTCATTTTTTTATTTCGAAATATTATCCCTGTTTTAATGAAAGAAGGAATACCAGATTTTAAACATGCTGTATATGCCACAGCTTTCATATCATTGATTTTGATGTTACTATTCTGTTGGATTACTGGCGGATTCCCACGGTATGAACTCATGTTTGGTGTACTGGCGAAGACAATGTGTGAGGATGATAAATTGAGGAGTATAAAATCAGATCATGCAAGTGCGCAGTAGAAAGAAAAGGTTATTAGCACATTTACTTAATATTATTTTATATATAATAACTTTTCCTATTCGTTTATTTAGTCAATCGAATTACGAAAATAGTAAGGAACCATCTTCAATACTTATTGCAAGATTGGATCATATTGGAGATGTCATTTTATCGACCCCGATCTATCATTCTTTAAAACAAAGATTTCCATCTACAAAAATTACAGTCCTTTGCGGTTCTTGGTCAGCAGAGATTTTAGAAAATAATCCTTACGTCGATTCCTGCCTTATTATTGATTGTCCGTGGTGGTCATCAATTAGGAAAAATGGAAATAAGAAGTACTCGTTTTTAAAAAATGTTTATAAAGTGATTAAAAATATCAGGAGGCAACAATTTGATCTATTTGTCGATTTACGAGGCGATATCCGGCACATATTTCTTTTCGGTTGGTTAACCCGTATTCCGGCCCGCATCTCCTATACGCGGAGTGGAGGCTCTTATTTGCTTACGCGTTCATACCCATATGAAGAAGGTAAACACGAAATCGAACGCAATTATAAATTGTTCAATGATTTTGAACCATTAGAAAAACATCGGCAGACAGAGATATATCCGGAAAAAAATAGCCATGTTAGTCTGAAAGAAAAACTTGAGAATGACCTCAATATAGAATCAGACAGGTATGCAGTAATATTTAACGGAGGAAGAAGTAAATTACGAAGAATTACTAATGATAAAATAGCAGATTTCTGCCGGATAATAATACAAAAGTACTCCTTAAAATGTTGTTATGTAGGTGATCTGGACGACTTTCAAGAGGGAGAAAATATAAAAGAGATGATTGACAAAAGTAAAGAATTTATGAATTTATGTGGTAAGCTGACTCTAACTGAAGTTAGAGATTTAATTGCTTTATCAAAACTTTTTGTGGGGTCGGATTCATCAGTATCGCAATTATCTGCTTCGACCACAACACCTTCGATTTCTTTGTTTGGGCCGGTTAATCCTGAACAATCAATGCCCATCGGGAACAATAAAAAAGTCATATATCATTCATATCCATGCTCCCCATGTCTACAAACAATTTGTGTTTTGACAAAGTCCAAAGACAATTCAAAATGTATGGAAGATATAACCGTTAAAGAAATTCTTCACGAAGTTGAACAAATAATAAAATGATGTACACCATAGATTTCATTGATCGCGGTCATGTCTTCAAATATATTGTGTTGTTCATCGATCTACAAAGATAGGGAAGTGCGTTGAAAATATTAGTCTAAAGAAGTTGTCGACGTAGCATTTCATTATAGCAATGAGCGGTTTAACCAAGATTCCATTTACTGTATTGACATATGAAAATATTTAAAATCTTACATCCGGCCATTATTATGCCTCCTAAGTTCAGAGAAATCCATAACTTTGTCCGTGGGAGACGTGGGTTTACTTTACTGGATGTAGGATGCGGAAATCATTCGCCAACTATAACAAAAAAATATTATCCTTATTGTAAATACCATGGTGCCGATATTGCAGACGACTATAACCTCAATGTTGATGATAAAAAATTAATGGATAATTTTTATTTGGTTGATACAGAAGGCGGGGGGTATGAAAATATTCAAGATAATTATTATGATGTTGTGGTGATGAATCATGTCGTTGAACATATGAAATATCCAATAAAGATATTATCTCTTATTGTTCACAAGGTAGCTCCTGGCGGCTTGATACTGATCGCATTTCCTTCTGAAAAATCATTATCTCTTCCTTCGGCGAATATAGGTACTTTAAATTTTTCAGACGATATTACTCATATATATTTACCATCCTTAAATGAAATTTGCAATGTATTGCTGATGAATGGATTTAAAATTGTTTTTGCAGGTGAAACCAAAGATCGTCTCAGATGGATTATGGGTTTTATAAAGAATCTCTATAATAAAATGCTTATTCCTATTGGAATGAAATTATCTGCCAAATATTTATGGTATTATTTAGGGTTTGAAACTTCAATAATTGCAATTAAAAGAAAAAAATGAGATATAATTCTTAGTGAATATGAAAATTGCAATCATCGGCGCGCGTGGTTATCCGTATGTTTATAGCGGTTACGAAACATTTATAGCGGAGTTAGCTCCCAAACTTGTCGAAAGAGGCCACAATGTAATCGTCTATTGCCACCGAGGACTTTTTAGAAGTTATCCAAAAATAGTCAATGGAATACATATAAGATATATTCCTTCCATCAATTCAAAAACATTAAGCCAATTCACCAATTCATTTCTTTCTACTGTTGATGCATGTTGCAGGGGTAATGATATTATTTTCTATGTCAACTCAGCGAATGGTCCTTTTGGTCTCATTACCCGTTTATTTAAAAAGCGAACAGTCATCAATGTCGATGGCTTAGAATGGCTGCGTCCTAAATGGAAAGGGCTGGGTGCTAAGTATTTTTATTTTGCATCAAAAATGGCCACAAAGATGTTCGATGTGGTCGTTACAGATTCAGAACGGATGGCTGAGATTTATAAAAACGAGTTTGGAGCTCAAAGTAAAGTCATTGCTTATGGCGCCAACATCGCGCATAGTACGCAGCCGAAACTCATTGAATCCGTGGGGCTCGTTTCAGGGCAATACTATCTTGTTGTAGGCAGGCTCATCCCGGATAACAATGCAGAAGTGATCGTCAGGAGTTTTGAAAAGAGTCAATCAAGCCGTAAACTCGTGATAGTAGGTGATGTCCCATATCAAGACGCGTATGCTGAACGTGTTCGGAAAACTACAGACCGACGCATTCTCTTTCCAGGATACGTGAGAGACAGCGATCTGCTGCGTGAATTATACTGCAATTGTTATGCTTATATCCATGGGCATGAATTTGGCGGAACGAATCCAGCACTGCTCATGGCACTTGCTTCCGGCTGTTGTATCCTTGCTCTGGATACTGTTTTTAATCGTGAAGTGCTGAACGGCGATGAGCATGGAATATTCTTTCAAAAAGAGACAGGCGAAATAACACGTCTCATCGATCGCATGGATCACGATACATCCACTCTCATTGACTACCGTGCAAAATCGCGCAGCAGAATAACAGAACATTATACATGGGAGAAAATTACGGATCAGTACGAAGGCCTCTTTAAATCTTTAGTGGGAAAGTCGTAAATAGTGAAGAGTAAACGGTAAACAGTGAACTGAGAAGAGAAAGAAACAAGTCATAAATTATAATGTAAAACGCAGATAAGCAGGAAGGGAAAAAGAGGAAAACAAGAGATAGGAGTTAGAAGTAAGAAGAGATTCGTGCGTAGTTCTTAGTGTGTGATGAGGATTTGCGCCCGAGGAGCTTGAGCCTTCCGCTAAAAAAGATGATAGCGATAGATGAAGCGATGAGTTTATCTGTAAACATCTTTTCGGTGTTTAATTCTATAAATCAACACCGTTTTGCCTGAATTGTTTACTTCGAACAGTATTCTATAATTACCAGAACGAATCCTAAAGCCTTCTTGATCATGAAGCTTTTGCACACCGATAGGGCGGGGTTCACTTGCCAAGTTGGAAATCTTTAAAAGAATCTTTATCACCTCGGTCTCAGGCAGCGCGTCGAGGTCCTTCTGGGCAGAAGGTTTAATGAGAACTTTGTATGCCACGGCGTTTCTGATATTGTTCTATGGTCATACTTTTGCCGCGGACTTTTTTTGCCTTTTCAAGATCAGAAATATCCTCAAGGAGTTCTATTGCCTCACTTACCGCGGGATTGGTTTTCATTTTCTCCCAGTCTCTCCGTGCTATCGTTACATGATGCTTTGTTTTAATGAGAGTCATATACATTCCTATACTTAAGTTAATAGAATATAAGAAATATTATTCTAAAGTTTTGCATTGTACTAGGAGTATTATCTGTATATCGTTTAAGTGAGCAAGTGGGCGCACCTCCACGTTTTCTGGCATATCCTTTGGGCGGATATCCTGAACTCGTTGCAAAGTTCGCTATTGCAACCTTATCAAGGTTGATACACCATCACATAGAGACCTTGAAAAGGTTATCACAGAAGTTGTAACGCACCTGCCATCCCGATAAAAAGCATCGGGATGCAAACAACGCACAAGTATGACGGGTAATAATTTCTAAGAAGGACAATTTCCAAGAATGATCAATTATTGGTCCGATTGCGAGTCGGACTCTACTGAAGGCTGACAATGTTGAATATCCAACGAAAAGTAGTTACTATTGACACACACAAAATAGGGGCGGTGTTTTTGAAACAAGTGATCCGGCGTAACTGGCGCACAGTACTCATAGTTATAGCATTTACTACAGATATTGTTGTTGTCATGCTCAGCGGTATTCTTGCGTACATCGTACGTGGATTCATTCCACATCTCTCTCCATTCCCATCGTCTATATTTTTGCAATTTGTAGGGACTTTTGGTTTCGCGCTCATTATTCTTGCAATGATCATCGGTGTGTACAGGGCGACATCTCATAGCAATATGGTCAGACAGTACTTCCTTGCTAGCAGAATCTATCTGTATGCTATCCTTTGTCTTTTTTCGTTCCTCTATGTATTTCAAAACGATGCTATCCCCCGCAGATTTATTTTCCTCTTTATTTTTATTCTCCCTTTTATTTTTGTCCTTGGCAGGAAGTTTTTAAATGTATTCATTCATTTTATGCAGAAACGCGGTTATGGAATCCATAATGTCCTCCTTGCCGGATATGATAATGGGGGATTAGCGATTATTCATCGGTTCAAGAACTTCCCGGAATTAGGGTATAATATCAAAGGCATAATCACAAATCAGAAAAACAAAATTCTCACTCCGATAGAAATTCATGGAACACCTGTTCCACGATATTCAATATCCAAGCTGAAACACGTAGTATCCGAATATCACATTGACCGGGTATTCGTTCCATCGCAAGAAACAATTACGAATGGATATTCTGAAATATTTAATCTCTGCAGGGAACATAGGATCAAACTCAAAGTCCTGTCTGAGGATTCCGACAGCCTTCTTCGATTATCGCGTGTCTATGATATTGCAGGCATCACTATCTATGCTCCGCAAAGAAAACGTATCGACAGAGTCAAACGTCTGCTCAAACGAGCTTTTGACATTGTAGCAGCTATTTTGGCTTTAGTAGCCATTAGCCCCGTATTCGTTATTACGTCGTTGGCAATATATATTGAATCCGGTATGCCGATATTATTCAGGCAGCGCAGGGCGGCTGTCAGAGGCGGAAGGACGTTCTATTTCTATAAATATCGCAGTATGGTGAAGAATGCGGATGCGATGAAAGAGTCGCTTTTTGAAATGAACGAATCCGAAGGGGCACTTTTTAAAATCAAGAATGATCCACGGATAACGAAAGTTGGAAAAATTATCCGAAAATTCAGCATCGATGAATTACCGCAGTTCATCAATGTGCTCAAAGGCGAGATGAGTATTGTAGGTCCGAGGCCTTTGCCTGTAGAAGACTTAGAAAAGGTAGAAGAGACCAAAGAATTTTGGAAATCTATTAAGGACCGGGAAAAAGTAAAACCTGGAATTACAGGATTATGGCAAATATCCGGAAGAAGTAAGGTCGGATTCCGCGATATGATTTGGCTTGATCTTTATTATGTTGAAAACCAATCACTTCTTTTTGATCTAGAGATCATCTTTGCGACCATCCCCGTTGTTCTCTTCGGAAAAGGAGCATACTGAGGAAAGTCGGTAAAGAGTAAACAGTGAAGAGTGAAGAGTGAAGAGTTAATAACTCTGACCAGCGATCAGCTCCATAAAAGTCTCTTTCTATTTACTATTTACTGCTCGCCATTTACTATTTGATATTCACTATACTATTTACCATTAATTATTCACTGTTTACCAATTTCATTTCTTTACTTTCTGTCAATTTTTCCGTAAAATTAATAATATTGTGGTCATTTTTGGAGTAACAAAGTACTCCATGATGGCAACTTTTATTGATTGTTATTCGCTATTTTCAGCCGGCTTGTCCGCCATTTTTTGGGTGCAGGCACAACTATTGACGGTTCACCGTTAACTTTTACTATTTACAGGTTATTATGAAAATCTCTATTATTGGAAGCGGTTATGTAGGCCTTGTACAAGGTGCTTGTTTTGCAGACACTGGGAACAGCGTCATTTGTATGGATATTGATAAAAAGAAGATCCATAACCTCAAAAGAGGGATCATTCCGATTTATGAACAGGGCCTTGAGGAGATAGTGAAGCGAAACGTGAAAGACGGGCGCCTTGTGTTTTCAACAGATTTGAAATTTGCGGTAGAAAAATCTCAAATTATTTTTCTTTGTCTTCCAACACCACAATTGGAAGACGGCTCTGCCGACCTTACGCATGTGATGGAAGTATCAAAAGGGATAACAGATTATTTGAATGAAGCGAAAATCGTTGTCAGCAAAAGTACAGTCCCGGTCGGTACAGTAGAAAAAATAAGCCAGCTATTTGAAAAAAGAGGAAAATACAACGTACAGGTCGTGTCCAACCCGGAATTCCTCAAAGAGGGAACGGCGCTTCAAGACTCCTTGAAACCGGATCGTATCATTATCGGGACGAGTGATAAAAAAACCGCAGAGGTCATGGCTGAACTCTACGAACCTTTTGTCCGTACCGGTAATCCTATCATCGTGATGGATGAAAAAAGCGCAGAATTGACAAAGTATGCGGCAAATTCATTCCTCGCTACAAAGATAACATTTATGAACGATCTTGCAAATCTTTGTGAAAAAGTAGGTGCAGACATAGAATGGATACGGAAGGGAATCGGAAGCGACCCGCGCATCGGAAAGAGTTTTTTATTTGCAGGAATCGGATATGGCGGCTCATGCTTTCCGAAGGATGTCAAAGCATTAGTCAAAACGTCCGGAATGCATGGGCATCCATTACGAATTCTTGAGATGGTAGACCGCATCAATGAAGATCAAAAAAGAGTGACCTTAACAAAGCTCAAAACGCACTTCGCAGGGAAACTGAAAGGGAAAACTATTGC
The DNA here is from genome assembly GCA_003155495.1 of Ignavibacteriota bacterium. Lineage (GTDB taxonomy): Bacteria > Bacteroidota > Ignavibacteria > UBA10030 > UBA10030 > Fen-1298. The sequence goes on from PMDB01000050.1 coordinate 40,225, forward strand.
GATCTGGGGAATTGCATACAAACCTCAGACGGATGATATTCGTGACGCACCTTCATTGGTAATTATTTCAAGCGTATTGAAAGAGGGAGCGATCGTGAAAGCCCATGATCCGGTTGCAATGCCAAATGCAAAGAAGATCTTTGGTACTCAAGTGCAATTTAGCAAGTCGGCATACGCTGCATTAAAGGATGCGGATGCACTGGTCGTTGTAACGGAATGGAATGAATTCCGTAAATTAGATTTGGTCTCTATGAAGTTGTTGATGAAGACACCGGTTATTTTTGATGGAAGAAATATCTACGATCCCAAGGAATTACAGGATGCGGGGTTTACATATTATGGAATCGGCCGGAAGAGTAAAGAGTGAACAGTGATGAGTAAAAAAAGGAAATAAAAAAATAAACTCTAATAACTAAGCACTCAATAACTATTTTCTGTTTACTATTAACCATGTGTTATTCACTCTTAACTAACAACTAAAAACTATTTACTATTCACTATTTAACAGATAACATCATGAAAAAAGCGTTAGTATGCGGTGCCGGCGGATTTATAGGCTGTCATCTTGTAAAGAAACTCAAAAAAGAAGGCTACTGGGTGCGCAGCGTCGATATCAAGCCGCACGAATGGTCGCCCGCAGCGGCAGATGAATTTCTCTTGCTGGATCTGAGGATTGAAGAGAATTGCCGTAAGGCACTTACCGTCGATGTCGGAACATTTGATGAAGTCTACCAGCTTGCAGCAGATATGGGTGGAATGGGATTTATTCATTCCGCTGAAACCGAGATCATGCACAATAGCGCACTTATTAATATTTATATGACGGATCTCGCGGCAAGAATGGGTGTACCCCGCTATTTCTTTTCCTCTTCTGTCTGTGTCTATCGAGATATGAAACGGGGAGAACCAGAGATGTCGGAAGATCAGGCAATTCCCGCACATCCCGATAATGAATACGGCTGGGAGAAACTTTATTCTGAGCGTATTGCCATGGCGTATGAACGCCGGTATGGAATGCAGGTGCGAATTGCGAGGTTTCAAAATTGCTATGGCCCGGAAGGTACCTGGACGGGCGGTCGGGAAAAAGCTCCCGCTGCAATGTCTCGCAAAGTAGCGGAAGCTGAAAACGGCGGTACAATTGAAGTCTGGGGAGACGGCTCGGCAGTTCGTTCTTATACCTATGTGAGCGATATGGTCGACGGTATTTATCTCTTGATGCATTCGGATTTGAAGGGAGCGGTGAATATCGGATGCCCGCAGTATGTGACAGT
>PMDB01000024.1 GCA_003155495.1 Ignavibacteriota bacterium
GTGAAACAGCTGTATTGAAGGTTCGATTTGCGAAAGATACCTTGGAAGTTCAAGCAATTCCAGTGTCTGTTCGCAACTGGCAGCCGGCACCGGCAGATAGCAGCGCAGCGTATCGAGTGTTACAGTGTTTGCAAGAACGATCACAAGTATTTTTGGAAACGATTTCTTTTACATTTTTAGGAGTACAAATATGAGTAAGGGATTGATTATTACACTTTCGATTATTGGCGGATTGCTCTTGGTTCTTCTTCTGACGGTCGGATGGGGGGTTGGTGTCTATAATAAAATTGTTGCTAAAAATGAAGGTGTGAAAAGTGCGTGGAGTCAAGTGGAGAACCAATACCAACGCCGATACGATTTAATACCAAACCTCGTTGAGACGGTGAAGGGTTTTGCGAAGCAGGAAAAAGAGGTGCTCATAGGTGTTACCGAAGCACGCGCGAGTGTTGGACAAATGAAAGTGACTCCCGAAGTACTGAATAATCCACAAGCATTCCAAAATTTTCAAAAAGCACAGGATGGATTAAGCTCGGCATTGTCACGATTAATGGTTGTTGTGGAAAAATACCCTGAATTAAAATCCAATCAAAATTTTCTTGAGCTTCAATCACAATTAGAAGGTACCGAGAATCGCATTGCTGTCGAGCGTCGCAGGTTTAATGAAATAGTACAAGATTTCAATAGCATGATCAAAAGTTTCCCGACAAAGATTATTGCGAGTTTCGGCGGATTCCATGAAGCACAATACTTCCAATCTGTTGAGGGCTCTGATAAAGCACCACAAGTTAAATTTTGAGAGCAATTATGAAAAACTTACGCTGGGTTATTCTCGTATTTGCGGTTTTGGCATGTATCACATATGCTGTACCTCAAGCAAATTTTCCAAAACTCAATCAGCGAGTAAACGATTTTACCAATACCCTGAGCTTTCAGGAATGGCAAGAGGTAGACCGCCTTCTCAAAAGTTATGAGGATACTACTTCAACACAGGTCGTTGTCTTGATGATCAATACTCTTGATGGGGAAAGTATAGAAGAGTATGCCAACAAAACCTTCGCGTTGAACAAGATCGGCCAGGCAAAGAAAGACAATGGTGTTTTACTAGTAATTGCCAAACAAGATCATAAAGTAAGAATCGAAGTTGGCTATGGATTGGAAGGTGCTTTAACGGATGCTATCTCTTCACAAATCATTGATCAAGAAATTAAACCACACTTCAAAGCAGAAAATTATTTTGGCGGCATTGTGACTGGTATCGATGCGATTATCCGGACAACAAAAGGTGAGTATCAAGCAGATAGTAGAGGGAAGAAAGCCCCCGCGGTTTCCATGGGGTTGGTATTTCTCGTACTGATGTTCGGGATATTTGTCCTCTTACCCATGTTGGCATCGCGAAGGCGTTCTGTCATTGGTTCAGGTGGACATCGCTATTATTCCGGCTGGGGCTATGGAGGTGGATCATTCGGAGGATTTGGCGGTGGGGGCGGTTTTAGTGGCGGTGGCGGGTTTAGCGGCGGTGGTGGAATGTCTGGCGGGGGTGGTGCTTCCGGCAGTTGGTAAATCATTACAGGTTAAAAAGCGAATAACGATGAATACTAAACCAATTCGAGTACTGTATGTCAACGAACTTGAGAGCGATGCGGAATTAATAAGTAATTACCTCGCAAAGTTTGAGGGTGCTCGATTCGAAGTTGTGTGGCAGAAAAGTGGTGAAAAAGCACTGGAGCATCTTGCTCAACAACCGTCTGTGGATGTCATTGTCACAGAAGATACTTTGCCGGGGATGAGCAATGTAGAATTCACTCACAAACTAAAGGAATTAAAGTATGATATTCCCAACGTGTTTCTTACAACAAGCGAGGATGTGAATCTTGCGGTTGAAGTGATGCGAATGGGTGTGAAGGATTACCTGCTCAAGAAGGATATCGCTAGCCGTGTTTTTCCTCAATCACTTCTTCGGATTGTCGAAAAAGGACGGCTCAGGCAGGAGCTGATGGAATTGGAAATCAAGAAGAAGCGGTTAGAAGCGATGCAGGAAATTGTTGTGAATATTTCACAAAAGATCAGCGAGCCGCTGGAAGATATGAGCAAGATTGTCGCATCGATTGAACAAAAAGAAATACCTGAGAAAGCTGCAAAATACCTCAATCTGATTAAGGATAATGTTGCGCGGATGCAGGTGAAGTTGGAGAAACTTCGAAATCTCAAAGAAGACAAGACAGTGAAGTACATCAGGGACATCAAGATGATTGACTTATCGTAGCGGAGTATGCCGCATGAAAAACCTCGTAAAGAAACTATTCACGAAAGAAGACCTTGCCGCCATCGCAGCAGCGATCAGCGAAGCGGAAAAGACAACGGCCGGAGAAATTCGTGTCAGCATTCGCCAGAAACGTCGCTGGCGGGAGAAAAAGCTGAGCGTCGAAGAAATGGCTCGGGGGGAATTTCATGACCTTGGGATGACCAAGACCAAGGATCAAACGGGCATCTTGATCTTTCTCTTGATGGACGAAAGAAAGTTTTTTATCCTTGCTGATGAAGGCATTCACAACAAGGTTGAAGAAGCTACGTGGACCAAAATTGCTGAAGAAATGTCTTCTCACTTCACAAAGAAAAATTTCCATCAAGGAGTGATCCATGGCATTCAGGCAGTTGGCAGAGTACTTTCTCGATTTTTCCCGCGAAAAGCGAACGACACGAACGAACTTCCGAATGATGTGCATGTGCATTAGTGTGTTTCGGGTTCGTTCATCATTCCTCCAACAGCAATGAAATTCAAAGCTGCAATAGCGCAGATAGACTGCCGTGTCGGAGCAGTTGACAAGAACCTCGCACATCATCTCGAATTCATCGACCGCGCTATTGCCGAGGGGGCGCAACTTATTCTTTTTCCGGAACTCAGTATTACAGGCTATACATTACGCGACTTAACGTGGGATGTCGCGATCAATCCTCATCGAAATAAAACTATCGCTCCTTTGCTTCAAAAAAGCCGGGAAATTTCTATCGTCGTTGGATTTGTAGAAAGCGGTTCGAATCATGGAATTTATAACAGTGCGATGTTCATAGAAGATGGTGAGATCAAACACATCCATCGAAAAATTTATCCTCCGACATATGGAATGTTTGAAGAGGGACGCTACTTTGGGAATGGAAAAAATGTCGCTGCGTTCGATTCAAAATTAGGCCGATTCGGAATGCTCATCTGCGAAGACCTCTGGCATATATCCCTTCCGTACTTGCTGGCGCTTGATGGTGCGGAAAATATTCTCTGCCTTACAGCGAGTCCGACTCGGCTCTCCGGTGAAGGAACCCAACTGGATAATCAAATCGTGAACTACGAACATCATCGTACCTATACTCGCCTGCTCAATGTGTACATTCTGTTCAGCAATCGAGTGGGATTTGAGGATGGTATAAACTTCTGGGGCGGATCCAACATTACATCCCCTAGTGGGGAAATGCTATCTACTGCAAAGCTTCAAGAGGAAGGATTAATTTCCGCCGAACTTGATTCTAACGAAGTGCAACGTGCCAGACGATTTTCCCGCCACTTCCTTGATGAACGTCCGGAAATAGTTCTCGAGACGATCCGCCGTCAATTGAAACGGAAATAGACAAACATCCCATATCTCCAGCGCATTTTTGGGATTTCATTGCAATTCTTCTCGGCTTACTCGTGTTGATACTCCGCGCACTTTTTTGTAAATTCGAGTGTTCTAGGAATATAAAGTTGCTTTGAAAGGATAAGAAAAACAATGACAAATTCACTAAAAACGATTCTGCTCATGGCTCTGATGATGGGTATTTTACTCTTTATTGGAGATTGGATGGGCGGAGAACAAGGCCTATGGATGGCATTCATATTTTCACTGCTTATGAATTTTGGAATGTACTGGTTCTCCAGCAAGATAGTACTGATGACATATCGTGCGAAAGAAGTAACAGAGGTGGATGCACCGAAATTGTTCAGTATTGTACGCAGGCTTGCAGCACAGGCACAATTACCGATGCCGAAAGTGTATATTATTCCCGGCGATTCGCCGAACGCGTTCGCAACCGGACGAAATCCGGAGCATGCTGTTGTTGCCGCAACGGAAGGAATTCTTCAACTACTTTCTGATGACGAATTAGAGGGCGTTATTGCTCACGAGCTGGCACACGTTAAACACAGAGACATTCTGATTGCCACACTTGTAGCTTCGATGGCTGGGACAATTACATTTATTGCGAGAATGGCAATGTACGCTTCAATATTTGGCGGAGGAAGTCGCAGCCGCGAGAATTCCAATCCATTCGGTCAGATTCTTCTTATCATTCTGGCTCCAATCGCGGCGATGTTGATCCAGTTTGCTGTTTCCCGTTCGCGAGAATTTGCGGCAGACGAGGGCGGAGCACAGATCAGCCAGCGGCCTCTGAGTCTTGCGAATGCATTACGAAAACTTGAACGCGGTGTTGAACAAATCCCAATGACGAATGCAGGTACATCAACAGCGCATATGTTTATCGTCAACCCATTGGTCGGCGGGGGAATAACGAAATTGTTCTCTACGCACCCACCAACAGAAGAACGCATTGCACGCCTCGAGCAAATTGCAATGGGCGAGATTCGTTGAAGGTATCCATTTGATACACTGCCTGAGACCGATATGGTTTGCGTTGCTGATAGCTCTCTTGTTCGGAATGCTTTCAGTATCTCGTGCCGGTGATTCCATCGGAGTAACCAGTGCATCGGTGATTCGGCTGCAATTGCAAAGTATTGCCGATGTGGCTATCGATCAAGCGAAACTCGATCCAAAAGTTCGAGTCGCTCTTTGGGTGGAAGGTGAAGGATCGCGATCGTTAGCGGAAAACGCATTTGTTGAGACGCTTCAGAAGCGAAGTTACACATCGGTATTAAGCACAGGAAAGACGTTGGATCAAACTCTTCAAGTGTTTCTGCTTAGTACGGATATCAAAGTGCGAGCAGTGGATGAAAAATATTCTGAACGGAATATCAGTATAGCGCTAGAAGTGCGGACAGTCTTGGGGACGGAACGTGAAGTTCGCTTGCTTGGCACTTTTCACCGTGAAGCAAAAGATACAGCGCAAGTATTTCCATCTCTTCAGCTTTCGATGTTACCAGCGAACGAAGAGGAAAGTGTGATGCAGCGATTGTTAACGCCCTTAATTGTCATCAGCGGCGCTGTTCTTATTGTTTTATTATTATTTACGGTGCGAAGTTGAAATCGGTATCTGTAATTTGTGCTCTTGTCATAATTCTGCTATTCATCGCTCAAGTGTGTGCGCAGAGTTCCGATTCTCTTGCATCCATCTCACTGCTTGCTTTGGGCGATGTAAATCTTGGACGCACAGTAGGACAGGAGATTCTAAAAGGCAACGTGGATTATCCCTTTGAAAAATTTGGCGACGTGTTGAAGCGAGCCAAAATAGTTTTTGCAAATCTCGAATGTCCGGTGACTGACCAAAATGGCGAGACACAAAGTTTGAAATCAAATGTCATTTTTTGTGCACCTCCGAGTGCAGCGACAACCTTACGGCGTGCGGGAGTGACGGTCGTCTCAACTGCGAACAATCATGCATTTGATTATGGTTTCAAGGGGCTTCGGGAGACCATCAAGTTTCTGAACCAAGACAGCATCAATTTCATTGGAACAGTTGCTGATTCTGGAGAAGAGTTTGCACCTGTCATTATCGTACGCAACAACATCAGAATAGGCATTCTTGCATATACTCAAACTGTAAACATGGTTCGCGGAACCAAGAGCGGATTGATTTCCATTTTTGATTCTGCACGAGCACAGCGCGAAATTGGCACCCTGAAGGATAGCGTGGACTTCGTTCTTGCAAGTTACCACGGTGGTGATGAGTATAAAGATGTCTCAGGTAAATCCGCCGAGAGGGAAATGAAGCTTCTCGCAGAATTTGGCGCTGATGTCGTGTTTGGGCATCATCCGCATGTGCCGCAGGGGATCGAAATGTATCACGGCTGCTTAATGTTTCATTCGCTTGGCAATGCTGTATTCAATCAGCCACAGCGGTTCTGGACGCAGCGCTCGTTTGCGGCACTGGTCGGCTTTGAAAAGAGGAACGAACAAAAAAAAATATCGTCTATAGAATTAATTCCATTTCATCCTGGATATCAACCCACGACCGACTTGAACACAGATGATATACAGAAATTGATGGGTCGAATTCAAACTTTATCAACAATCACTATTACTCACACAGAGCGAGGTTACTTTGTCGAACCGTCACTTGCACCAACATCTCACTAGTTTTAATCTATTTTTTTTACTCTTTCTTTTTTCGGTTTTGTTTTCAGGGTGCGGTTCTGATGATGCAACGAAACAATTGAGCGCTGAAGAGCGGTATGAACTTGGCATGAAGGCATTTAAGGATGAAGATTATCTGGCAGCCATCGAAGAATTCAAAGTGGTGTCCATCCAATATCAAGGGAGCAAGGTCGTGGATTCGGCACAGTTCTTTATGGCGGAGAGCCGGTACTTACATGGGGAATATATTCTTGCGGCTTTTGAATATGATATTCTCATCCGTAATATGCCTTCCAGCATATTTGTTTCTCGTTCTCGTTTCAGGCGTGCAACATGCTTCTTTGAACTCTCGCCCAAATCGCATTTGGATCAGAATTATTCCCGGAAAGCAATTGATGAATACCAGGCATTTCTGGAATATCATCCCGCAGATACATTAGCACCGTTGGCAGAAGAGAGAATCGTCGAGTTAAACACGAAGCTGGCGAAAAAGGATTATGAAAGCGGCATGACGTATATGTATATGGAATATTACAAAGCGGCAACGTATTATTTTGATCTTGTTCTGGATAAATATCACGATACCCAATATGCTGAACCAGCCTTGCTCAAGAAAACTGAGGCGTTAATGAACAGGAAGAAATATGCTGATGCCAAAGAAGCAGTGGATAAGTTCTGTTCAAAATATCCGACAAGTTCCATGAAATCAAATGCCGATCAATTACGCATAGATATCGAAACGAAGATGATTGAAGAGAAAGCACAGAAGCAAAAAAAACTTGAACCGATCAAAGATACAAGCAAGCAAGTGCCTCAATCAGGAAGTTAAGATGCAGCAACTGAGCAGTAAACCGGTCAAGGCATCACAAGTGGAAATGACAGAATTGGTCATCCCGAATGATACAAATCGCCTGGGGAACCTTCTCGGTGGACGATTGATGCATTGGATGGATATTGCTGCCGCTATTGCCGCTTCGCGGCACACGAACCGAGTGTGTGTAACGGCATCTGTGGATGGGTTGCACTTCCATCATCCGGTAAAGCAGGGTGAAGTAGTGATATTGCAGGCATCGGTGAACAGGGTCTTTCGCACATCACTCGAAGTGGGAGTGCGTGTGACAAAAGAAAATCCATTGACCGGCGAACGGCAACATACGAACACTGCATATCTTACATTTGTAGCAATCGACGACGAAGGTAGGCCTGTCCCCGCTCATCCCGTAAAGCCGATGACGAGTGCTGAAAAACGGCGCTACCGTGATGCAGCGCGGCGCAGGCAATCGAGGTTGTCGCACCGATAGTGAGGTTCATTATTATTCCGTGGAAACACAACACGTCTGAGTCCGGTATGCACTCTCTGCGACAGCGTTCCTCGCATATATTCAGTTCCATGTCGTTTATTCTTTGGTTTGCCATTCGTACAGTCTCTGCTCAGACACATGAATCTGCATTCGGTGAAGTGCGGACATTCCCCCTGCCTGAAAAATTCGAGAAGAGTACGATTGTTTCAACAACTCGTCAGAAGATAATAACATTGGCAGCATGGTCTGCACATCATAATGAAATTCTTCTGGCTACGTTTGATCCTGCCCTGTCATCAGTGAGTTATAGTTTGAAACATACATCAATGGAGTTTGATGGTCTTTCTGTGGGAGATTTCAATAATGATGGTTCGCCAGATCTTTTTCTGGTGAATAAACAAGAACGAACGATTGGACTTGTGCTTCACTTATCGCGTGATACACTTCAGGTTGTGAGCAAGACGAAACTTCCATTCGAGCCTGAAAATATCTTGGTCGGGGATTATAATAATGACGGATACCTCGATGTGCTGTTGTATGCGCATAATACTCCCGGCATTCTCCCTCTTATAGGAAATGGAAAAGGACGTTTTATATTTGGGAAAATAATTGCACCGGATAATGCAATCGGCGCTGCTGATTTTGCTCATGTAAATAACGATAACCTGATTGATCTGATAGTGTGGGATTGGGTAAAAAGCGAGCTCCATGTTCTCTATGGTGTCGGGAAAGGGAGATTTATTGACCAGAGTGTGTTTCCTGTGCAAGGAGATGTTGATGTGCTTGTTGCAACTTCGATAGTCCGTGGGCATTCACTCGATTTGATGTTGAAGATGACGAATCCATCCGGATTCCAAATCTGGGAAGGCAACGATTATGGCGATTTTCAACTGAAGAATCGTATTGCGGTTGAGGGGCGTATCGTCGATTTCGGTTTTGCCGATGTCAACAATGACGGCTTGAATGATATAATTGTTTCTGTCAATCCCGCCTCTTTGCAAGTTATCTTCAATAATGATGGAGAAGCTTTTTCTGAACGCGTTGAGTATGCTTCTGGCAGTGATCCACAGAATATCTTTGTCGTATCACCTCAATCGGGAAATCCGAAAGATTGTATTGTCTTTGATCGGAGCGTTGGACAATTTATTGTCTATCGGAATGTGATGCGATCGTGTTCCATGTCAGACTCCGTACAAATTGCCACAGGTGTTTTTCCGACAGAAATCGTTACAAATGATTTCAATCGCGACGGAATTTCTGATATTGCTTTGATTAATAAGAAAAGTCAATCTGTGTCGCTCTATTTTGGACAGAAGTCCGCTGCTCCTTCTGGGCCGTTTTCGTATTCGTTGACGGATAAGCCGAGTCATATTGCATTCCATTCGTCAACCGATACTACCCTGCAGTTTGTACTCTCATTCCAACAGTCGCATCAGATATCATACTTCATCATTGATTCTGCCAATAATTCAGTTTCGAACGCATTCATTGGGTGCGAAGGTGATGCACAAATTGTGGAGACAGCTCTGAATAACCATGATCAAACAAAATTTGTTACTTGGAATACAACGATCTCTGAAGGAAGCTCTCTCAGTTTTTATGAGCAACTCGGTCCGACAACATTCATCGAACGCACATTTCGTCTCTCGCCACCGGATGATTTGCTAGGCGCTTCGGTTGCCGATTTAAATAACGATGGTCTTCCGGATATTGTGTACGCGTACCGCGCTGGTGATACTTCGATGGTGGAATTGGGTGTCGCATTTGGCGATTCCACATATTCGATGAAACGCCGCATCGTTTCAAGGGAATTATCGCTTCCTGATGTCAATCGAATATTCATTTGGCTGGCTGATTTTGACAAAGACGGTGTTTTGGATCTGCTGATGCAAACAGGACCACCGAGTGAGTATTTTATGGTTGCCAAGGGAAAAGGAGAAGGATATTACGACGATCCAAAAATCATTGCCAGCGGTATCTCTGTGACAGATCGGTCCGAGGTGCAAATAGTTGATGTGGATGGTGATGGTTTTGCCGATATCGTTATCGGTTCGCAGAGACTCGGACGAGTGTTATGGTTTCGTAATCAAGGGGCCTGCAGTTTTGATGGCGCCCAAGTGTTGGCAGCAGAACCGGGATTAAGTCATTTTGTCGTTGCCGATGTTGATGCAGATGGTGTAAATGATTTAGCGATGGTGCTTTCGAAGAAGGGTAGATTGAAAATCATCAATGGCAAAATTCTTTTTCCCAAAGCGCATAAAGAATAGTTCAATGTCACAATTAGGAAACTGTGTGTTTGCGCGAAGTTTTCTCCAAGGATCATGGTGGCAATATATAGTATTGCTTGGATGCGTTAGCATGTTATCTTCCATGATTGCTATTGATGTTTATGCAAAAAAGCAAGCACGTCTCTCACCAATGAGCCCGGATGAGCTGGTCAGTTACTATCGGGATTTGAGATCGGGACGTCATCCGATTTTGACAGAAAGCTCAAGCGACTCGGCTCTTTCTCATAAATGTGGTTTGTGGGTAACGGCCCAACTTCTCGATCAATGGAAGAATTTAACAGCGCAACAGCGCCAGGAAATACAAGCTCTTATCCGGCAAACTTCGCTTCAGAAAGATACCATAATTGAACACTTTCACATTTTTTATGATACGAGCGGATTAAATACCCCGGCGTTATTTGATGGAACAGGCGCTCAAATAGGAGATGCGTTGGCGTATGTCGATTCTGTAGGCGCGATTTTCAATCATGTATGGGATGTTGAAATCAGAATATTAGGTTTCAGCCAGCCGCCATTTGAGATAGGACAGTCGCATTACAATATCTACATTAGTAATTTGGGTAACGGTAATTATGGCGGGACAAATCCGGTTGATTTAATAAGTGGAACACAACCTGAGCGCTATAGCTCAAATATTGATATCAATAATGATTTTATAGGGTCGTCGTTCTTTACAAAAGGCATCCAAGCTCTTCGAGTCACTGCGGCACATGAATTTCATCACGCCATTCAATTTGGATATGGTTGGTGGGGATCGGATGAAAGGTATGCATATGAATTGACTTCGACATGGATGGAAGATGTGGTCTACACTGATGTAAATGACTACTATCAATATCTTCCTGATTACTTTGTTGGATTTCATGTTGGACTTTCATTCAACTCCGACAATTATGGCGGCTATGAGCGCTGCATCTGGGCGCATTATCTCGCAAAGCGATTTAGTCCGAGTATTATGCGGGATGTTTGGACACGAATGAGCACCCAGCCATTTCTTGAAAGCACTGATGCCGCATTAGTCAATATAGGATCAAACTTACCAACAGCATTCTCTGAATTCACATATTGGAATTATTATACCGCTGATCGTGCAGATACGGTGAAGTATTATCCCAAAGGGAATCATTATCCGCGTTTCCAGCCGTTACAGAAAATTGTATACAACAATGGAGATGTAACAGTTGGGGGAGATGTGTCTCCACTTTCTTCTTCAATGTACGAATTTGATTTATCATCACCAGATACATTAACAGCGATGATTGCAAATGTCGATGTCAATGGCGCAGAGATTGGGCAAACGCTGACAAGAAGAGTGGATATCACGCTTTTCTCTCAAAATTATCCACCGCCTTTTCATCAATTTGAAAATGGGTTGAAAGCTAGAATTGCTGTTGCGGATACTTCTCGCTGGCACGATTTCTTTTCTCAATCTTCAACTGTCGAATACGTTATAAAGCGGCTATCGAATCTTGCACCCAATCCCTTCCATATCAATACTGATCAACAACTCTTCCTTCCGGTCAATGAAGATGAGATTGGTCTAGCACAGGTGTTCTTCTATAGTTCGTCTCTTTCGCTTGTTTACACCGCTGAAGTAAATATAACGTACCAAAACAAGAGCATGGTTATTGCTGTAAGTGGTACAGGTCTTACATCCAAGCTTTCCTCTGGTGTGTTTTTCATCGTCGCGAAAACAAAGAAGAAAGATTATCAATGGAAGGTGTCTGTAATCCGATGAACCATGTTTTCATGACAGCGACCGAAATTGCTAAGGATTTTAATCGCCGTCCAATTTTTCGTGATATATCATTCTCTCTTTCGTCGCCTTCATCGCTAGCGATTAGCGGAAAGAATGGTGCGGGTAAATCTACGCTTTCGAAAATCCTTGCCGGTTTGATTAGCTCGACACGAGGCTCTATCACCTATACGCTGAATGATAAACAAGTCGGAATTGAAGAATTTAAGCATCACATCGGATTTGTATCACCATATTTAAATTTGTATGACGAGTTCACTGCGCTGGAGAATCTTCAACTTCTTTCCCGCATTCGTGCAACAACTCAGCAAAACGAAACCAGAATGAAAGATTTGTTGAGGCTTGTCAGTTTGTGGAAGCGCAAGGATGATCTCGTTGGTACATTTTCTTCGGGGATGAAGCAGCGGTTGAAATACGCTTTTGCACTTTTACATAATCCCATTGTTCTGATTCTTGACGAGCCGACAAGCAACCTTGATGATGAGGGGATTGAATTCGTTCAACGTATGGTGAAGCAACAAAAGGAAGAAGGTGTTCTCATTGTTGCAACGAATGACAAAAAAGAAGCCTGTTGGTGTGCTCAAGAAATTCACGTGGGAATGCCGGAGAAGTAGTTGTTGTCAAATTCTGTTTTTAGGACATTTGTGAAATCAATATGAATTCCATAGCAAGCACATGGGCGGTTGTTGTGAAAGATGTGCGATCGGAATTGCGTACACGTTATGCACTCAACGCACTCTTAATGTTCGTCATTACTTCGGTCGCAACTATCTTGTTCGCTCTTCGGGAGGATGAGCTGAATCCGGAAATTCTTTCCGGTATGTTCTGGGTTGTTATTTTCTTCACAGCGATGTCAGGACTTTCTCGCATCTTTGTTAGTGAAGAAGAACGGGGAACGACCTTGACACTCCAGCTTGTTGCTTCGCCTTCTGTGGTATATTTTGGAAAGTTGATATTCAACTGTGGTCTGACACTTTTGCTTTCTTCAGCGGTTACGGTTCTCTATGTGGTCGTATTCCCAGCATTTGTCATCAAATCGGCATTAATCTTTGGGCTCACTGTTTTCTTGGGAAGCCTTGGATTCGCCTCCGCCGCGACTATTATCGCTGCTGTTATCGCCAAGGCAAATACAAAAGGAACTTTGTATCCCGTGCTGTCGTTTCCTATACTGATTCCATTGTTGATGACGGTCATGAAATCGACTGCTCGAGCGTTGGATGGCGAATTGTTCACAGCGGCATTAGGTGAGTTTCAGATTCTTGTGTCGTATCTGCTGGTGATGACCGCCGGATCGTATCTTTTATTCGACTATGTCTGGAAGGAGTGATATGAAGGCTGTCAAATATCTAGCGATTATTCTTGTCACATTTGTGATTATTGCCGGTATCGCTATACCGATGGTGCTACAGCCGCAGAGCCTTCTTGAGTTTCCAATTATTCCAGGACTTGAAGATAAAGCACGTAACATTTTTTTCCACGTTCCAGTAGCGTGGACATCTGTCCTTGGATTTCTGGTGGCGTTGTTCTATGGATTCAAATACTTACGGACCAAGAATTTAGATTATGACATTAAATCTGTGTCCTCCGCAGGGCTTGGGATGATGTTCTGTTTGCTAGCGACAATGACAGGTTCGATTTGGGCGAAGTTCAATTGGGGATCATTCTGGAACTGGGACCCCCGAGAAACTTCGATTTTTATTCTCCTCCTGATCTATGGAGCCTACTTCGCGCTTCGTTCAGCGCTCGGATCGGATGAAGTTCGAGCTCGTCTTTCCGCTGTTTATGCGATCCTCGCCGGACTTACTGCACCATTCTTTATTTTTATTATGCCGCGCATTGTCGGCGGATTGCATCCTGGGGCAAAAGGAGATGCATCCGGCTCAACACCGGTTGCGCAGCTTCACATGCCTCCGAATATGCGCATTGTGTTCTTTGCTGGTCTCATTGGTTTCAGTCTCTTCTTTATCTGGCTCCTGAATGTGCGCATTCGCGCGGCACGAGTAGAACATCAACTTTCAATAAAAGATCATTGAGGCAACTATGTACGAATTCCTAAATCAGAACCAGCTGTATATTGTTTTATGCATAACATTGCTCATATGGTTTGGCATTGTGTGGTATCTCATCCGTCTTGATAAGAAGATCGGACAACTCGAGAAGCAATTGAATAAGGATTAATGGGATGAATGCAAAAGTCTTTATTGGCGGATTGGTCATTCTCGTCGGTATTGTGCTTGGAACGATCAACTTTCTTGATTCCAATGTCGAGTATGGTGATTTTGCCGATGCACGCCGTATCCAAAAGAAAATTCAGATCAAAGGTGAGTGGGTGAAAGACCGCGAGAGTTCTTTTGACACAGAAAAAATGCAATTCGCCTTTTATTTAAAAGACGACAGCGGAGAAATTTCCAAAGTGGTACTTGATGGCGGCAGGCCAAACAATTTTGATCTTGCGGCAAGTGTTGTTGTGAAGGGGAAGTTTTCCGGGAACTACTTCCATGCCACAGAAATTTTAACAAAATGTCCTTCGAAGTATGAAGGGCGAATCGGTGTGATGAAAAAACAGTCTTGATGATTCTTAGCAGGGACGTGATTCATTACGTCTTTGTAAGCTTCTCCTTTTGTAGGGACGTTCAATTGAACGTCCCTACGTAAGCCTACTTTAGAATTACTCCCCATTCTGTAACGACAAAACCGTTCCGTTCGAACTGAGGAATTGGCGGAGTAGGAAGCATTTTTCCGGAGTCGTTCGTTCCTTGTATGACATAGAAGAGGCGAAGCATATTGTCTGGCTGTTCGGAGATTTTCAAATGAATGATTTTCCCGATCTCATCGGCAAATTGGGGATAAATAATATAATATAGATATTCAACCAGTCTAGGAATCCAGTATTCGATAAAATCATTTTTTTCACGCTGACTAAAACCGGCGAGAAGGAGATTGTTGGAGAAGAATGATGTAAGTGTATCTCTGCTGACAATCCAGCCTGAAGTATATTGAAAGGCATCCGGATTTTTACTCTCGTAAAAGAGATAGTCGTACTGTCGATCGATTTTTCCGGACGGTTCTACCGAAACGCTCCAACCACCGGAATACAATGGAATTGATTGAAGAACTGATCCTCCCAGCGGAAATTCCAACGCGACGGACAGATTGCGTGTAGTTTGCGGATAGAGATAAATATTAGGTTTCTTAACGGTTACAGAAGTATCGATAATAGTTATTTGAATGCGTCGCGGGCGTTCGATTTCTACATTGTCAAAGCGAGCAAAGATAAATACATCCGCCATATAACTTCCGGGCATCAAAGCAGCCACAGAACTCAGAGGGTTGAATGGTCCAAGCCATCGGTTTGTTAGAGAGGAATCGGCTTTCAGTACGTCACGACGAACTATTTCTGGCCAAGCAAAGCCATAATATTGCCGGGAAATAATTGTGTCGTTCCGAGAGATATAGATTTCCGAACCAGGTCCGGTCCAACTGTAGTTCTGGTCTATACCGGTCTTATTGGTCATCTGGAAAATCAAATAGGACGGTGTGCCTGGCCGGAAGTAAGTGCTGGGATATCCATCCGTATCGGTGATTGAGAATGATGTCGAGATGGTTTTTCCCGGAACTGGTTGGGTCGACTCATCCTTCTCGCATCCCATCAGCACTCCTGCAACCAAGAGAACCGTTATTATTTTGTGCATATAAGAATTGTTTCTTTATTCTTGAAGCCATATTTATTGTTAAAATCTTCCTTATACTCTCTGATATTTACTTGAAATCCACAATTTGACAACCTTTCTTCTAATCCTTTTGCAGAATAAATTCGTACATGGTCTTTTTGTCCGAAGTGTTGTAATCTACCGTCTTCAGTTTTAATAGAAGGATTCTCATAAATCTCTCCTTCTTGAAAAGGGGTTTGAATAATACAAATTCCCTTGTTCTTCAATACCCTGTAAAGTTCTTTCATAGCCTGAATATCGTCTTCAATATGTTCAAGTACGTGATAACAGATTACCAAATCATATGATTCATTCTTAACATCAATATTTGTGATATCATATTTTTCTTCTGATAAAAAATCACCGGATATATCTGTGCCCGTATATGATATGAAAGGATTCTTTTTTAGGGCTCTATAAATGCATCGTGAGGGAGAAAAATCCAGAACCTCTATTTTTGTTCTTAAAAATTCAGAATCTAATAATTTCCATAATCTACGATTGCGAGATATGCTTCCGCAATTTGGACAAAGTTTATCCCTGTCAGCTAATGGTATAAATTTACGAAGTTCCTTGTTGCATATAGTACAATGATAATTCTTTCCTTTATAAAATTGATAAAATATTCGTCTAAATATTGGTTCATATTTAAATAAAATCTTTTTAGAAATTAATTTTTTTAATAATTGTTTTATATAATTGTACATATTAGGTTTTGTGTTGATTGCAACATCTCGCCGGTAATAACCAATTGCGTATATTCAGCTAATTTGGCTAGCATGGACGAACTAATGCGTGTTGAATTGGCGATTGTATATCTTTTCCATGCAGCCAAGCGTAGAACTTTTTCACTAGTTATGTAAATCCATAGTTAAGTAAATCTCCTTAAATAGAAGTCTCTCATGTAATAATTGCCCGTTATCTCAGTTCATTATTATCGTTTTTGCTGTCCACATGCCATTTTCCTTTGCAGCAACAACTAATCCTTCTCCGGTTCCCTCAAACTCGGCAAGAAGGCTCCCTGTCGGTGACCAAATTGCACTACGCCCGGCCGAATGGTATCCGCCAGATGCACCTCCATGATTTGCCATCAAGACAAGCATGGAATACTTCTTTGCATATCCTCGCAAAATAGTTGCGTCGATTTCGTATCCGGCAGCGGTTATTAAAACTCCCGCCACATAGATTGTGGTCCCCGCTTGAGATGCATCATCGGCATGAACCGGATTTGATATGTCTGCACAAATTGCAACTGAAAATTTTTCCTGTTCCAAGGCGTAAGCGTGATTCGTTTTTCCAGGAATAAAATACTTTTCTTCTCCCGGATGAAAATATCGTTTTGAATAAACAGAAACAGATCTGTCTGGAAAAAAGATGAATGCTCCAATAGACAATCCGGTCTTTGTTCGATATGGTGCACCGGCTATGATAAGCATTTTGTATTTTTCCGAAACTTCCCGCAACGAATCTATTCGTTTATCATTGATTGTAAATGCAAGCGTGTCGGCTAAGTCGAGCTCATATCCGGTTAAGGATAGCTCGGGGAAAATTATGCACTGCACACTGTTTTCAGCGGCTAACACAATTAATCGCCGGTGCCTCTCAATGTTTTCTTGAACATTTCCTCTGACAGAAATCGACTGGGCCGCTGCTATTTTAGAATTTTTCATTTTATGGCTGTTCAGTGGATATTACTCATGTGACACGCTTATCGCGTTCTAGGGAATGAGTTCCATTTTTAAAATTTGTTTTTTACTAAGATTGGACAGGCAAATATGCCTATCCCACCAATAAACGTATTTTTTGGACGGCCGCTATGTTATTGGATCTGAGTAATTACCGAGTATGTCCCTCTAACGTTTTTTAAACACACAAAACAAATGATAATGACCAGTTCTTGAGAAATCTTGACTGAAGTGTTTCTTCCAGAAACGATACGTGTCCTCGAATCCAGGGAAACCTTTGATCACTTTCTTTAGTTTGCCTTTGACAGACTGATCCTCAGTCAAATTTACTAGCGAAGGATATCCGACGTTTTCCAAATGGACGATGTCAAGCCCCAGCTTCTTCGCCAAATAGTTGCAGGTCGTATTTGAAAAATATTGCATATGCTCCAAGTCGACTCTGAAAAGAATAGGGGCTGACTCCTGCAAAGCAAACGACGCATTTGGAGTAAAAATTGCAATAATTCCACCAGGATTCAGAAGCATTTTGGTTTTGTTCAGATACTGAAAAGGTTCTAAAATATGTTCGATCAAATCCATGCAAAGGATTACATCAAACTTTTCTCGTACGTCTATTTTCAATAAATCCGTTTTGATGATGTTTTCTATTTCTAAATCTTCATGTGCATACTGAATGGTATAGTCATCGAGTTCTATTCCAGTTACTTGAGCTCCAAGTTGTTTCAAAAAATACAGAAAGAATCCTCTACCAAATCCGATATCCAACACCCGTTTTCCTTGCATTGCCATAAGAGATGTAAATACTTGATATCGATAATCGGAATATGGATTCGTTTTCAAATACATTTTACGTAATTGGGCGCCATTCACTTGCTTTGCATTGCGATGATGTTTTTCATAGCCTGAATAGAACTTAGACAATTGCGTATTGGTAGGTGATGGAGATACGAAGAACGTGTCACATTGATTACAGAGCTTCACACACAAGCCATCGGGGCGAACAAACATCGGATGGCCTTTCCTTTTGCAAACCGGACAATTCCTTGGGATCAATTTTTCGTTATCCCAAGTCAAAATCCGTTTATCTAGACTTGGCAGTTGCACGATACCCATGAATTTCTCGTATGTATGTTATTTTGTGAAAGAATTTTTGGATAGATAGAATTGGACAGAAATAAAATACTTTAATTTATTGGTTGAACGGTGACTTAGCCCCTATTCACGATAAAACTGAACGGATTGTCAATTCCGAGGGACCATTTTGATATAAATGGTTCGCCATATTTCACTCCGATTTTAGAACCGAAATATCTACAACGAGTTTCGATCACTTCTAAAAAATCGGGCCGGCTTAACTTTGTTTCGCTCTCTTTGCTTTCCGGATTGAAAAATTGCGAGGCATGTGCACGCACAGATTTCATTTTCAAGTCAAATGTGTCACTGATGTCCACAATAAATGTCGGCTCGAATTCCATCCATTGCATAAACTCGAAGTAGTGGTGCGGTCGATGGCGTTCTTGTTCTTTACCGTTGAGTTTTGTCTTGATTTTTTCTAATCCGCTGTAGTACCATGCTTCCCGGCATAGGTCGCTGGTATGAACATGATCCGGATGCCGCTCAACTCCGTAAGGAATAATAAGAAGACTAGGGCGAAGATCGCGAATGAGTGTAATGATCTTCAACATATTCTTTTTATTGACTTCAACATTGCCATCCGGAATGTAAAGATTCCGCCGTGTGACTGCGCCAAGAATATTTCCTGCCTGCTGTGCTTCTTTCGAACGGATTTCTTTGGTCCCGCGTGTGCCAAGCTCACCTTGTGTAAGATCACAGAGCGCTACTTTCTTTCCTTGTTGAACAAGTTTGGTTATTGTTCCGCCGCAAGCAAGTTCAAGATCATCAGGGTGTGCTCCGATTGCCAGAACATCAACATTCATATTCATATTAATTCCTTAAAATTATATGAATAATATAGAGAACTACCAAAGAAAAGACAAGGTGGACAATAGAAAAGCAAAAAACTAAAAATGAAAAATGGAAATGGTAAACATCTGATAGTATTAAGATATTCTCATTTTTCAGAGTTGAATGTGGGAACAACATTCGGTAATTTGAGGCTGGAGTTACTGCATGTCCACCGAAAAAAATGTCATTACCATTACCGAATTAACGAGGCAAATCAAACAATCGCTAGAAACCAGTTTTCCGCGAATATGGGTGGAAGGCGAGATATCCAACTTTAAGCAGCATACTTCAGGGCATCTGTACTTTACATTGAAAGACGAAGGTGCTCAACTACCCGCTGTGATGTGGCGGAGTCGTGTTGCAAGTCTTACGTTTCCACCTGAAGATGGTATGAAAGTGATTGCTCGCGGTTCTATCACTGTCTATCCTCCACGTGGAAGTTATCAACTTGATGTTGAGCAGATTCAACCCCTCGGTATTGGAGAACTTCAGCTTGCATTCGACCGGCTCAAGCAGAAGCTGGCTGCGGAAGGATTGTTTGATCCTGTGAACAAGAAGCCAATTCCGGAATTTCCGGATTGTATCGGTATCATCACATCGGAAACAGGCGCAGCATTACAGGATATTCGAAGCGTGTTGTCACGCAGGCATCCATCAGTAGAAGTGATTCTTGCTTCTGTGCGGGTGCAAGGTGCGGGCGCTGCAGAAGAAATCGCCGAAGCTATAGAACACATGAATCACTATGGCGGCATAGATGTACTGATCGTCGGACGCGGCGGGGGTTCGCTGGAAGATTTATGGGCGTTCAACGAAGAGAGGGTCGCACGCGCCATCTATGCTTCAAAAATTCCTATTATCAGCGCCGTGGGACACGAAATTGATTTTAGTATTGCAGATTTTGTCGCCGATTTACGTGCGCCGACTCCATCGGCAGCGTCGGAGCTGGTTGTGCGAGATCGAACGGAATTGCTTGAAGATATTGGCAACTTATGCTATACTATGCGCGGTGCTATTGATACTCAAATATCGAGTTTTCGTGGGCGAGTGGCAAGTCTGTTGACAAGCTATTCGTTTAATCGACCGCGCGATTTAGTTCGGGAATTTTCTCAGCGTGTGGATGAGATTGACCGAAGTCTTGGTGTCTCTTTCAACCATATCGCAGGGACTGCACTCCACCGATATGATTCGTTGAAACATCAATTGCAAGCGTTAAATCCGCATGGTGTTCTCAAGCGCGGCTATAGTATAGTTCGGAAAGAAGGACGAATTGTTTCCAGCGCATGGTCGCTTCACCAAGGCGATGAAGCGGAGATACAATTCCACGATGGGACTATAAGCGTACAAGTAGAAAAAGGAAAGTAATTATGGCGGCAAAGAAGTTGGACAAGAACTCGCTTGAGCATTCTCTAAAACGGCTTGAAGAAATAGTAGAATCACTTGAACACGGCGATGTGGCGTTAGACGATGCTGTGAACTTATATGAAGAGGGCATTCGAATATCAAAAGAGTGTGCGGAAAAATTGAGGTCGACTGAACTCAAGATCAAAAAACTTTCGAAAGGTATCGAAGGGCAATTTACACTAAATGAGTCTGATGAAGTATGAACGATAGTAGTTATAAGTATCTCAATTCTATTAATCTTCCCGAAGATCTGCGAACATTAAGTGTACAAGAACTCCGAACTGTTTGTGCTGAAGTGCGAGAGTACCTCGTCGATTGTGTATCGAAAACTGGAGGTCACTTTGGAGCCGGGTTGGGTGCCGTTGAGATCGCTGTGGCTCTTCATTATGTTTTTAATACACCGGAAGACAAATTAATTTGGGATGTCGGACATCAAGCATATCCTCATAAGATTCTTACCGGTCGGAAGGATCGGATGCATACCATTCGCCAATTTGGTGGATTAAGTGGATTTCTCAAGCGCACCGAGAGCGAATATGATGCATTTGGGGCGGGACATGCCAGTACGTCGATTTCAGCCGCATTGGGGATTGCAGCGGCACGAGATTTTGAGAAAAAAGATTATAAAGTAATTGCCATCGTTGGTGACGGTTCAATGACAGGTGGTATGATATATGAAGCGATGAACAACGCAGGAATGCTGAAAAAAAACTTGATTGTGGTTCTCAACGATAATCAAATGGGATCATTGTCATCGCTTGAGCCGAAAATTTGGTCTTTCCATAATTATTTTACAGAAATACTTACTCACCCCACATACAACAAATTTAAAGCGAATGTGTGGGATTTAGCGGGAAAATTGGACACGTTTGGCGATCGACTGCGCACGGTTGCTCAGCGGATGGAGAAAGGAATCAAAGCAGTTGTCACACCGGGCATGCTCTTTGAAGGATTGGGTTTTCGATATTTTGGACCGATCAATGGTCATAATGTTGTGAAGCTTGTCGAGACATTCAANNCCGGCAGAACGCGAAGTTACACGCTTGCATGGAGTAACACCGTTTGATAAAATTACCGGCATTTCACCAAAGAAAAACGGCGAATCGATCGCTTATACGGATATCTTTGGAAAAGCATTAGTTGAAATTTGCAAACAAAATTCGAAAGTGGTTGGAATTACTGCGGCGATGCCGGATGGGACTGGACTGATTCAACTCCATGAGGAAATGCCTGAGCGATTCTTTGATGTCGGAATTGCCGAACCGCACGCCGTTACATTTGCAGCTGGAATGGCAACAGAGGGATATATACCTGTAGTGGCGATCTATTCAACCTTTCTGCAGCGTGCATTTGACCAGGTAGTACACGACTGCGCGATTCAGAAACTTCATGTCGTATTTGTCATGGATCGGGGTGGGTTGGTTGGTGCAGATGGTGCCACTCATCATGGTGCGCTCGATCTTTCTTATCTCCGATGTATTCAGGGTATGGTTGTCATGGCGCCGAAGGATGAGCAGGAGCTTCGCGATATGCTCTTTACCGCCATTGAGTATAAACAGGGGCCGATCGCACTTCGATATCCCCGCGGGAATGTACTTGGTGTTCCAATGCGAGATGGATTTCAGAAGATCGAGATCGGCAAAGCTGAAACGCTGCGTACCGGGAAAGATATTGCTTTGTTAGCCATTGGTAATATGGTGCCGAATGCATTATCGGCAGCGGAGTTGTTAAAAGAAGAGGGCATCGATGCAGAAGTGGTGAATATGAGATTTGTCAAACCATTAGATGAAAAATTGCTACAGTCACTCGCTCAACGCATCAATATTTTCGTAACGATTGAAGATAATGTTATTCACGGCGGGTTTGGATCCGGAGTATTGGAAGCACTTAGTCGTCTTAGTATCTCCAATGTTGCCGTTAAAATGCATGGGCTGCCGGATGAGTTTATTGAGCATGGTTCTCCTCAAGAATTACATCGAATGGTTAAACTTGATGCTGCAGGAATCGCTGAAATTGCAAAAAGGCATTTGAAGACTGCACGAAGTAACTCTATTTCATAATTTGTTCAATCATTATTTTGGTACTTGTATGGAAAAAGTGCGAATTGGTATTGTTGGTCTCGGATCGGTTGCCCAGACTATTCATCTTCCTATCCTGAGCAAGTTTTCGGATGTTGAGATTGTTGCAGTGTGCGATCTCGACCGTGCGAAAGCTCAGTATGTGGCGGATAAATTCAAAGTACGCCGTTATTACAATAATTATGAGAAGATGCTTGTGATCGAACAGGATCTTGGCGGTGTTGCGATTTGCACTCCGACTGTGCTACACAAAGATATGGCGATAGCAGCGTTAGAAGAAAAGAACAACGTATTGGTGGAAAAACCTTTAGCTCGAACAACCATAGAAGCCGAAGAAATAGCCGCAGCTGCAAAAAAGTTTCATCAAACATTGATGGTGGGCATGAATAATCGGTTTCGTCCAGATGCAATGATTCTCAAAAGTTTTATTGAGGATAAGGCGCTTGGCAAACTCTTCTATGCAAAAGCAGGATGGTTCAAGAAGCTGAATACGGAGAGTGCATGGTTGACGAAGAAGACACAGTCCGGTGGCGGTGTTGTGCTTGATCTCGGTATCGTTATGCTCGATCTTGCTTTCTGGATGATGGGATATCCAGAAGTAAAAGAAGTGATGGCGACCAATTATTCTCATCACACAAAGGACGTAGAGGATTCTTCCGTTGTTTTTCTTAAGATGAAAAACAATTCCACACTTACGATTGAAGCAAGTTGGTCGTTCGAATCAATGTCCGACTTTTTTTACTGTGATTGTTTTGGTACTGAAGGAAGCGGATCGCTGAATCCGTTTCGCATTATCAAGCGGATGCATGGGAATTTAGTCAATGTTGCACCGGCATCGATCGAAACTCCGCAAAGTCTTTACCGGAAGTCATACGAGAATGAGCTGAAGCATTGGATCGGATCTTTACGCGGGCTACACACGGTGATTTCTACGGGTGATGAAGCGGTCCACAGGATGAAGATTATCGATAGTATTTACAAGTCTGCCAAGCGCGGGAGAGGAGTAGCATTAAATAGCCGTTGATGGTTCATTCGATATTTTTATTGAGATAAAAAATTACAATGAGCAAGAAAGTCATTCCTTGTATTGCTCTTCTCACCGATTTTGGATTACAGGATCAATACGTAGCGTCGATGAAAGGAGTGATTTTATCCATCAATCCGTCGGTTGATATAATAGATATCACACACGGAATTCAACCGTATCGAACACGTCAAGCTGCGTATGTGCTTTGGTCGGCATACAATTATTTTCCGAAGGATACAATATTTGTAAATGTCGTTGATCCAGGTGTTGGTAGTAAACGGCACATTATCATAATGAAGACAAAGAAATATATTTTTATTGCTCCTGATAACGGATTGTTAGATTTCGTTTTGCATCAAGAAAAAGCTTTAACAGCGATTGAGGTTACACAATTGTCTCTCAAAGAATTTATTCTCGGTAATATATCGTCGACATTTCATGGACGCGATCTTATTGCACCGCTCGCTGCATATATCTCTAATGACGTTCCATTGCAACGATTTGGCAAGTCGTTTACACTGCCTGAAGTACTTTCGCCTTTTGCTACTTCCCGAACGGATGTAGTGCCAGCATGTATTTTGCATATTGACCACTATGGAAACATCATTACCAACCTTCAGTCTCTTGAAGTAGAAAAAAGTATGAAGGAGATACAAACCATATCGATAGGCAGTAATATGGTTGCACATTGGATTCGGTTGTATGATGAGGCGCCGGAAAACACTCCCTGTCTCATCGTAGGCAGCAGTGGTCTGGTAGAAGTGTCGGCGAAAAAGAATAGTGCTGCCCATCTCTTAAGCGCAACACTCGACTCGAAAATGGAAGTGTATTGGCGATGAATGAACAGGCATTGATGCGGCGATGTATCGACATCGCACGGAATGGACTTGGCAAGGTAAGTCCTAACCCTATGGTGGGATGCGTCATCGTGCGAAACGGGAAAATCGTTGGAGAAGGATTTCACCGGCAATTCGGTGGACCGCATGCTGAGATTTTCGCGCTCTACCATGCGGGCAAGAAGGCACACGGCGCAACATTGTTTGTCAACCTGGAACCATGTGCGCACTTCGGAAAAACTCCACCTTGCGCCGATGCAATTGTGCAATCAGGTATTTCGACGGTGGTGATTGCGTCGAAAGATCCGAATCCTTTGGTCAGCAGTAGAGGAATACGACGACTGCGTGAGGCGGGGATTACTGTCAAGGTTGGAGTATTGAGAAAAGAAGCGGAACTCTTAAATGAAAAGTTCTTCAACTTTATGAACACAGGTTTGCCGTTCGTCGCTATCAAACTGGCACAGACGCTTGATGGACGAATTGCCGATATTGCAGGATTATCAAAATGGATCACATCTGAGCAGGCTAGAAAAGAAGTGCATAGACTGCGAAGTGAATATGACGCTGTGATGGTAGGGGCGAACACAGTATGTAAAGACGATCCTGAATTGATAGTGCGGTTCATGAAGAGAAGAAACCCCATTCGTATTGTCGTCGATGGACGTATGTCGCTACCTATGTCTCGGAAAATATTCAATACAAATAAAGCTCCAACCTGGGTGTTGACTTCGACAACCGCTGTAAAAATAAATGATAGTAAAGTACAAAAACTTGTTACACAAGGAGTACGCGTTCTCACGGTTTCGGCGTCCCGTTTATTACCTGCAGAATCTATCCTGAAGACTCTTGCCGCTGAAGGCATTACTTCTGTGCTTCTGGAAGGCGGTGCATCGCTGATTGCATCTTTTATAAAACATTCTTTTGCAGATGCACTTCACCTTTTTATAGCACCAAAAATATTAGGAGGCGGATTAGACGGGATTCGATTCGACAAGCCGCTCTTCTTGCATCAACATGTGAAATTAAGAATGACCAACGCTATGAGCATTGGGGATGATGTCCTTCTTGAAGCACGCTTCATTCAAAAACGGAAGATAAAATAATATGTTTACCGGATTAATTGAGGAAACTGGAATCGTTCAATCCATCAAACAAAAGGACGGCAGTGTCATTTTTACTATTCAAGGGAAGAAAACCATCAAGAGTCTGCGCATAGATCATAGTATTGCAGTAGAGGGCATTTGTTTGACTGTCATTAAAAGAACAGGGAAGACATTCGATGTGCAAGCGGTAGAAGAGACGCTGAAGAAAACAACACTTGGAAATTTGAAGGCAGGAAGTCCTGCTAATCTGGAACGTCCGCTGTTGCCTTCAACTCGGCTTGGCGGGCATTTTGTTCTTGGCCATGTGGATGGATTGGGAAAAGTAACATCTCTCAAAACACTCGAAAGTAGTTGGATTTTCTGGATTCAAGTTCCTAAGAAATTCTCATATCATCTTGTTCCGGTCGGGTCGATTGCTGTTAACGGCGTAAGTTTAACGATGGCAGAAGTGAAAGCAAATTCCTTTGCGGTCTCCATTATCCCCCATACGATGGAAGTGACAACATTCCATCTGCTCAAACCAGGCGATACGGTGAATCTCGAATTTGATGTTCTTGGCAAGTATGTGGAGCGTCTTTTTGAGGAAAAGGGCATGCCGACGATGAGGAAATGAAATTGTGTGTATTTTCCTTCTTGCATTTTGAGCTTTTTTTCCCTATAATAAAACCTGCAAACCCCCACAGTCGGTGGGGATTTTTTTCGCTTAAGGAACAGTATTGATGTACACAATTGCGATTATTCTCGAAGTCATCATTGGAATTCTACTCATGCTCACTATCCTAATGCAATCGAGCAAGGGCGGTGGATTGGCTGGAGGATTCGGCGGTGCCAATATCGGAACGGTCTTTGGAGTTCGGCGGACCTCGGATTTCCTTACAACGTTGACACAATGGCTGGCAGGTATCTTTATGGTTTTTGCCCTGGTTATCAACTTATGGTTGTTGCCGCGTGGTGAACAGAAGCAGGAGAGCGTTATTCAATCCGGCCCTCCTCCGGCTGCACTGCCGCCAACTCAGCAGGCTCCAACATCTCCAATTCCGGGTAGCAAATAACACATTTGCACCCATGGCTCAATTGGTAGAGCAACTGACTCTTAATCAGTGGGTTCCAGGTTCGAGTCCTGGTGGGTGCACGAAGCATCAGACGGTCTGGAGCTCATAGTTTAATTGTTGTGGTTCCAGGTTCTGCGCCGAAGGCACATCCGTTTGATAGAATGGATTTGAGTTCGACGGTCTAGAACAAAGATTCTTGGGAAGTATACAAATATTTTTGAAAAAAGATTTAGCGTAGGAGAATAGAGTGAATACGTCACCGAAAACGCGGTTTTTTAAACCGGAAGAAGTAAATAAGAAATGGTTTCTTGTCGATGCAGAAGGACAGACCTTAGGCCGAATCGCATCGCATGTTGCACATTTGCTGCGTGGCAAACATAAGCCGGAATTTACGCCCAACCACGACTTGGGAGATTTCGTCGTGATTGTGAATATTGAAAAAGTGAAGATGACCGGAAAACGGCCCGAGTTGAAAGAACTATATCATAACACAGGTTATCCGGGCGGAGCACGCTTTGAATCTTTTTTGGAACTCATAAAAACGAACCCGGAAAAGGTCATGGAGCATGCCGTTAAAGGAATGCTTCCGCATAATCGTTTGGGACGTCAGATGTTTAAGAAATTGAAAGTATATCGGGGAACAGAACACCCCCATTCAGCACAGCAACCAGAAACAATTTCTTTTTGAGTAAGGAAAGAACAAGTTTATGCAACCAAGAATATCAGTAGGCCGCCGGAAGAATGCTATTGCCCGTGTGAAGTTGTTGGATGGATCNNGCAATTCAGCGGGATGAGATATTAAAACCGTTCAAAGTGACAGACACGATGGGGCGGTATGATGCACAAGTGCGTGTGAACGGCGGCGGGCCGGCTGGTCAGGCCGGAGCCGTAAGGCTCGGTATTGCTCGTTCATTGGTCGCACTGGATGAAGATTTTCGTTTAACACTTCGAGGAGCCGGACTTTTAACGCGCGATCCTCGTATGGTGGAACGAAAAAAATACGGGCAGAAGAAAGCCCGCAAACGGTTCCAGTTCTCCAAACGTTAATTTTTTATNNATTCCGGAAGAAGACGACGAGAATAGCAGCTTAACTGAAAGGAAATATTTTTATGCCTCGTGTTGAACTCGATGCATTGCTTCAATCAGGTGCTCATTTCGGACACCTCACACGCCGTTGGAATCCCAAGATGAAGCCCTACATTTTTATGGAGCGTAATGGGATCCATATCATCGATTTGAAAAAAACCCAAGAGATGCTTGAAGCGGCGTGTAATGCTGTTTCGAACTCCGTTGCTGAAGGCAAGAAGCCGCTCTTTGTTGGAACGAAGTTGCAGGCAAGCGATGTGATGAAACAGGAAGCACAACGCTGCCGCGCACACTATGTGACGGAACGATGGCTTGGCGGTATGCTGACGAACTTCAGTACTATCCGCAAAAGTGTCAAGCGCCTCACGAATATTGAGAAAATGGAAACAGACGGCACCTTTGAAAACATCACGAAGAAAGAACGACTGTTCTTAACTCGCGAGCGTGATAAACTTCAAGCAGTACTGTCAGGTGTCGTTGAGATGTCGCGATTGCCCGGCATTGTATATGTTGTGGATATTAAGAAAGAAGCCATTGCTGTAAAAGAAGCGAAACGTCTTGGAGTTCCGATAGTTGCCATTGTTGATACGAACACGGATCCTGATCCGATCAACTATCCCATCCCTGCAAACGATGACGCACTCAAATCAGTTCAATTGATCACGAAAGCTATTGCCGATGCAGTTCTTGACGGTCATGAGCGCGCATCTGCAAAACAACAGGCAGCAGCCGAAGAGCAGGCAACGGCAGAAGCAGCAGCCGCAGAGAAAAAGTAATTGATAGAAGGAAGTATATACCATGGCAGAGATTACAAGTAAAGCAGTAAAAAATCTTCGGGATAAAACCGGTGCAGGCATGATGGATTGTAAGCGAGCATTGGCAGAAACAAAAGGCGATATCGAACAAGCGGTCGAATATCTTCGGAAGAAAGGTGCAGCAGTAGCCGCGAAGCGTGCCGACAAGGAGACAAATCAGGGTGTGGTGGAAGCGTACATCCATGCCGGCGGGCGGATCGGTGCGATGGTCGAATTGAATTGTGAGACCGATTTCGTGGCAAAGACGCCGGGTTTTAAACAACTCGCGCATGATATCGCCATGCAGATTACCGCGATGACTCCTCAGTATGTGTTGCGGGAACAAATTCCACAGACTGTTATCGAAAAAGAACTTGAGATCTACAAAATACAAGCTCAAAATGAAGGAAAACCGGCACACATAGCTGAAAAGATTTCTCAGGGACGACTTGATAAATTCTATCAGGAAGTTGTGTTGATGGAACAGAGTTTTATTAAGGATTCCGGAAAGACAATTAAAGATATTATTGATGAAGAAATAGCGAAAGTTGGCGAGAAGATTTCTGTGCGCCGATTTCTTCGATACCATCTTGGCGAAGCAAATTAAAAAAACTAGAATCCCGAAACCATTTCGGGATTTTTTTTGTGAGCGGAGAACTGTGAAAAAAATTAAATATAAACGAATATTGTTGAAGCTCAGCGGCGAGTCGCTCATGGGCGATCGCGATTATGGAATTGACCCCAAAGTCGTCACGCGTTACTCTAAAGAGATCGTTTCTGTCAGTAAGCTCAATGTGCAGATCGGCATTGTCATTGGCGGCGGCAACATATATCGCGGTATGGAAAGTTCAACCGATGGCATCGACAAAGTGACTGGTGATCATATGGGCATGCTGGCGACTGTTATCAATGCATTGGCCCTGCAAAACTCACTGGAACATCAAGGGCTGAATACGCGCTGCTTGAGTGCTATCAATATGGAACGGATTGCCGAACCATTTATCCGCCGCAGAGCAATTCGGCATCTGGAAAAAGGACGCATCGTTATTTTTGCTGCTGGTACAGGAAATCCGTACTTCACCACCGACACTGCAGCTGTACTACGTGCAATTGAAATCGAAGCGGATGTCATTATCAAGGGAACGCGCGTGGACGGCGTCTATGATTCTGACCCAGAAAAAAATTCTAAGGCAATCCGTTTTCCAGAGATTTCTTATACAGACGTGTTAAAAAAAGACCTCCGTATAATGGACCTGACGGCGATAACGCTTTCCAAAGAGAACAAGCTTCCTCTTGTCGTCTTTAATATGAACATTCCCGGCAATCTGAGGCGTGTTGTCTGCGGAGAAGCAGTTGGTTCAAAAGTAGTTGAACTCTCAGCATAAAAGTCGTAACATCATTCATCTAATCACCAATTGATGGAATGTCTATGACAAACTCAAAAGAAATCCTGAAGCAAGCAGAAGACAGAATGAAAAAAGCTGTGGAAGTTGTGCGGGAAGAACTTATTAAAATCCGCACAGGAAAAGCTACGACCGTATTGCTCGACGGAGTCAAAGTCGATTATTATGGCACTATGACTTCGCTGAATAAGATTGCCAGCGTCAGCACACCTGATGTGCATACGATTGCTGTGCAGCCATGGGAAAAAAGCGTCATTCCTTTGATTGAAAAAGCAATTCTTCAAGCGAACATTGGTTTGAATCCTGCAAATGATGGAACAGTTATACGCGTTCCTATTCCGCCGCTGAATGAAGAACGTCGTCGTGAACTGGTAAAGCTCATAAAAAAGTTCGGAGAAGACGGTAAGATTGCAGTCAGGAATGTACGCCGAGATGCTATCGAGCATTTTAAGAAAGCAGAAAAAGGCGATCACATGCCGGAAGACGAACGGAAACGCGGTGAACAAGAAGCTCAAAAACTGACCGATAAATTTACAAAAGATATCGACAGTCTCCTTGCTTTGAAAGAAAAAGAAATTATGGAAGTCTAATATTCTAAAAATAGCAGTCTTGAATGAGAATTTGAATTCCCGATTCTGCAGCGGTGGAATCGGGATTTTGTTTGTTTTTAGGTGCGTTTTGTAACCTTTGTATTTAATATCCGTATGGAGAGAGAGGAGAATAGTTCTAAAGGAGACTCACATGACAGAACAACAGCACCGCCTCTACCGAAGTCAGACAAACAAAGTTATTGCCGGAGTTTGCGGAGGACTTGCAGAATATCTCAATGTGGACACAACCATTGTTCGGCTTGGTTGGGTTCTCTTAACTCTTCTCGGCGGTTCCGGAATTATTCTCTATGTCCTTGCATTCTTCGTTGTTCCAGAAAGACCAATCGTGATAAGTGATGTACCTTCTCCGGTGAAATCAAAATTCGATTCTGTACGCATCTTCGGAATTTTGTTTGTGGCTACGGGTGCAGTGCTCCTTCTTGACAACCTTGAGGTTCTCTCCTTCTGCAGGCTATGGGATACATCGTGGGAGTTTGTATTTCCTGGCATTCTCATTCTTTCCGGAATTTATCTCTTGACCAAGCGCGGTAAATTACAAACAACGCAGTCTGAACACACATCACCTTTAGAATCAGAGCAATCAACTGAGAATCAGACTCCGCCTCCCGTGTCTTCAACGGGACATACAACGAATCCTAAAGTGTTTCGCCGTTCTCTCACTGATAAAAAAATGTTCGGTATTTGTGGAGGCGCAGGAGAGTATTTTGGCATTGATCCCACAATCCTTCGCATAGCATATGCAATCTTTACGGTCTTTTCAGGCGGTATGGGAATTATTCTCTACTTCTTAATGTATCTGATTGTTCCGGAATCACAGCCACCACAGAACAAGCAATAGTGAGGATCTATGGAACCGACTTTAGAAAAGAAATCAACTGGACTTCCAATCTTTGGTATTTTTCTCATTCTCCTTGGTGCCGGTCTCATTCTGAATAAACTGCATCTATTCCACTACGGTTGGGGAATAATTCTCTGGATTTGTTTAGGAGTAGTTGGCGTCGTGGCAGTTGTACAGGCATTTATCACACGACGACGGGGCGTAGTTTTTTGGGGAAGCCTTTTATTTTTTGTGAGTGTAACTATGATTGCTCACAGATTTGTACTCATAGATTTTGCACCTTGGAATATGCCAGCGACATTCGCTCTTGCCCTTGGACTCTCATTTCTGATGCTGTTCTTCTTTGATCCTCGTCGGTTTGGAGTTCTCATTCCCGTCATCTTCTTTGGCGGTTACGGTGTTCTCTACTACTTGTGGTGGTGGGATGTGATCGACTGGTTTGAGATGAGACATTATGTCTTTACGTACTGGCCTGTGTTCGTCATTCTCTGGGGACTTTCATTGATATTTCGACGTCGCTGATTGAAAAAAGCTAATGCGCTTCTAACCAATTCTTGCCTACTCCCAGATCAACTTCGATAGGAACTGAGAGAGGAAGGGCTTGCTGCATCTCTCTTTCAACAATTTTTTTCACGATATTCTCTTCTTTTTCTTGTACTTCAAATACCAATTCATCATGAACTTGGAGAAGCATAGAACTGGTAAGTTTCCGATTCTTGAGAGCTGTATCAATGTGCACCATTGCCAGTTTGATCATATCTGCGGCTGTTCCTTGAATCGGCATGTTGATAGCTTGCCGCTCGGCGTTCTGGCGAACGTTCTGGTTGTTACTGCGAATATCTGGAATGTACCGCCTCCTGCCCAGAAGTGTGCTGACAAATCCATCTTTACGTCCGCTTGCGATTGTATCGTTGATATATTGTTGAACTTTTGGGAAGCGGGCAAAATAACGAGTAATGATTTCTTTTCCTTCATTCTGACTAATTTCTAATCGGTTGGCGAGGCCGTAAGCACCGATGCCATACATGATTCCAAAATTAACTTCTTTTGCCTTCCTCCTCATATCTCTGGTGACATCCATTGCATTGACACCAAATACTTTTGCGGCCGTCGTTGTGTGGATATCTTCATGATTCTTGAATGCCTGTGTCAATCCATCATCGCCGGAAATGTGCGCCATCACGCGGAGTTCGATCTGTGAATAATCAGCAGAGAGAATAAGCGATTGAGCGTTGCCCGGAATGAACGCCTTCCGAATCGACCTGCCAATTTCAGTGCGGATAGGAATATTCTGAATATTTGGATC
Organism: Ignavibacteriota bacterium; assembly: GCA_003155495.1. Lineage (GTDB taxonomy): Bacteria > Bacteroidota > Ignavibacteria > UBA10030 > UBA10030 > Fen-1298. The sequence continues at coordinate 32,516 of PMDB01000024.1, forward strand.
GCTGCTGGATAACCTTCCGGTGGTGGTTACAGTTTGGTTGAATGATGTGTGCACTCGTCCAGTGCTCGGGTTGATGAGTTTCGGAAGTGCATCGATATAGGTCGATTTCAACTTTGTGGATTGACGGAAGTCGAGGAGCATTTCAATGATCGGATGCGAGCCTTTCAACGTTTCAAGAACAGCGACATCTGTGGAAAAACCGGTTTTTGTTTTGCGCACCGATTGCAGCTTGAGCTTATTGAAGAGAATTTCTGCAAGTTGCTGTGTGGAGTTAATGTTGAAAGATGTGCCGGCAGCTCGATGAATTTCTTTCGTGAGCCTTTCAAGCTGCTTCTCAAGTTCTTTTGACATGTTCGACAGATGGCCGACGTCGATAGAAACCCCGGCACGCTCCATTCGCGCAAGAACTGAGACAAGAGGGAATTCCACTTCTTCACAAAGCCCTGTCATCCCGAGTTCAAGAAGTTTCTTCTGAAATGTTTCGTATAGGCGAAATGTAATGTCGGAATCTTCACACGAATAATCGGAAAGGGTTTGAAGGGAAACATCACGGATGTGTTTCTGCTCTTTACCCGTACCGACCAAATCAGAGAAGGAGACGGTTTTGTACTTGAGATATTCCGCAGCTACATCATCCATATTATGCTTGCCGTCCGCACGCACCATGTAGCTGGCAATCATCGAGTCAAAGAGAGCGCCATGAACATTAATGCCATAGTTCGACAACACCAATATATCATATTTAATATTATGTCCGATTTTCTTGATGTGAGGATCTTCCAGAATCGGCTTGAGCTTGTTACAGATCAATTCCGGCGGCAAGCCAATTGACGAGTTAGGTTCCTCGTCGGTGTTCCCGAATAGACCGCCTTGTCCATGTGTTTTCTTTCCTGTGATCGCAATATAGAAAGCTTCATGCGGTTTGAGGGCAAATGAAATTCCAACGAGTTCGGCATTCAACGAATCCGTCGAGGTTGTTTCAGTATCAAAGACAAATTCCTGTGCCGATTTCAACCTATCGCAGAGAGAGGTGAACTCTTTTTCTGTTGTGATGAGTCGGTAGGTATGTTTGTCTTTGGTGATATCGGAGAGTGGTTCTGGAGATGTGAACTCGATATCAGGATCAATACTCTTTGATGTTCCCTGAGTCTCCATCTTGAGCTTGCTCAAGAGCGAGCGGAATTCCAATGCTTCAAACAAATCCATGATCTTTGAGGTGTTTCGTTGTTCTGCTTTGAGCGAATGAAAATTGATAGAAAGAGGTACGTTGATATCAATCGTAACAAGATGCTTGGACAACAACGCCAATTCTTTGTTCGATTCCAATTTAGTGCGCAATCCTTTTTGAGGAATCTCGTCAAGATGACGATACAGTTCTTCGATACTGCCATACTTCTGGATCAGAGGGATTGCAGTCTTCTCGCCAACTCCCGGCACACCCGGTATATTATCAGAAGCATCGCCGATTAACCCGAGAACATCTATGACTTTGTCGGGAGTAACACCGAATTTCTGTCTCACTCCTTCAATGTCTACAATTTCGATGTCGGATCCTTGCTTGCCCGGTTTGTAGATTTTCGTTGTATCGGAGACAAGCTGCATAAAGTCTTTATCGGGTGTGACGAGGAACGTGAGAGCGTTTTCTCGCTCTGCCTGCATTGCAAGTGTGCCGATGATATCGTCGGCCTCAAAACCATCCATCTCAACGACAGGAATATTATAAGCACGCACGACTTCTTTCAGCACCGGAATTTGTGTGATCATGTCTTCAGGCATTTTCTGACGTGTGGCTTTGTATTCCTTATACGCCTTGTGCCGGAACGTGGGTTTGCCCGTGTCGAAGACGACAGCAATGTGATCGGGAAATTCCTGCGAGAGGATACGATTCAAAAACGTGACGAATCCATAGACAGCACTCGTGTTCTCACCTTTCGAATTCATCAGCGGTTGGCGTATAAATGCGAAATAGGCACGGTACGCGAGTGCCATTGCATCGATGAGATAAACTCGCTCAATTTTTGCCATGAATCAGTTTGCCTCTTCTACTCTTGTGTTACTCATCATTATGTGGAAAATATACGGAATCGTGGTCTGAAAACAAAAAAAGTTAGCGGAACACTCTATTGATGAATTTCGTCTCCTTAGTAAAGATAGTGCGACCTTGACAATCATTTCAGATTTGAGTATCATTATTTCATAAAAGAAGGTGTAAAAGTGAAAAACCTCATAAAAACAGTATTGACCTTAATAGTCATTAGTTTTATGGCTGTAGGCCAATTTAGATCTCAACCAGAAGCGAGATCTTCGGTAACCGGATCCATGATTCGGCAAGATGATGGCGGATTGCTTTTTGGCTGGTTTGATCCAAGCCGCTTTACGATGCACAACAGTTATTCGCTNNAATTCGATGTCAGTTTGATGCATTCACCGTATAACAATCTTGGCGGAAACTTTTCAAAAGAAATCTCCGGTGTATATCTTTCTCGAGCAGAATTGAATTATCGGCCAAGTAAGAATACGTTGTTCCAAATTCAATTTCAACAATTGCCTGCAATGTATTGGTTGAACAACTACGACAGATCTGGTTTTATGTCAGGATTTGATCGAATCGATGAGGAGGAGAGTCACTGAACATCGATACAAAACGAGTGTGTGTATTAAAGCCGGGTCGAGCTGAGTTGTACCTCGTCAGTTTGCTCGGTTCTTTTTTTATCAGGCAGGAATGAGACACACAAAACCTTCCCACTCTGTTGTCCAAACTGATACTGCGGATATATCGCAAGAACACGTCCCCCAACTTCAGGTCCGTACGGTACGTTCTAGCAAGTTGATGAAGTGCGTATTGGGTATACTTTCCTTGGCGCTTATCGTTACTGTGTATGTCCTTGCGCATAGAAGCTTCTCGCATCACAGCGCCACAGTCGATCCACTGCCGTTGTCGACTGAACGGAGGCTTGAAGTAGAGGTGTTGGATGGTGCAGGGAGCATGAAGGCTGCTCAATATGTAACAAATATTCTTCGCTCGCAGGGGTACGATGTCGTGGAGATGAAAAGAAACAACGATGGAATGATCGAACGCACCTATGTGGTCGACCGTTCCGGGAATCTCGAAGCCGCACGAAAACTAGCGACGACCCTCGGTATTGCCCAGGACAAAGTATTTCAGAAAATTGACCGCAATTTGTATCTTGATGTCACAGTCATGGTTGGAAAAGATTTTTCTCGATTAAAGGTTTTTCAAGCATTGAATGAAAGGAGTAAACGTTGATAGCACGAACACTCGCAAAACGAATTGCCGACTTGATGATTTCTAAGAAGGCATATGATGTTGTGATCTTGGATTTGAAAAAAATCACAAGCGCGGCAGATTATTTCGTGATTTGCTCGACAGATTCCGACACGCAGGTGAGAGCTGTTGCGGACACAGTGCGCGACGGAATGGATGAATCCAATGAGCGCGTGTGGCACTATGAAGGGTATCAAGCGTTGAAATGGATTGTGCTGGATTATGTTGATGTTGTGGCACATATCTTCTATAAAGAAGATCGATCGTTCTATAACCTCGAACGGTTATGGGGTGATGCAAAGAAAACGGAAGTAAATGATACATTAGCGATGCCTAAATCTGCAGCGAAAAAAGGTCGGACAACAACACGGACCTCAAAGAAGAAAAAAATTGAAAAAGAATGAAAAAGTACCTCACGGAAAAAGTTAGTGCAGCCCTTCGTTCGCTTTCGTATGAAGGTCTTGCGAAAATGACGTTTGAAAAGCCAAAGGATAAAGTATACGGTGACATGACAACGAATGTTGCTATGCTCCTTGCAAAATCAGCAAAAAAGAATCCGCGCTCGCTTGCACAGGAAATTGTGGGCAAGCTGGATGTAGATCCGAAATACGTTTCAAAGGTTGAGATTGCCGGGCCGGGTTTTATCAATTTCCGATTCACAGAAGAATTTTTTACTGCACAGATCGGTTTTATACTACAAAACCCGGCAACATTCGGAAGAACAGACATCGGCGGTGGAAAGAAGACACAGGTGGAATATGTCAGCGCTAATCCGACGGGTCCTCTCAGTGTTGGCCACGGACGTCAAGCGGCTATTGGAGACACGATTGCTAATCTTCTCATATGGGCAGGATATGATGTTACGCGCGAGTATTATTATAACAATGCAGGCAGGCAGATGCGTATGCTTGCAGAGTCGACATATGCGAGGTACCGGCAGCTTTTCGATCCGGCAATCCCATTTCCTGAAGATGGATATCAGGGTGATTATATCCGAGAGATTGCAGATGATTTGAAAAAAGAACGCGGGGATTCCATGGTGTCTTTACAGCAGGAAGAAGCGCTCTCAACATGCAAGGAATTTGCCGAACGGGCATTATTTGAAGCTATCAAGAAAGTACTCGCGCGAATGGGTGTAGTGCATGATGTGTTTTTCAATGAAGATTCGCTTTATAGCAGCGGGAAAATTCAAGAAGTTATTCAGGAGTTACGCGCGAAAGATCTAGCTTACGATCTCGATGGTGCCGTTTGGCTAAAGACAACAGCATTAGGACTTGGCCAGGATCGTGTTATTGTCAAATCCACAGGCGAGCCGACCTATCGCTTGCCGGATATCGCATATCATCGAGAAAAATTTAAGCGCGGGTTCGATCTGATCGTGGATGTCTTCGGCGCAGACCATATAGCAACCATTCCTGATGTATTAGCTGGAGTAAAAGCCCTTGGTTATGACCCGGAAAAAGTGAAGGTCGTCATTCATCAATTTGTGACGTTGATGCGCGATGGTGAGCAAGTAAAGATGTCTAAACGGTTGGCAAATTTTGTCACACTCGATGAGTTAATTGACGAAGTCGGCTCAGATGCCGTAAGGTTCTTCTTTTTAATGCGTTCCACATCAAGCCATCTGGAATTCGATCTCAATCTTGCAAAAGAGCAATCGGAGAAGAATCCGGTCTATTACCTGCAATATGCTCATGCGCGTATTGCCAGCATCCTTCGTTTTGCAGAGGGGCAGGGCACATTCAGTATGGAAGATTCCTTTGCCAATATAGAATACAATCTGTTGAAAGGTTCAGCCGAAATTGCACTTGTGAAACTGCTTCTTGAGTTCCCTGAAACCGTTGAGATGTGCGCGATAAGCTTCGAGCCGCACAGATTGACTACCTATTTACACGATGTCGCCACAGCATTCCACAAATTTTATCATGAACATCGTGTTGTTATTCCCGAAATCGAGCTTGCAAAGGCACGTCTTGCCCTATGTCTTGCAACAAAGACTGTACTGGCAAATGGATGCAAAATTCTAGGCATCTCTGCTCCCGAGCGGATGTAAAGGAAAGCGTTGACATTCATCTATTTTTTCGATAATTTTTCATCAACGAAAACAAAAAAGAAGGTTACCTACTCCTACCATTGATACTGCGTTTGTTTTACCGCTGAAAGTTGATTCGATTTTTCAAACTCTCATCTGAAAAGATGAGTCGCGTTTTCATTTAAGAAGTGAGGTATGTCCAAACACCGTGTTTTGAAATACGGTCATTCTTTTGTAAATTTATTTTCAAACAGGCTATGATGAACTTCAAAAATGGCATTATTCATGATGTAATTATCCGCGACTTGATGAAATATCAAGATCAGCGGGGATGGTTGATGGAATTATTCCGCAGTGATGAAATAGCGGAAAAATTTCTGCCAACTATGTCCTATATCTCGCAGACAGAACCGGGGGTAGCTCGCGGCCCCCACGAACATAAAGACCAAGCAGATTTGTTCTGTTTTGTCGGACCTTCAATGTTTCGGTTGTATTTATGGGACGCACGAAAACAATCTCCAACATTCGGACATAGAATGGTCTTTGATGCGGGGGAACAGAAGCCGCAAACCATTATTGTTCCGGCAGGAGTCGTTCATGCTTATCGCAACGTGGGAATAATTCAAGGATGGGTTATTAATTTAGCTAACAGATTATATGCAGGAAAAGGGCGTAAAGAAGTGGTCGATGAAATTAGACATGAAAGCGATCCAAATTCGCCGTATCAATTGGATTAAGAATCAATGAATCTTCTGGTGACAGGCGGTGCGGGTTTTATTGGAAGTAATTTCATCCGGCATATTTTAGACAAATATCCAGAATACCGCGTCATTAATCTTGATAAGCTTACGTATGCAGGTAATTTAGAGAACTTGACCAGTGCAGAGAAGGACCCCCGCTATGCATTTGAGAAAGGGGATATTTGTGATAAAGCGCGAGTCCAACTTTGTGTGATGCGATACGAGATTGATGCGATTATAAATTTTGCAGCGGAATCGCATGTTGATCGCAGCATTCTTGGAGCGGCGGAGTTTGTGCAAACGAATGTCGTAGGCACAAATGTATTGCTGGAGGTCGTAAAAGAATTGAAGATCAAGCGGTTCCTGCAAGTTTCTACCGATGAGGTATATGGATCACTTGGATTGACAGGACTTTTCACTGAAGAAACACGATTGCATCCGAACAGTCCGTATTCCGCCAGCAAAGCTTCCGCTGACATGCTCGCGTTGGCGTATCAACACACGTTTGATTTACCGGTTGTGTTGACTCGCTGTTCAAATAATTACGGGCCATATCAATTTCCGGAAAAACTGATCCCACTGATGATTGCAAACGTACTAAACGATAAACCACTGCCGGTGTATGGCGACGGTATGAATATCCGAGATTGGCTTCACGTGAAAGATCATTGTTCAGCTGTTGATGAAGTGCTTCATCGGGGACGAATCGCTGAAGTATACAACATTGGCGGGAATAACGAAAAATCAAACATCGAAATTGTAAAATTGATTTTGCAAAACCTTGGAAAACCGGAATCGCTGATCACATATGTAAAAGATCGTCCCGGCCACGACCGGAGGTACGCAATAGATTCGAGCAAGATTCAACGTGAACTTGGATGGCATCCTTCGTACACATTCGAGCAAGGCATTGCGGAAACGATTAAATGGTATATGAACAACCAAGCATGGTGGAAACGGATTATGAGCGGCGAATATAAAGAATACTATAAGCTTTTATACGGTGGCAGGGAAATGGTGAAAGAAAGCCGATGAGAAATTGAGATAATGAGAGATTGAGAGTATTGAATCCTGAAGAGACGAAATAATTATAGAAATTGAATTAATTAATAAAGAAGCTCTGATAAGAACGGAATAGAAAAAGCAGCGGTGAAAATGATGAAACAAAATCGATATTTGAAATTCTGGAATATGAGAATAGCCATTCTCTGTTTATGTGCTTGGTATGGATTCATATTAACATCCAGCGCACAATGGGACACGGAAACAAAGAAGAATTCGCAGGATTCTAAAGCAGACTTCAAGAATATGTTTCCATCACCGCTTACAAATTCATCGGTAACTAGTTCATCAGTAGCAAATGTACCACCCTTGGAGGGATCGGTTGATCCCGATACATATTTTGTCGGTCCTTCAGATTTGATCTCCGTTAATATTTGGACCAGTCCGCAGCTTATATTTCCTCTCACTGTAACACCGGAAGGTACATTGATCATTCCGACAGTAGGTGAAATTCATGTTGCCGATTTAACGTTAAGTGAGGTGAAGAAAAAAGTCATTGCAGAAATCAAAAAGAAATATCTTTCGGGAAATCCCACCGTTACTCTTCTCAATCCCAGGCAGATCGTTGTGACGGTCGCAGGCGCGGTTCGCTATCCGGGAAAATACGTACTCTATGCAACGGATCGTGTAGACAACGCGATAACATTGGCAAACAAAGAACAGAAAGACGTCATTCCGAAAATTAAGGATATTAATTTAGGAAAAGAAATCCGGAAAGATATGGCGACTCAATTCGACGAAAGCAATCAAACAAGGCGGAATATTCGTGTTACCCGGCGCACAGGAGAAATTGTTCGTGCGGATATTCTCCAATATTACTCTACCAGGGATGGCAAATGGAATCCATTCCTTCGTGAGGGAGATGAGGTCTTTGTACCGCGCATCGATTCCAAAAAAAATGTGTTTGGCGTCTACGGTGGAGTAAATGTCCAGGGCAGTTTTGAGTTAATCGAGGGAGACAATTTCTTAAGCGCTTTCGAGTTAGCGTACGGCTTCACATCGCGCGCGATAAGAGATAGTATTATCTTTTATCGCTATAATGCAGAAGCAGGAAGACAAGTCCTGACTATCTACAATTTCGATCAGATTCATCTTGACCCTCAGAAGAATTTTACACTCCTGCCGGGTGATCGCATCATTGTGAAGGAACAACCAAATATTCGAGAAGACTATCATGTTCTTATTGATGGAGAAGTCCGTTATCCAGGTATCTATCCGATTACAAGAGACAGTACAACGTTGTCAGAAGTCGTTGGATGGGCAGGGGGATTCACGGAATATGCTGCATTACATGCTGCAGAAGTTGTTCACAATCCGTTATCTTCAACTGAACAACAATTCGACCGTATACTTAGTCTGCGGGGTGGTGGAATACCGGAGGATACAACCTACTATGCAATTGAAAGCCAATTGAAAGCAAATCACGAAGCAGGAAGTGTAAATTTCATCGATCTGTTTGAGAAAAAAGACACCACGAAGGACGTTATTCTTCAGAATGGGGATTGGATTCGTATTCCAACAACTCAAAAAACAGTCTATGTTTTCGGACAAGTGGCTTTACCGGGCAATGTAACGTTTATGAAAGGGGAGAAATATAAATATTACATCAATAAAGCGGGTGGATATACAGATAATGCACGCAGCGGTGATGTCATGATTATTAAATGCGGTTCACGGCAATGGTTGTCTCCCTCCGAGACGAAGATTGAAGATGGCGATTATATTTGGGTTCCGAAGGATCCTATAAAACCGGCTACCTATTATTGGAATATAGTGGGTCAGACAGCTTCCATTATCAGTGTAGCGGTGAGTATAGTGTTGATTACGATACAGTTGAAAAAATAATATTTGTGTATCACTTTTATTGTCGTGCAATCACGAATGAATGTTTGGAAGAAATATGATGAATAAAAAAATAGAAGAAATAGCTGAATCGACAATGACTTACAATGTGTGGAACAACAATTGTAGAAAGGGATTATGTTTGGGTGACAAAAGAGATCGCATATAATTTTGCATATAGTGTTATTATTCATAATCAGACGGCGGCTATGACTATTGCGTTGCTGGCGATACAAGTGAAATAATAAAGTTGATGAAAGTATAAGAGTGTTCAAATGAAGTCGTCCTATAAATACTTTAAAGACTGTAAACATTTTCGTGGTCATATTCCATGTATTCCACATAAGAAGACAGGGGTGCATTGTCAAAATTGTAAAGAATATAAACCTCAGGATATGCAAATCTTAATTATTAAACTGGGGGCTATTGGCGACGTGATAAGGACAACTCCACTTTTATGGAGACTAAAAAAGGAATTTTCCAAAGCTCGCATTTATTGGCTTACATATTCACCAGTTGTGCTACCTACAATTATTGATGTGTCGTTACAATATACAATTCAGGATATTAATTATATAAAGGCCATTGAATTTGATTTACTTATCAACTTGGATAAAGATCGGGAAGCATGTGCTTTAGTGCCTCAAATTCTGGCGAAACGAAAGATGGGATTTACTCTTTTTGACGGAAAACCATCACCTATTGGTGATGAAGCTGCTCACAAGTATTTAACCGGGATCTTTGATGATGTGAATAAAGCGAATCAAAAAAGCTATCTTGAAGAAATTTTCGAAATCTGTGGATATAAATTCAATGGTGAGGAATATATACTGGATCTTCCAAAACAAGAGGATTTCCCTGAATGGGATATCGATCATTCCAAGATAATTGTAGGTCTTAATACGGGATGTGGAGAGCGGTGGACTTCTAGATTATGGGCAACTGAACGTTGGATTGCGCTATCAAAATTGTTGATCAAGGAAGGAAAAGAGGTTGTCCTGCTTGGCGGGAAATCTGAAGATGAGAAAAATATTCAGATTTCCCTTGAAAGCGGCGCTAAATATTTTGGACATTATTCTTTACAAACATTCTTTCACTTAGTCAACAGATGTGATGTTATAGTGACAGCAGTAACCATGGCACTTCATGTGGGAATCGGATTAAGAAAGAAAATCGTCCTTCTCAATAATATTTTTAATAAAAATGAATTTGAATTATATGGACGCGGCGTCATAATTGAGCCTGAAAAAGAATGTAAGTGCTTTTTTTCACAGCAATGCATAAACAATGAATATTTTTGCATGGATCATCTATCGACACAATCTATTTTAGCAGGAATAGAATTGGTTTTGACGAATAAGCGCAAATAGGAAAGGTAATGTTCGTTAACCATGGCACCCAACAATGACATTTGTCGAATGATAATGAATATTTAAGAAGACATTTATATCTTGGTACACAAGTAAACAGAATACAGTTTTAGCGATTATATGTATAGTATTAATCAAGCCGCTGTTGTGGTCACTGCGGGAGGAAGTATTGCACTGCTGGAGATGCAGTTGAAATAAGTATATGAGGTAATAATCTCTTAATAACTAAAACGTCTTGGAAACTAAATAATGAATAAAAAACCGGAAGAGATTGCGGAAGCAAAAACAGACGCTCAGACAGCAGAGAATATCTTAATGGATTTTTTATCTGTTGTTACAAAACATAGGAAATTTGTTTCTCGCTTTATTTTAATCTGTACTGTCTGTACTACAATAATTGCTCTTCTATCTCCTAAATGGTACAAATCAACTGCTTCTGTGTTCCCTGCTGAAAGAGCTGATTTGTTGGGTGGATTGGAGGGAATTTCATCAATTGCCAAATCATTCTCTTCGGCAAAATCACTTGCTTCATTCGGATCAAATCCGGAAATCGACCGGTATCTCGCAATTCTAAAAAGCAGTACGGTACTGAACGCTGTCATTCAGAAATTCGATTTAATTCATGTGTACGACATTACATCTTACCCGGGCGAGAATACTACAAAGGAGTTACTTAGTAATGTCGAATTTAAGGCTGAGGATGAAGGGAATCTGACTATTACCGTGTATGATAAGGATCCACAGAGAGCTGCCGATATGGCAAATTATTTTGTTGAAATGCTGAATAAAACAAATACCGAGATGCAGGTGCAAAATGCACGTGGAAACAGACAATTTATTGAAGAACGATATGAAAAGAATTTATCTGACCTTGCGGCTGCAGAAGATTCTTTGAAAGCATTCCAAAAAAAATTCGGTGTTATTGCGTTGCCCGAGCAGATCGAGGCATCTATAAAAGCGGTGGCTGAAATTACGGGACAACTTGCTATGAAAGAAGTCCAGGCAAACGTGCTTCGCAGAACTCAATCGGCTGACAATCCATCTGTGATAGCAACACAAATTGAAATTGATGAATTCCGGAATAAACTGTCACAAATGAATACTGGAGCACATATTTCTAAGAATGAAATGAATGTTTTTGTGCCATTTGGAAGAATGCCGGATCTTGGCGGTGAATATGTCCGGCGGTTCCGGAATGTTGAAATTCAGTATAAAATCCTTCAGTTCATAACTCCACTCTATGAGCAAGCAAAAGTAGAAGAAAAACGGCAAACGCCATCGGTGCTTATTCTTGATAAAGCCGGACCTGCTGAACGAAAAGCAAAACCGAAAGTATCATTATATACTTTGCTTTCATTTGTCATATCTACTAGTGTTGCTCTTTTTCTTGTTTTTTCATTTGTTGGAATGCAACGACTTCAAATTCTCCATCCGGAACGGTTCAATATTTTTATAAATGCCATTAGGTTCGATTGGTTTGGCTTGAGATGGAATCGCAATGCAAAACGATAATGAGCATATTAAGCCCGCCTCTAATATGAGAGATGGGTTTAGGGCTCATAACATCGTTATCAATTTCTTCGGGCAGATTATCCCTCTGATTGTTGGAGTATTTGCGATTCCATTTGTCATTAGAGGGTTGGGGGTTGAAAGCTTTGGCATTCTCTCTTTTGCTTGGATGTTCCTCGGCTACTTCACAATTTTTGATTTGGGATTAGGGCGAGCAACAACGAAATTCATTTCGGAGGAATTAAACAAGGGAGCAACGAAAGACCTAAGAAGTTTATTCTGGACTTCGTGTTGGATGAACCTCTTTCTTGGTTTTATTGGAGGAATCATTATTGCCAGCATGGCTTCTTTTCTTGCAGAAAATGTATTCCGGATTCCCCAAGGATTAATTAGTGCTGCAAGAACAACCTTTTTCATCCTTGCTGCTTCTTGTCCCGTTGTTCTTGTATCGACTGCATTCAGAGGCACGCTCGAAGCGGCACAGCGATTTGAGTATGTTAATACTGTTGCCGCTGTTGCCAGCTCCCTCAATTTTCTGTTGCCAATGGCAGGGTTTTTCATGGGTTTCGATATCCGAGGGATAATTCTTCTGTTGATGATTTCAAGATTATGCAGTGCTTTGGCTTATCTTTTCTTGTGTTTTAAAGTGTTCCCGATTCTTAGAGAAGGTGTTTCTATTGAAGGTAAGCGCATCCGACAGTTGCTCAAATATGGAGGATGGGTGAGTGTTTCAAATGTGGTGCAACCCATCTTATCTTATCTCGACCGCTTTTTTATTGGATCAATGATTTCTATTGCTGCTGTTGCGTATTATACTGCCCCATTCGAGATAGTCACAAGACTATCGATCTTACCGACGAGTTTGACTATGATTCTATTCCCGGTCTTTAGCTCTGTCGATAGTGGTGCACGTGAGAACCTGGCAAGCTTGTATTTTCGATCTCTAAAGTTTCTGCTAATACTGATCGTACCCCTTATTGCGGTATTGGTTTTATTTGCAGGTGACATTTTGCAGTTGTGGCTAGGATCTCGATTTTCGGAAATAAGTACAGTCGTTTTTCAAATCCTTGCAGCTGGTGTATTGATGAATTCTTTGGCGCAGGTTCCCTTTGCTCTTATTCAGGGATTTGGACATCCAGATATTGCGGCAAAATTTCATTTACTTGAACTGTTGTTATACATTCCATTGATGTGGTTGTTGGTCATGCATATGGGTATTGTTGGAGGAGCGATCGCGTGGACTATTCGAGTATCGCTTGACTCATTGCTGCTTTTTGTTGCTTCGGGAAAGTTCATGAATTTTCGAACCTTCCTTGACAATGGGCTCAAGCGAGGTATTACCTTGGTTGTTTTCTTAATGTGCACATTATTAAGCTCGCTTCTCTTTCCTATGACTATTGTTGCCAAGGCAGTCATTACTTCTGCGGTTTTGATTGTATTTTCACTCACTTCATGGCGATTTGTTTTGGACGCCAAGGAGAGAGAATTAATTATCTCTGCCTATTGTCATATTGCGAGCACGATAAGAGGAGTAAAATGATGATTGCGGATGGTAATGGAATGCAATGTGCAAGTGATACAACAAAGATTAGACTTATAAATAGATCAATCAAAATTAATTAAACCGGTCATAGTTATCGATTCTCTCAAAAGGAATTCTTTCTGGTTAAGGCATTATTTTTATGATTTGAACTTGGAGGTCAGGAAAGATTTATGAGGATTTTCTTACAAATCGATTGTGAATTTGAATTGATACGCGTTTGGTTACACTATGGCAATTTTTAGAAGGTAATTATAGAGATATTACTAATAGATATCTCAATATCTATTCAAAAATCCTTAATATTAACGTAAACATTATGAATGAACGGTTGGCGTTTTAGTACAATTAACTATCAACTGTTCTCAATATAGAGGGAAGGTTTCTCCGAAAGTACTAATCGATGAAGGACTTTCAACTCTTCAACAGTTGGGTGGTATTGGTTATTTTAGTTATAGTCTATGGAAATATCTAACAAAATATATTGAGTGTGATATAACGGATTATCGTTTTTTAAAAGCATTCCCACGAGCTATTAAACGAATTGCGTATTTGGGAATAGCTAATCTTGAACCATACAAACAAAAATATGATATTATTCATTATCAGAACTATTACATCCCTCGTTACTTGGGAAAGGCGAAAGGAGTAACAACCCTTCATGACTTTGCCGGATTAACATCGCCTGATGTTTATCCTTCGTGGTATAATGCATATTTTAAAAATGTCATTAGCAAAGCTATAAAACGATCTGATGCGATTACACTTTCCTCTTACGCGTTAAAAGAGGAGCTCTTAGGGTTATTTCCTTCCACGAATGAATCTTATGTACATGTTTGCCATCATGGGGTCAGGCAAATTTTTCTAGAATCACATCCTATGGCGACAGAACTTGCATTGCTGAATTTAGAGCCATACGATTATTTTTTGTTTGTTGGTAACTTAGAAAAAAGAAAAAACATACTATTTCTACTTACACAATTTATCGAAGCGCGAAAACAGTCATGTATTGCTCAAGATACAAAACTGATTCTCGTCGGAAAGATAGGAAATGGCTATGAAGAATTTTGTTACCATATATCTGAGAGGAATAATATTTTCCATCTAGGACGTTTAAGCGAGGAGCGGCTTGTTACCCTTTATAAGTTTTGTAAAGCATTTGTATTTCCCTCTATCTACGAAGGTTACGGTGTACCAATTCTGGAAGCGATGAGTCAAAAAATACCTATTGTGGCATCCAATATTCCATCAAGCCTGGAATTTAATAGCAGACACAACAATCATTTTTTTGTTTTTGAATTGGGAAACAAGAAGACATTTATTAATATATTATCTTATTTAGATAAAAATTATGAAAGTATTACTTCTCGATTAGATTATGGAGATTTGTCAATCTATTCTTATGATCGAGTCGCTCAAGAACATCTGAAAGTCTATACGAAGATTCTTTAAGAGTATTTTCAATGAATTGGATTTCAATAACGTTTTTTTCATTAGCTTTTTTTATCTGGTGTACAATGCTGAAACGAGGCGCCGACATCATTTCACCTGCACGTGTATTTGGTTTTACGTGGAGCATTGTATTTGGCTTGGCAGAACTTAAACTAAGCAAACTTCAATTTGAATGGACGTTCACAGATTGGGTCTTTGTATTAATGGGCCCGATTTCGTTTCTCGTGGGTATTTTCATTGTCTATATTTTGAATATGGGGAATAAACTTCTGTCGATTGATGAAATACGCCAAAAAGTGAGGGAGCAGAAGGTCAACGAAACAAAATTGTTTTACTTAATATTACTGGTTTTTATCACGTACATCATTGGATATATCACGATTTTTCTTATTAAAGGACAAATTCCAATTTTTAGTTTTAGCCCTTCAGCTGCTCGGACCGAATTTTCATCTTTTGGCGTTGGCTTGTTCATCCATAATATGCCAGTAGTTGTGTTCTTTTCTCTTATTTATCATTTGTTGGTCCATAATAATCGAGGCAAAAAAATGATACTTAAGATAGTCGGGTTTAGCACTGCCATTACCTATCTGTTTCTACTTCAACGATATTCACTGATGATGATGGCTATTATGTCGTTCGTGCTTCTTTATTATAGTTCACGCTACATTCGATTTAGAACAATGATAATATTTATCTCAATAGGAATTCTTGTGTTTTATTCAGTTGCAATACTTCGTGCTGGAAAAATAATTCAATTAGTTCTTTATAAGTCTTCGCAGATGAAGTTCTCGTATGAATATGCGATCTTTACTGAACCCTATATGTATGTTGTAATGAATGTAGAAAACTTCGTTCATGCGGTAAGTAAACTCGAACAACATACCTATGGTTACTTTACATTTAATTATGTATTGTCATTGACAGGAATAAAGCATTGGGTTGAAGAGTATTTCACAATTATCGAAACACCTTTCCTTTTTTCCGGTTATAATACTTATACACTTTTCTGGACATTTTATCGTGACTTTGGTGTATTTGGATTAACTTTTATACCAGTAACTCTTGGAGTCTTTGTTGGGTCCATCTATTACTCTTTACGTCGCAATCCAACGATTAAAATTGTCTCTTCTTATTGTGTAATCGTTTTTGTAATGGGTTTGTCCTTTTTTATAAATCTGTTAGGGTTTCTCTGGTTTGTTTACATAATTGGGTGGATGCTTATTATATTTAAATTTGTTCAGAAGCATCCAGTTTTAGAGTAATGATCGGGTTTCTGTTGTGATACAAACTATTTCAAATGCTATTCCATTAGTTAGCGTTATTATTCCACTTTATAATGGAGGTAAATATATAGAATCTACATTAATGAGTGTGCTAAGTCAAACTTTTAACAACTATGAAATATTGGTTGTCAATGATGGTTCTACAGATGATGGGCCCAAAAAAGTACTAACTATAATTGAGAAATATCCAGGACATATTCAGTTGATCAGTCATTCAGATGGCAGAAATCATGGTATTGCTGCAAGCCGAAATTTAGCAATAAAAAGAGCACAAGGAATGTGGATTGCATTTATTGATCAAGATGATCTATGGTTACCGGAAAAACTTGAAAAGCAGATGAGAGCTGTGAATCAATTCCCTGAAGCAGATATCATTTATGGTAAAGTTAGCTTTATAGATGATAAGGGGGGTCAAATAAGAATTAGAGGAATGCATACTACCTATGGTAAAGGAGTTCCTGAAAATCCACAAAATATTTTTAAGGAATTAATTCAAGAAGATTTTATTCCTAATCTAACGGTTCTCGTTCGAAAAAGATGTATTGAAAAAGTAGGGTTGTTAGATGAAGGACCTCATCATGAGTATGAAGATTGGCTGCTTTTAAGTAAAATATCTTTTTATTATAAATTTTTATTTTTACCAGAGCTTCTCGGTGCTTGGAGATTACATGACAATAATTATTCAGAACATATTTTTAAATCGGGTCAATTCTGTTCTGCTGAGGAGCATTGCACTATCACATTATTTTCTTTCCTGCTGAAAGAATCAGGTTACCCATTGTTTCAAATTAAAAAATACCTTCATCGTCGAATTTGGCGCTTCTTTCTGCGGGCTAGGTCTTGGGGTGTATCTATGAAGACACTTAAAAAGCATATGCTAAACTTTCTTAATGCTTTTCCATCTGACCATCGTAGAATTACTATAGCATTTTATGCTGTTGCTTTGCTACCCCCAAAATTAGCTTTGATTATTCGCCGTATACGCAGACATATTGTGGGCATGTAAGTGGTTAAAATGACAATCATTTTGGAATAAGCTGTATATGATTGATCTTTCAATAATTATCATCTCCTGGAAAATGAAATCAATGTTGAGCGAACTTCTTCACTCTATAGTTCAACATGCAGACGGAGTATCATATGAAATAATTATCGTTGATAACTTTTCGGGAGACGGGACGGTTGAAATGATACACTCTGATTTTCCGAATGCAATTCTCATTAGGAATTCGAAAAACCGTGGCGTTGCTCGTGCACGTAATCAAGCATTGCCTCTCGCAAATGGACGTTATATCCTAATCTTAGATGCAGATATGTTGTTGATAGAAAACTCATTTAAGAAGATGATTGAATTTATGGATAAAACTCGAGATGCGGGAATCTGTGGAGGAAAACTTATTTTCCCGGATGGCACCGTGCAGCATAATGCCCGTCGTTATCCTTCTCCGCTTGCCTTCATATTAAGGAGATTATCTTTCCTAAGAGTTATTCAAAACAGTGAAGTGCTTAAGAACCATGAAATGATAGAATGGGATCGTAATGACATTCGTGATGTAGATTATGTTATAGGCGCCTGCCAGATGATCCGTCGAGAGGCACTGAAAACTGTTGGACTTCTTGATGAGAAGATATTCTATGGTCCTGAAGACGTCGATTTCTGTTTAAGGATGTATCGGAATGGCTGGAAGGTATATTATTATCCTTACACAAGTATTATTCATTATGAACAGAGGATTACTAAAAAGAAATATCTATCAATGCTCTCTTTTCGGCATCTCTGTGGTATTTTCTATCTCTTTCTGAAATATCGTGGTAGGCTTAGTCGAGAATCATGAACCAGCGAACTACAAACAACCGTAAAATCCAGGTTCTATTCATTGGTTTGAAATACGATTATGGTTATCCTGATCGAGGGTATAGCTACGAGTATGTGAACTTTTACGATACGCTTCTTCATATGGAAAATGTTGCTGTAACATTGTTCCCATTTGACGAAGTAATGCGTAAACATGGCAGAGATGATATGAATCGTCAACTTCTTGATGCGGTGACTAGAGCAAAAGCTGATGTTTGTTTTTTTATGTTATTTACCGATGAGATTAAGAAACAGACAATTGAAACAATTCAGAATCAAGGTAAAACGGTTATTGTCAATTGGTTCACCGATGATCACTGGCGATTTGAAGAATATTCTCAACAATGGGCTCCTCTTTTTCATTGGGTCGTCACAACAGATCAAGTGTCGATTGAGAAATATCGTAGGATGGGCCATAATAATGTGATCCTATCACAATGGGGTGCAAATCACTTTCTCTATAAACATTTTGATGTTCCTACGGAATATGGTGTAACTTTCGTTGGCCAAGTTCATTCAAATCGAGAAAATATTGTGAACAAACTCAAGCGTTCCGGGATCGGTGTTGAGTGTTGGGGAAAAGGATGGCCTAACGGACGTCTTAGCCAGGAAGAGATGATCAAAGTGTTTTCAAAAAGCAAAATAAATCTGAATTTTTCAGAAAGTTCAATTGCGTTCAATGCAAAGCAAATAGCAAAAATCTTTTTAAGACGTCGAGCCGATGATACATTCAGGGTGAAAAATCCTAACGATATGCTCTCCTTCTTGACAACAATGCTTCATAAACATCAATCCCAAATAAAAGGAAGAAATTTTGAAATCCCTATGGCGGGAGGATTTCTTCTTACACAATATGTGGATGGAATAGAAAATTATTTCCTTCCTGGAAAAGAAATTGAAACATTTGAATCAAAAGGTGAATTATGCGATAAGATTCGTTATTATCTTACCCATGATAAAGAACGCGAATTGATTAGACAGGCTGGATATGAACGTGCTGTAAGAGAACATACACTTAAGTGTCGTTTTGATGATATTTTTCAGATTATTTTAAGTAATTGATTTTGCCTCAAAATATGGGCACTCATCATAAATATGGGAAATTGTATAAGTGAAAACCATCCTTATCATAGCCGGTACACGCCCAGAAATTATTAAAACTGCTCCGGTTGTTTTGGCGGCTCGAAACCGGAAAGATATCAAAGTGAGATATTGCCTCACCGGCCAGCATAAAACAATGGCGATGGAGGCGCTATCGATATTTGGTGTTCAAAACGATATTTAATTTTGCTTCGGTCCGATATTCCAAATAATATACTATACGACAAATAAAGCAAGATGAATGCTGTTGAAGCTGATATGTGTTCAGCTTGACTTTTCACATATATTGTATATATTAACTATATACAAATGAGACACAGGCGGCTATGCAGCTCTTTCCACAATATCAAGGGTTTGACTGGGACAAAGCGAATCAAAATAAAAACTGGAAGCTTCATAGCGTGAGTTGGTGGGAATGCGAGGAAGTATTTTTTAATCAACCGCTGTATATTCAAATGGACGAACGACATTCATTGACTGAAGAACGTTGTTACGCGTTAGGCAGGACGAATGGTTCGCGTTTACTTTTTATTGTTTTCACCGGTCGCAACGCAAAGATTCGCATTATTTCGGCGCGAGATATGCATAAAAAAGAAAGGAAAGTATATTTTGAAAAAACTAAAAGAGATTCCAAAGTTTAATTCGCTAGCGGCAGAAGAAAAATTCTGGACGACTCACGACTCTACAGGGTATATTGATTTTTCAAAAATTGAGTTAGGATTTTTTCCTGAGCTTAAACCTTCCAGCAGAACAATATCTATCCGTCTTCCGGAATCATTAGTTGAGTCAATAAAAATTCTTGCCAATAAGCAGGACGTTCCATACCAATCAATGCTTAAGATTCTGTTGGCTGAGAAAGTCCGCGAGGCATTGAACCTTCAACAGCAGAAGGGCCATGCCGCATAACATTTATTGAGCGATGTTATGCAAAATGTCAAAATGAATGATATATGTCGCCCCTACAGGGCTAATCTCTTGCAATAAAAATACTATAGATATCATGCCCCTGACGAATCTAATGAAAACATTTCTTATAAATATTATTAAAAAGTCCCGAAGGGACGTCATATGTATAGGTATTGGAAGGAAAATGAAAAAAGCTCCGATGGGAGCGACATAGTGAATTGAGGTCATTTCCCTTCGAATATATTAATGTGCTTTGAAAAAAAATATTCTATGCTTAGAAGAGAAATTAATTGAAAACCATCCTCATCATTGCCGGTACACGCCCAGAAATTATTAAAACTGCGCCGGTAGTCTTGGCGGCTCGAAGCCGAAAAGATGTCGAGGTGAGATATTGTCTTACCGGTCAGCATAAGACAATGGCGATGGAGGCGCTTTCGATTTTTGGAATTGAGCCGGATGCTGACTTGAAGATCATGCGTCCAAATCAGACTCTCAACGACATTGCTGCATCAGTTTTTGAGAAAATCCCAAAGATCTTTAACCAGACGAAACCTGATGTTGTCATGGTGCAAGGCGATACAACAACTGCCGCAATGGTAGCATTTGCGGCATTTAATATGAAAATTCCGGTTGCTCATATTGAAGCAGGATTGCGCACGTTTAATCTTAACGCCCCCTTTCCTGAAGAAGCTAATCGCAGGCTTATTAGCGTTGTATCATCGTACAATTTTTGCCCCACAAAAATGTCTCGTGATAATTTGCTCAAAGAAGGAGCTGCAGAAAGTACACTATCTGTTGTAGGTAATACCGTGGTCGATGCACTCGAACTGATAAAATCAAAGTATCCACTGAGTGATCTAACGAAAGTGCATCCGGATGTGCGAACTCCATATGTACTTATTACAGCCCATCGACGTGAAAGTTTTGGCGGGGGATTCGATAATATATGCACTGCAATTAAAAAATGTGCAGAGAGTTTTCCGAATCATCAGTTTATTTATCCGGTGCATCTTAATCCCAATGTGAAAGGTCCGGTTCACAAATTGTTGAATGGTATTCCAAATGTCAAACTTATTCCTCCTGTACCGTATCTTGAGCTGCTCACGTTGCTGAAGAATTGCGAACTTGTGCTTACAGATTCAGGCGGTATTCAAGAGGAAGCTCCTTCGTTTGGAAAGCACTGTATTGTTTTACGCGAAGTGACGGAACGGATGGAAAGTGTGAATCTTGGTATGTCGGAGTTGGTCGGAACGGATATTGAAAAAATATGTACATCAGTCCAGCGTACCATCGAAGGAAAGATAAAATACGATTTCCACCAAAATCCATATGGTGATGGTCACGCATCTAAGAGAATCTTGGATATATTGCTGCAATGTAAGTCGACTCACTGAGTCGACATTTTGTGAAAAAGGTCGAGACAGCGTCTCGACCTATATCGTCAACAAATGAATTCTCGTCGTCAACATATTATCACAATACTGATCGATATCCTCACCATCAATCTGGCATATCTGGCGTACTTCGTTTTTCGTGTACGAAGCGGGTGGATTCCGTACAGTATCGAACCTGAACTTCTCATGCCTATGATGTTCATCTGTGTGTACTGGCTCATCTGGTTTGGTTTGTTCGGTCTCTACCGTTTGTGGTATGAACAATCACGTATCGATGAAATCCTTACGATTGTTCGGTCAACGATTGTCGGCGTTTTGATTTTGTTCTTTCTCATCTTCCTGGATGATACTTCCAGTGAAACTATTGTCCAGTCGCGTCTTCTCATCCTTGGATATTGGACTGCTTTAACATTATTGGTTATTACAGGCAGGTTAACGGAGCGATTTGTTCAAAGGAAATTGCTCATCGCCGGAGTTGGGCTTCGTAATACCATAATCGTTGGTTGGTCGGATAAAGCTTTTAAACTGTGCGATATGGTTCTCAAGTATCCGGCTTTGGGATATAAAGTTGTAGGATTTGTAAAAGCAGGAGCGAAGATCGACAGCACACTGCGGGGTAAGGGAAACACCTATCAAAAAATTCCTATCTTGGGTTCCATTCAAGATGTGTCTCATCTTATTAAGAAACATACAATTCATGAAGTTCTGATTGGACTCGACACAACAGAACATAGCCAATTGATAGAGATCATGCGCCAATGCGATTCCGTCGATATCGGAATGAAAATTATGCCTGATTTATATGATATCGTCAGTGGACAGGCGCGGATCAGTTCTCTCTATGGTTTACCGCTCATGGATGTACGCCCGCAGTTGATGAAGCCATGGGAAGAGGTGGCAAAGAGAGTTCTTGATTTCCTGTTTTCACTCTCAGTGCTCATCATCGGATTTCCGTTGTGGATGCTCATAGCTCTTCTTATCAAAGTTGATTCAAGGGGACCTATACTCTATCGTCAAACGCGGGTTGGCAGGAATGGAAGACATTTTAAGATACTTAAATTCCGTTCTATGTGGACCGATGCAGAAAGACATTCAGGTCCGGTTTGGGCAGGGAAGAACGATCCTCGTGTGACACGACTTGGCCGTCTTCTTCGAAAGACGCACCTTGATGAGCTTCCGCAGTTTATCAACGTGCTTATAGGTGATATGAGTTTGGTGGGGCCACGGCCTGAACGCCCGTTCTTTGTGGACAAGATTATGAAAGAAGTCCCGCTGTATAATCGCCGCCATCGCGTAAGGCCCGGTATTACCGGTTGGGCACAGGTGAAACATAAATATGATGAGAATATGGAAGACGTACGTGCTAAGATCAAGTATGATCTCTTCTATATTGAAAATCTCTCATGGCGAATGGACCTCAAAATTATTTTTAACACTCTCTATGTCATAATAGCCGGGAGAGGACATGTATAATTGAAACAGAATGAGTCCAGCAAACTGAACGATGTGAAGTTTGAGAAAAGATTAAAAATATCTGTCAATATTTTATTAAATTGAAGAGGCAGTATACTACCGAACCGTAAAAGTTTGAAAAAATGTATCTTAAAAGGTGATTCAGTGAAACCCATACATATGGTCGATGTCGTAGGTCAGTATAAGAAGATTAAAAAAGAAATTGATGATGCTGCATTGAAAGTCATTGAATCAGGTCAGTACATTCTCGGCAAAGAAGTGTCGGAATTTGAAAACGAAATTGCACAATATGTAGGTGTGAAATATGCCATTGGATGTGCATCCGGAACCGATGCATTGATGGTTGCGATGATGGCGCTTGGCATTGGACCGGGAGACGAGGTGGTAACAACACCGTTCACATTTGCTGCAACAACAGAAACGATTGTTTTGCTGGGTGCGAAGCCGATCTATGTTGACATCGATCCTGCCACATATAATATTGATCCTTCAAAGATGGAAGCGGTAATTACTAAGAATACAAAAGCAATTATTCCGGTGCACCTTTACGGGCAATCTGTGGATATGGACCCATTGGTACGCGTGGCAAACTATCGCGGCATTCCGATCATAGAAGATATGTGCCAGGCTATCGGTGCAGAGTACAAAGGAAAAATGGTCGGCGGCATTGGTACGATGGGCTGTATCAGTTTTTTCCCCAGTAAAAATCTTGGCGCCTTCGGTGATGCCGGCATGGTAGTCACAAATGATGTCCTCTTGGCAGAAAAACTGCGGATGATCGTTGTGCATGGCTCGCGTGTACGGTATAAACATGAAATTATTGGAGTCAACAGCAGGTTAGATGCCCTTCAGGCTGCACTCCTTCATATAAAGTTACAGTATCTTGACCAATGGACTCATGCACGGCGTTCGGCTGCTTCGGTGTATAATCGTTTGTTTGCAGGTTCAGGTATTGAGGTTCCCTTTGAAGCATCATTTGGAAAACATGTTTATCATCAGTACACCATTCGATTGAAAAATCGAGATAAGGTGGCACATGCTCTCATTGAAAAGAAAGTCCCTTATGGTGTTTACTATCCCATTCCACTGCATTTGCAGGAAGCATATAGCGCGGCAGGAAAACCCAAAGGGACATTTCCTGTGACCGAGAAAGCAGCAGATGAAGTGCTCTCGCTGCCGATGCATACGGAACTTGATGAAGAACAGCAGAAGTACATTGTCCAATCAGTACTCGAAGCGGTGAAGAATTAATTTGGTGATTCCATGAAGCGTTCACTTGTTATTATTCCGACATACAATGAAGCCGATAATGTTTTAAAAATTATTCCCGAGGTCTTGGCTCAAGATGAAGGATTTCATGTGCTCGTCGTTGATGATAACTCACCGGACGGAACCGCGAATTTGGTTAAAGAGATGCAGAAGAGCAATTCACGAATTCATCTCCTTGAAAGGCCGAGTAAGCGAGGTCTCGGAACTGCGTATGTGGCAGGATTTAAGTATGCTCTTTCCCATGAATTTGATTTTGCATTTGAGATGGATGCAGATTTCTCGCATGATCCCAAATCGCTGTTAACACTTCTTGCGAAGACAGAGGATTGCGATCTCGTTATCGGTTCGAGGTACATTTCAGGTGTGAACGTTGTGAATTGGCCTATGAGTCGATTGATCTTAAGCTATGCCGCAAATATGTACACACGATTCGTCACCGGTCTACCGGTGCGGGATGCAACAGCCGGTTTTAAATGCTACCGCCGAGCCGTTTTGGAGAGCTTAGATCTTGATGCCATTACATCGAATGGGTACAGCTTCCAAATTGAAACAAACTTCATGGCATGGAAAAAAGGTTTCCGTGTGTGCGAAGTTCCTATCGTCTTTGTCGATCGTCGAGCAGGTGTTTCAAAAATGTCGAAACATATCGTCTATGAAGCAGCGTGGATGGTCTGGAGGTTGAAGTTTAGGAATCTCTTCTCAAAAGAAAGCCGCTGAACGTATGGCCGGATTACGCAAACAAGCACGCCTGCACACTGAAGCGTTTCGGCGAGCAAGCGTGCTGGATGTTTCGGTTATCATCGTTAATTATAACGTCCGCGATTTTCTCCATCAAGCGCTTGTATCGATTCAAAAAGCGCTGCAGGGAATCCGATCGGAAATTGTCGTGGTTGATAATGCTTCAGATGACGGAAGCGTTGAAATGGTGCGTCGGCAGTTTCCTTGTGTAAAGCTCATTTCAAATACAGCTAACCTCGGATTTGCCAAAGCTAATAATATTGCCCTCAATCAGACGCGCGGAAAATTCCTTCTCCTTATCAATCCCGATACCATCGTACAGGAAGACACTATCCGTGTCATGGTTGATTTTTTAAAGAACCATCCCGAAGTCGGGCTTGCAGGATGCAAGATTCTTAATCCCGATGGTAGCATTGAACCGGCATGCCGGCGAAGTTTTCCCACTCCATGGGTTGCATTCTCAAAGATATTCGGTCTCAGCAAATTATTTCCAAAGACAAAGCTCTTTGGAAAGTACAATCTTACATACTTGAATATTGAGGAAACAAATCCGGTTGAAGCGGTTAGCGGCTCGTTTATGATGGTTCGGAAAGAAACACTCGAACAGGTCGGTGGGTTGGATGAGAGCTTTTTTATGTACGGAGAGGATCTTGACTGGTGCTACCGCATTCATATGGCAGGTTGGCAGATTTACTATGTGCATTCGACACAGATTATCCATTACAAAGGGGAGAGCACACGGCGCAGCAGTATGGACGAAATTCATACTTTTTATGAAGCAATGCGCCTTTTTGTGGAAAAGCACGTCCGATCTTCTTCCTTGTTCTCAATGGTTCTGCGGATGTCGATTGCACTTGTCTCTTTTGCCGCGTTTCTGAGTTCAATAGTACGGCCATTGAAAATAGCTATTCTCGATTTTATGGCAATTACAATAGGTCTTCTCCTGGCAGAGGAAATCTGGAGAGGGGGAATATTCCAATATCCAGCGTATGCGTATCCTGTCGTATTCAGTATTCCAGCAGTCATTGTTATCGGATGCTTATACGCCGCAGGAGTGTACACTCAGCGTCGTATGTCCATCTCCCGTTCCATTGTTGCGACATTCTTTGCTTACATTTTAATTTCTGCTCTCATAGCGTTCTTTAGGGATTTTGCCTTTAGCAGGATGATCGTTGCAATCTCGGGGATTTTTGCGATGGTTCTTATTCCTGGATGGCGATTGATTTTTCGGCTCCTTGGAAAAACAACGGCGCATGGCAGAGGAACGTTGTTTGGCAAACGAACACTCATTGTTGGGACTGACAANNTTGTCGGGTTTGTAGGAACCACGCATAAGCATATTGGTGAAATGTTGAATGGTGTGCAAGTTCTTGGGAGCATCGATAATGTCGGGAAGATCATCAAAAAACAAAAAATTAGCGATGTTATCTTTGCGCCTCAGGCACTGAGTTATACACAGATACTTTCTGTTATCGGCAGAAGTCGCGAGCAGGGAGTTGCTTTCCACCTTGTTCCGACGACCATGGAAGTGATTGTAGGGAAAGCGAGTGTGGACAGTCTTGAAAATCTGCCGCTTGTCCAGATTGCTTATGACATTGACAAACCATTTCATCGCTTCACAAAGAGAGTATTTGATCTCGTGTTTTCGGGATTGCTCTTGATAACGGTTTATCCTATTTTTCGTTTGTCTTCTGCAAAAGAAGGAACGGAATCGAGCGGTTTCCTTGTCGGATTATCGCATGTTTTCGGCGGAAGGATGAGTCTTGTTGGTCCACCTCTCAGTGACCGGCGAGCGGAGAAACCCACAAGCGAGTCTTTATTTCTTGGGAAACCAGGTCTCTGTGGTTTGGTACAGCTTCAGCAAGATGGAACATTATCGGACGATGAGATGAATCAATACTATCTCTATTATGCGCGTAATCAGAGTGTTCTTCTTGATCTGGAGATTTTGATCAAGACATGGTTACGATTTCGCGATTGGCGAAAAAAAGCAAAGAGAAAATGAAAGAATGACAAGGAGATATTGTCCATGGCAAAAGTGATACTGGATTTTGAGCGGCCCATCATCGAGCTTGAACAGAAGATTGTGGAGATGCGGAAGTATGCTGACAATCTTGACATCGCGGATGAAATTGCGACGCTCGAAAATAAAGTGGACCAACTTCGCGAGAATGTTTATACCAATTTGACTCGCTGGCAGCGCGTTCAACTCGCTCGTCATCCGGATCGACCCTACACGCTGGATTATATTCCACTGATAACAGAAGATTTTGTTGAGTTGCATGGTGATCGTCGATTTGGGGACGACAAAGCGATCGTTGCAGGTTTTTGTACTATCAACAAGGAAACTGTACTCATTGTAGGACACCAAAAGGGAAGAGACACACGTTCCAACATCTACAGAAATTTTGGTATGCCCAATCCTGAGGGATATCGGAAGGCACTTCGGTTGATGCAGCTGGCAGTGAAATTCCAGAGGCCGATTATATGTTTACTTGACACACCCGGCGCCTATCCTGGCATCGGAGCCGAGGAGCGCGGTCAAGGAGAAGCAATTGCACGCAACCTCTTTGAGATGTCTCATTTTCCCGTGCCTATCATTATTGTTATCATTGGAGAAGGAGCTTCCGGTGGCGCATTGGGTATTGGAGTTGGGGATAGCATTTTAATGTTTGAAAACGCTTGGTACTCTGTCATTTCGCCAGAGTCTTGTTCCAGCATTCTCTGGCGTAATTGGGAATACAAAGAACAAGCGGCTGAAGCGCTAAAACTCACTGCCCCCGATTTGCTTGAGCAAGGAGTTATCGATCGGATTATTCCAGAGCCAATGGGAGGCGCACACCGAAATCCGCAAATTATGGCGCAAACGCTTAAAAACACATTGCTGGAAGAATTGAAGGCGTTAAAGAAAATCAAACCGGATCGATTGGTACAACTTCGCGTAGAAAAGTTTTCGAAAATGGGCGCGTGGAAAGAGCGGTAGGGAAAGAAATTGAGAATTTGAAATTTTCGATTGAAGATGAAAAACTATTTGTCGTAAAAGAAAATAAAAAAAAGGCAAAGGGGAGATGATTCGTCATAAAGCTGAAATTCGAGTGCGGTATGCAGATACGGATCAAATGAAAGTTGTATATCACGGTAAGTATCTTGAATACTTTGAAGTTGGACGCTCTGCTCTTATTCGTTCTCTTGGAATGCCATACTCGGAACTCGAAGCTCGCGGTATTCTTCTGCCGGTCGTTGAAGTCTATGCGAAATATCGAAAGCCTGCCCGATACGATGAACTTCTTTTGGTCGAGTCTTTTGTCACTGAAATGCCTCAAGCAACTCTCAAGATAGAATATCGAATTTACTGCGGAGACGAGAAAAATACACTCGTAGAAGGGTATACTGTTCACAGCTTTCTCAACACCTCGACAGGAAAGCCGACGCGCGCACCATCATACTTCGTTCAAATTTTAGAGAAGGCAATGACTTCTTCCATCGATGCCATAAGAGACAATTGAAGCCGAGGCCACAAGATTTGTCTATCATCTACCGGTTATGTTAGAAAAAATTCTTCGTCTCGGGAAAGAAACAGCCATCTATGGTCTCAGTACCATTGTTGGCAGAATGTTAAATTTCCTCATCGTTCCGTTCTATGCGAATTTGCTCTTGCCGGCGGAAAATGGTGTTATTTCAAATATCTATGCTTACATTGCGTTTGCATTTATCCTCTTTTCTTACGGGATGGAACCGGCGTATATGCGGTTCGTTTCATCCCTTGAACTTGGCAACAAGAAACAGAATTTCAGCGTTCCGTTTCTATCGCTTCTTGTGACGTCAGTTTTCTTCGCGCTGGCAATTCATTTTAAGTCTTCATCGCTTGCTTCCTTACTTGGTATGGAACCATCGCACTATCGATTTATCCAATATGCAGGGTGGATTCTTTGCTTTGATGCGTTGACCGTCATACCGTTTGCTTCGCTGCGCATGGAACAAAAAGCAAAACGATTTGCATCATTAAAGCTCTTCAATATTACAATCAATCTTCTCCTCAACCTCCTCCTGATTCTCGGACTGGGAATGCATGCAGAGGGAGTCTTGCTTGCAAACTTACTGGCATCTGGCCTTACATTCCTTGTGATGGCAGGGATGATCCTTCGGCAGTTGACCTTCAATTTCCCTGCTTCATTGTATAAAGAACTCCTGAAGTTCGGCATTCCGTATATTCCCGCCGGACTTGCCGGGATTGCAATGCAAGTGATCGATAGGCCAATTGTCAAAGCGCTGACGAATGATGCAACACTCGGCATTTATCAACTCAATTACCGTCTTGGTATCTTCATGATGCTTATCGTTGGCATGTTTGACTATGCATGGCGGCCGTTTTTCCTCAATCATGCGAAAGATCCTGATGCGAAATCGCTCTTTGCAAAAGTATTTACCTACTTTATCTTGGGGGCAATGACCATTTTCCTTACAGTGTCATTCTTTATCGAAGATATCGTTCGGATGAAATTCTTCGGGAAACAATTTTTTCCGCCTGTCTACTGGCAGGGTGTAGAAATTGTTCCTTGGGTGTTATTGGCATACGTATTCACCGGAGCGTATGTGGTATTTGTTGTGGGTATCTATTTAGAAAAAAAGACGAAATACCTGCCGTTGGTGAGCGGTGCGGGAGCTTTGTTGAATGTCGGCGCTAACTTTGTTTTAATTCCTATGATTGGAATTCTTGGCGCAGCACTTTCCACATTGCTGAGTTATATCGTTATGGCTGTAGGAATATACTTCGCTTCACAGCGGTTTTATCATGTTGAGTATGAATGGGAGAAGGTGATAAAGATTACCGGGTCAGCGATGGTGTTATTCATTATCTTCTTGTTATCTCATCCGGAGCCGCTTTCTTTGATCGGCATCGTTGTGAAAATTGTTCTTATAAGTGTATTTGGAGTTATACTGCTCATGACAAAGGTTATTGATTCAAAGGAGATTGCAGAAGTAAAAAGAATTGTCCACAGGATATTTTTGCCATCCTCCAGTTCAAAACAATCAGAAGGATTGTCTTAATTCAATTCTGGACATGGTAAAATTTCCCTGAAGGGCTTGAGCATTCAACGAAAGGTTATCCATCTGTTCAAAAAATCACGAGAAAAATAAAAGTTTCGCTTATTATTAACTCAAGAGAGGCAGGGTGATTGTTATTGTAGTTCCTTGGTCTAATCCGCTTGTTATCTCTAATTTTCCATCGTGAATTTTTAATAAACGTTTTGCGATCATCAATCCCAATCCTAATCCTTGTTGTTCGTGTCGTTCGCGGTCAAATTGCATAAAAGCATGAATTTTTTGTACTTGATCTTCAGACATTCCTCGACCGTGGTCTTTCACGAGGATAAGACCTAATGGATTCTCAACTGCTGTAGAGATGCTCACGCTTGTTCCTTCTGTGGAAAACTTAAAAGCGTTTTCAATTATCTGACTCACTACTTGTTCAAAATATCTTTCAGAAATTGCAACTGACAAAGGAGCGAGATTGAGGGTAAGGTCGGAAGAACGCTTATAAAAGAGCGCCGACTCCTCGGCAACACGCCGGATAATGACGTCGATATTTTTGGTACCAGTTTGACGCGAAGAAGACAATTTTGCATTGTCATTTGTGAGAAGCAAACATTGCGTATGAATCCAAAATTTCTCTAATGTTCGGTTCATTCTCACAGCCGAAGTGAATAATAACTCCGCAAGTTCTTTCATATCGCTGGGGGTCATTCCTTCGGCTTGGACTTTTAGAAGTTCAGCCAGTCCCAGTATTCCCGTCATCGGTGTTCGTAGTTCATGTGGCAGTGCGCGGGTAATGCTCTCACTGAGATCAGCGACTGCTTTTTGTGTCTCTTCTTTGTTTCGGTCGACTTCTTGCAAGCGCATCTGCACGGCTTTGATGAGGTCCTTCATGTCAATGGGTTTCATAATGAAATCATTGGCGCCGAGATTCATTCCTTTGCGCAGATATATGCGGGGGCTTTCGCCTGTCATGAAGATAAAAGGAATAAATGAGGTCGATTTGTGCTTTCGCAGTTCTTCCAATGTCTCAAATCCATTCATCCCCGGCATATTGATATCGCAGAGAATGAGATCAGGAGCAGTCTCCATTGCACGATCTAATCCTTGCTTTCCATCTGCTGCTTCTTCCATTTCGTAACCGGCGCCTTCAAGTGCCATCCCAACGATTAAGCGCATTTGAGGGTCGTCTTCAATACACAATATTCGTTTTGCCATTTGGATTTCTTCAATATGATTTTAATCTGTTTTTGAGAGCGCCAGTTGTGCCCATTCATTATACAACCGGTTTTCATCTTATTCCTTATAATATAAACAGTAAATGTGCCAATAAAAAAGGGGTTATCTAGGCTAATCACAGAGGAAGATTTAACGATGGGAGTTGAGGATAATATGTAGGTGTCAGGAGGCAGAGAGTTAAGAAAAAGGCTGTTTGGATGGAGAAAATTGAAGAGGTTCGGAGCTTTACTAATTGAATTTAATGAGTGACATATGATAACGAGTCGTATTTAGGATTCGGTATTTCTTGACTTTGCTGCCAAGTTTATGTATCTTTTGCACGCAAAATTGAAGAAAACACACTGTTTTTTATCAAGAATGGAAGATTTTGAGGCAATAAATGGCATCAACTGCTGATTTTCGTATTGGTATGGTTATTCGGTTTAATGGAGAATTACATAGGATTGAAGAATATATACACCGCACGCCGGGAAATCTGCGCGCGTTTGTGCAGGCAAAACTTCGAGGTCTCAAGAGCGGGCGAGTAACAGAAACACGTTTTCGGTCTGGCGAAGAAGTGGAGGAGGTGCGTGTAGAGCAAAAAGAATTCCAATATCTCTTCCATGATGGTTCGAGCTATCAGTTTATGGATAAACAGAGCTATGAACAGATGCCGGTAGATGAAATAGCTTTAGGCAAAGGTGCACAATTCCTGAAGGAGGGTGAAACCGTTCAGCTTCAAATGGTGGGGATGGATATTGTTGGAGCAGAAATTCCGCAAAATGTGGAATTGAAAATTATTGAAACTGTTCCCGGTGTGAAAGGTGATACGGCCACTGGAGCACAGAAACCCGCCACTGTTGAAACCGGTGCAGCGGTAAACGTGCCCCTCTTCATAAACGAAGGTGATATTATTCGTGTCGACACGAGAACAGGCAAGTATTTGGAGCGTGTAAACAGGTGATGTTGTTCATCCATCTCAAAACGGCGATATATTTTTTACGTTTTTTCACACTGGAGACTTCATGGACCTTTCTTACATAAAGAAGATCATTAAGTTGGTCGAGCATAGCTCTATCGATGAGTTGGAACTCGAAGAGGAAGGGACGAAAATAAAAGTTGCACGCAATCGCAACTCTGGGGTTTATGTGCAGACTGCACAAACTCTCCCATTACCAGCATTGCCTTCTCATAATTCCCACCATGTGGAATCGGCCAAGCCCGCGACATCAAATACTCATCTGAATTCGCAATATCATGAAGTTCGTTCTCCAATTGTCGGTACATTTTATTCTGCTCCAGCCCCCGATGCCGAACCGTATATTGAAATTGGGCAATCTGTGAAGGTCGGCTCAGTTCTGTGTATTGTCGAAGCTATGAAATTAATGAATGAAATCGAATCAGATTGTGATGGAACGGTGGTGAAAATCATAGCAGAGAATGGAAAACCTGTCGAATACAACCAAATCCTGTTTCTGATCGAGAAGGCGTAGTGATTCAGCCTCGTTCTGGAAGCCGACCCTCCTTGTTCAAAAAAATCCTCATAGCAAATCGTGGTGAAATCGCATTGCGTGTTATTCGCGCCGCCCGCGAATTAGGGATCAAAACGGTTGCTGTTTATTCCGAAGCTGATCGGGACTCTCTCCATGTCAAGTTTGCAGATGAAGCTGTTTGCATCGGTCCGCCACCGAGCAAAGAAAGCTATCTTAACATCCCTCGTCTCATTGCAGCTGCTGAAGTTACCGATGCCGATGCTATCCACCCCGGTTATGGATTCCTTGCAGAGAACGCGAACTTTGCGGATATCTGCGCTTCATCTGGCATTGTGTTCATCGGTCCGCATCCGGATGCAATAACTTCTATGGGAGATAAGGCATTTGCTAAAGAGACGATGAAGAAAGCAGGAGTCCCGGTTGTGCCGGGACGCGAAGGTGTCATCTCTGATCTTAACAATGCAAAAAAGGTTGCGGAAGAAATTGGTTTTCCCGTCATTATCAAAGCTACAGCAGGCGGGGGCGGAAGAGGAATGCGTATTGTGCGCGCGATGGACGAATTGGAGAATGCTTACTTGACAGCGAGTCATGAAGCAGAAGCTGCATTCAGCAATGCTTCTGTGTATATTGAGAAATATATTGAAGAACCACGCCACATCGAAATTCAAATCATGGCCGATCAGTACGGAACGGTAATCCATTTTGGCGAACGCGATTGCAGTATTCAACGGCGACATCAGAAGTTAGTAGAAGAATCACCTTCACCGGCTCTGACATCGGAAATACGTGAAGCAATGGGCCTTGCTGCTATAAAAGGCGCAAAAAGTGTGACGTATCTTGGAGCGGGGACGGTTGAATTCTTACTGGACAAAGATAAGAGTTTTTATTTCATGGAAATGAATACCCGCATTCAGGTCGAGCATCCTGTTTCTGAAGAAGTGATGGGAGTTGATTTGCTGCAGATGCAAATTCGAGTGGCAGCAGGGGAACGGCTGAAAAAAGTGCAAGCAAAGCCGCAGTGGCATGTTATTGAATGCCGGATTAATGCAGAAGACCCGGCAGCGGGCTTCCGCCCAAGTCCTGGTAAGATCACGAGCATGCATTTTCCTGGAGGATTTGGCGTACGCGTTGATACCCATGTCTATGCCGGATACTTTGTTCCGCCCTACTACGATTCGCTGATTGCCAAGTTGATCGTCAAAGGTAAAACGAGAGAAGAAGCAATCACAAAAATGTATTATGCACTTGATGAGTTCATTATTGAAGGAATCAAAACGACGATTCCGTTCCACAAAAAGCTGATGTTGAATGAGAAGTTCAGGAGCGGAAATTTCGATACGAAATTTATTGAATCATTTGTGTTTGAAGAGTAAATTATTGAACATGTAATAGTGAATGTAGTTGTCGAGCTTGAAGCTTTTGCTAGGCAACCGTTCTTTGCAAGAGTTCCATGGTTTATATCGTGAGGGTATTATGAATTTTCCCGATAATTTGAAATACACAGCCGAGCATGAATGGATTCGTATTGAAGGTCAATATGGCTGGATTGGTATTACCGATTATGCTCAAAGCGAGTTAGGGGATGTCGTGTTTGTAGAAATCCCGACTGTAGGCACGAAGGTTGAGAAAGGCAAATCATTCGGTACGATCGAAGCGGTGAAAGCGGTCTCCGATTTGTTTGCGCCTGTTGATGGTGAAATTGCTGAGGTGAATGCAGAGGTGAAGGATCATCCTGAAATCGTGAATAAAGATCCGTACGGACGTGGATGGATGGTGAAAATAGCCATAACCGATCTTGCCCAAGTGAGCGCTCTCCTCAATGTCCAATCGTACAAATCACTCATCGGTAACTAGTCTGCGTACTCCAGATCGAATAGGTGCAGCCGATAAGGAAATGCACACGTGTCTGCCTTGAGATTGGCTGAAGGGACGAATAAAGTTGTGTGGAATCCTGACACATCAAATAATCCGATTTTCACATTGCCGCTGAGACGCAACATCTCATCGACTGTGTTTTTATTCAGCGGTGTTCTTCTCTTGCTGCTTCTTTTAGCGGCAGGTGGATATTCTATTTTGGAGTTCCATCGAACCATCTATCAATCCGACCAAGCACTTGCAGCAACTGTACAGCGAGACAGTGTCATCATCTTCACCAACAGTCTTCTTTCCGAGATGGTCACATTATTCGAGAAAGGCCGCGCGAATCCTACACAACGATATTTACTTCAAACAAAACTTGATACGTGTCATGCACAGTATTCATTCGCAAAAGGAAGGTATCTGTCACTTGTGAAAAACTCCAAAGATACGGTTGTGAGTGAATTACTTCCGCTTGCGCAAAAATATTATGTGCAGACAGATGCACTCATTCAACAAATTATAACTGCCCCTTCTCCTCCGCTCATACGAGGAATGGATGAAATGGTTGATGAACTCTCATCAGTCCATGCTGCCTACACTGAAATCGAGAATGGTGTTTTCCAAGATCTCTGGCAGAACGAGCATCGGCAAACAATGGAGAGTGAGGCAGGTACGTCTAATCTCATCCGAGTGTATTACGTCCGTTTATTTGTGTGGTCGTTAGTACTCAACAGTTTTATTATTATCCTTGCGCTGCTGTTGATCTATCGAGATCGCAAAATATCATCCAATGTGAGTCGATTCAAGGCATTGCTCGATTATTCTACGAATCCGGTACTGCTCACGGATAGCAATGGTGTTATGAAGTATGCAAACCCGGCATTTGTTCTTTGGAGCGGGACGAAGCAATCGCTCCTTATCGGTAGGAATTTATTTGATCTGATGAAAATCTCTCATCAACAAGAACGAGCAGAAAATCTATGGATGTCTGCTAAAACGATTCTCACATCCGGCAAGCCATGGACTGCCGAAGTGGAATTTGCTCGTTCAGATGGACAAACGACTGTCTCCGGTATGTTTCTTTTTCCGATTCTTGGCGTACGCGGAAAGTTGATGGAATGCATTGCTCAGTTCAACGACCCGACAGAGCGGAAAGAGTCGACGCGAAGACTTGTTGAGACACAGCAGGAGTATCGCAGTATTGTTGAAAGCTCACTTGATGGTATTATGATTATTCAAGACGGGAAATTGGTGTATGTCAATCCTTCGGCTGTTCACCTGTTTGGATATGGACAAACGGAAGACATGCAGAAACTGAATCTTGCCGATACCATCGCTCCTCCTAACCGAGCGTCTCTTGAAATAATACAAGAAGGACGTTTGTTAGGAGATGAAGTACTGAGGAATTATGAAATGCGCGGTTTGACGAAACAGGGAAAAATGATTGACTTGGAGGCGAATGCACATATCATTGAGTGGAATGACTGTTTGGCTGTTCAGGCCTCATTCCGAGATATTACGAAGAGAAAAATGCTCGAGCGCGAACAATCACTCTGGTTATGGGAACAAGAAACGCTGAGTAACATCGACCGAAAACTTGTCGGTATTATGGATCTCAAAAAAATATTTGCTGCAATCCTCCAGCAGACGTTGAATCTCACGCGCGCACATTTCGCGGGTGTGCTTCTGTTCGATGATCAGCAGCCCTCTGTTCAATGGAAAGCAATTTGCGGGAATACGCTCCAGCATACGTTGGAATCGTTTATACCTCATGAAGCATTTGATGCTATACTGAAAAATGAAAGACCGAATATTATACACGATTCCAATGCGAACGAACTTTTTCCACTCTCTCAAATTCCGATTATTGGAGAGGAGAAGATTGTTTCGACTGCGTGGATGCCATTGATCGTAGAAGGAAGACACAAAGGAATGATTGTGGTCGGATATCGGCATAACCATGATTTTGTCGGGCGCGAAATGCGGTTGCTTCATTCACTTGCTGAGAAGCACTCTATTGCGATGGTCAACGCTCAACTCTATGCAGATCTTCTCCAACGGGAAAAAGAACTGGAGATTCTTTCCGGTGCGCGGGTCCAAGCGCAGGAAGACGAACGAAGGCGCATCGCCCGGGAAATTCACGATGGTCTTGGCCAAATGCTTACAGCGATCAAGTTCAATCTCGAGATTCTGGAAGATATGATTACCGTGGGACAGGAGGGACAAGATCGTATTCATGATATGAAAGGACTGCTGGACGATGTGATGAAAGAGGCGCGAGAAATTTCCCATAATCTTATGCCGAGTGTCTTGGATGATTTTGGATTGACTCCTGCGCTACAGCTTCTCAGCGAACAGTTTACGAACCGCACAGCTGTAAAAGCTCATTTCCACACGAGCGGAATTACTGAACGACTTGATCCGCAAATTGAAATTGGTCTTTATAGAATTGCACAAGAATCTCTTAATAATGTCGCAAAACATGCTGAAGCCA
This sequence comes from Ignavibacteriota bacterium, assembly GCA_003155495.1. Classification (GTDB taxonomy): domain Bacteria; phylum Bacteroidota; class Ignavibacteria; order UBA10030; family UBA10030; genus Fen-1298. The sequence goes on from PMDB01000024.1 coordinate 69,467, forward strand.
CAGAGGTGAATCTTCAGTTTATTCGTTATCCTGAAGGTATTCGGTTGGTTATTGAGGATAACGGGAAGGGGATTACCGAAAAACCCGATATTGTTCGCGCAACAGGCAAAGGAGGCATGGGTCTCGTCAGTATGCGCGAACGTGCAACGTCCTTTGGGGGTGTTTTGACCATTGATTCGACACCAAAAAGTGGTACATTCATTACAATAGAAATTCCATTATTAAAAGCTATTCTCCATGAATAAAATTCGAATTCTTCTCGCGGATGATCATCCGCTGGTTCGAAGCGGTCTTATTAAATTGCTGGAACCTTTTAAGGAATTCATCATCATTGGTGAGGCGAGCGATGGAGAAGAAGCTGTCGCGATGACGAAGAAACTTGAGCCTGATGTTGTCGTGATCGATCTATCAATGCCAAAACTTTCCGGGGTTGAAGCGACAAAAATCATCCGGAAAAACTTTCCCTCCGCGAAAGTCCTTGTGTTAACGATGTATGACAACGAGGAATATGTGTACCAAATATTGAAATCCGGCGCCGGCGGATACATGTTGAAGAATAGTGGAAGAGATGAGCTTGCGGCTGCTATTCGCGCAGTTGCGCGAGGTGACCGGTTCTTTAGTCCGCGAGTTTCTGAGATTGTAATGGAATCATACCTCCGGAAATCAGAAGGTCGGAGCGATCTGCCAATGACCGACGATGATCTTCCATTGACGAAACGGGAAAGAGAAATTCTATACTATATTGCTGATGGATTCAATAATTCGCAAATTGCAGAAAAACTTTTCATCAGTGCAAGAACTGTCGAAACACACCGAACAAATATCATGCAAAAACTCGATATTCACGATGCCGCCAATTTAGTACGGTTTGCATTGAGCAAGAAGAAAAAGCCTCCTTCAGACTGATAAAGATCCAAAGGGGATTTCATTTAATGTACAGAGTATAGATATCCTTTCCTTAAATACACCATTATTACAAAGAGTTTGAGTACTAATACAATTTACGCAAACAAAACGACTCCGAAAGATTCGGTTTGTTATTAAGCACTTGTAATGGTTGATTGAGATATAAAAATCTCATTAAAGGATAAAACCATAAAGCGAACAACAAAAATCAATTAATTTAAAGCCTATATAAAAAAACAAAATTCCAAATGGCAACACAAAAGGGAGAAAATTACCCCAACTGGAATCAGCAAAGCTTATTATAAAAACCAAACCAAAAAAGATAAACAAGAAAGAAAGAATAACACATACAACCTTGACAAAAGTCTCATGAGAATGAATAAATTCAAAAAAACACGCTCATATATTGGAGACAAATTGCATTGGGCTGGATATAAGATTGAACGCAACCATAAAATTCTTGAGGTTGTGTTGACCACCATTGCTATTCTGGTTGCTTACATTTTGTTTATAGAAACTCAAAAACAAGTTAAAGTTGCCTCTGATGCTTTAGAGTTTCAAAAAAGACAATGGACAAGTGATTCGACTTCTCGATTTAAGAGCGATTCTTTGACCAATGCGTTTGCTAGAGAAACATATATCGAAGAAAATAGACCTTACGTTTTCCCTGATATTCCGACTTTGCACTTTCCTCACGGCATAGAGTGGGCACAATTGCCAATTGTTAATCACGGGCATACTCCCGCTTATAATGTTAATTGCTGTATCTTTCTGGAAAGAACTAAAATCGAACGCAATCCGAAGAATTTTAATTATGATTCCACTTGGGCTTGGAAAGTTTTGGCTCCAAATTCCACTGATATAATGATATTTGAAAGGAGTAAAACATATTGGGATACGAGCAAGAATGCTCATATCTTTTTGATTGGAAAGATTGGCTATTATGATGGCTGGAGCACTAAATTGCATTTTGTAACTTTCGTTTATCAATGGCGGGATGGTCTTGATAGTTTTATTAAACGATATGAATACGACACTACAGACTATGAAAAAAAACGAAACCACAAATAAAGCCCAAGTCCGAATTCCGGTCGAACCGCCAATAGAATTACCACAAGCACAGAGCATGCCTTTCCATGAATTTGTGCGCCGGATTATTCGTGTAACACCTCAAGATTCGAAACTACCTAAACGGTGAATTAACTTTAACGCGTTTTTCACCTCAAATCCCCGCTTTTCTCGTTTGGTAACGTCTAACGTATAACTACGGTAATTTACGTAGGCCCCTAAGGTTCTTCCTGTATTCTTCAAATTACGGTGATCAGACGATTTGTCTGAATCATGGCCATACTATATTATACCCAGTCGATATGATAAAATTTAGAAGAAAATTTAAATACCCATCCACCAAAGGGAAAAAAATATGAATAGAATTAAGGTTCTCATTGCTGATGATCATCGAGATTTTCGGAGAGTTGTCCATGAGTTTCTTGATCGGATGCCGAATGTGTCCGTCGTCGGAGAAGCAATCAATGGCGGGGAGGCTGTGGAGAAAGTTGAGCAGCTCTTTCCTGATGTTGTCTTGATGGACATTGCGATGCCGCTGATGAACGGTCTCGAGGCGACACGGATTATCAAACAGCGATGGCCGGAAACGAAGGTTCTTATTGCGACGACATACGATGATCCGACATATCGTTTGCAAGCGCTTGAAGCCCGTGCGGATGGATATATTCTGAAGGGATCATTAAAGCCCTCACTCGAAGCAACATTTGGTATTCATCCATTAGAAACACCAGTACAAGAATGAAATGAAAAAAATTAGATCTTCTATAACATTAAAATAATTTGAGGAACCACCCAATGTGTACACTTAAAGTTCTGTTGGCTGATGATCATGAAAGTTTTCGCCGGATACTTTCAGCATTCCTCAAAGCTCAGCAAGGAATAGAGATTGTTGGAGAGGCGGCAAACGGCCAGGAGGTTGTGGAAAAGGCAGAACATCTGCACCCTGATCTCATTCTTATGGATGTTCACATGCCGATGCAGAATGGCATTGAAGCTACGAAGACGATAAAAAACCATTTGCCTTCTACGAGGGTATTTATTCTATCAATGGATATCAGTGAGATTTGCCAAAAGAATGCGCATGAATGTGCTGATGGCTTCATAGCTAAATCGTCTATGAAGAATGCACTGTTATCAATTCTATCTTTTGAACAGCAATTACATATAGAAGCCGTGACTGCGAAAGCATGCGCGGCTTAAGCGTGACACGATGATGATATGCGCAATCATATTTAGAAAAAGAACAAGGGTGAGATGAAACGTACTCTGTACATAGTCTTCTCTATCGTGGTGCTCCTGGTTCTATGGCAGGGAAACATGGTCGCCCAGAAAGTTGGAAACTATGGTATAACCCGCGCAACCGGTATTACCTATAATTCGATTTCTGCTATCGGCAATTCTGTCAACAGCTGGAGACATAACGATCCTGCACAAATGCTGGATGATAATCGAAGCTTTCCAATTCCGATTGGATTCGATTTCTGGTACGATGGTGCGCGGTATACTACTATGAGTGTCGGAATCAACGGCTATGCTGACTTCTCTGCATCTGCGGCAACGGGATACACAACAGGAGATTATGATTCCGATAATCCGACACATAATCGAATATCGAATACTGCAAGTCCTTGCGCTTGGAATTGTCTCGCTCTTATGTACGGCGATCTAACGACCCAGAATCAAGTTGACCCACTCGGCTCGAGTTTTATGTATTTAACAACCGGCGTTGCGCCAAACCGAGTGTTCACGATTGAATGGATTAATCTCAGCGTCTGGAATCAAATTAATATGGGCACGAGTTGGAATTTCCAACTAAAGCTGTATGAAAGTACCGGCACATTTGAATTTATATATGGGACTATGACTTCAGGATCGGCGACGCTTCAATACAAAACTGGTATTAATGCACCGACCGTTACTGCCCCCTTATCCAATACGACATTGATGATTCAACAGAATGCTAACTCAACATATTTCCTGCCGCAAGTAATTCCTGGTGGCGGATACAAAGATACTCTTCCTACATCAAATTCAAAGTTAGTCTTCACACCAGTGACACCTGCGAATCCGACTAACCTCACATTCTCTGCTGTGACACAGACTTCCATGACATTGAATTGGACCGATAATGCAAACAACGAAGTCGGCTATGCTATTTATAACTCGTTAGATGGCATAAATTACACATACGTTACGCAGCTTGCAGCAAATAGCACTTCCTATCCAGCAGCGGGCCTTTTTCCGGGAACGACGTATTATTGGAAAGTGTATGCTGTAACAGAAGGATGCTTAAGTGCAAGTCTTGATGGTTCGAGAGCGACTACTGGCGCGACCCTCTATACGTCACAAGGGAGCGGTAATTGGAGTACAATAACCTGGATGCCTGCAGGCCCTCCAGCAATTAACTCCGACATTCAAATACGAAATGGCGATGTGGTGACGATCAATCAAAATATTACGATGAATAATATCACCGTGGGCACAGGCACAAGCGGTACTCTTCAAATTGGTGACAATGCCACGGCTCGCACGATAAATGTATTAAGCAATATTACTGTGAATGCAGGTGCTCAATTTATAGTGAACGCAGCATCCGCTACATCAGGCCATATACTCAATATCACAGGGAATATTATTAACAACGGTACTTTCGATTTAGGGCCCAGTGCAACAACACGGTGTCAGACAACCTTTAACTATGCCGGCACTCAAACTATTAGCGGAACAGGTGCTACGACGCGTTTCTATTTAATGACGCTCAATATGGGTGCATCTTATAATAATACGTTAGATATAACATCAACGAATTTTTCCACGCAATCGACAGGATTCTTGACTATCACCAATGGCACATTTAAATATGAATCAGCAAGTGCGATAACTCCATTTACCGCATCATATACTATTCCATTGACAGGGGGATTATGGGTGAATAACGCGGCAGCGGTAGTAACAACAACAGGCGGTAATCTGAGTTATACAGGATTTGTTAAAGTTACGGCAGGTGTATTGAATGTTGGAAATGCTGCAGATCAGCAGCTATTGTCCAATGGTGGGGATATTTATATATATGGCGGCTCAGTGAACGTTGCGGGCAGTTTCAATCGAACGAACAACGTAACGATAACTCGATTCACAATGACCGGCGGAACGTTAAGAGTGGCAACTGTCGGTTCAACCAACACCACCCTTGCACCGTTCATGATGGATATCTTTGGATCTTATTTTAATATGAGCGGTGGAGGAATTGTCGTTGTGCGTGAAGGTGGAACGGGAGCGAACGATCTTGGATACATCAATACCGGTTCGATAATGTATATTATGTCGGGTGGAACGCTCCAGATTGGTGATAATACAACACCAGCCGGGCAGACGATGCAAGTCAATACCAATAAATCGGTATTTAACTTTGCAGTAAACAGCGCCAATGCGACAGCGCAGCTAGTTACGAGCAGTTTGATCGTGAATAATGACGTTTCGGTTACAGCCGGTACGCTGAATGCCAACAATCTGAATATTACGGTGAGCGGGAACTGGACAGATCAGGGAACGTTCACTCCCGGAACCGGCACTGTAACATTCACTGGACCGGCGATCACAGCAATTACGGACGGAACCGGAGAAACTTTCTATAATCTTACGATCAATAAAACGGGCACAACGATCTCATTGAATAACAACGTTACTGTGAACAATGCTTTTACTATAACCCTAGGAACATTCGCAGTGGGATCGAGCACCTTGACGTTGAACGGAGCTGTCACCAATACAGGCGGTACATTAACGAGCCTCGTCAATGGTACGGTGTGGTACAATCAAGCGCTTGCCGGCCAAACTGTGTTAGCAATAAACTACGGTAATTTGACACTCAATGCATTCAGCAAAACATTCCCGGCAGCTACAGTGGGGATCGCGTCAGTCTTTACGGCGCCGAATCCCGCAACAGCCCATGTCATGACAGGCAATACAATAAATTTTAATGGTGCCGCAGCTCAAACTGTTACTCCGACAACTGCGAATTTTATATACAACAATGTAACACTGAGCGGCGGTGGAGCAAAGAGTGTAAGCGCTTCGCAGACAGCAAATGGCAATGTACTCCAACAAGCGGGTACAGCAGTAACAGTAGCTGGTGGTGTTGTGTGGCATATCATTGGTAATTTTACAGTCAATGGAGCTTTAACAAATAACGGCGCTGTGAATGTAGGGCCATAACATTGACAATAAGAAAAATGAAACAGAGCAAAAAACAAAATACAATCACAAGCAAAGAAAGGATGGTTCATCAAAACCGATCGATCATGGGCTTTATAAGCCTGAACACCGAGCCTGCGTCTTTGAGGCCGCAAAAACAAGGAGCTTCGTCATTCTCTGAGTAAGGATGATGAAGAAAGGAAACAAATATGAAAATAACTAAAAATATTTATCAAACGCATATTATACAAAGGAGCAACATCATGAAATCTTCACTTGGTAAAACATTCGCGGGCAGAAGCCTTTATGTTCTACTCGCAATCGCTCTCATCGCCGCTATGGCAATGGGGCAAAACCTGATCATTGGTACCGGGTCCACATATACCGGTGCAGGAACATACGTTATCAAAGGTAATATTACAAATCCTGGCGTAGCTGCTGCTACGGCCATAAGTGGTACTGTGACGATGAGTAGTACAACAGCGCTGCAAACAATTGGAACAGCGACCAATGGTGAAATTGACTTTGGGACACTGAATATTAATACCGCTTTTGGTGCTAATTCAACAACGGCGGCAGTTACGACAAAAGTCAGCGCTAATCTTGCCATAGCCGCTTCAAGCGTATATAGTATTGGCGCCAACTCATTAACCATAGACGCATTATCATCTATAGGTGCTGGTGGCTCACTAGCTACAGCGGCCGGCAGTACAGTCACATTTGACGGCGGTGTTGCACAGACAATTCTTGGCGGTTTCACATATAACGGCGCCTTGACATTAAGCGGCGCTGGTGCAAAGACAATGAACAGCGTTGGTCTTACCACAGTATCGCAGGCATTCAGTCATTCGGGAGCTGGTGCCCTTACAATAAGCAGTGGCGGACTTACCTTAACTACAACAGGAGCATTTGCTACTGTTAATAATAACGGCGGGACGCTCACAGGCGGCTCAGGTGCAGCGGCATTCGCTGGGTTACTGACTCAAAATGGTGGTAATTTAACCAGCGGTAGTGGAGGTCTTGACCTAAATCTTGGTCTTACGAACACGAGCGGCAACATCACGGTTGGCGCAGGTCAGACCATGGATGTTTCAGGTGGTCAATTTGCCTACACAGCAGGAACGCTCACCTTTAATCCAACATCGACTGTAATATATAACGGAGGCGCGACAAACATTGTGCCGTCAACCTATGGCAATCTAACCTTAAATACCGACGCAAAGACATTTCCAGTAGGAACGACGAATGTCGCTACATTGCTTACGGCAAGCAGCAACATGATAATTACCGGTACTTTAGCAATGAGCACTGCTGCTGCCAATGCTAATATCGCTGGAGATTTTACGAATAACGGTACATTCACAGCGGCATCGGGAGCTGGTATAGCCACATTTAACGGCGTGACTCAAGCCATCGGTGGTGGATCGGCAACGACATTCAGAAATTTGACACTTAGTGGAACTGGTGCAAAAACTGGTAATGCAAGTATCAATATTTCCACAGGTGGTCAACTTGCTGTCAATCAGCCGCTTACTATGAGCGGAGCCAATGTCCTAACGATGAAAAATGGAGCGCTTACTCCATCGTTTACAGGTCAAACCGAAATTACAGGCAGTATGGCGTGGGAAGCATACCTTGCTGCTACACCTTATACATATCACAACACTGCTACGATCGTAACTTTCACCGGAGCTGATGCAGCACGTACCTTCACATTGAAATCGGCACCGGGCACGTATCCGGTAGGGAATTCCCTTGGACATACAGTTAATCGTAGTTTAACTGCAAGCTATGCCGGTTGGGCAACAGGAACACTTGCCATGCAGTTAGGTTATTTACAAGCTGAAGGATCAACGTTAGGTGTCACAGAAGCCAAACTAAAGGATTTCCAAAATGGCAACATCGCTTCTGGTAACAAGGTACCAGGACTTCCTTCCGCTCGTGTGCCTTCAGGCGCAGGAACGTTCGGATCTGTGACGTATTCAGGCCTCACAAACGCACAATTATTACCCGCAGTTAACAATGCCCTTGCATTGGACGATCGCTTTAACATGTTTAATTCCATTGCCAGCACAGCATGGGGCGTTACAACAACGTGGGATGCTGGTGCAGTCCCGGGTGCATTTGACGATGTTGTTATTACCGGCACTCATAGCGTAAATATTCCTGATGCTTATGCAGCATCTGCACTCAGTGTAACGATTGATCCCGCAGCCACAAACAACACCTTGACGGTTGGCGGCGGCACAAGCGGCACGCTCGCGGTCGGCGCAGGCGGATTGCTCAACAATAATACAATCGGTGGCCTTACAGTTGCGACGGGTGGTGCAGTTACGATCACTGGTTCTAACCTGACAAACAATGGTAAAATCACGAACGCTGGAACGATTACGGTCCAACCGTAATAGCAGAAGAGATATCTATCTGAATATATATGAATTATAATAAGACATATGAACAATACGCTGGAGAAAGTAACCTTCAGCATATAAAAGAAGAAAAATGTATGGAAACTTTGATGCTCAGGTCGAATTCCATGACTCTATAATATGCGTAAGGGCAGGCGGGCAAGTGCTCCTTTCCCGCCTCCCCGGTTTTTCGAAAGTGAGACGATGATGAATATCTTGGTATTGTTGAACTGGAAGAAGATGGCGTTGCGCAGAGAATTGAAAACGAATTTCATCTTGGAGTTCCCGATGGGAAAGCCAAGACGAGATGCGATTCGCAAACAACGGCTATCAATGAACAGTGAACAATTGATGCTGGACAGGATAGATTGGATGTCATAAAGGAAAAAAAGTAGAATAGAAAAAGCAACTTAATAACATAACAACAAACGAAAGGATATAAAAATGGAAGCACAAATAAGCGAAGGACCGTAAAGGTCGGAAGTACGAGCCCCTCATCCTTGGGGTCACGAAAACAAGGATGCCGGTTGTCCTTTGAGCAAGGACAATTGAAAGAAAATTGTTCATTACAATATTGAAAAGGAAAAACATCAAGGAAAATCCGGAAATGTTTTCTGTTAACAGAAATGTTAAAGAAAAAATAAAAAGGAGTAATGTTATGAAACACAATACTTTTATCACAATCGCAGCGGCAATCTTGGTTGCCCTTACAATCGTTGTCTCAGGAGCTTTTGCCCAGGGCAACGCAGTTTTGAGTGGAACAACAGTTACGAATACAGGCAAAATAGTAATTAAAGGCGCACTCAGCGGCACAATAACGACGCTTGGAGGAACAATCGAGTTCGGCGCAGCAGGTGCGCAAGCTATTCCGACGGGTTACACATTTACGAATCTAACAGCGTCCGGCGGTGTGGGAGATAAAACTCTTGCAGCAACAACGACAGTATCAGGAGTTCTTACTGTGAACAATACAGGAAAAAGTTTGTTGTTGGGTGCTGGCACTTTAAATTTAACTGGTGCCGCTCCAATAACGATAACGGCGGGAACGATTGATTTTACAGCAGGAACAGTGAATTATAACGGCGATGCAGATCAAGCGGTTTATGGAACAACCTATAAGAATTTAGGTGCATCAAGTGTGGCGGCTCATACAAAAACGGCTGGTGCTGCACTTATTGTAACGACAGCGGTCACCACTGCAGCTCCTACGACGCTCGATTTTGGCGCGAATGCATTCACAGGAACAGGCGCGACATTTACCAATGCCGGAACATTGAAATCTTCCGGTACAGTTGCAGTTACTGCGGCAGCAGCTATTGGCGGAACATTTGAATACGCTGCAGCCGGTGCACAGACAGTTGCTCCAGCATCCTATACGAACTTGACGTTTTCCAACACCGGTGTAAAAACATTCACCAGTGGTCAAACATATTCTATTGCTGGTACGTATATACCCGGCGCTGCTGCAAATATTTATGCGGGTAGCACGATTAATTACAACAGTGCGGCTGCCGGTCAAACAATTGCCGATGTAAGCTACGGCAATCTGACATTATCAAATAATACAAAAGCATGGACTTTGACTGCCCCTCGTACTATCACTGGAGATCTTACCTTGGCTGCTGGCAGTGCAACAACAATAGGCGGAGCATTTGATCTGAATGTGACCGGTAATATCACATTAGCGAGCAACCTAACCAAGAGTGCCGGTGCAGTGGTGTTTGCGAATGCAACCAGTACGGTAACCGGTGCAGTGAACGATATCATTGGTACAGTAACGCGTACGCATGTGTTTGCAGCGGCCGCACCGTATCAATTTAACAATCAGTACACAACCGTTGCTTTGTCAGTTCCGCCAGTGGCACAAAATTTTTCGATGACTGTATCACCGGGTGTAAATCCCACCGGATATACGGTAAACCATTCCGTGAATCGTAAATTCGTACCAACATTCACGAGCCTTGGTACAGGAACAGCCGATGTGCAATTAGCATATCTATCGGGTGAAATGGGCACTTTGACTGAAGCTAAATTAAAAGAATTCCATAATGGCATTTCTTCAGCAAACAAAATGGCTGGGGGTTTATATGTGCGCCAAGCAGTAGGCGGTACATTTGGATATGTTAAGTTGCCAGCTATATCCACAGTATTTGCTAGCAATCAAGAACTCGCATTAGATGATCAATTCAATCAGTTTATGACAATAGCCAGCGCCGATTGGAACCTTACGACTACGTGGGATGCAGGAGCTGTCCCGGGTGCAACGGATGATGCTATCATCAACACAACCGGTGTAACACTTAATGCAGCCGGTCATGTCAACAACTTAGTCATCAATGCTGCGATGAATTTGACACTGGGCCTGGCGACGAGTGCTTTACAAGTTGATGGCGGTTTAACGAACAATGGCGGGTTGACTCTTAGCAGCCCAGCAAGCACTTTGCAAATAATCGGAACGTTTAACAACTTAGGAACCGCAACATTGACGAATGCTGGGACAATTACAGTTCAATAAACAGTATAGAGTACGAGGTAGCATCGTGAAAAATGGCGGAAACATATTCAGATTGCAGTGCGAACCAAAGAGTTGTAACTCTCGCGAAGGTCATCATACTCATTTGATCGAGTATGATGTTCGGATGAGGCAAGAGGAGAAGAAGTACTCACAGCTCTTGACGGAACTGAACAAATCCCGTTGGATTGATAACCCCGGCCTGCACGAAAGTGATGAACTGAATGAGTTCGCAAAGAATAATGTTGATCAAACCGTAAACGAGGGTCAATCATCTGAGCTGGAAGTGACAAGATTGACAGGTGATGAAATTCTCTATGGTGGTGGCCTCACGATGGACCAGGTGCTTCTCAAGAAAAAGAAACCATCGGCGTTGCATGACGCTGAGCGGTTAGATAGAACCAGTACGCAGCGTGCGATGGCGTTCCAATCCAATCTATCTCCGCAAGAGAGAGACGATACTCGCTCCGCAAGGATGGATACGTTTCAGGCGACATATGATAAACATGAATCGATTGGAAGAGAATCTTTGCCATGGGAATCTGTTATGATAGAATCTGTTGGACTTGTTTTGCAGCGTTGGAGAGGAGTTTGCTCCTTCTCTTTATCGACAGCCTGCAGCCGGAATAAAGTTGATATAGGTGTTACATATCATCTGTCGTCCGAAAAACAATGCCAGGCTGCCTGTCCGAATTCGGTCAGGCGGAGAGAATGATTATGCTCAGATCATACTCAAACATAAAAGAAAATATATGACAGTAAATGCATCATATAAAATAATTTGATCGTAGAGAGAGGGCGAGTTCTTACTCCTTCTCGCCTTCTCTCAGGTCATTGTTGAAAAGAAAATAGAAACCAGGAGTTAAAAAAGATACATTGGATTTGTTGGATAATGGAATTGTAGAGAAGAAGTCATGAAAGAATGGAACATCACATATTGGTTCACTCAACGGGACCCATCGAATCCCAGTTCCTTGGAGAAGAAAGCAATGAGTATGCTCAATTCTCTGCAAGAGACGAGGATACGCTGGCATCATGTTTGGCCGAATCGGATTGGACGTTGGTGTTCATTCGCATGGATGAAAGACAAATTTAAAGGTGACCCTATGGTCGCAAGATTAAAAGACATATTGCCGCTGTGCCTGACACGTCAAAAGGTTTGGGCGCATGCAGGCTTCCTGGCGTTTCTCTTATTATCGTTGCTCATAGGAAACGCAGAAGCACAAAATTTTAATAATGTAGGCACGTATAAAAATTCTGGAAAATTCCGTGTAAGGGGCCAAGCCACAGGCCTGCCGGATACGGTCGGTGGCACCTTTGAATACTTTGGCGCAGATACACAAAGAGTTCAAGCAAAGAATTTTGAGCATCTTCTTTTAACAGGAAATGGCAGCACAAAGCAGACATTAACAAATGTGAACATTCTCAATTCCGTCGCAGTAGCAGATGGTGTAAGATTCCAAGTTGTTTCATCGACAATGTCGTTGGAAAAAATTGCGGGACGTATTACGAAAGAAGACGGGCTCATCAGCGGGCGGGTCACGAAATCTGTCGATCTCAACACTCCTTCTGATTCTTCAGACTTTGGAGGAATTGGCCTTTCTGTTCGTTCACATGGTTCAACACTCGGGACGACCGATATTGTTCGTATGTCAGGATCCAGCATCACGAGTTCCAATGGAAATAAATCTATCCAGCGGTGGTATGAGGTACATCCGGCAAATACAACCGGACTTAATGGAACCATGTACTTCCGTTATGCAAAAGATGAATTGGCGGGGAATGATGCTGCGTCACTCGAGATTTGGCGTTCACCCGATAATGGCGCCACATGGAGACGGCAGCACACTTCATATAATGGCAGTACTTTAGTGAGAACCGGAAAGATCCTTCAAGGCATCTGGACAGCTGCTGCTGCAAACAATTTACTCGGTAAGGCGAATTATGAACTTGATCCGGATTCCATGTTGGCAATCAGTTCAGACTCTTTGAAAGGGAAATCCAATAAGCCGCTTGATTCTTTATTCATTGCACAGATAACCGACATCTATGGCAATCCGATTGCCGGCGTACAAGTTCGATTTGAAATTACAGGAACGCCTCTGAGCGCTTCTGGACAAGGATTGTCAGATACATTGGTGAGAACAGATTCACTGGGCCATGTTTCCACGAAATTGAGATTTGGGAATAAAACCGGCCGCTATAGTGTGTCCGCACACTTGGAATCCGGGGCAATGCCTCATGTCGCTTTTTACGGATACGCCGAATCAAGTATAAACTCGTTCGCTCGTCAATCCGCTCCGAGCCAGGATTCAATAAAACAAGTTGTCGGGCCGTTCATTGTTGAAGCCCTTGACGATGGCAATTCCAGTTTGCCAAATTCGGGAGTGCGTTTCACGGTGACGCCTCCTCCGGGTACTAATGCATCGACACAGACATTCATTCAAGCGGATACTATGACGGATGCAAGTGGAAATGCTCGTGCTATAGTACGGCTTGGCGAAAAAGTTGGTATGTATACTATTGAGGTTCGTTCGAGAGAAAATGAGGCTGTCATTACAACATTCAAAGTACGAGCAACTCATGGCATTCCGGCATTAGCGTGGAAAGATTCTATTATTCGAAAAGATACGATTGGTAAGAGTATGCCGCAGTTTACCTATGCAGTCACCGACGGTGACACGAATGCTGTTCCAAACAGAACTGTGCGCTTTGCGCTGATGCGTCCAGATAGCTCGATAGCAGACTCGGCATTCGTCACGACAGATTCACTTGGACAGGCGAAGGCGAATTTTAGATACGGTAATGCAGCAGGTACGTATATCGTGGACGCGAGAGATATAAACTTGGCCGGCTCGGAACGTTTCTATATTTGCACAGCAGTACGTGGCTTAGCAAGAATGATTGCACAGTATTCCGGTGATGCACAAGTTGGCCAAATCGGTGACCGGCTGCAACCGTTTGTCATACAGGTAACTGATGCAGGTGGCAACGCAGTACCGAATGCAGTCGTGAATTTTGGTATTGTTTCACGAACTGATACGCTCACAAAGCTTGATTCACTCACAGCTTATTTAGACACTACAGATGCATCCGGACATGCTTCCACTTCTTTGACCTTAGGTGATAGACCGGGTCGATATACCGTGAGAGCTTCTATTGCCGGTGTGAAGGATACAGTTTTTGTTGCTTATGCGATCATGCTTTTTGCAGATGTGAACCACGATAATTATCGAAATATCGGCGACCTGACAGCTATCATCGATCATGCGATAGGTCGAAAGATTTTGACAGGATTCGATTTTAATAAGGCCGACATGTATCCACGACACTCAAATGGAACGACGGGCGATGGTCTTGTCGATATCAGAGATGTTCAAGTATGTCTTGATAGCCTGCTTACAGCAGGATGGGATCCAACTCGTGATTGGATAACTACGCCCATGTCTCCGTTGTTTAAAGTAGGAGGCGGAGCATCGCTGGCAGGGGTTGTGAACGCATCGATCCCGATGTCTACGACGGACTCGTGCTATATCCAAATGACATACACCGGCTCTCGTTTCTGGCTGAAGAATACAGATCAGATTAAGGGAATGCAAGTAATACTCTATGTAAAGAATCCTGTCGCCATTGATACAGCCGATATCATATTCCCTCGTGCGAAGATGATGACAGCGGATGTAAAAAGTGTCGGAAAAGAAGTAAGTATCATTCTCTGGAATTCTACGAATACTCCGATTGAACCGGGTGATTCGACAATCTTCCGTTTACCCGTTCAATTGAGGGAAAACAATATCGATTCCATAAAAGTTATGGTGAGTACTGGTGTAAACAACGATGTGTCAATGATTGGATCGAAACAAACTGATATTACAAATATGATTCCTCGCAATTGGGTGTTGTATCAGAACTATCCCAATCCGTTCAATCCCTCCACGACAATNNGCTGTTCAGATATTCAATATCCTTGGCCAAAAAGTGACGACTCTTGAACGTGATATTCACGATGCTGGCCGGTACTCAATCAAATGGAATGGAGTGAGTGAAAACGGCACTCGAATTGCTAGCGGTGTATACTTCTACCGGTTGATTGCCGGAGATTACACAAGTACGAAGAAAATGATTATGATGAAGTAATCCCGATTCGCATGTAATCGAGATTTGACTATGCCCGCACTGTCAAGTCTCGATTGAATGTGTTGGAGCAGAATCTTTCAACACCGAAAAATATCGAACATAAGAAAACACCATAATATTCGATTTCAGTTAGATGAAGGCTGGGGAAGAAAAGGAGG
>PMDB01000011.1 GCA_003155495.1 Ignavibacteriota bacterium
ATCCAGTCCAATCATCGGTTCATCGCATAGAAATATTGATGCGCGATGAATCATTGCACCGATTATTGCCAGTTTCTGCTTCATCCCTTTTGAAAGTTCAGCAACCAACGTATTTTTCTTTTCTTTCAAATCGTAAAGATCTAGTAGCTCATCCTTTTTACGATCATATTCATCAATCGTATCATAACACATTGCTATAAACCGCAACTGTTCATCTACTGTAAGGAGATCATAATGATTTGGAGTTTCTGGAATAAAGGCAAGAAGTCTTTTTGCTGCGAGATCATCTTTCTGCAAATCATATCCACCAACCAAAATCCTCCCTTCATTAGGTGTAAGAATACCACATAAACAACGGAGAGTGGTTGTTTTACCTGCGCCATTTGGTCCCACCAAACCCAGTATTTCTCCAGGATAAAGTGTGAAAGAAACAGCGTCTGCTGCCTTTATGGAGCCATAATATTTTGTTAAAGAAGAGACTGATAGCATTGGTGTATATTCTATTTACTTATCGGTTGCAATATACTTCGTTTTAAAATCTTTTTTCATCCACGACCGCGCAAAAACTAATCCTATGGGACTTATTATTGCGATACATCCATAAATAAACCACATGGTTTCAGTATTCATTTGCGCAGGTGGAACTCCAAGCGGACAATAATGCATCAAGAACCAACCAGAATAGAGACTCGTAACGACCTTCGTTAAAAACCATGGGAATTGACCAATGCCCATGTATATTCCCGTCATCTCTTTCGGGGCAATTTCAGCTACCCACTGTAAAAATCGCGGTTGCCACATCGCTTCTCCAATGGTCATAATGATGAGATAAGCAAAAACCGTATAGATGCTCGGACCAAGCGCTAGGATAAACGTCGGTGATGCCATGACAAATGTACCGATGATCATCATCTTGTATGTATCACTTTTCATGGTGAGTGCTGCTACCATTGGTGTAAGAACAAAGATAAGAATAGGATTGAAGTTGACAAAGAATTCAAAATTATCACTCACTACTCCTGTAAACGCTCTATTAAAATATTGGGGGAGCGTCAGCCAGTTATGAGCAAACAATGTTTGTACCGGAATAAGAATAAAAATGAAAAACATAAATCGTTTATCTTTTAGCGGAAAATTCTTTATATAGAATTTAAGCTGTTCAAGAGCCGACTTTTTTTCCTCTTCCTTGGTCTCTGAAGTTATCCATCCTGATTCTTCCTGCGCTTGTCTGATCGCATGCTTTGTCAAGAGAATTGCAACGACCGCTATACCGACTACGGTGAGTGCTGCGTATACCCAAAATACACCCAAGATACCGTACGCATGCCGCAGAGGAGGTGAGATCAAACCAGGAAGGAACCCACCTAAATTCATGAGAGCATACAGCATTGCATATCCCATTGCAGCATTTTTTCCTTTTGTAAAAAATTTTACCGCTGCATAACAGGCAGGTTGATAAATACCATATCCAATGATGACGCCGAGTATTCCCGCCATAGCCANNCATAAAGGAAAGAGATATGAGTATTGCTTTGCGTGGACCAATAAAATCAACCGTCGCACCAAGGAACAGCATACTGATCGTGATACCGGCAGTGAGAACTCCTACCATGCGTCCGGCATCTATATCGTTCAATCCAATGAAATCGTTAAAATAGATTGCGAGCAGGCCGACGACACCAAAGTACGTCAATCCTTCAAGCAAATAAGACAGATTCACACCCCACAGTGCTCGAGAGGCATGGACAACATCTATAAATGGTTGAGTAATTTCATGAAGTGTATTACGCAATACACTTTTCTCTGGCTGTTCATCTGCTGGTTTTAATTCAGACATTTGATCCTCTTATACTGGTGTTATGAGTTATAGGTCATTCAAACATGTTTTAGGAACACCGCAGCAAGCGGAGGTAACGTAAGATTTAATGAAAACTTTCGATTATGACAAGAGATGGTATCCGCTTTAATTTCACCTTCATTTCCTACATTACTCCCATCGTAATAGGATGAATCGCTGTTCAAGATTTCCCTGTACAATCCTGCATCTGGAACACCAATCCGATAGTTTTGACGCGGTACGGGTGTAAAGTTGCAGACGATTATAACCTTTTCTTTTCCATCGTTCGATTTCCTCATAAACGTGATGACACTGCTTGCTTTGTCATGAAAATCAATCCATTCAAAACCGGAATAATAAAAATCGACTTGATGAAGAGCACTTTCCTTTTTATAAATATAATTTAAATCCGAAATCCATTTTTGCATCCCCGCATGCGGAGGGAATTGAGTAAGGTGCCAGTCGAGAGATTGTTCATGGTTCCACTCATTTCGCTGTGCAAACTCTCCTCCCATGAAAAGTAATTTTTTTCCGGGGAATCCATACATCAGTCCGTACAGCAATCGGAGATTTGAAAATTTCTGCCAATCATCTCCCGGCATTTTATGAAGCAAGGAAGATTTACCATGCACCACTTCGTCATGAGAAAGCGGCAGTAAAAAACGTTCTGTGAATGCGTACAACAATGCAAATGTAAGATTGTTATGGTGATGAGTTCGATGAATCGGATCTTTGGAAAAGTATTGAAGCATATCGTGCATCCAGCCCATATTCCACTTCAAACTAAAACCAAGTCCGCCATATGCTAAATCTGCCGTCACGCCGGGATAGGCGGTTGACTCCTCTGCAATTGTAAGAATACCCGGATAATACTGATGCATGAGTCGTGTCGTATCTTTCAAGAAGGCAATAGCTTCTAAATTCTCGCGTCCGCCATATTTATTGTGAACCCATTGACCTTCTTTGCGTGAATAATCAAGATACAACATAGAAGCGACTGCATCGATCCTCAGACCATCAATGTGGTATTTCTCGGGCCAAAAGAGCGCATTGCTTATAAGAAAATTGCGAACTTCTTTACGCCCATAATTGAAAATAAATGTGCCCCAATCCTGGTGTTCGCCTTTTCGNNGGCACCCAATCGAGAATGACACCGATGCCATTCTGGTGACACGTATCTACGAAGAACATAAAGTCTTGGGGAGTACCGAATCGACTGGTGGGTGCAAAATAGCCGGTGACCTGATATCCCCATGATGCGTCGAACGGATGTTCCATCACAGGCAAAAGTTCGATGTGTGTAAACCCTCGCTCGTGCACATATTCCACTATTCGCTCAGCTAATTCGCGATAGGTAAGCCAACGGTTGTTTTCTTCAGGAATGCGTGCCCAAGAACCAAGATGTACTTCATAGACAGAAATCGGTTCACCAAGGTGATCGGATTTCGCACGGCTTTTCATCCACTCTTCATCGTTCCAATTATACTGTTGAAGAAAGTTCACTTTCGATGCAGTGTGAGGCCGCAGCTCCATTTCAGTTGCGTACGGGTCTGCTTTATCCAGCACATAGCCGGATTTTGTTTTCACCTGAAACTTATAAAGCTCACCTTCCAATAATTCCGGTACAAATATTTCCCACACTCCTGAAGCTCCCAACACGCGCATCGCATGTCTTCGCCTGTCCCAGTTGTTGAAGTTCCCAACTACGCTCACGCTTCGGGCGTTCGGAGCCCATACGGCAAACTGTACTCCTTTTACCCCAGTCAATTCGATCGCATGTGCGCCTAACTTGTCGTAGATACGATGATGGTCACCGGCATTAAATAGATATAAGTCAAGATCAGTAAGGGTTGGAAGAAACGAATAGGAATCATAATAGATATCCACTGAACCATCTCGTGTTACTTTCTTAAGTTTATAAGGAAATATCTTAGAGTAATTCTTGAGAACAATCTCGAAGAATCCATCATCCCTCATTTTTTCCATCTGAAAAGTTTTCTCGTTTTTACCATCTTCGAGCACAAACATTTCCTGCGCATCCGGTTGGAATGCCCTCACAACAACGACAGGCTTTCCTTCCCGTTTGAGAATGTGAGCGCCTAATACTGAAAATGGATCATGATGTTCCGTGTAAATAATGCGATAAATGTCGTCAATGTGTGCTGTTGATTTCATTTATATTTCTTTTCCGGATAATTGGATATGAATGTAAATACAATGAATGTCGTTTGATATATCTCTCTATCGGCCTTGATAGTAGTTTTGAAACGGATAATCCTTTCATGAGCCTTTTTCTAATTTCCGTGGATGAGACCTGAAGAAGCTGACCTTTTATTGGTTGAAATGCAATATCATGATTTTTCAATGATTGATTGAATCCCCTTCTCTTATAAACAGCGAGGGAAGCAAGTTGAAGGATCTTTTTGGGCGATTTCCATGATTGAAATTGTTCAAGATTATCCGAACCAATGATCAGTATAAGAGCGGCATTCGGAAAACGATTCCTGAATGCTTTGAGTGTGTCAACAGTGTAGGATATCCCCCGGCGTTGTAATTCTATCGTGGAAACTTTGAAATCTTTCTGTCCATCGACGGCCAAGTTCACCATCGTGAGTCTATGTTTTGCTGTCATGGAATAATGCTGCAATTTGTGCGGTGGTAAGTAGGCGGGCACAAAATAGATTATATCCAGAGAAAGCTGTTTCATCGCCTCTTTAGCTATAGCAATATGCCCTTTATGAGGTGGGTCGAATGTTCCGCCAAAAATACCGATACGGTTCATACTACGTCCATATATATTTGAAATGTTTGCTCAGCACATTTATCCCATGAAAAGCGTTTGACGTTTCTAAATCCCTTTTTGATAACAGCCAATCGGTACTCTGTGTCGTTCAAAACTTTTTCCAAAGCATGTGTGAGATCTTCAACAGAATGCGGATCAAATAATATGCCTCCGTCGCCCATTACTTCAGGAATTGACCCGGCACGAGCCCCGATTGCAGGAATTCCGGAAGCCATCGCTTCTAATACAGAAAATCCAAAACCTTCATACAATGATGGTAACACGACTACTGATGCTGCCCTATATGCGAGCGCAAGTTCTCTTCGGGAAATTTGCCCGATCTCTACTACATCTTTCGTAATCTTATTTTCTTTGACCAATTTCCAAAGTGTGTTCTTTCTTGTAATCGATTCTCCTGAAAAAACTAATTGGAGGTCTGATCGTTGCTTCATGTGGGCAAATGCACGAATGAGAACTTCGATATTTTTATGAGGTTTGAGACTACCTGTGTAGAGAATTGTAGGTTTGGTGAGATGATATTTATTTCGAAATTCTCGAACACTCTTTTCTGAATACTTCGCTGAAAAGATGGAGGATACTCCAAGATGAATAACATGGACTTGAGTGTCATTCAAATGGAACGTATCCAACAATTCTTGTTTTGTAAATTCGGAATCGACAATAATGGCAGCTGAAACTCGACACGCATGAGAAATAATTGTCCGGGCATATACTCTTTTGGGAAATGAAAAATATTCATTACCGCTCACGTGCAATATATCGTGGATGGTTGTCACACAAGGCATCTTGAGTCCATATGGGGTCGTATAATGAGGAGCATGAAATACATCTGCTTTGAGTCGATTCGTATCCTTGGCTATTGATCTGAGCTCGCCGATTGAATATTTTCCAGAAGAGTTCATTACCTTCCGGATTGAAGACGGCAGAGATATTCGTTCTGCTTCTTCCGGAGCGAGAAGGAGTACCAACTCACAGCGTGACCCAATATGCGGTNNACAAGATTTTGGATATATGTGCCGATTCCAAAATCAAAGTATTTTCTTGCATCAAGAACGATTCGCATAAGAAGAAAGAGCCATACTAATCACTGAACGAGCTCGGTGGTGTTCCTCACCCCGAGTACAAAGAAAAGAATATGAAAATCGCAAAAGAAGATAGAATCTTAAGGCTGATAATTCAAACCAAGACCTATGTGAAGCATAAAAGAGTAATTGTGAACGTCGATATTCAGTCCTGATCATATTGGTGACCCTCTGAGATCTACTCCCTCCACATCTATGGATCAATGAATACTCTGCGCAATAAAATGATTGGTAACCGGCATTCTGCAAACGGAAACAAAGATCGGCATCCTCAAAATATATAAAGTAACGTTCATCAAAACCGTTCACTTTAACAAAAGCTGACCTTCGAATCATAACAGCCGCAAATGAAATCCAATCAACTTGTCTCGGAGATCGGTCTTTCGGAATGTTCTTGAACAGTGCCGTATCTCTCTTCGTACGAAGTTCATTCATGAGAGAAGGAAATTTTCCATAAGAATGCTGGTAGGTTAAATCAGAGTTCAGCAGCAATGGACCTACCGCACCGCAGGAAGGATTCTCTTTTAAGAATTGGATAAGAGGCGTAACAATATCTTCTTTGAATATCGTATCATTATTGACAAAAAAAAGGAAATTTCCTGATGATTCGCTCACTCCGATATTGTTTCCCTTGCCAAATCCGTAGTTCTTCTTTTGAGCCAAGACTCGTATCTGAGGGAACTTTGATTTCAGTAATTCAACACTGCCATCCTTGGAATCATTGTCCACTACTATGACTTCAAAAGGGTCTCCTGGAGTGTGTGCGAAGAATGATCGAAGGCACTCTTCTATCTGATTTTTACCATTATGATTTATGATAACAATTGATACCACAGAAGTATTTTCAGGTTTATTCTCCATGTACACCATCATTCGAAGATAATTCATTAAAATCATCTCGCCACAAAGCCAGAAATCCTTTGAGTACCATTCGAAATTTTTTAATTTTAAAATTTTCGTAGAGTAATACTTTTACAATCCCCCGCCAATATGACACTGAATCTTTTTTAAAAAATTCAGGAAAATCTTTCCCATAAATTTTCTTTAAATAGAACCGATTTCGTGTTTGATAGAACAAACGGAAGGGAGAATGATTTGTGGGACGTACCGTCCAAAAAAGGAATTTTCGCGGTTTCAATTCACCTACTGTATGCTCTAATGTTATACGATTTGCTCGTACAACCTTATATCCGTTCTTTTTCATTCTCAGGCAATATTCATGATCCACATAGTCAATAAACAATTTTTCGTCGAAACCTCCGAGGTTGTTCCAGACTTCCAGATTTAAAAGATTTCCAGAAGTCATCGTTGTTAGGATTTCCTCACTATCACCAAAGACCTTCTCCGTGAGGTCATTTTTAACAAGATGCACTGGTGATACAATTCCAATTCGTGAATCGCTCATCGCGAGAGATATCATGGGAACGAGATTGGGAACTGGAAAGTAACTATCCTGGTCCATTGTAAGAAGATATTGATAACCTTTTAAAAGAGCCATCTTCGCAATTTCATTCAGTGCCTTTGCAATTCCGACATTACGGCCTAAAGTAACGTATTCTATCTTTTTCACTCTCTTAAGTTCTTCGATATATTCATTTTTGCTCTTTGGTGAATTATCAAAAGCGTACATTATTCCAACTTCGAATAAGAATGGATTCATATTCTGTATCATGGAGCACCGAGGGTGAAAAAGGATTACTCCTGCAGCACATGGTGGCGTATTCATTAGTATGGTGCTATTTATTTAAATCCTGAATGTGAGCTACAACATATAGACGGAAATAATATTTAGGTTGTATTAAATGAATTTTGTTCAACACTCTAAGAATTATATTTTGGGATAAATTTGCAAGAGATAAAGGATATATTGGATCTCCTTTCTGAATATCGATTACAGGAAATATTCCGGAAAGCATTTTTCGCAGAGAAGTCTCCGTGAACATATTTTTATGATCTCTGTCTAGAAAATGCTCAAAGATCAATCCTTGCTTTATAAGTTCTTCATATCCCTCACAGTTTGGAACAGAAATAATGACATTATTACGCGCCACTCTTGATGCTTCTGAGAAAACAACTTCAGGATTGGAGAGGTGTTCTGCTACTTCAAACATAATAACACTGTCAAAAGATTTATCAGAAAATGGCAATTTATCATTCACCACATATGCTTCGATTCCACGCTTTTGTGCGATCTCAATATAAGCTGAGTTCACATCTGCACCAATACATGTATAACCCCGTTTCAATAATTCTAAGGTATAGTTCCCTGTTGCACAACCAAGATCGAGTATACGCTTCCCACAATGTTGTAAAGCAAAATCGATAAGCCTAGGATGGAACAGATCACTCGGAGCATTAAGATAATAATTATTCGTGTCTCTCAGAGTGTTTTGTTTTATCTCTTCTCCTATGATCACAGGGCTACATCCTTCCCGGAATATTTATTCACTAGAGATTTTACAATATTAAGATCATATTCATCAAAGGCACCTAAATATTTTAAGCTGATGGAATAACTGATAACATAAATGGAAAAAAGAGCAACAAGAATAACTCCTCCATCTACCCTTGATGTAACGTTCACTTGAAAACAGGCTTTATGAAATACCTGTTCAAGGAGAATCGCGATCATGAGACTTGATATAGGTTTCACAAATAATATCCAGAAATGAGATACCTGTCTGTTTATTGAAGAACAAAATAAATACATATAATAGCCCGAACCAATAGCAAGTGATACTGTGGTGGCAAGAGGGATACCATAAAAACCTAAGATCGTTGGAAGGATTAAAAGTAATGTCGGACCTGCAATAAAAAGGACAATACCCATTTTCCTTTCCAAATTAGTTTTCCCAATTCCAGCGGCAATAGAACTTGCAGTTCCAGTGGATATATTAATAAAATATCCGATAAGTAATATTCTAATCAACCATGTAATGGTTTCAATTCCCTGTTTATCTATCGTATCACCCAACCATGTAGAAAGAATTAATTGAGCCTCAGTGAAAATAAATCCTGTAACCAAGAGGCCAAGAATAATCATATATTTTGAACCACGTTCAAAGAGCAATGCGATTTTCATTGTTTCCTTATTGGCGTCTAATTCAGATGCCGCTGGTAATAATGCTGATGCAAGAACCAAAGGAATCGAACGCGTCAGCGATGACATCTTCACAGTAATTTCATAAAAAGCAGACGCAGAAGGCCCAAAAAACCTTAGTGCGACAATTTTATCAAACGGGGAAACAAGAAGCTGTGCTAAACGACTTAATTGAAGATTCCCTCCAAAATGAAATAACTGTTTCATCACACGCCTATCAACGTTTACAAGACGAGGGTGAAGCTGTGGGAAAAGCTTCTTCGCCCACCAGATCATCCATGAAACAGAGAATAGTTGCACTGCCAAGTTTCCTACTATTAAACCCTTGGCTCCCCATCCTAGATGCAAAACAATGAGAGACATACTAAAGTTTAAAATACTTGTCGCAACAACTACCATATTTGAAATATCCATCCGCTGAAGTGCTATCATAATAACTGAAATGGGAGTAGCTGTATTCACAAGAACAAGAATAAGCATTGCCGTTGTAAAAACAAAATAGGCTTCTGAGTGTATATTTTGTGGAACGCCTAACAGAGAAATTACTTCTGTCCCTAGAAAAAAAGAAATGCCGGCCAAAGTTCCGCTGATAATAAAAGAAAAGGTTATTCCAGTACTGACAACAGTATTAATCGCGTGAAAATCATGTTTTGAGTAATATTCTGCAATGTACTTCGTGCATGCACTGCCAATACCAAAATCAATCAAACCTATTAGCGATAGAACAATAGCCCCTATAATCCATGCTCCACCATAGAGTTCAACACCCAATTTCCGGATAATAAATGGGATGAGAATAAAGTTGAGCAGCATGAGAAACCAACTCCCTGCAATACTAAAAAGAGTATTCCTAATAATTTTACTATGTGTGGAGGATGCAACCACAGGATTTACTATCTGCTCCTCCATCAGGCAAAATCCTTTTTTACGATTTTCTTAGTGTAGTACACGTGAAAGAGCCTCAACCAATAGGAATGCCAAGGAAAACTCCTTTTAAAGTCTTCTCCCTGTTCAATTTTATTATTTACAAATCTCTGAAATGGTCCTACAGGGTAGATGACGAACCTATTACCGATGGCAATCAACTTCTTCATAAATCTCAGGAATAATGAGATATGCTTATCGATATATTGATTCAAACTAAGTATGAAACGTCTACATTTCCACGAACCATCTGGCTGGATAAAACTTCTTTGTCCTCTATGAATCATCGTACCTGTATTAATGATTCTCAATTCCCAACCTGCTTTATTTATATGAATTCTACATTTATTCCATCAGAAATCTTAAAAAGGCTTTAGATACTGCTGAAAGTCTTTCTTCATATTCCAATTGACAAGAACGAATGATACTTTGTACTGCAGGTTATTATTTTTCATCGATAGCGTTCTCTATTTTTTAAAATCATCGAACCCCCCTTGCCAATACAAGCAGGAATCCTATGAGATCACTTTATTCAGACGATCCTTGAGATTTGAGATTGGGTGTCACTTTTACCTGTCGAATGCGGCGTGCGCTCTTTGAGACTATTGAAAAGATGAAATTCTCTGTCTTAATTTCTTCAGCCGACTCAGGCAGTCTTCCCGTAATCGTCTGCAAGTATCCAGCCAATGTTTCATACTCCGGTGCTTCCGGCAGCTTTGAACGAAACTGCTGATTGAAATCAGCAATGGATATCGTTGCATCTACAATAACCGATCCATCTCCAGCCTGTTCTACTGATTTGCGCACTTCGTCGTATTCGTCAAGGATGTCTCCGACAATTTCTTCGACGATATCTTCCATCGTGACGATGCCTTCTGTTCCGCCATACTCATCCACCACAATGCCGATATGAACTTTATTTTGCTGGAATTCATGTAAGAGTTGGCTGATCTTTTTTGATTCCGGAACAAAATACGCAGGGCGAATAATATCTTGGAGGATGATGAGTGAGCGATGCTCTAACAAACTGAGCAAATCCTTACTGTAAATGACGCCAATGACATGGTCAATCGTACCTTTGTAGACAGGTAATCGTGAATACCCTTCTTCAATCACTTTTCGTACGAGAACATCTCGAGACATCGAAATGTCAAGAGCCACAATATCAGGACGCGGCACCATGATTTCTTTAGCTGTAATATCGGAAAACTGTAAGATACTTTTTATAAGTTCATGTTCCGTCTTATCAATCGCCCCGCTGAGAGAACCGGCATCAACGACCTGCTTAAATTCATCTTCCGAAAGATTCGCTCTCAGCAAACCTCCTTTAATAAGAGCATCTCGAAATATTTTTTTTATTGATTTCATATACCGATAAAAAGCAACCTTACCTCGATGTGGGGAAATGAGATTGTATTTAGTCGCACAGCACAGAGTTTTGACTCATCTGTGTATCAGTATGTTATCTCTTCTAAACATAATCCTTTTGCAGGGGCGGACATTCCGGCAAAAGACCTATTATTTGATTCTAGTATCTTATAAAATTCTTCATACTTTGTATGTCCTCTTCCTACATTTACCATCGTTCCAACTAATGTACGAACCATTCCATGCAAAAAACGATTTGCAGAAATATTATATATCAATAATTTATCTTTCTGAATCCATTGTGAGACCACTACGCTGCATCGATGATTGTACATATCAGTCTCCACTTTACAGAATGAACGAAAACCATGCGTGCCCATTATTTGTTGAGCGCATTTTTGCATCAACGATAGATTTAGCTTTTGGAACACTTGCCAGCAATAATTGCGTTGAATAGCTGTCGGTTCTTGACTAATCGAATAAGTGTACCGTCTACTTTTTGCGTCATATCGTGCATTGAAGTCTAATGGAGCATCCATCGCTTCGAGAACAATTATACTATGAGGCATAACCGCATTGAGACTCTTTGCAAGCAGATTGATTTCAATATCCCGCTCCACAAAGAAGCTTGCCACCTGACCGCGAGCATGTACCCCGGCATCTGTTCTTCCCCCGCCGGTAATTCGAATATCTACCTGAAGTATTTGTTTAATTGCTTTTTCAACTTCTTCTTGAATAGAACGTCCATTAGTTTGGAATTGCCAGCCGACGAAGTCGGTTCCATCATATTCAAGCGTGAGCCGGATGAGGGGCATGCGGGTATTTCAAAAATGTGTTGTAATACTTATTTCCCATCCATACACTTGCGATCCATTGTTCAATGTGTACGAATGAAGTTCCACATTGTCCATCGAAGAAAGCGATTGATTATATGCCGCTGTTTTCTTTCCAGCAGAAAATGCGGAAAGAAGATGATTCACAACAATAGCGCCTATAACGAACTTCGCATTGTTTTTCACTTCGCCGCTATGAATGCGCATATCTTTGAATCGAAGACGATTAGCATCTGTATCCCAATTCCATCCATATTCAGGTCTTGTAGGCTGGTATATCAGATCATACTCGCGGTTTCTACTCTTTGCATCGTTGTATTCTGAGGTTGTGTTGAAGTTGCCGATGTTTACCGAATACTGGTCGTCCTTATTGATAAAGTTTGCATCTGCATGTTGACTGGCAAATGTTTGTGCATCTTGCAGCAGCCAATTGGAATGCATACGAAAACCGCTGTACGTAATCCATAGACCGCTTTCAGCAATCAAATAATACTTCCCTGTTTCAAATGAACCTGCGTACAATTCTCCCATGCCCGGTACGATGAGCGATGCGATAACTGCCAGCATAACTGACTTCTTGGATTCAAGTGGACGCGATACATCTAGATCGGGAATAGATATTCCGCTGAGTTGAACTTCCTTTGTTACCAATGTCGATATTGGTCTTTGTTGTGCAAACATCTGTTGCGGCAGAAAAAGCAGTAGTGCTGCTGAAATGATAAATCGGTTCATAGGATAGCTCCAGTTAAATGGCGATGCGTATCGTAGGTATTCTCGTGGACTCTGCGATCGTCCCAATACATTTTTCAGAGAATGCTTCTTTGATCGTAACGTAGATAATTGTATTTGTTAAATTTGCATTTGATTTCACTTCAACCCGAACATATTCTTTCGTCAACCCAGAGAATGTACCATCAGGATATTCTGATTCAAAAAGAACGGGCACAGTTCTACCGACGAACGTCTCATAGAACACGTATCGCTTTTGATTTCCCAACCGACGTAATATTTCGCTTCTCTTCGCTTTGATATGAGGGTCAATCTTTTTATCAAATGCCGCCGCCTGTGTATTCGAACGTTCAGAATAACTAAATATATGAAAATATGAAATCGGAAGATTGTCCAGGAAATTATACGTTTCATGAAACAATACATCACTCTCGCCCGGAAATCCGACGATCA
>PMDB01000074.1:0-125519 GCA_003155495.1 Ignavibacteriota bacterium
GTTCGATCCCTACAGCGTCCACAAACAGCAAAGCCTGCATAAAGTTCGGGTATTTTCGCTTTTTATCTTATTTACCTTAGCGAAGTTCTTCAAACTCGCCAGTCTTCCTGTTCTTCTTGACATTATCCCACATAAAACAGCGACCATTCATCGCAACATAGATGCCGTGTGGAAGTGCCTCGCCAAATGCGAGCGCGCTGCCAAGATTAAATAGTCCATCCGAACTACCAAACTTGTACGGGACCATTGCACCGGTGAGAATAATGGTTTTATCTGTGATACTCTTACCAAGAACCCTTGCTGTCTCTTCCATCGTGTCAGTACCATGCGTAATGACAATTCGATCTTCCTTACATTTTCGGCACTGCTCCACAATGATCTGGCGATCCGCATCGGTCATTTCAAGACTATCTACCAGCATTAACGTTCGAATCTCAACCGGAACTTTACATCTGCCAAGTTTCAGCATTTCCGGTAAATGTGTATCTTTAAAAAACAGTTTACCGTCCAGTTCATTATATTCTTTATCAAATGTTCCGCCTGTAATAAAGATTCTTAATGACATTGTCATCCTTGTACGTTTATTCAGGTTCTCATGAAGAGTATTTCACGAATGGAGATATCAACTCTTATTTGGTTCTGTCATGGTTTTTGCATTCAGCACTTTCTGCACCGTCAAGAGGAGCTGTTCGGCAGTGTAAGGTTTTGTAAGATAGCCTTGAGTATCGAGACCGCTCAGGCCAGCGGAATTCACGTTGGTCAGAAGACCGCTGGAGACAACGATCTTGAGATTGGGATCAAGCCTTCTCAATGCTCTAATGGTTGATGAACCGTCCATCAATGGCATATTCATATCGGTTATGACAAGTTGAATAGAGCCCTTTTCCGAACTGGCATAAAGAGCGGTCGCTTCCGCTCCATCCATTGCTGTGACCACACTATACCCTTGAACCTCCAATACCTCTTTCGATATCTGTAATACGAAAAGTTCATCGTCAATAACGAGAATACGTTCTCCATGACCCCTCAGGAGTTCTTTATTTGTGATTACTTCTGATTTCCGTTCCATCTGTTGAGTCGCAGGCAGAAAGATCTTAAGTTCCGTTCCTTTGCCATACTCACTGTATAATTTAATAAGTCCGTTGTGTGATTTCACAATAGTATAGACAGAAGACAAGCCAAGTCCCGTGCCTTTCCCTCTTTCCTTTGTCGTAAAGAATGGTTCAAAAACCTTTTCCTGTACATCCAAAGGAATTCCCATCCCAGTGTCTGCAACAGTGAGCATAACATACTGACCGGGATGGGCATCAAGTATCAAGTGGGCATAACTTTCGTCCATGTACATATCTTCAGCAGTCACAGTCAGACGGCCGCCCTCGGGCATGGCATCGCGTGCATTAATGCAGAGGTTCATCAGTACTTGATTCAATTGGGTTGCATCACCTAACACCAGTGAAAGGTCTTTTGAAACTCCGGTGCGGAGTTGGATATTCTTAGGGAATGTTTGCCTAATAATGGCTTCGATTTCCGAAATAACATACCGCAATTGTTGAGGTGCAAAATCTTTTTCAGTACCTCGCGCAAAGGTCAGCACTTGTTTAATAATATCGCTGCCTCGCTTCGTGCTGGTTTCAAGTGCTGCGATGAGTTTTTTAAGATTAGGATCAGTAATTTTCGTATTCAATATTTGGACGGACATAAGAATCGGTGCCAGCACATTATTGAGATCGTGCGCAATGCCGCCAGCCAGCGTTCCCAAACTTTCCATACGCTGCGCACGGCGAAGCTGAGCTTCAAGATTCCGCTGTTCGGTAATGTCACGAATAATAATGAGTCGGCCATAACGATCTCCCTCTCTATTTCGTGCAAGGGACCATCGGGAATGTGTTATAATTGTCCGGCCGTTTTTTGTTTTTTGGCGCATTTCGATTGCACATTCACCTTTCTCAGCAAATTCTTTTCTTCCCCGCTTAAACTTTGCTTGATCCTCCGTTGCAATCAGTTGAGAAATATGTAATGCCTTTGCCTCTTCGAACGTCCAACCGTACAAATGCTCCGCCGCTTTATTCCAGAAAATAAGATTATCGTTCAAATCCCGTACGACGATAGGATCGAGTGAAGAATCCAATAAGAACGCCTGTTCAAATATGATATCTGCCTGTGTGCGTTCTGCAAGGGGATTGTCTGTTGGCGTCGTCATTGTACTATCTCCGATAATTGTTTGATGACAGTCAGATTAATGCCAAATGGAAAGCATAAAAAGAGTTTGTTTTCTTATTTTAATTTGTTGTTTGCACTTTAGTATTCAATCTCCAAAACTGACTCCTAAATCACGCGCAGTCAGAATAATGTCGCAATCGATAGGTACAGTTTTCATCCGATGGGTTGCGTCGGCAAGCGGCACATACCGTACTGTTGGTGGATCGAGTGCTACCATGACACCGTTTTGTCCTTCAGCCAGAGCACGCACCGCTGCAGCTCCAAAGCGAAGCGAGATAAGGCGATCGAATGTTGTCGGAGTTCCACCTCGCAGTAAATGACCAAGCACAACACAGCGCGTTTCTTTACCCGTGACCTCATGGATTTCTTTTGCCACACGTTCACCGGCGCCGCCAAGTTTTTCGGCCTGCCCGATTTCTTTCGAGACCACGGAGAATGATCCGCCTTTTGGTTTAGCTCCTTCTGCAACTACAACAATAGAAAATTTTATACCGGACTTTTCGCGATCTTCAATTTTCTCTGCAATCTTGTGAATATCGTATGGAATTTCAGGAATGAGAATAACATCCGCCGTACTGGAGACACCGCTTTCCAAAGCGATCCAACCTGCATATCGACCCATCACTTCCACTACCATAACACGTTGATGCGATTCTGCTGTTGTGTGCAGGCGATCAATGCACATTGTAGCAAAAGATACCGCTGTATCAAATCCAAAAGTAATGACTGTCTTATCAAGATCGTTGTCAATGGTCTTGGGTACGCCCACCACGCGTAATCCCTTTTGTGCCAGAACATTTGCTATTCCAAGAGAACCATCACCACCGACAGCAACAAGCGCATCGATCATGTTTTTTTTGAATGCCTTCAGCAATTCGTCGGTGCGATCGGTTTCATAAAGCTTGCCGTCTTTTCCTTTCATCGGCCATTGTAACGGATTGCCTTTGTTGGTGGTGCCAAGAATTGTTCCACCAAGATGTGTAATGCCTCGTACTTTCGATTTGGGCAAAGGAATAAGCCCGCCTTCAGGATATTTTTTTGGTTCTAGTAGTCCATTGTAACCGTCGCGAATGCCGTAACATTCCCACCCGCGATTGACTGCGGAAACCACCACCGCACGGATAACTGCATTGAGTCCCGGAGCGTCGCCGCCGCCTGTATTTATGGCAATTCGTTTGATTGTTAGGCGCTTCATCGCAGAGTTCCTTTATTTTCTTCAAGAAAAACACTTGAAGAATGTCTTTTTTGGATAAAATCTTCCGATGACACTCTGCGAAGAAATTAACCATTGGCTACAGCAATAGCAACCCCTCATGTCCGTTTCTTTCATCCAAATTAGATTCGCAGTTTGGTTCGAGACTTCTTGCCCAACTATGCGACTACCGGTTTCAATGGTTTTATTCCATTTCAGACTATAGTCAAACCAGATCAAAAAAAGCTTGTAATATCATGTAGAACAGGAAAAATGTATGCGTTTCCTGTAGGAAAACAAGCATCCCTCACTTATCACATCTTTGCCTTTCTGTGAAACAGTAGTACATTAGTAGTGTTTCTCAATAAAAGAATGAAATCTCGTTGTGTAAGTATATGACTTTCGCATGAAGTTAGAAACACTTGGCTGGAACATTTTTTTTGAGGCGCGCTTCACTCCGTACTCGGGAAAAGGGCTGCTGCCCGGTCGGATATCCATCCAACACAAAGACCGTTATGTATTGTTGAGCGAGCAAGGTGAGGTAAACGGAAAAGTAAGTGGTAAGTTTCGATTCGAAGTAAAAGGCCTTCATAATTTTCCTGCCGTTGGTGATTGGGTTGTCTTTGAAATTGATTCAGGCGACCAATCTGCTGTGATTCATCATGTACTGGAACGCAGGAGCAAATTTTCCCGCAAAGTTGCCGGAGATCGCCCCGACGAACAAGTTCTTGCTGCCAATGTCGATATCGCATTTCTCGTCATGGGATTGGACGGCAATTATAATCTGCGACGGTTGGAGCGATACTTAACAGCTGCGCGAGAAAGCGAAGCACAATCTGTGATTGTTCTCAACAAATCCGATCTTTGTCCACGTCCATTCCTCGAAGAATGCGCGCAGGAAGTTCTTTCCATTGCGCAGGGTATTGATGTCATTGTGATGAGCGCGCTGCGTACAGAAGATGTTGCTCCTCTTCATTCGCACCTGGCGCCGGGCATCACAGGCGTTCTGCTGGGTTCGTCTGGCGTCGGCAAATCCACAATCACCAACCAATTACTCGGTATGGAACATTCGAAAGTACAAGCAGTGCGCGAGACCGACAACCATGGGCGCCACACGACACCCCATCGTGAACTGCTGGTGCTTCCTCATGGAGGCATCATCATCGACACTCCGGGCTTACGTGAACTTCAACTCTGGAGTGGAGAAGATGGATTACATGACAGCTTTGATGATATTGAAGAACTAGCAACAAATTGCCGTTTCCGTGATTGCCGCCATGAAGCCGAGCCTGGATGTGCTGTAAAATCAGCAATGCAAGGAGGCACACTCGAACCGGAACGTTATGAAAGCTATCAAAAACTTCAGCGGGAAATTCAATTTCAAATAACGAAAAATAATTCGACTGCTAAACGATTGGAGAAAGAACGCGATAAAAAAAAAGCAAATCAGTTGAAGAACAACCCTCACAATCGTGATAAACAATAATACATCTATGGAAACAAAATCGGCATTACTCATTGGAGCAAGCGGGCTTGTCGGCGGACATTGCCTGCAATTTCTTCTGGAGGAATCATCGTACACACGCGTTGTTGCACTCGTGCGCAGGCCCTTATCGATAACGCATGATAAATTGGCACAGTATATTGTTGATTTCAGCGAATTGGAGACTCTGGGTGAATGTCTCACAGCCGACGATGTGTACTGTTGTCTTGGAACAACGATCAAAAAAGCAGGAACACAGGAAGCGTTCCGAAAGGTAGACTTCGATTATCCTATCAAGATTGCCGCACTTGCACAACACTGCGGAGCAAATCAGTTTTTGATCGTCACTTCACTGGGCGCTGATCCACATTCGCGTATTTTCTACAATCGTGTAAAAGGAGAAGTGGAAGAAGCAATCCGTAAAATTTCTTTCATAACGATTAACATCTTTCACCCTTCACTTCTTTTGGGAGAACGCACAGAGCACAGAATAGGAGAAAAAGCAGGTGCATTTATTATGTCCGGATTGAAATATGTATTGGTAGGGCCGTTAAGAAAATACCGCGCGATTCAAGCGCGCGACGTTGCAAAAGCGATGGTGCAAGTTGCTCAGAAAAATCTGAAAGGCGTGAATATTTTTGATTCAAAGCAAATTCAAGAAATTGCAGATTCGCTTGGATAAAATTTTAATCCATCGGTAAAAATATTATCCCGCTCCAGACTGAATCAAAGCGGGATAATAAAAGAACATCCAATCGTGTGATCTAAATACGCAACCTTAAACCAGCATACACCATTCTGCCGGTCACGGGTCCCCAGATTAATGATGCATCAAAGAAATGCCCTTGAGGATTTGCATTGTCAAGAATTGGATCGGCCTGTCGGAAATCAAACAAATTCTCAATACCAACATATACATCGAGACCTTTTATAAATGTCCGCGTCACTTGAAGGTTCATAGTAAAGAAGTATGGTGAGTACGCAAGTGCACGCATACTATCCGGATTCAATAAAGTTTCAGGAATTCTTTTCTTTCCGAACCATTGCCCTGTCACATCAAACGATGTCTGCGGGTTATCTGTTTCATCGCGTTCCGTTGCATAAGACACTGTTGCCAGTGCCCGATGTTGTGCCGTTAGCGGGCGTTCGCGCCATACGCCGCCCAGATTTTGCATCACATCCAAATACCGATAGGCAATGCGTACATCCAATCGCTCCAACGGCTGAATATTCAGCTCCGTTTGTACACTGTTAGAATACGAACCATTCGGAACTGAATAGAATCGCACTTGATGCGGATTAGAATCAAGATCGGCAAGGACGAGCTGCTCGAAATCGGTTCTGTAAAGATCGAGTAAAAGTGTTGCTTCGCGATATTCGAAGGTGAAATAATGCGTCAGATTGAATCCGTAATTCCATGCAATTTCTTGTTTCAATCCATACCCAAAAGAGTTCGATGGAACAATTGAAACTGCACGTGAACTTGTAAACACCGTTGAGTTTTCCGCAAAAATGTTCGCAGTTCTATAGCCTCTTCCCGCTGCAAGCCGCAGCACCCAATCTTCCTGCGGCGTATACCGAATGTGGAGGCGTGGTGTGATCATAGTGCCGTATTCATTATGCTCATCGGCGCGGATGCCGGCAATAAGAGAGAGCCGTTCGCCGGGTGAAAATGTATATTCAAAGAACACACCGGGCACTCGCTCAATACGATTGTAAGGAAGATTATCGTAACGTTCATCATATTGATCGAACAAGAAACTTATTCCCATTCGGAATGTCTGCACCTCGCCGTCCAGCTCTGCCTGATAAAGAACGTTGAGATATCCCGTCTTTTCATTTCCATTATACACCTGCGTACCAAAATGTGCCGTATTGCTGTACCTGCTGAGCGACCATTGTATACCTATACTTCGGCCATGTTCGTTTTGAAACACATATCCGGTTTTGCCAGTCAGGCGGAACAGAGCACTTTTCATCCCATACTCATAAGAAAATGGTGGTTCTCGGTTATACGTTCCACCATCCTTACTATCGTTCATATATTGGAGACTCAACTGGCTCATCCAACCATTGGACATGTTGATTTTCAAACGCTGCAGCACATTCACGGTTGTGAACAGCGGCATATCGAGAAAACCGTCGCCATTCGCATCCACCGGATGCCGTTGTGAACTAATATGAAGAAGCGTCATCGATGATATGTTTTCGCTCAAGCGCTCCCGCATATTCAGATTCGCTTCCAGACGTTGGTCCATATTGCTGTACAAATTCAGAAAGAATTGTTTCTCGTCTTCCTTCTCCGGTTTGCGCAGGTCTACATCAATCTGTCCGGTGATGGATTCATACCCATTGGCAACTGAACCAATTCCTTTCGAGACATTGATAGCTTCGATCCAGGTTCCCGGAATAAATGTCAACCCCACATTGGATGTGAGTCCGCGGATATACGGCATATTCTCCATTGTCATTTGCGTATAGATGCCGGAAAGTCCCAGCATCTCGATCTGCTTTGTTCCTGTAATCGCATCAGTAAACGCTACATCAATCGAAGGATTGGTTTGAAAACTTTCCGAGAGATTACAGCACGCCGCTTTGAAGAGTTCTTTTTCCGTCATCACCGTTTTCTTAAACGGATTCGCGTAGTCCAAGTATGATGCTTGCCGCTCGCCGACCACATTCACGTCGCTCACAGTCTGTGCTTCGGATTTCATGAAAATGCGAATGGAATGCTGGCTGGTGATGACCATCGTATCAGGATGATACCCGAGACAGCGGACTACCAGTGTTTTCGATTCTTTCACGAACGGAATGCTGAAGAAACCGTTGGAATCGGTTGTTTCACCGCGGGAAGTGCCCAGCCAGTACGCAGAGACGCCAACCAGCGGATGTTCATTTCCCTGTTCATCTTTCTCTCCGACATATCCCTTCAGCATATCTTGTGCGGAGGCCGAAGAGACCGTCAGAATGAGAACAATGATTGCAATACATGCTTTCATTTCTCACCTCTTATCTTTTTTGTGTATTTATATGATAAGTTAGTGAGACTTCCCGGCGTCGCGATACAAACAGCAGGAAGGAAGCTCTGCATATACTGAGTCGGCTGCTTTGTATTTTTCGGTATCATGACCGACGGCGGCAATGCGCTGCTGGAGAGAATCAAGAGAAATCGCTGGGGAGATATATGCGACTGATAACATCTTGGTTTCTTTGTTCCACCGTGCAGATTTTACTTCTTTAATCTTTAACGATTTTTCAATGCGGCTTTTACACGAGGCGCAATTGCCAAAGACTTTGAACTCTGCTTCTTTCACTGTGTCTTCTTGTGCAGAAAGGAACGATGAGAGAGAAATGATAAGTGCAAATAAAATGACTGTGGTTTTCATGGTTTTCCTCAACTATAATAGAATTTGTATGGATAAAGTGAAATAGCAGGATGGAAGAAACCATTCTGCGTTTATTACTGTACCACAAACTTACTAAATGAGGAACACACTATGAAGAATATAGAGTGGAGGAGAATCAGGGGGAGAGCTTGCCGGAATAACCTCACGAACCGCATGAGAAGATAGCACTATTTCAATTGAGGTCTCGGTCCACAGGGTTACTGCGGTTTGCGGTGAAGAAGGTTGATTTACTTGGACAGCAATTTGTTCGTCGTTCAGTTGAACGGTTTTGATTTCTGTTTTGCAGCAATCATCGGGAGCCGCTGTCCCATCGCAGCCGCAAGGATTTTCTTTTGGAATAAATGGCAGCATCCGTACAGAAGCGATTCTTCCACCGCAGAAATGCGTCGAAATAGTCATTCCTACTGTGAGAATGAAATAGAATACTATAAAGAATATGGAAACTGCTTTTTTCATATCTATAAGATACTATTAATTAAACGGACAAACTGCCCGCCGAGTTCCTTTGCTGTCAAGCTTGATTGATTTGATGCGGAATACAGGGAAACGATTCGTTGTTTTTTATTAAAATTCGATGATCTCTGGATCTTTCGCAGATTTCACAACTTTCCACTCTTGTTCCAGAGGATCAAAATCTGAAATTTTAATTAACGGCATACGCAAGTACTTGCCGAAACCTGTTGCCGCCACTTCGCCGTTTGGTAAAAGCAGCTCGCCAGTTCCTTCAAATGCACGACTGGTCTCGCTGGTAATACGGCCAACCACACGGAGTTCTTCGTTCAATGGTATCTGTTTTTTAAACCGCGTTGTGAATTCAACCGTAACTCCCCACACTT
The DNA here is from genome assembly GCA_003155495.1 of Ignavibacteriota bacterium. Classification (GTDB taxonomy): domain Bacteria; phylum Bacteroidota; class Ignavibacteria; order UBA10030; family UBA10030; genus Fen-1298. The sequence goes on from PMDB01000074.1 coordinate 9,139, forward strand.
CTTCATTTCTATTCTTCATCATAATTGCGCGGCCGATCGTTTCATCAAGTACAGCAGTAGTAATGCCGCCATGGAGTCTGCCGGGATAACTTTGGTGTTCATTCGACGGTTTGAATATGCATACAAGTTCGTCGTTCTCTAATTCAAAAAACTCTCCCTTCAGTCCGAAAGAATTTTTTAGGCCGCAGAGAAAGCACATTTTGCTGTTCTGTTGTTTTCCTGTAACACGATGTTTCATGTATACAAACCTTTGTAAAGCAGTTTTGTTACTTTGTTTTATTGTTTTGGATTGGATATCTGTTTAAAAATTTATTCTTTTGACATTTTTGCGATATCGGGATATAATTCTGTCATGCAATCCGGACACAGTCCGTGCGTAAAATCCACATCCACAATGTGCTCTTTGATATATCCCTCAATTTGCTGCCAGTGGTTGGCATTCGATCTAATTTTTTTACAATTTGCACAAATAGGCAGTAGACTTCCAAGCTCCATTAATTCATGAATATCTTCTAAAATGAGTAATGTCAGCGATCTATTTTCGTATTTGAAGGGTGAGGTTGTTACCAGAAGTGGTACGTCGGTGACTTTCTCACCGATTTTGCGCTGCATAATGGTCTTTCTACGATAGACTTTTTCACCGCGGCTCGCTTCGTTTACTGAATTCCATAGAACACAAGTTTTGCATTGAGGACCGTATCCGCACCCTTCCTCCGTATCCCCGGAATGAATACACTGAAGTGCTTCTCCGCCCCGCTGTTGGAACACTTCATCGCTCCCAAGTAAGCGAAGTGCAGAAGAATTCCAGAATAGGATGCGCATATCATCGTCCACCACTAATATTGGAAAAGGGATAGTATTGAACGTATTCGTTAAAAAATCATTGTCTTCATATATGTGAGGCGACATAAAAGTCCTTTCAAACTCTTCCTCTAAGGTAGCAGGAGTGTGCACGAAACGCAAGTTGGTTTTTGCATCAATTTTTTTACACTTTGCTATAGATGTTCACCGACCTTTAAATAAGGAGGATTAAAGTGAATGAATACGAATAAATATAAATCATTGATCTCTCTTCTTTTATTGGGTGCCGCGTTTACCATGGCGCCCCTGTATGCACAAGAGAAGAAAATGAATGAAGGTGAAATCTCCAAGCAAATCGACGAGAAGTTCGAAGCGCTTGATCACCGTCTTGATCAATTAGCAAAGGCAGTAGATGATGTCCTCTGGTACGATAAAGTGGGCGATGTGGCTAACATCGAAAAGGTTTTTATTGTTGGGCCGCCGCCTTGGAAAGTCAAGGATTCTATGGCACGAGGCGCATTGAATCCGGTAAAATTTTGGGCATATATCTTCATTCCGCAGAAACTCAATCGCAGTAATAAATATCCGCTTCTTGTTCTGCCGCATGGCGGCGTACATGCAGATTTCACAACATACCACACGCACATTATCCGTGAGCTGATGGCACAAGGCTATATCGTTGTGGCGCCGGAATACCGCGGCAGTACCGGTTATGGCAAGCAGTTCTATGAACGGATCGATTATGGCGGACGCGAAGTGGAAGACAATCACGCAGCGCGCGACTGGATGATTGAGAATTATAGAATTGTTGATAAAGATCGCGTCGGTGCAATTGGCTGGAGTCATGGCGGACTTATTACACTGATGGATATCTTCGAGCATCCGAACGATTACCAGGTAGCGTTTGCCGGTGTACCGGTGAGCGATCTTGTGATGCGCTTAGGATATTATGATGATGATTACCGCAAAGATTTTTTTGCTCAATACCACATCGGCAAAACGGTGAGTGAAGACTCGGCTGAATATCTCAAACGATCCCCTGTTTCATTCGTGGAAAAATTGAAAACACCCTTGCTTATTCATACCAACACCATCGACGATGATGTGCATGTGGAAGAGGTCGAACATCTTATTCAGGAGCTGAAAGTGGCAGGGAGGAAATTCGAGTACGAGATTTTCAAAGATGCTCCCGGCGGACACAGCTTTGATCGCATCGACACAAAGCTCGCAAAAGAAACACGAATGAAAATTTATACATTCCTTGCAAGATATCTTTATCCACCGCATCAGTTCAAATCAGTGGAAGATTTGGAGAAGGCAGGATATAAGTAACGATGGCATTTGGGCTTGGTGGAAAATAAAGTCAGCGCACCGTCGGACATCTATAATGACAATTATTCCTTTTCGAAATATTCGGTTTTATATAAGAAGAAAAAGTCGTACCTTCTAGTAAGTTAAACGCGGGTTTGTCCGCGTTTTTGTTTATCACTCAACTAAAGGATAATTCATGAAAAAGCTTATCGCAATTGCTCTTGTGCTATCGATATTTGGAAGCATGGCTATAGCGCAGAAAAAAGAAACACCTAAAACGAAAAAAGAAAAAATCAGCTACAGCATCGGCGTGAATATTGGAAAAAATATGAAAACACAGGGGATGGACCTCGATCAGGGACTCCTCACGCAAGGAATCAAGGATGGACTCAATAGCTCAAAAACAGCAATGAGCGATAAAGATATGGAAGCAACGATGACCACCTTTCAACAGGAAATGATGGGCAAGATGCAAGCGAAGCAAAAAGTTGTCGGCGAAAAGAATGAAAAAGAAGGTGAAGCATTCCTTGCCGCAAACAAAAAGAAAGAAGGCGTTATTACATTGCCCAGTGGATTGCAATACAAAATTTTGAAATCAGGGGACGGATCCAAACCGACAAAAGATCAAACAGTGAAGTGTCATTATCGAGGAACACTTATTGATGGAACCGAATTTGACAGTTCCTATAAGCGCGGAGAACCGACAGAATTTCCTGTCGGACAAGTAATCAAAGGATGGACTGAAGCCTTGCAGCTTATGCCGGTGGGTTCGAAATGGCAGCTCTTCATTCCATCTGATCTTGCATATGGCCCGAATGGCGCCGGACAAATGATTGGCCCGAACGCTACATTAATTTTCGACATCGAGTTGATCTCCATTAAATAAAAGGACTATCTCTCTGCGACGTACTTTTACAGTGCGTCGCATGTGAGTATCAAAATAATGGAATTCCTACAACAACTCATAGATTTCATACTTCACATTGACAGACACTTGGTTGATCTTTGCGCAATGTATGGAATGTGGATTTATGCAATTCTGTTTTTTGTCGTCTTCTGCGAAACCGGTTTAGTGGTAACTCCTTTTTTACCGGGTGACTCACTTTTATTTGCTATTGGTTCATTGGCAGCCATTGGTGCGATGCATGTGGAATACGCCATTCCATTGCTAATATCCGCAGCTCTTGCTGGCGATAATACGAACTATTGGATTGGGAGAAAAATTGGACCGAAAGTCTTCAGTCAGGAAAAATCCCGATTTTTTAATAAAGAACATCTTGAACGCACACACCGGTTTTACGATAGACATGGACGGATCACCGTGATTCTGGCACGATTCCTCCCTATTATACGTACGTTTGCACCATTCGTTGCAGGTATTGGACGTATGGCATATCAGACATTTTTACTTTTCAGCATCATTGGCGCATTATTATGGGTCAATTTGTTTGTGCTCGTCGGCTATTTTTTTGGCAACATGCCGCTCGTCAAACAGAACTTTTCAATTGTTATCATCGCCCTTGTCCTTATTCCAGGCATCCCAGCATTGGTTGAATTTGTGCGTCTCTTTCTTGAACGACGGAATAAAACCAAGAATCCCCAAACCGAACGATGATACTTCACCAGCAGGATTTTATTCTCTGCAATTATCGTCACGCTGAGCATAAATTACATGGATAAAAACCCTCTGCACTATGCCTAAGGTCTGAGTCAATTTATTCATCGATAGAAACTGAGCTGGATGGAAAAAGGCACGGATGCTGTTCTGCGGAAATCGTTATACTTTATGTTCAATTTAAAAGATATTTCTACTAAGGATTTACTATGGATCTAAGCGTCCGTCTTGCTGCACCCTCAGATGTTTCTATCATTGCTGAGTTCAACGCAGCGATGGCGAAAGAGACAGAAGAAATTGAACTGAATCGCGAACGCCTCCGAAAAGGAGTGGAAGCGTTGTTCGCGGATCCATCAAAAGGCCTATACTATATTGCTGAAAGCAATGGAATAATCGCTGGTCAGATGATGATCACGTATGAGTGGAGCGATTGGCGTAATGCTACCTTTTGGTGGATTCAAAGTGTGTACGTTCTTCCGGAATATCGCAGGCATGGTGTCTTCCGTGCACTCTATCGCTCTATCGAGACGATTGCCGGAACACGCGGGGATGTCTGTGGTGTGCGTCTTTATGTTGATCAATCAAATGATCATGCCCAAAAAACATACGAATCACTTGGCATGAAGCATTCGCATTATGAAATGATGGAGATGGATCTTGGCTTGAAATAAAAATAAAAACGAACCTCGCTTCTTAGTAAATCAGATATTTTCAATCAATTTGCAATTTCTTCTACGCTCGGTGTTCCTTTCTTCTCATCAAAGTTGATACAAGTGGAACCTTATGCATTGGAAGCAGTGTTAGATGAGAAAAGGAATGATTTGAAAAACACCTGTAAAAGGAGAAAAATATGAAGATTGCAGTTCTCGGAACTGGCATAGTTGGCGATGCGATCGGGACGAAACTTGTTCAATGTGGACACGAAGTTAAGATGGGATCGCGTACAGCAACAAATGCAAAAGCTGCCGCTTGGGTGATGAAGAATGGAATCCGCGCTTCTCAGGGGACATTTGCCGATGCTGCTTCATTCGGTGAAATTGTATTCAACTGCACACATGGTGGAGCTTCACTAGAAGCACTCAACCTCGCAGGTGTGAACAATCTGAAAAACAAAATTCTTATCGATATCGCAAACGCGTTGGATTTCTCTAAAGGGATGCCGCCTTCACTTGTCGTATGCAACACGGATTCACTCGGAGAACAAATACAGCGCGCTTTTCCCGACACGAAAGTTATCAAAACACTGAATACGATGAACTGTAATCTCATGGTAAATCCCGGTCTTGTCGCCAATGGCGATCATGATATATTTATCAGCGGAAACGATGTGGAAGCAAAAGCAACCGTGACAAAGATATTACGGGATTGGTTCGGCTGGAAATCTATCGTTGATTTGGGTGATATTACAAACGCGCGCGCGACAGAAATGCTGCTACCGATTTGGGTGCGACTCTATGGGAAATTCCAAAGTCCCAACTTCAATTTCAAGATCGTTCGTTAAACAGAAAGTAAAAGAAAGATCTCTCAAAAACATATGAACTTAATACAATCGACTTTCTTATTTTGCTGTTCATTCTCACAGCTTCTTTGAGGTTGTGCAAGCCATCAATGGCTAACTCACGCCACTCTCTACGATCTCAATCTTTCCACGTTTTGTATCGATCCTCGCTTTCAATCCCAACGGCACTGTAAGTTTGCGTGGAATGTGGCCATACTGAAAATTCATTACAACAGGACATTCGATTTTCTGTGCGAATTCTTCTTGAACTTGATCAATCGTTAAATATGGATCACTTGGATTACTGGGCACACAATCGGTGAACTTGCCATAGACCAATGCTTCAAGCTTGTGTAAAATTCCAGCATTGAGAAGCTGAGCCAATATTCTATCGACTCGATACGGCGATTCATCAACGTCCTCCACAACGAGTATCGCATCCTCCATCGGCGGCTGAAATGGCGTGCCCATCAAGCAGGCGAGGAGTGAAAGATTCCCGCCCACTAATCGCCCATTTGCTTTGCCGTGCCGGAGAATTGTTAATGGTTCATCAGCTGGATTATTTATTGGCCCTATTTTTTTGTTCGATGTAAGTATGCGCCAGAAATGTTCTTCGGTGTATGGATCGAAATCTCTCCACATATCCGAACCTGTCATAGGACCGGAGAAGGTTACTAATCCAATCTTGCGGAAAATGGCCAGCTGCAATGCTGTTAAATCGCTGTACCCAACAATGATTTTGGGATGTGCTTTCAACGCACGATAATCGATCATCTGCAGCAAACGTGGAGTGCCATACCCGCCGCGAATAGCGAAAATCGCTTTCACATTTTTGTCGCGCACCATCTCGTTAAAGTCCGCAGACCTCTCATCATCGCTCCCGGCAAGATATCCATAGACCGTGCGGATGTGTTTACCGCACTTGACACGATATCCCAACTGTTCAAGGTACAGTGCGCCCTTGAGAATCTTTTCCTCAGAGGAAGGAGTGCTTGCAGGTGCAATGAGCCCGATAAGATCACCATTGCGCAGCCTTGGTGGTTTCATGATGGCCATGAAATTCTCCTTTTTGTGGGAGCTAATTCGAGAATAATTGAGTTGATATATTGGATAGAGTATGTATTACAGTTTCTATTTCTAATAGACTCTGTACTTTCAATCCTGCATATTGATTCTTTTCCTCAGGGTCAAATAATACAGCCATTATCATAAATTTACCTTTTGCTCAATTATGACACATAACCATAAAAAGAATATTTGTAGTAAATATTGGCGCATGGATATCTCGTATATACGACTTTATCTGTTTTAAAATATTTTTTCTAAAAAATTCTTTCAAAATGTTCCCCGTTTTAACAAACTGTATCTGAACAACTTATCGCTTTTAGTATATGAACCATTATACGACGGACATGCAAGCTGTTTGAACTGATCCGTCAGGTCCCTCTCTTTTGCTGAACGCCTTTCACAAGTTTCCCGGGAAGAGTTCTTGGTAACAGTCTGACAAGTTGGGTGCCCAGCCAATTTTTCCATCCGGAAATGATCAGCGGCTTCCCTTTCATCAACCCTTTGTATCCTTGAAGCGCCACTGCGGAAGCATCCATCGAAAGTGCACCGCCGAGAATTTTTTTGTTACTAAAACCGGCCCTTTTTCCAAATCCCGTTGCAGTGGGACCAGGACACAATGCTGTGACGGTCACTCCTGTTCCACGCAATTCTTCCGTAAGGGCGAGCGAAAAATTCAGCACATATGCTTTGGAAGCATAATACGTTGCCATCAATGGGCCGGGTTGAAACGCAGCAGTGGATGTAACGTTCAATATCTTTCCACGTTTTCGTTCGATCATTCCCGGTAAAAAGAGCCGAGTAAGATGCGTAAGTGATGTAATATTGACCTGAATCATTTCCAATGCATCAGCAGTATTCATTTTCGCGAACTCACCGCGCCAACCGAATCCTGCATTGTTAACAAGGACATCGATGTTCCCTCCTTCGCTTTGAAGTGCTTCAAAAATTTCTTCCGGTGTGGAGGAAACAGATAAATCTTTTGTATAGCATTTCACCTGCACACCGTATGTTTGCTGTAAAGTATCAGCGATGTGTTTGAGTGTGTCATGGCTGCGCGCTACGAGGGCAAGATCATGACTTTCCCGTGCAAAGAGCTTGGCGAATTCTAATCCAATGCCGCTTGAGGCGCCTGTAATAAGTGCAATAGGATTTGTGTTCATTCCTTATTAATTCCTGTAATAAAAATTGTCTCTTGATTTTTATTTCACATACATTGCAATCATCTTTTCAATCGCTGCTGCACACACGGGATCAAAATCGACTGGATTCAACGCGAACATTTTGCAATCGATAGCAGGGCGATACATCTCCTTTGCTGTATATCCAGAACCTTCAAATGCTCCGACCTTGCCGATCCACTTAGGATCTTTCAGTATTGCATTTGAACTTCTTAGTAAATCTTCGCGCTTGTCATAGTAATCAGCTGCAAGTCTATCTAATTTGCTGCGGAGTGCTTCAACGCTGTCGTACTCTGTTTTACGCCATGGCGTCGGAATAGGTGTATTGTCGGAAACAAAGGTACGCCATTTTAATGTCTCTCTTGTGTTCGTACGGGTTATATTCGGCTCCCACGGTTCAACACCTTTTGGATAAAAATCCACGTATGAAATTTGTGAACTGTAATACTCATCTCCTAAACCGCCAAAGCAATGTCCAAACTCGTGTACATATACATAATCCATTTCCCATTCCTGTCCGACTTTCGCTGTTTGCGTGAATGCTGTAGTATACAAGTTGAAGATTCCGCCGCCACCGTAGCGGTTGTCGTTGACAAGGATGGTAATAAAATCATACGGTGCTGCACCTGCAATATCGCGTAGTGTTCGGTTCTCTTCAGTCAGGACATAGCGTGCCGAACCAAATGTATTATACATACTGCCAAGCGCGGTGTTCTTCCACACATTTTTGTCCGGCATATCAATCCCAGATTCTGCCGAAATTACTTCCATTGCACGAACATTGAAATCGTTTTTGTGCTTTTTGAAGGGCTGGTAGGAAAAGAGCGTTTCGGAAAAATGTTTTGCATCCTTCCGGAATTTTTCCATATCGCCTTTTGTATAGCCATCACCCAGGATAAGAATATCCACTTTTTTATCCGGTGAACCGTTGATCATCACATCAAACACAGGAAAGGCGTTCAGATGTTTCTCATGATTTACAACCGTAGGGTTATTCGGATCGACTACTGTTGAAAATATTTCTCGGAATGCCATCATTTCACCGGCGGCAACGAACTTATCACGGCGATAGAAATTCACGACGACCTTTCGCTTCGGGAACGGAAAACGCACAGTTTCTTGACATGTTTTCCATACACCATTAATCGCTTCATCCGTGGTTTGCCATTCTGCAAACAATGTTGAATATCCACGAGAATATAAGAGTGCATTTGTCTGCAGATCGCTCACCTTCACAAAGCTATCGCCAAGATTGAGTGTGTCCAGTAAATTGACCTTGCTGCCGGGCCAGGCTCCTTCTTCGTATACTTTATCGAGTGTAATTTGTTCCTGTCCCTTCGTACCAATGTGATAATAGTCGACTCGCATAGTACCGTCAGTAAAATATATATCGTACGTTTGTGCGAAAGAGAGAGAAAAAGAAAAGACAAGAAAAAGGAAGAGATATTTCATGAGGATGCTCCTTAATAAAAAAGAATGAAATCTTCCAAACCATAGTATCCTTCTATAATGGGTTATCCCATCCCCACTCCTGAAAAGAGAAGGAACGCACTAAGCACAATCAAGATAGCGGTTGTTGACCAGCCAATGAGATTCTGCAAACGGTTATTGGTATAATCTTCCATGATCTCTTTATTATTAATAATAACCATCATACATATAAGAACGACGGGAAGCAGGATTGCATTGATCACTTGTGTCCAGATGGTAATAGCAATCAGCGGTGCACCGGGAATGAGAATGATACCTGCGCCGATCAGAATAATTACGGTAAAGAGAAAATAAAACTGCGGTGCCTCACTGAATTTCTTGTCGATGCCCGCTTCAAATCCAAATGCCTCACAGACATAGTATGCCGTCGCGAGTGGAAGAATCGCTGCGGAAAAAATAGACGCTACAAATAATCCAAACGCAAACAATTGGCCAGCCAGCGCACCCGCCAGAGGTTTTAATGCCATCGCTGCGTCCGATGCTTCGTTAATCTTAACGCCGTTCACATGCAGTGTTGCGGCGCATGCGACAATAATAAAGAATGCAACGACAACAGTCGCAATGCATCCAAGAACTACATCCCATAATGTGTATTTATAATCGCTCACCTTCAATTTCTTTTCAATGACCGCCGATTGCATATAAAATTGCATCCATGGCGCTACAGTAGTACCGATGATACCGAGAACGGTGGTAATGTACTCGCTGTCGAATTGAACAGTCGGTGTAATAATCGCCGAACCGATGACTTTCCAATCCGGGCCGGCAAGAACAGCAGAGACAACGTATGAAAGGAGGAAGACACTGAAAAGTAAAAATACCCTCTCGGCAAATTTATAGTTGCCCTTCAACACAAGCACCCATACTGCCAAAGCAGCAAGCGGCACGGAAATGTATTTGCTCACACCAAAAATATTCATACTACCTGCTACGCCTGCAAACTCAGTTGCTGTGTTGCCTACATCTGCAATCAAAAGGAAGATGAACATGTAAAATGTAATACGAACACCAAAGCTCTCACGGATTAGATCAGCTAATCCTTTACCGGTGACAACGCCCATACGGGCATTCATTTCCTGAACAGCCAAGAGTGCGACGAATGACGGAATTAATGTCCAGAGCAGCTTGTAGCCATACAAAGCGCCGGCGACAGAATAAGTCGTGATTCCGCCGGCATCGTTATCCACACTGCCGGTGATAATTCCAGGACCCAAAATGCTTAGGAAGATTGCGAGTTGACGCAAAGCGGGATTGTCTTTGAGTCGTCGGAAGAAGTTCATATTATACTGTGTCCTCTTCTTTGATTTCCGGGTAGAGAGATGCTACGGCATCACGATAAGAAACTAATCCCTGGAGTGTATCGTCGTCATCCACAACAGGAATCGCTTCAAAGTTGTATTTGAAAAAGAACTTTGCGACACTTCGGATACGTGTATCAATTTGTACCGAAACTGGCTGTTCAGACATAATATCGGCAATTAAAATATTTTCATCACTCGTCAGTAGATTACGTAAACTGACCACTCCTTTGAGTCGTCCATCATCATCGAGAATATAGGCATATCGATACACTTCACACTTTTCACATTCTGCTCGAATGCGTTCCAGCACCGTGCTTACTCTCTCGATCGCTTTGGCAGTTATGAAGTCTGTGTTCATGATACTGCCGACACTATATGCGGAAAGTTGAGAGAGCTCTTTGAGTTCAGTCACCTTTTCCGCAGAAAGCATAGCATAGACTGACTGACGTTTTTGTATATCGCACGCATCAAGCAGGTCAACCGCTTCGTCCATTTGCATTTCGTTGATAATCGGCGCCAGTTTGAAAGGTTCCATCGATTCAACGATTTGCAGACGATTCTTGAATTGCATCTCTTGAAGCGTCTGAGCGGCAGTAAAATGATCGAGCGATTCAATGAGGGCGATGCGTTCGTCCGTTCCCAGATCTTCAAGAATATCAGCGAGATCGGCGGGATGGATTTCTGATAACTTCGATGCATCGGTCTTCAACTGTACCGATGCATACACCGATGTTGTGGCTGTTGGCTGAACATACTTCCATGAAACAAACTCATCTTTAAGATCGCGGTCAGTGACCCAGCGAAATGCGGCATTCACCGGACGCAGGAATCCAAGCCGCCGCAGAATTCCTTTGGATCCAATGTCGATGTGTACTACCCACAGGTTGGTACTTTCTTTCGCTTTGTCTTCTATAAGTAATTGAAGATCGTTCACTCGGACGATTTTGTATCCTGATGTCGAGATGATCTGTTTGTCGAGAAAGGTTTTACAAATAAGAATCTCATTTTCTGCTGCTTTCCTTTGCTGCTCATGATCCATCGCGAAATCATCGATCGCGATATGTTCTTTGAACACTATCCGCTTGACATTGCTCCATGGAATATACATTGGTGGTTTATGGCGATATGTCCGCATCATCAATCCTGTTACCCGCGGATACACTTGGGATGTAGTTGCTGCCAGGTCAACCAGCTTGCCGATCCGTCTATTGTCGCTGATCCGAACGACCGGTAAATGAATAAACTCGCTGAGATATGAAAATTTTACTACTTCAAGAGCCATGCAATAATTATGTTTTCAATAGATTTATTGTTTGCCTTAAAATGTTTTGTACCACTGCTTCATACTGCCACTTTATCCCTTTCCAAATCAGCCGGATTCATGAACACAAGAATAGTGCTTTGTTCCTCTTCCGATGGAACAATCCGATTGAAAAACGATGTCGTAATAAGTTTCCGTCTCAGTACCCTCCGATTGGACGGGTGGCAAGATTCGAATTTATGGAGAAGCAAGCAGAGCTTCAGTTTAAAATAAGAATTCTTTTTTAGAAATGAACTCCATAAAACGAAAAAACGTACTTTTTCTTCCATTGATTCAATCTCTCTCTCAGCATCAGGATCGACACTGCATCATTTGAAACTCACGCCTCTTTTTCGTACCATCGAAGTGCAAACAAACACAATTGCCATATAGGATTTCACGTGCCGATCATTTCATTTATTTCGCTCCTGCTTGGTGGATTCATCGCTGGTACCTTTGGGGCCTTGCTCGGACTCGGCGGCGGAGTGTTGCTTATTCCATTTCTTGTTATAATTCTGGGTGTTCCGATGCATCAAGCGATTGCGACAAGTATTATAGCGGTGATTGCCACATCGAGTGCCGGTGCTGCAATGAACCTTGAGCGTCGCACAGTTCATATACGGCTTGGAATGCTGCTGGAAATTGCCACAGTAACAGGTGCCATTCTCGGAGGTATTACTGCTAACTATTTAAGCGCAAGTGTTCTGGCAAAACTCTTCTCTGGACTGCTGTTTCTAATTGCACTGGTGATGATTTGGCGAGCGAGGCAGCATAGGGGTCAGGAGCCGATTTATACCGATGGCGCTCTTCCCGGCTCATTTTATGACGATGCCGACAGAAAAACCGTACAATATACAGTGAAAAAGATACCGGCTGCGCTGCTGGTTTCGATTGTTGCCGGCAATGTTTCCGGTTTGCTTGGTGTCGGCGGCGGGATTTTTAAAGTGCCGGCAATGCATATCCTTTCCGGCATTCCGATGAAAGCGGCGACTGCGACGAGCAATTTTATGATCGGCGTGACTGCGGCGGCAAGTGCATTCATTTATTTTGCACACGGACATTTGAATCCTTTTATTGCTTCGACCGCCGCACTTGGCGTGCTTGCCGGCTCAATGACGGGCGTACGCGTCAGCCGCAGAATTCATGGCAACATGTTGACATGGATTTTTGCTTTAGCTTTACTAGGAATTTCGATTCAATTGTATCTACGATAAGCACATGCCGGAATCCATTTCCATATCATATGATGCTAGGCACGATGCTGAATGCTGGACAGGCCGCGTGCTTCGGATTGGTGTATGGGTTAGTGCAAGTTTAATGATAGCAGGATTGCTTTTCGGAGCGATTTATCCTTCAACAATCGTTGCATTATCCAGCAATCCAACGCTCGGCAACTTGGTGATGCGGATGCTCTCCGGTTCATTCGATCCTGTAACGCTGATGTTTGCAGGACTTGTCTTTCTGATGTTCACGCCCATACTTCGGGTCATAACTGCGGTAATTGGATTTGGAGTGGAGCGTGATTGGCGATTTGTATTTGTTTCTTCTATTGTGCTGTTCCTTTTATCGGGCGAAATTGTGTATTCGATTTTTATCAAAGGATAAAAAACCAATGACATTTACGCAGAAACTTCGTGAAGTTCAACTACAACAAAACTCTCTACTCTGTATCGGCCTCGACGTCGATCTGGAAAAAATTCCCGAACACTTGAAGTTATCAACAAATCCCATTCTAGAATTCAATCGGCAAATCATTGAAGCAACTCACGATCTTGTCTGTGCGTACAAGCTGAACCTTGCATTTTACGAAGCAATGGGCGAACGCGGTTTGACCACGTTACGAGAAACTTTGAGGCTCATTCCCAAATCCGTTCTCACCATTGGAGACGGCAAGCGCGGTGATATCGGCAATACAGCTGAGCGGTATGCGAAATCGCTCTTTGATGATTATGACTTTGATTCAGTCACCGTCAATCCCTATATGGGATTTGATTCCGTTGAACCGTTTCTGAAGAATCCGGAGAAAGGTATCTTCCTACTTGCACTAACTTCCAATCCCGGATCAAAAGATTTTCAACGACTCAAGATAAATGGTAAACCGCTCTATGAAAAAGTAGTGAGGACAGCAAAAAAATGGAATACGAATAAGAACATCGGTCTGGTAGTCGGGGCGACTCATCCTCGCGAACTCAAAGCGATCCGTAAGATTGTTTCGGAGATGCCGCTGCTCATTCCAGGCATCGGTAAGCAGGGTGGTGATTTGAAGTCGGCAGTTCGTGACGGCTGCGATAAGAACGGACAGCTTGCCATCATCAATGCAAGCAGAAGTATTATCTATGCATCGTCGGGAAAAGATTTTGCAGAAGCAGCTCGAAGAGAAGCGAAGAGAATGGTAGAAGAAATGGGAACCTATAGAAATAGTATTTAAAGACGCGCCAATCATCAAATACAAGTGGGAGGAAGTATGAAACGCCGTGCATGGAATATTCACGAACGGTTTCTTCGTCATATCTGGAGCAAGCAATATTTAAAGAACAAGTTGGCAACTGCAGATGGAAAAGCACTAAAAGTGCTTGATGTCGGTCAGCTTAATTCCGATGGCGGTCCTGATTTTCTCAATGCAAAAGTGATCGTGGGGAACATTACCTATGCGGGTGACATCGAAATTCATCGTACGACATTCGATTGGTTCCAGCATCAGCATCAAGAAGATCCGCGTTATAACAAGGTTGTTCTCCATGTTGTTCTCGAAGCCGGCTATAAATTTTCGCCTACACTTGTAAAAAGCGGCCGGGAAGTGCCGGTCCTTGTTCTAGGAAATTTTCTTTCCGAATCCATTCACTCCATTTGGCAAAAAGCTATTCTTGATGAAAGGGTAAAAAAATCAGGAACTCTTCGCTGTTTTAACAACAATGATGCACTCTCAAGCGAACTGATTGATTGCTGGCTCACAAAGCTCGCAGTGGAGCGGCTTGAACTAAAGCTCCGTCGATTTGAGGAGCGATTGAAGCAGCTTGCTCATGAAAAGCGAATGATGGTGCGAGAACGACAACGGCCGTATGGCGAGCCGCCGTTGGAAGGCGAACATGATGAAATACCACCGCCGCTCCCCGAGTTAACACAGAAAGATTTCTCACAAAAAGAACTTTGGGAACAAGTACTCTACGAAGGAGTCATGGAAGGACTTGGGTACAGTAAGAATCGTGAACCATTTGTCCGTTTGGCGCAAAGCGTCACTTTGAAAATGATTGGAGATTTGGGAGCAGGGAGCGGAGGAGATAGAATTCAGGCATTGCTCTTTGGAGTGGCGGGATTGATTCCCAAACTCAATTCTCTCAAAGAGAAGGAATCACGCGATTATGTGCGACGACTTACGCGTGAGTGGAAAGTGCTTAAATCCTCATTTCATTCCGAAATCCTTCACCTTGCAGACTGGCAATTCTTCCCAACTCGGCCATCGAACTTTCCAACTCTCCGAATGGCTGCTGCTTGTGCACTCATCAACAAGTTCTTCTTTCATGATCTTTTCCGTCACATCATCCAAACAATAAAGACCGAGAGCTCGGAGGGTGAAAAGGAACGCGAACTTATCCGACTGTTCAGTATCGAGACAAACGATTTCTGGAAACATCATTATAATTTCGATGAAGCAACGCAAAAGGATATTACTGCGCTTGGAACCATGCGTATTCGCGAGATCATTATTAATGCTGTACTCCCGGTAACACTCCTGTACGCACGCGTCTTCAAAGATATAAGCGTTCGGGAATGTGCCCTTCGTGTGTACCTGTCCCTTCCAGCCGCTGAAAATAATTCAATCACTCGATTCATGGAGCAACAATTACTGAAAGGGCGACATCCCCAAGAACATGTGAGTCAACAACAGGCGATGATTCAACTTTACAAGTATTATTGTTTGGATGGGAGATGTCCTGAGTGTGAGCTTGGACAGAAACTATTTGTATGACTGCTTGCAGATGATGAAACAGAACCCCGCACTCGAATTTTGAATGCGGGGTGTTTTTGTTTATCAAAAAGGAACGAGAAATCCTCAGACTCTGAACAACAGATCGGCATATGTCGGCAAAGGCCAGATATTTGCATCGACCATCGTTTCCAATTTGTCGCCATCGACTCGCAGTTTTGCCATAGTCGTAAAGACTACATCGCGATAGTACTCTGCATGCTTGAGAACGTCGTTGCTGTGGCCATCACCGGCCGATGCAGCTTCAAGTGCTTCGATATTTTTACCGAAGGAATCGATCGTTGATGTCAATTCCGCAAGTAATTTATCCGCAGTGCTTGATTTAGAAGCAACGGTTTTCAACGAGGATAAAGTAGCTGCAACCTTTCCGGCATATTCAAGAGAAGCCGGTAAGATTTGACGTTTTGCAATGTCTAACATTGTCAACGCTTCGATGTTGATCGTTTTGATATATCCTTCAAGGAAAATTTCATAACGAGAATGTATTTCAGCTTTACTTAAGACGCCGTGCTTCTCGTACACCTTGATGGCCTTCTCACTAATCAACGAAGGAATAGCAGCAACTGTGGACTTGATATTGGGCAATCCGCGTTTTTCAGCTTCTTTCACCCAGTCCTCGGTGTAGTTGTTACCGTTGTAGATAATCCGCTTATGTTTCTTCACGATCTCCGTCACAATGCTTTGCGCTTCGGTGTCGACATCTTTAGCCTTCTCTAAGCGGCTTGCAATACGGGATAAGATTTCTGCAACAATCGTATTCAAAGCAGTATTCGGTTCTGCAATGGATGCCGAGGATCCGACCATGCGAAATTCGAATTTATTTCCAGTGAAAGCGAACGGCGATGTTCGATTCCGATCTGTTGAATCTTTCGGCAATGCCGGCAGCGTGGTTACTCCGAGCTTCAACTCACCGCCGACTTTGGATGATTTTGCTCCGCCGTTTTCGATCTGCTCTAAAATATCAGTCAACTGCTCGCCAAGGAAGATTGAAATAATGGCTGGAGGTGCTTCATTCGCGCCTAACCGATGATCGTTTCCTGGGTTGGCAGTGGAAACGCGGAGCACATCGGCATATTCATCTACTGCCTGAATCACAGCAGCAAGGAACAAGAGAAATTGTTCGTTGTCGTGAGGTGTATTTCCCGGCTCTAGTAAATTCTGTCCATCGTTAGTACTCATCGACCAGTTGTTGTGCTTCCCTGAACCGTTCACACCGGCGAACGGTTTTTCATGTAACAGGCAAACCAAACCGTAATGTCCAGCAATTCTCTTCATTGTTTCCATCACCAACTGATTATGGTCGGTCGCAATGTTGGTAGTTGTAAAGATAGGAGCAAGTTCATGCTGAGCCGGTGCAACTTCGTTATGCTTTGTCTTTGCCAAGACACCAAGCTTCCAAAGCTCTTGATCAACCTCTGCCATGAATTTTGCGATACGTTCCTTCAAATTGCCGAAATAATGATCTTCTAACTCCTGACCTTTAGGTGATTTTGCACCAAAGAGTGTACGTCCAGTAAGTATTAGGTCCAATCGTTTTTCGTATAATTTTTTATCAATGACAAAATATTCCTGTTCTGGTCCAACCGTCGTTGTGACGCGAGTAACTTTTGTATTTCCTAATAGCTGGAGAATACGAACCGCTTCTTTTGAAAGAGCCTGCATCGATCGGAGAAGAGGTGTTTTCTTATCGAGCGCCTCCCCTGTGTACGAACAAAACGCTGTGGGAATACAAAGAGTATTGTCTTTGATGAATGCTGGAGATGTGCAATCCCAGGCAGTGTATCCGCGTGCTTCAAATGTTGAACGCAACCCGCCAGATGGGAAGGAAGAAGCATCCGGTTCGCCTTTGATCAACTCCTTGCCGGAAAACTCCATAATGATACGTCCGTCGGCGGTCGGAGAAATAAAGGAATCATGCTTTTCAGCAGTAATTCCGGTCATAGGTTGAAACCAGTGTGTAAAGTGAGTTGCGCCTTTTTCGATTGCCCAATCTTTCATTGCATTGGCGACAATATCAGCAACCGCCGGGTCGAGCGGAAGCCCCTCATCGATGGTCTTTCTCAGCATTTTATAGATATTTTTCGGCAGCCGGGTTCTCGTCGCTGTATCGCTAAAGACGCTACTGCCGAACGTATTTTCTAACGATTCTTGTAATACTAATGTTTCTTTTTCCATGTATATACTTCTCCTTTAAGTGAACGTTGTTTATCCATGCACAAGATAATATGAATTACTCGCATATCTTCTAAAATCAATTTAAGAAAGAATATCTAGACATATGACAAAATCTCTTACCTATAATTTAAAATAATTCAAATGCTAAACTTATTGACGATGGAAGTACGATATTTCCATACTTCAATATCTATTGCATCTGATGATTCTTATCGGAAGAACACAAAAAAAGTCGATGGTCATAATGATAAATATCTACGACCATCGACTTCTTGAGAAATCTATGAGGTCAATTAAGAATGTTAATTGTCATAATACAGATGAAATTCATACGGATGCGGCCGTAAATGCATTTCATCTAACTCTTTTTCACGTTTCCACGTAATCCAAGCTTCGATAAGATCATCAGTAAAGACATTACCTTTAGTCAAGAAAGCATTATCTTTCTCCAATGCAACAATAGCTTCTTCCAGCGAGCCCGGTGTCTTTGGAGTGGACTTCAATTCTTCCCGTGTCATTTCATAGATATCCCTATCCAACGGTTTCCCCGGATCAATCTTGTTTTGGATTCCATCCACAGCTGCCATCATGATAGCCGAAAAGGTCAGATATCCGTTGCAACTTGGATCGGGGCAGCGGAATTCAATTCGTTTTGCTTTTGGATTTGGAGAGTACATCGGGATTCTGCATGAAGCCGAGCGGTTTCTTGCTGAATAAGCCAGATTGACCGGTGCTTCAAAACCAGGAACAAGCCGGCGGTACGAATTCGTTGTCGGTGCAGCAAAAGCAAGAATGGCCGGTGCATGCTTCAAAATGCCTCCGATAGCATTAAGGGCCATTGGACTGAGGCCGGCATACCCGTCTCCTGCGAACAAAGGTTTGCCTTCCTTCCAAAAAGAGATGTGAGTGTGCATCCCGCTTCCATTATCCTGAAAGATAGGTTTGGGCATAAAGGTCACAGTCTTATTATTTTTCTTTGCCACATTTTTACATATGTATTTATACCACATGAGTTGATCGGCCATTTTCATTAAGCTGGTAAACTTCATGTCAATTTCACTTTGGCCAGCAGTAGCAACTTCATGGTGATGAGCCTCTACGATAATACCGATCTTACGCATTTCATAAACCATCTCGCCGCGAAGATCGTGGAAAGTATCAGTTGGGCTGACTGGAAAATAACCGCCCTTGAAACTAGGTTTATAACCTAAATTCGGTTCTTCAAATCGGGCAGTATTCCAAGCACCTTCCTGGGAATCTATTTCGTACACACCACGATGTTGATTTTGTTCATAACGGACTTCATCAAAAATAAAGAATTCAGGTTCTGGTCCAATAAAGCAAGTATCGGCTATTTTCGTTTGCCTCAAATATTCTTCTGCCTTTTGTGCTATATAGCGTGGATCCCGAGTGTATTTCTTTTTTGATACCGGATCGATAATATCTGCGATGATGCTTATCGTTGGTTTAGCAAAAAAAGGATCCAGACAAAATGTATTAGGATCAGGAAGGGCCAACATATCCGACATATGGATTCCCTGCCAGCCTCTAATTGATGAGCCGTCAAATCCCAATCCCTCTTCAAATGTGCCATCGTCAATCACATCAATCGGAAAGCTGCAATGTTGCCAGCTTCCTAATAGATCTACAAACTTAAGATCCAACATTTCCGTATTATTCTTCTTCGCAAACTCAAAGAAATCTTTTGCCGTTGCCATTACATTTACTCCTTTCCTTCTTTGTGAGAGAAACATTATTTAATTACGTTATAATGTATAATAACATAAATAATTAATGTAATCAAGCCCCTTTTACAAATTATTATTAGTTAATATGTTTAGAATCCACAGATTATTCGCCCCATATCTATTATCTAATTATTTAATTCATTTCAAAAAAGTATTACGCAACATTTTTCATGGCTTTATTTCACCATTTGCCGATTGGCAGCCTTTGTTTGCCGAATTATCAGTATCTTTTTAAAGATTCTGTTGTATGTTCAAATAGTTTATTTGTCTTAATTTCGCAACTTTTTAATTCGGATTTTCGTTTTAAAGGACACCTGATTTACAAACACTAAAATCACATTTGAAACTTATGGAAAACAAACACATCGACCTTTCGGCATTACGGATTAGTAGAAATCAGGAACAAAAGGATGGTCCCCCGCAAAAAACAGGTCTATATATCGGCATCGCTGTCGGTATTCTTGTTCTCGGGATTGCTGGATTCTTTCTCTATCAGTCATTGTTTACGCCTGCAATCGAAGTAACATTAACGACAGTCTCCTGGACATCCCCATCGCAATCAAATGCTGTGCTCACCGCAAGCGGATACGTCGTTGCACAACGAAAAGCCGCAGTTGCTTCAAAGGGAACCGGACGACTCGTGTACCTCGGAGTTGTGGAAGGAGACCGTGTTAAAAAGAATCAAATTATTGCGCGACTAGAAGATTCCGATGTGCATGCCTTGCTCGATCAGGCGAAGGCTAATCTCAGGATAAACGAAGCTGATCTGAAAGATGCACAGCAATCGCTCAAGCGTCAGAAGGACTTATTAGAAAAAGGATTAGCAACTCAAGCAGACTACGATGCGGCTGAGGCCCGCCAGTTGCGCGTCGTTGCTAATATTGAAATGGCAAAAGCTATGGTTAATGGTGCGGAGGTATCGTTAGAAAATACACTCATTCGCGCACCTTTCGACGGAACAGTGCTTGCCAAGAACGCTGATATCGGCGAAATGGTAGTCCCTATGGCTGCGAGTGTCGGTTCGAAATCGGCTGTTGTCACAATAGCCGATATGACGTCGCTGCAAGTAGAAGCCGATGTATCTGAATCCAATATTCAAAATGTCAAACCCGATCAACCCTGCGAGATTACACTCGATGCATATCCAGAAGTTCGCTATCAAGGATATGTGGCAAAAATTGTTCCTACAGCCGACCGTGCAAAAGCAACAGTAATGGTAAAAGTTGCCTTCAAATCGTACGACAATCGTGTGTTACCGGAAATGGGAGCAAAGGTGTTGTATTTAACAAAAGCATCCGATGCAGCCGCATCCACTGAAAAACCGCGCCTTACTCTTCCAGCATCTGCAATTGTCGAACGCGCCGGCAAGAAAATTGCATTTCGCGTGATAGATAATAAAGCATCATCTGTTACGATTTCTGTCGGTCGTGCTATGGGCACATTTATTGAAATTACCGACGGCCTCACTTCCGGAGAAAAAGTGATTGATAAAGTAGATGCCTCCATCAATGACGGAGTTAAAATAAAAGTACTCTAGAAAAATAACAAAGAAAATTATTCAAGGATCAAACAATGCCCAACACTATCATCCAAGTTCAAAACGTTTCCAAATCCTATTGGCGGGATAGTTTTGAAATTCCCGTTCTCAACGACATTTCCATCGATGTTCACGAGGGGGAGTTTCTCGGCCTCATGGGTCCCTCCGGTTCTGGTAAAACAACATTGCTCAATCTTATTGCCGGCATCGACCGGCCCAGCAAAGGAAATGTTCTCGTGGCTGGAACAGATATTACAAAACTGAACGAATCTGCATTGGCGAAGTGGCGTTCGCACAACATCGGCTTTGTTTTTCAGTTCTATAACCTTCTGCCTGTTCTCACTGCATTCGAGAATGTCGAGCTTCCATTGTTGCTTACGTCGCTTTCCAAAGCAGAACGGAAGAAACATGTTGAGCTTTCACTGGATGTCGTTGGTCTCGGTGATCGTATTCATCACTATCCCAGACAGCTTTCCGGCGGACAAGAACAGCGGGTGGCAATCGCGCGTGCAATTGTTACCGACCCGACTCTTCTTGTGGCAGATGAACCTACCGGTGACCTGGATAAGAAATCAGCTGAAGAAATTATGACCTTATTGGATNNGTCGAGAAGGCAAGTATTGTGCATCACCTCGACAAGGGCGAATTATCCTAGGAGAGTGCCATGAGAATCTTCAAACTTATTTTTAAGAATGCACTGCGTCACAAGCTACGGACACTTCTTACCATCCTCGGTATGGCAATCGCCGTGATGGCATTCTGTGTGCTGAGGACTGTTGTGGATATGTATTATGCCGGTTTGGATGCCACTGCAGCAAACCGTTTAATTACACGGCAAGCGGTATCTTTTATTTTTCCTCTTCCCCTCTCGTATCGTGATCAAATCGTAAGAATACCCGGCGTACAGACAGTCTCATTTGCAAATTGGTTTGGCGGTACGTATAAAGAGAAAAAGAATTTCTTCGCTAGGATGGGCGTCGATCCGGAAACAATTTTCGAAGTTTATCCTGAATGCATCGTTGATCCGAAGGAGTATGAACAGTTTAAAAAGGAACGAAATTCCTGTATTGTTGGCTCAGAAATTGCCAAACAATATGGTTTTAAAGTTGGTGATATTATTCCGATGGACGGAGATATTTATCCTGGGAAATGGGAGTTTGTCGTGAGAGGCATTTATAAACCACGCGATAAAGTGACCGATGCGACCCAGATGTTTTTCCATTGGAGTTATATAGACGAACGAATGAAACAAGACATGCCTGGGCGTGCCGGACAGGTGGGGTGGTACATTGTTAAAATTAAGGATCCGTCACAAGCTGCAACGATCTCGGAACAAATCGATGCCTTGTTCAAAAATTCTTCAAACGCTACAAAGACAGAAACCGAACGAGCTTTTACACAAAATTTTATTTCGGGATTTAACTCGCTGTTGACAGCAATGAATTTTGTCGCCTATATCATTATCGGCATTATCATGCTCGTCCTGGGAAACACCATGATTATGTCTGCCCGCGAGAGAACCCGCGAATATGCCGTATTTAAAACTCTCGGCTTTTCCAGAGGACATCTTTTCGGATTGATTCTTGGCGAGTCACTATTTATTTCGGCTCTTGGCGCGGGAACCGGGTTACTTGTGACATATCCTATGGTTTCCGGAATTGAAGCGCTTATGCCCAAAGGATTTTTCCCGTACTTTTTTGTCACTCCTTTTACTCTGATTCTTGCTGCAACGGCTGCACTCGTCGTAGGTTTAGCTGCTTCGATCTTTCCTATTCAACGGGCGCTGCGCACACGAATTGTGGATGGTCTAAGGTTTATCGGATAAGGAATCATAGACATGAAAATTCCATTTAAATATATTCTCAGAAATTTCAAATCACGCCGGTTAACAACAGCGATCACTGTAGCAGGTATTGCTATGGTTGTATTTGTTTTTGCCGCAGTATTGATGATGGCGTACGGCATACAGAAAACATTGGTTGCTACCGGTGAACCGGACAATGTTATCATTGCGCGCAAATCCGCAAATGGAGAAATTTCCAGCATTGTAGTGCGAGACGATTATAACACAATTTTAACTCTTCCGCACATAGCCAAATCGAAGGATGGAAAACCGTTGGCTTCAGGAGAAACGGTGGTGATTATAAACTTGAATAAAAAATCGGGAGGGTTGAGCAATGTCACTGTGCGCGGTGTTGCGCAAGAAGCATTTATTCTCCGTCCTCATGTCCATATCATCGAAGGACGTAATTTTCAGCCCGGTGCCCGTGAGGTCATTGTCGGATCTTCTGTTGCTAAAAATTTTTTCGGTGTTGCATTGGGCAATACAGTTACATTTGGAGGCGATTCTTGGACAATTGTGGGCCGGTTCGAAGCTGGAAAAAGCGGCTTCGATTCTGAGATGTGGGGGGATAATGATCAATTGCAAGGCGCGTTTAAAAGACAGGGAGGATATTCGACTGTGACTTTTAAGTTGGACCAACCGGATGCTTTCAATGCGTTTGCGGCGGCATTTAATAATGAACCGCGTTTACAGCAATTTGAACCGAAACCGGAGCAAAAGTTTTTTGCGGAACAATCTGAAGTTATGGCACTATTTATCCATATTCTCGGTATTTTCATCACGGTGGTATTTTCCTTCGGCGCAACGATTGGTGCGATGATTACAATGTATGCGGCTGTTGCGAACCGCACAGTCGAAGTCGGCACAATGCGCGCTCTTGGTTTTCGGAGGCGAAGCGTACTCACAGCATTTTTAACCGAATCATTAACCATTGCCCTCATCGGCGGCATGATAGGATTGTTCCTTGCATCGTTCCTTCAGTTCTTTTCTCTTTCAACATTAAATTACGGCTCATTTGCCGAGCTTGAATTCTCCTTTGCGCTTTCACCTGCCATTGTCGGTTGGTCGCTGTCCTTTTCACTCTTCATGGGATTTGCCGGCGGCTTCCTCCCAGCGGCACGTGCAGCTCGTCTGAAAATTGTGGATGCATTGCGGTCAGCATAGTGCTGATTACTAATTGGATATTTATAAATTCAAGCGGGGAAGCAAAGAATCGTACGAAGAGTTTATAAATTTTTTATCAGGTGCAAAACATTCATCTTTTTCCATCCCGCAGATTCCAAAAATCTGCGGGATAGTCTCATTCTTCAAACCCTACTTCTTTCATTTTCTCTTTAATTTATTACTTTATCCACCGCACTTTAATTTTATCTTCTACTTGCTTGAATTCCTTATCTCCTGCCAATAATTCACACTTCCTTTTCATCGCAAGCGCAGCCGCATAACAGTCGGCGAACGACATTTTATTGAACGCTTTTAAATGTGTAGCTTGAAGCGTGAGTTCCTTATTAACCTCTACGAGTTGGATTGGTAAAGCTCTAATAGAGTCTTCTGCTAACTTCGCGCGGGTTTCTCCGCCTCTGCGAAGCGCTTGGTAAATCACTTCACCCCAGTTCACAATGCACATAAATGCTTCTCGGTCTTTGGTTACGCACTCTTCAAAGACAGCGGCAACCTCTTCATATCCTTCCTGTTGCTGGAGATACGAGATTACTGCATAACTATCAAGGACTGATATCTTCATAGTTCGCGTTCCTTCTTCTTATCTTTCATCAATCCTTTGAGCATATCGCCGTCAGTGCCAAGAATTCCTGCTAAACTCTTAAAGTAATTTTTATCGAGCAGTTGAATCATAAGTTTGCCGTTTTGCTCGACAAATGCGATTTTTGTCCCCTTTTTAATTCCAAACTTGTATCGCAACTTTACAGGAACAACGATTTGTCCTTTACCTGTTACTACCGATGTTTCCATCATATATCTCCTTTTCATTTTAACATATATAAGTTCATAATGTAAATCAAATATTATTCAGGTATCTATCCGAAATACTAATCCTCCGGTGGCACAATTATCTGTGCGATATTCTGGCTTCTAGCCGCAAATGCAGCAAATCTGAAGATTGTGAATGCATTTCGTTCGGTTTGATTTTGAAACCAACTCTTTCTTCTTTATGTTATAATAAAGGTCATTTGTCGGCAATTGAATGTTTGAAGAGAGTTGAAAAGTATGACAGAAAAGCTGCAACAACTGGAAGAAATCATTCGCAAGTATGGACGTGTAATCGTCGGATATTCCGGCGGTGTTGATTCCACTCTCGTGGCATTTGTTGCACATCGAGTGCTCGGAACGAATGCACTGATTATTCTAGCAAGAACAGAAACCATTACGCAGGAAGATGTGGAATTGGCGAGACGTATTGCCCTTGAACATCAGTTCAACTATAGGGAAATTGCATACAACGAACTTGAAATTGAGCAATATAGTGCCAATCCGGTGAACCGGTGTTATTTCTGCAAACAAGAATTATATGCACAATTGAAGGTGATCGCAGAAGAAGAGAAAATTCCATTCATTTTAGATGGTGCCAACCTCGACGATATAGACGATTACAGGCCGGGACGAACAGCAGCAAAAGAATCCGGCGTTTGTTCCCCGCTTATCGAAGCATCGTTGACCAAACTGGAAGTTCGTATAGCAGCAGAGTTCTACGGCTTGCCCAATGCCGACAAACCGGCTGCACCATGCCTTTCCTCCCGCATTCCATACGGAACACCGATCGATCGGAAATCTTTGGAACAGATTGCGCGAGCGGAAAAGTACATCCGCGAAAAGGGATTCACCAATGTTCGTGTCCGCCATTTTCAGACCACAGCAAAGATTGAAGTAGACGCTTGGGCGGTAGAAAAATTAAAACAGATGAATGTTGAAGTCGAATCCCATTTGAAGCAGTTGGGGTATGCAGAAGTCATTATCGATGAAGCGGGATTCCAATCGGGAAAGTTGAATAAAGGAATAGCGAAAGAATGAAATCCAAATTGCATGGTGAGCATGATTATTTTATTGAAGACCACGCGCGGCGCCAACGCACATTAATTCCAGAACTGATCTACTGCGAGAACAAGTCGGTTGAACAAATCATTCTTATTGCAAAAAAGCTTTATGCAAAGCAAAAGCTCGTACTTGGCACACGATGTCCAGGTGAATTCTTTCCAAAGTTGAAGAAAGCATTTACGAGGGTTCACATCGTACAAGGATCACACTGTTTCCGGATTGGCAAGCCGCTGAAAGCAATAAACATAGCAAAAGTTGGTCTTGTCTCAGCTGGAACAACAGACATTGCCGTTTGTGAAGAAGCTGCATTGTTACTGGAAAGTCTTGGGGTTTCTATAGAACGTGTATACGATGTTGGGGTGGCAGGTATTCATCGCTTGTTCGCAAAAGATGATCGTCTCAAGCGTTGCAGTGTTTTGATTGTTGCTGCAGGCATGGAAGGCGCACTTCCCAGCGTTGTCGCCGGATTGTATCCTCAGCCATTAATTGCCATTCCAACCAGCATAGGATATGGCACAGCGCTTTCCGGATTCACAGCTCTATTTGCCATGCTCACAAGCTGTGCTCCCGGAGTCACAGTCGTAAATATTGACAACGGGGTCGGAGCTGCGGCTGCCGCTTTTAAAATCATTTCTTTCAATCGATAGTTTTTTAATTTTCAATTCATGTTTTCCTCCCTATCATTGCGAATGGAAGAACTATCTCTTATTTTACGATCAAAAGAGAAGTGCATTCATAATTCAAATTTATTAATCGAAGGGAAAGATCTATGTCAACAACACAAGAAAATCTGAAGGAAGCATTTGCCGGCGAAAGTCAGGCATTCCAAAAATACACCGCATTTGCAGAAAAAGCGGAACGAGAAGGATTGAAAAATATCGCTCGTTTATTTCGGACAACGGCGCAAGCAGAGCGCATCCATGCAAGCGGACATTTGCAGTCCCTCGATGGTGTTGGCTCTACTGCAGAGAACTTGAAAGCTGCAATCGGCGGTGAGACGTACGAATTTACCGAAATGTATCCACCGATGTTGAAACAGGCAGAAGTGGATAACCATAAAGCGAAGCGAATGTTCAAATATGCCGTGGATGCAGAACAAGTACATGCCAAGCTGTACAAACTGGCGCTGGAAGCGGCACAGCAAGGGAAAGATTTATCCGTTACTGAATTTTATCTCTGTCCGGTTTGCGGATATATCGAATTCGGTAAAGCGCCGGAAGAGTGTCCCATATGTGGAGCGAAGGGTTCAAAATTTGTCCAGGTGTCATCAGCCCTATAATTCCTAGATGTAATTCCAGGCAGAATGCCGGATGTTGCTGAACATGTAACTTTTGATCGCTTTCATTAACACCTTCAATGAACTTGGAGATCTTTTTTATGGATGCTCTTTTTCTTGCACGCCTGCAGTTTGCGTTCACCATCGGATTCCATTTTCTCTTTCCTCCGATCTCCATTGGGCTCGCCTGGTTGTTGGTCATTATGGAGGGTCTTGGTTGGCGAAAAGGAGATGAAGGATATGTTCGCATGGGTAAGTTTTTCGGAAACCTTCTCGCATTAACATTTGCAGTTGGCGTGGCAACTGGCATTGTGATGGAGTTTCAATTTGGAACGAACTGGGCGCTCTATTCAAAATTTGTCGGTGATATTTTCGGTGCACCACTCGCCGCTGAAGGCATCTTTGCATTCTTCCTCGAATCCGGTTTTCTCGGACTATACCTGTTTGGCAGAAACAAAGTCTCCAAAGCCGTTCATTGGTTTTCCATATTGATGGTTGCGGTCGGTGCAACAATTTCGGCGTTTTGGATTATTGTCGCAAATTCGTGGCAGCAGACTCCCGCCGGATATGTTCTCAGAAATGGCAGGGCAGAACTCACTAGCTTTTATGATGCTGTCTTTAATCCGTCGACGGTGATTCGTTATCTTCACACAGTGGATGCGGCGTTGATCGCAGGAGCGTTCTTCGTAGCCGGAATTGCTGCATATCTCATTCTTAAAGGGAAAGAAGTCGAACTCGCAAAACGGGCAATGAAAATTGCGGTCATTCTTGGATTGATCACGTCATTGCTTGAGTTAATGCCGTTCGGTCATGAGCACGCAAGACAAGTTGCTCGCACGCAACCGGAGAAATTTGCTGCAATCGAAGGACTTTATACAACACAATCTGGAGCACCGCTTGTTTTCTTTGCTATCCCGGTTGTCAAACCGCCGGAGTTGAAAGCAAAAATAGAATTATCGGGACTTCTCAGCTGGATGGCCTTCGGTGATGTCAACGCACAGATCAAAGGCATCAATGAATTTCCGGCGGAGAACATTCCACCGCTCTGGCTCACATTTGTTTCTTTTCATAATATGGTGGTGTTGGGATTATACTTCATCGGTGTGACATTGTACGCATACATCCAGCTGCGCAGAAAAAAATTGTTTGAAACCACATGGCTTCTGAGACTCTTTATCTGGTCCATTCCGCTGCCGCTTGCCGCTTGTCAGCTTGGATGGATCGCCGCCGAAGTTGGACGTCAACCATGGATTGTCTACGGTTTGCTCAGGACATCTGAGGCGCATTCTGCGAATGTCACAGCCGAAGAAATTCTGTTCTCGATCATTCTCTTCGGTCTTGTCTACTTGTTGCTCGGTATTTTGTACATCTATATCTTAGTGAGGGAAGTAAACCATGGGCCGCAATCGGCAAAGGCATAGGAGACAAGAATTATGGATCTGAATTCAATTTGGTTTTGGCTTATTGCTGTATTGATTATCGGTTATGCAATTCTTGATGGCTTTGATTTTGGTGTCGGTGTTCTGTCGCTTTTTGGACGAGATGAGAAGGAGCGGCGTATTCATTTCAATGCCATTGGTCCAGTATGGGATGGAAACGAAGTCTGGCTGATCACCGGCGGAGGCGCATTGTTTGCAGCGTTTCCCATCGTGTACGCCACGGTGTTTAGCGGATTTTATCTTGCTCTGATGCTGCTGCTCACAGCACTTATCTTTCGAGCTGTATCGTTTGAATTTCGTAATAAAGTGGAATCACCGGGTTGGCGGCGGGCTTGGGATTTCGCATTTGGTTTCGGAAGTCTTCTGCCGGCAGTTCTCTTCGGTATCGCAGTGGGGAATATTCTCCGCGGTGTTCCGATAGATGCGAGCGGCAATTTTCTCGGTACATTTCTCGGTTTGCTGAATCCTTATTCCATCGGTGTTGGGCTGCTGAGCCTTGTCCTTTTTACGATGCATGGTTCAATCTATCTTGCAACAAAATCAGACGGTGAGCTGCGCGACCGCTGCCAAACATGGGCGTCACATCTTTGGATGGAGTATTTGATACTCTATGTCATCATAACGGTGTGGACTTGGCTTGCTTCGCCGTTCTTGTTTGAGAAATCAATGAGCAGTCCATTCTTCTATATTTTCATGATTGTCCTTTTTGGCGCCATCGTGTACCTGCCGGTTCTCTTGAAAGCCGGGAAATTCAACCGCGCGTTCTTTGCATCATCATTGGCAATAGCAATGATGCTCGGTCAAATGGCGCTGAGTCTGTATCCCAGGCTTGTTCCGTCCTCCATCGATCTCCACTACAGTCTCACGATCTACAATGCTTCCTCGAGTCCGTTGACATTACAAACGATGCTTGTGATTGCACTCATCGGAGTTCCAATTGTGATTGCCTATTCCATTTTTATCCATTATGTATTTCGGGGAAAAGTGGAAATTACAGAAGAAAGTTATTAATTTACAGAAAATGACAATAGAGAAAACCCTTGTCCGGGAAATGACTATCGGTGATTATGAGCTGATGATCGCACTTTGGAAAAACACTCCGGGGGTCGGATTAAGTGATGCGGATTCAAAAAGAAATATCAACCAGTTTCTCGAACGAAATCCAGGATTGAGTTTTGTATGTGAGATTGAGAAACGGATCATCGGCACCGTTCTTTGCGGTCACGATGGCCGTCGGGGATATATATACCATTTAGCAGTCGATCAAGCGTTCAGGAAACAGGGAATCGGCAAGGAACTTATGACGCGTTCCCTCGAAAAACTCAGTCGCAAACGTATTGCGAAATGCCATCTGTTTCTCTACAACGATAACGAAGACGCCATACAATTCTATGGCCATACCGGCTGGACGAAACGATCCAACCTTCTGATCTATTCAAAAAACCTCTGAGGAACAGTTGAATATTCTGCCATAGTTTTTTCAACAGAACCTGTATCGTTATATTTTCTTCTCTGTAGCCATCAATCTCTCATCAAAATCAATTTAGAACCTATCTCAAAAATGGTGGCACGATAAAATAATTTTGTCATGCCTGCGGATTTTTAGCGGACATCCAAGCCTGTGATGCTCCGCAGTTTTGGATTCCCTCTTTCGAAGGAATGACTATGGTGTTCAATGGTTTTTGCTTTTGTAGAGACGTGATTCATCACGTCCGAATGATTTATTCCTGATGATTTGTTGTGCTGGTCTTCGGGATTTGATTAATCAAATCCGTACCATGAGCATACAAAACAATTTTTCCCTCCCGACACTTCCTCGAATAATCCATTCTTTCCATCAGGACGTCCGCCTAACAAGACGTCGGACAAGTAAGTCCAGATGGACCTGTCATGTCTCAAAGCAATGCGAATCCTATGGCATTATTTACAATATCCCTTATTGCTCCAAGAGCCGCATTAATAGCCCGCTCCGTCATAATAAGAGTCATCCCCTCCAGTGCTAATAACACAGCTTTTGTAGCATTCTTTTGAATATCCAAGAGAAGTCTTGCCTGATCCTCCGAATAATTCCCTTGCAATATATTCTTTTCGATATCTAGAATATTCTTTCCTATTTTTTTGAACTCTGTTTCGGCATAATTTTGTATTCCTGGCCATTTATCTCCTATGACCGCCTTTGCTGCATTAAGCATAGGAGTAAGCAGCTGTTGAATATCGAGCGCCATAATTTTATTCCTTTCACTCATGATTGATTAAGAACGTTTCTTAGCTATCTCTAACCTCAAAATTGCTGTAAGAGTGATTTCAAGACCGCTCTGGGCACTCTGTACCATGTCTTTGGTAGGACGAAGTTTCTGCAATTCTCCAATTTTATTCCAACTGTCGGCAAGTAATTCGACCTGTTGGATTTGCTGACTGTTTTTCTCTTTAGCCGAAGCTCTCAGCTTTATTGTACTAATATCCAATTGTATGCTATTGTATTTTGTTGTTCTTGCGATGGAATCAGTTCCGGATACCTGCGGAGTATTTACCAGATCCTGCATGTATATTGAAATGTTTCTATAAATCTCGGTAACCTGTTTATCCACCGCTTCATCGTAATCCGCTATTAACTTCACCGAAAAGCAGCCATTCATAATAAATGCAAAGGACACAACCGAGAAGAGGAACAACCCATGAGATCTGCTAAAAAATATTTTTTTCACTTTTTGTCTCTTTCTAATGTGTGGTGAATTCTGATATTTTTAAGTTGTGCTTAGTGTTACACTTTCGAAAAAGGGTGCTAAGATATTAAGAAACGTTGAAACGACTAATGCTGCAA
This sequence comes from Ignavibacteriota bacterium, assembly GCA_003155495.1. Taxonomy (GTDB): domain Bacteria; phylum Bacteroidota; class Ignavibacteria; order UBA10030; family UBA10030; genus Fen-1298. The sequence continues at coordinate 40,577 of PMDB01000074.1, forward strand.
ATCCTGCAATTACTCCGCTCACGGTAGAGTCAGTGAAGTTAAACGGGTTGCCAGGTACTGCAAGTGCCCAAACGGCAAACGCCACTGTTGATGCAATAATCTTCCACCAGGGCCATTGTGCGATGGAAATTTTCCAATCTTTTCCCGCGAGAGCTAACTGACGCAAGTAAAGGAGAAGCATCAGGGCCGGAGTTAAGCAGACAAAGAACCAGAATGTTGCAGCAGGGGTAATTCCGGTATCCTTAAGAGCCGGTAATGAGGAAATTGCCGCTACGTACAGCGTCACGGATTCTGTGGGAATATATTTACTTAAACCCGCCAGGACATCGTCTTTCGAGGGCGGTTGTCTCATCGCGCTGCTCTTGGCGACGGCATCGAGTGCAAGTGTATTTATACTCATTGTGTATTCTCCTTTTATTGGGCTTGATTTTTTGATGTTACCTTATGGCATAATAAGCAGCAGAATGAGCATTCCTTTCCATTGATTCATTTGTCTATTTTTCTTTTACTCCACAGGCAATTGGTTCTCGTTGATGTAATCGATGAGGCCTTTCATAGTTCTCGAAACGTCATCAAACCAGTGATAACTGAAACCGTTGATGAAAATTTTCAAATCGTTTCTACAGTCTCGTTGAATTTGGCCGGTAAGAACTTCAGCCCAAAATGTTTTCCAATCGGAAGGAGACGATTCTTTCAGTTTCAGTTCTGTTACTGTCATAGGGATGAAATTGTTCATGGCTGGCAGATTTGATCGTCGGATAATCAAGAAGACCGATTTAAATACAGTTTTTCGAATATCGTTGGAAAGAGCCATTGTCGGTAGTCCTTTTGTTTGTACGGATAGATTAGTAGGAGATAACCAATGGTTTTATTTTCATGTGTATTTGTTTTTTTGGACGCAGAAACCGAGGTCGTTGTACAAATTCTCTCTGTCGAAATTCTTTTGATACTTCCTTCAGGAAAAGGATTCCGTTTCTTTATAGACACGCAATCATCGAATTATGAAACCGGGCGAATCCGTCATTGTGTGGACAGCTTCATTCACGCGTCGACGTTGGTCATCAGAGCATGATATTCGTACTTACTGTCGTTGAGCGACCGATGAACAACAAATCTTTGAATTTCCGTTGTATAAAAGAGCGCAAACAGTCTAAAAATTATTTTCCTGATACGTGGAAGTGTCAGGAATGTAAGAATGAAGGCAGGCCCCTTAAGACTTGTATGTCTGTTGCTATGAATGGCGCCTCATAGAACATGACAATGCGCATGCGTGTCTGTGAATTGTTGAGTACTGGCCTTCCTATGAAGACGGTGCTTGTTTTCGCGTATTACGGAATTCACCGAGCAGCGTGCTTGTACTGCCAAACCGTTGTTCTGCTGCTTTCAGTACGACATCTTTTATGTCCTGGAGTTCTCGCAATTCCGCTGAGACGTTTGTGTTATTCCCTAATGTTGTATAACTATGTGCGGCAACCTGTGTAATAAGTACACGCATGCGATAAATATGATGATCGATTTTATCGATCTCTGAAAATTCTGAGGAATACCTCAATGCAGCATGTAAGACTGCAGAAGCTTCGTGGAGAATGTTATCAACGGACATACCGGAATCTCCTTTCTTGATCAATTAAGTTATCGTTTATATTGATCCTGCATATCAATGCTCTGGTTTGATAGTCAACGCGTAAAAAAGCTGTGTATTGTTTTGTATATGTTTGTTCAAAAACCATATTTTCTTTTCTTGTATTGGCACAGAACACTTTTCTGCCTCTTCCCCGAACAGTGCGATGATGGGACTGTAGCAAATGTTGAATAATATATTTTTCCTTGCTTTTTCACGCCCAATGTGTGTATAATCACAAATTATTGGAAACATCTTAAAATCGCTTGCACCTACAGAATCGTTTTAGTATACTTAAATAGAACGTCCTCGATGGGAACCCAAATCCTTGGTGAGACTATCCCTCCCTGAGTCTCATTACCTGTGTTGGCGCGCGGGATCGAGGACGTTTGCTATATTCCGACCTTCATTCAATATACCAACACACGGCAGTATCGAGCCCCATCGCATTATATTAAAGAACTAACTCTATACAATCATAAAGTATATTAAGAGATATTCACGTAAAGACAAAGAATTTACATGTCGTATTAATACAAATACATTGTCAATTTATCGTTACACGGTTTTTGTGATGAAAAGTGGGAAAAATTGGGTAAGACTCTTTCTAAAAGATGGTTTTCAGAAGGATTGCAACATCAGAAGAGAGGATTCCTCAGGATTGAAAGAGGAAAGTCAAATGTTCGATGCGTTCAGCTATGATGGAAGAGTCCGATGCACGAGTGTTGTCGATGCTTGTGCGGTTGGCATTATGATCAACTCTGCAATTTGCACATGAGCTGGTCTTGTAGCGGCGTAGAACACAGCGTCAGCAATGTCTTCGGGTGTTAACGGAGTCATATTCTGATATGTTTTTTTTGCGCGTTCCATGTCGCCATGGAAACGGACCTCGCTGAATTCTGTTTCGACCAAGCCAGGATCAATCGTGCAAACGCGTATTGGCGTATCGACAAGATCCATGCGCATTCCTTTGGTGAGCGCATCGACGGCATGTTTTGTAGCGCAATAGACATTTCCACCCGGATAAACGTCGTGACCGGCAATAGAACCGATGTTAATAATGGTCCCCTTCCTTCGTTCCACCATACCCGGCAGTATGGTGCGGCTGACATACAGTAATCCCTTTATATTCGTGTCTATCATTTCCTCCCAGTCTTCAAATTGTCCTTCGTGCAATTTTTGAAGACCGCGGCTCAATCCGGCGTTGTTGATGAGAATGTCAATATCCTGCCATTCTACGGGGAGTTTCTGAGTAAATTTAGTTACGGCATGCCGGTCTCGTACATCAAGCGCATCGACATATGAATCTGTTTTAAATAACTTCTTGAATTCTACTGCAAGTTTTTCCAGCCTTTCTTTGCGTCGCGCGACAAGAATGAGTCTGGCACCTGCCTCAGCAAATTTATGCGCACACGAACGTCCAATGCCGCTGCTGGCACCTGTAATGAAAACAAGAGAATTGGAAGGAGCTGTCATATTGATCCATGAAATAGATACAGATTCAAATAGAATTTCTTTGTGTGGGAAAAATACAAAGCAAGGAAGTGAATGTCAATGAATCAAAAAAAATACTTGTATGGTTTCGAAAAGGCATTTTTCTGTTTTTTGCTAAGGTTTATGACAAATTGCGTGAATATTTCTTCTCTTTCTCCTTCCCGCATGTTTTCCTTATCAGCTGGCTCTATCTCACGATGGGAGATACCTGGATTGCACCACTTGCATAAGACACTGGAAATGTGTATTAATATGGCTCAAAACTTGATACACCAGCCATCACTATGTGAAAGATGTTCCGTATGATGGGTGCACGCAATGGCTTTCTATTCACTTCCTTTGGCCTCGCTTATCTCGGTTTCCGAGTAAAATACGGCAGGGTGTGTAACGATTTCGTTACAGGGTATGTAACGAAATCGTTACAGACTAATTGTTAAAATACGACAGAAAAATAATTCATGATGAAGTAACTTCTATGTGCAAATAACGACAAGTGTATTTGCTTTCTTCGAAAAGTGGCAACCTGTAAAGGTTTATCGATATATTCAGATCTTTTAACTGGCACCTATTTTCTCTGAATGTCAGTTCTTTGGTGAATAGAAGGAGCCCCGAATGTCTAAGATTATCGAATCGCGAAAAAGTCGTTCTCCGCCCATGTGATTTGAACATTCCATTAATTTATTTCTTGACGTGTTCAATGAACAATTTAAAATCTTTACTTCCAAAGGAGAAATCAAATGTCTATAAAGAAAATTGTTGTTACCATTTCGATCCTTTCACTATTCGTGATTGCACTCTTCATCTTTCCTTCAATGAATCAGTCTGTCCGAGCAGAGCAAGTAAATTTTGCCGGTCATAAAAACCAAAGCATTTCGTTCCAGGAAGCAAAGGGATTACTAAAAACCTCTGAACGTATTGNNATTGCACAATACTTTGGAAAAGATCTTGTCGATAAAATTCTTGCACAGCCCGGATGTGTTAGTGTGCGGATGTACTACGGCAAGCATGCAAACGGGAAGTCTGGTGTCATAATCATTGGAGTGGACAAATACGGGAAGGACATGGTTTCAGGTGTTTTAGCTTTGCCGACCATGATTTGTCCTCCATTATGCGGCATGTAAGACATGCATGTTGCAAGATGCAAATTCATTTGCTATCTTAAAAAGACTTTATTATGCGGTGGAACTGCACGTCACGCAGTTCCACGATTGTGCAGATAGAATATTGTTTCACAGAAGAATTGATTACTGAAGTTACGCAAAGAGGAAAAGAACAACTGTCATTCCCAGCCGGAGACGCAAGATTGTATCACGCGAAGCGTGATACATTATCAGGCTTCCAGCTAGCGGGAATCCAGAAAAATGGATACCCGATTAAATCATTCGAGCATGACAACTTTATTTTGTTAGGCGCTGTTCCTATCGTGTGTAACATCAGTTGATCATTCACAAATTCAGTCATTCATCATAGCTGGACAAGGATTGGACCTGTTTCATCGTCTCTCAAATCGGCTGGTGAGTAAAGACGAGGGAAAAAAGGGAGGTTGATAATGCTTGTTCTATTTGTGGCTGTGCAATTCACAACAGACACAGCGTCCGCAAATGAATCACTATCCAATTTTTGCATATGTTTCGCTCTTCAGTCCAGTACTGCCGATCCTTGTCGGAATTTACTGGTTAAGGGTAATAAACCGTGAAATGAAAATCCTGGTTTTGTTTTTGATCATTGCACTTGGTATTGATATCATTTCTGCGATGTTCATTAGGGATTATTCAGTCATGTTGAGTCTAATGCATATCTATATTTTAATCGAATTCCTATTTGTAATGTATATTATTTCCTCTTGGCAAGAATCAGAGAAGATGAAAATGTTGTTTCGCGTACTATTGTTGCTCTACGTTCTGTTTTGGTTTTGTGCAAAGTTTACCTTTGAACCGTTCAATGGATTATATTCTCTCACCGCGAGTGTTTCACAAGTTATACTTGCGCTCAGCGCAGGGTACACGTTATTTATGGTAATCGGGAATAGAATGCAACCATTAATCAATCAACAACGTTTCTGGGTTTTTCTTTCATTTGTAATCTATAATACGGGCACATTAACGTTTATCGCATTACAAGGTATTCTTGTTCATTATTCTATATCAGATTTATTCATTGCTGGATCTATCAATTGGAGTCTCAAAATTCTTTTTAACATTCTGTTTACAGTAGGCTTTCTATGTCCTCAGACTCAACCGTAATACTGACGGCAGTCTTCAGCGTTACAATTGTAGTGCTGGGACTATTCTCCTTTTTTGTTCTTATGATGATTCGCAATCACCGCAAGGTTGAAGCGGCGCAGCGTGAACGAATTCGCCAAATGCAGCTCTTTTCAGAAAAACTACAATCGGCACGGGAAGAAGAACAAAAACGGATTGCCCGTGAATTACATGACGAACTTGGCGGAACTCTTACAAGCATAAAATATGATCTTCTTTGGCTGGAGCAGCATAGTTCTGCACAGGGGGAAGTGGCGCAGCGTTTCCAAGCAATGCGGGATTTAATTGACTCAACGACGAAGGTTGTTCAACGAATCTCTGCCGAACTTCGGCCAAAAATTTTAGACAGTTTTGGTTTAGCAGTAGCTATTGAATGGCAAACCAATGAATTTAAGAAACGAACCGGCATCGATGCACGATTTCAAAAGCTCTCAGAACTTCCTCCCATTGACGAAGCTGTAACGACGGGAGTCTATCGGATCGTTCAGGAATCGTTAACGAATATTGTACGCCATGCACACGCTACATCTGTCAAAGTAAATGTGCAGCTTCGTAATAACCTGCTGCATGTCGAAATCATTGATAACGGGAAAGGTTTTGATAAAGCATTACTGGATCATCCGGAATCTTTAGGTCTTTTAAGCATTCGAGAACGCGCCAGAATGATCGGAGGAAATGCAGTGATTAGCGGAAGCCCAGGGAAGGGAACGCAAGTCGTCCTGGATACACCGTTGCAAAACAAACATCCATCACTATGAAGAATGGTTTGTCATGAGAGTGCTTGTAGTCGATGATCACGAATTCACGCGTGAAGGAGTTATCCGGATACTCACGGACAACTTTTCCATAACGAAAATGGCGCGGGCTGGAACGTACGAGACCGCTCTGGAGCAAATAGAAAATGGAAAATTTGATTTCATGATACTCGATATCAACCTTCCGGGAAAAAGCGGGTTAGAACTACTCACATCGGTCAGGAGTTCTCAACCAAGTCTTCCAATCCTCGTTCTGAGTATGGTTCCTGTTTCACAATATGCACGCCGAGTGCTGCAAGCAGGAGCGACTGGATATATGACGAAGTCCGAACCGGCTGAAGAATTTCTGAAAGCTGTCCGCGCGGTTTCGCAAGGTCTGAGATATTTCAGTCCCGAAGTACAGCAAGAAATTCCCGACCTCGTTGATGAATCGATCAGTCGGCCAAAACATGATAAGCTGTCTGACCGTGAGTTTGAAATCTTGCAAAGGATGGCAGATGGAAAAAGTTCAAAAGAAATCGCAGGAGAGTTTAAAATTACGGCGAATACAGTGAATTCTTATCGCAAGAGGATTATGACGAAACTTCATGCAAAGTCCACTACCGATGTTATAAAATATGCGTATAAGAATAAACTCTTATAATAGACAGGTACATTTCCATTCGTCTTGCTCTCTTCTGTCCTCCATAATTTGTTTATAGCAGTGAAGTAATGGCTTATATTCAGGCTGTCTTCTGATTTTTTAAGTTTATTCACCATTGCCTAATCCTGTTGGATCACACATTTTGTTCAACGAATGATTTTTCATACATTTCTTTAAAATGATTTCAGAACGAAAACCCTCACGTAATCGCTCATTGTTTCTTGCCGCGATTCTGTTGCTCGCCTTTTGGCAGTCAGCTGTATCTCAGGGACAGAAATATCAAAACGTAATTTCCAATACATGGCTTATACTGCAGGCGCTTCCAAGTTATTCCTGGACAAGTTTTCCGCGGCAAACAAATTTTGCTTTTGAATGGGAAGCGGCGCCGGTGTTGTATTCATTTGGGATGAATAAGCACGATCCACCATTGCATTTTTTTCAAGTAACACAACCGGAGAGATTTGCCGGTTCAATTGAATTGATTGTATCCACACAACTGTATACGAGCAAAGTCGGAACAAGCCATTGGGGTTTCTCCGGACAATGCTTAGCGCATTTGCCGCTCGTTGAGTACGGGGAATATATCGGTTTGAACCTCGGTGTTGCCCGCTACACTATTGCCGGGATGTCATCAAACTATATCATCGGAGGGTTCTCAACTTTTTTTGGTTTTCTTCATTACAATATCAAATTTAGTCCGTCTGACAAAATCTGGATGAATACAATCGAATTTCGATTTTTCTAGCCTTCGGTATGAATTGCAAAGCACGTCTCCTGCGGTTTGCCGGTTTTTCACTTTTCATTCTTTATTGTTTACTTAGCATCACTGGTTGTAATTCTTTCCTGACTCGTTTCATTGCAAAATCGTTCGAACAATTACCTATTTCACCCGACATCGTAGCAGCCAAGGTCGAACATCCTGTTTTTCCGAAAGTCGGACTTTCAGTTCTATGGATCGGCCATGCAACGTGTTTGATTCAAATTGGCGACAAAGTGCTCATCACAGACCCGATATTTACCAACACAGCAGGCATGATTTCCAAACGCCGAATAGAACCGGGCATTCTGCCGTTATCGATTGATCGATTAGATTACATTCTTATTTCGCACATTCATTTTGATCATTTGAGTTATGGCAGCCTGTCGCTGCTGCCCAAAACTGCAACGATGCTTCTTCCGTCTGGTGGCGGAGAATATACTCCAGAGTTTGGTTTTTCAGAATACCGAGAGATGAATGCGTGGACAACCATTGAAGCGGATGGTATGCGCATCACCGCTGTTCCTGTTAAACATTTTAGCGGACGATACGGATTTGACGTTTCATGGCTGGATCATCATACGTACACAGGTTATGTGATTGAGTACCAAGGGAAAACTGTGTTCTTTGCCGGCGACACCGGTTATGATCCGGAGATGTTTAGGGAAATAGGGAGAAAGTTCGCCGTCGATATAGCGCTCATTCCCATCGCACCAATTGAACCGCGCGATTTCATGAAACGAGTGCATACAGATCCAAAGGAAGCATTGCAGATTTTTGAAGACGTTGGAGCTAAATTCATGATTCCTATCCACCACCGCACGTTTGTGCAAGGGCTGGATTCTTCATTGACGTTTGCACAGGATCAATTGAAACGACTTGTTTCTGAAAGGCATATCGAAAATCGTGTGATGATACTTGGGATTGGTAAGCAGCAGATTTTTGTACCTTAGATTTGTTTATTCAAATTGAAGAAGACGTAATGCTCCTTTCTCTTCATAAATACATTAGGGCTGCAAAACATCGTGATGTTCGTTGTTCTAGACGAAACAATCACAGGATAGCCAGCTATATCACCATTACTGTATCAACATCATTTTACGAGACTTCACATTTGTCCCTACAGCGATGCGATAGAAATACATCCCTGATGAGAGCATCTTTGCGTCAAATGGTACTTGATAATTTCCTGCTTGCTGTTCTGCATTGACCAGAGTAGCAACACGTTGTCCCAGAATATTAAACACTTCAAGTCGCACGCTGGATTTTGTTGGCAGTTGATATTTGATCGTCGTCGATGGATTGAACGGGTTAGGATAGTTCTGTGATAAATTTATTTCCTTTGGAGGTGAATTGAAAATCTCTCTCTTTATGCCGGATGTATTTGTCTTGGATTGCGAAAATACCCATGGTAAAAGGAAAATATTATTGTATGCTATATCCCAAATTGCATGACCGCCATTCTGGTATTCTGTATAAATATGTCTTGCACCGTTTTTGAGTGTGTCGGCAATAACGCTATCGGGAAGTCCTGTGCAATCCCCATGATGGCAATTAGTATAGACCACGGTAGTACCTGTGTTTTCAAAGGCGGTCATCATGTCTCTTGAGTTTTTCACGGGGACAGTCCCATCTTGAGCACCATGAAAATCCCATATCGGAATATGTTTGATCAACATTACTTTTGATACATCTCCTCCTCCACTCATTGGAACAGCAGCCGCAAACTTGTTCGGGAAACGAACAATCAAATCCCATGTTGCGTATCCACCCATCGAAAGACCCGTGATATACATGCGGTTTGTATCAACGGAAAATTCATTCAAAAGAGAATCCAATATATCATTGACGGTGAGTATGATGTTCGAAGTGGTCCACCACCCATTAGCCGGACATTGAGGAACAACGATGAAACAAGGCCAGCGTGTTTGGTTTGAATTTTTTGCCCATACTGTTGCCATACTATTCTTCTTCACGGCTGAAGGATTATCGCCCACTTCACCGGCTCCATGTAAACAGAGCACAAGGGCGTATTGGATTTGAGGATCGTAGGCTGCCGGCACAAATATGTAATAAGGAAACGTCGTGCTCTGAAAGGTGTGATACCTCTTCGTGAACTTGTTGAAGATAGAATCAACGGATTGAGCATGAATCATTTCAGAAATACAACTGATTATAATAAGCCATGTGAAAACCAACCTTCTGAAGTTATTCATCTCGTTCCTTTGTAAATATTAAAAATAGGCAATTGCAGCTATTGTTTTTATAACATAGACTGTAGCGGTTTTCGAAACACATCACTTTCAAGGTACAACTTACTTTGAGGAAAAGCACACCTGTGATCTTGCCTCGGTATTTCGGACATCAAGAAAAGGCAGTATATTCTGTCTGGAGGTGTCCCGATGTCAAAGATACAGCGTCGACGATTTGACGCACAATTTAAGCTCGATACTCTTCAATTAGTATTAGAGACCAATCGGAAGATCAGTGATATAGCAAAGGATCTAGGTATACATCCAGAATTGCTGTATCGGTGGAAAAGCGAACAGGTAGCCGATCCCGAAGCATGCGTTTCCCGGTAAAAGACGTATGAAGCCGGGCGAAGAGTACGTACGACGTCTGGAACGCGAACTTACACAGGCTCGTCAGGAATGTGACATTTAAAGAAAAGCTTTGGCTTACTTTTCTGTTTTCTCACGCTTTTCGTTGATTCTCCTTCAACTTCTCATTACATTTCGACGTCATCATGAGGTGCTTACTCTGGCAAAAGTGGAATGAACATTGCGATCTTCGCCTCTGGGCGCGGCTCTAACTTTCAAGCAATTCTCAGCGCAATCGATGCCGGCCTTCTATCGGCGCGCGTCACCGTACTTATCAGCAACAGGTCCGATGCAGCTGCACTAGATATTGCACGTACTCGCAAAATTCAAACAAGTCACCTCTCGCAGAAAATGTTTCCGTCGGAGGAAGCGCTTGTAGAGGCGATGCTTAATGTGCTATCCCAGCAGAGAGCAGAACTTCTTGTGCTCGCAGGATATATGAAGAAAATTCCTTTACAGGTGGTACGACGATACCGTAACCGCATTGTGAATATTCATCCTGCGCTGCTACCGTCGTTTGGCGGAGCGGGAATGTACGGTCACTTTGTTCACGAAGCAGTCATTGCGAGTGGGATGAAAGTTTCCGGCGCTACGGTTCATCTTGTAGACGAAGAGTATGATCGCGGTCCGATTGTGATGCAAAAAACTGTCGAAATCATTCAGGAGGATACTCCGGATTTGCTCGCTGCAAAAGTACTAAAAATTGAACATGAAATTTATCCTTTAGCATTGAAAGCCTTTGCTGAAGGAAAAGTAAAAATTGAAGGAAGAAAAGCTTGGATAACGTTATAATTCTGGATCCTTTTTCAAAACCAACGTCCTCAGATCTCAACCCGTTGCTAAAAATTCGACGTGCGCTGATAAGTGTTTCGGATAAAAAAGGAATCGTCGAATTTGCAAAAGCATTGAAAGAATTCGGCGTCGAGATAATTTCCACCGGCGGAACATTTACTGCGTTGAAAAACGCCGGTATCGATGTGAACTCGGTTTCAGATGTGACCGGTTTCCCGGAGATTCTTGATGGCCGCGTGAAGACTTTACACCCAATCATTCATGGCGGCATTCTTGCGGTGCTCGACAATCCATCGCATCTTGAGCAACTGCAGAAACATAATATTGAACCGATCGATCTCGTGGTCGTGAACTTGTATCCGTTCGAACAAACTATTGCTGTTGAGAATGTGAAGCTCGATGAAGCTATTGAACAAATTGATATCGGCGGGCCGGCGATGGTGCGTTCGTCGTCAAAGAATTTCAAGCACACTGCCGTAGTCGTTAATCCCAATTTGTACGGTGTCGTATTGGAAGAAATGCGTGAGAACGACGGTGCGCTCACCATGCAGACACGTTTCCAGCTTGCTTGCCGTGCCTTCCAGCACACCGCCCATTACGATTCAGTTATTGCATCGTATCTTGCTGGACTAACGCCGCAGAACACGCTACCAGATTCCATTACCTTGTCGTTGATGAAGGAACAACTGATGCGGTATGGTGAAAATCCTCACCAATCGGCTGCGCTCTATGGAAAATTTGGCGAACATTTTCAGAAACTGCACGGCAAAGAGCTTTCCTATAATAATATCTTAGATATCAACGCGGCAGCGCTCTTGTGCGCAGAGTTTGATGAGCCAACCGTTGTCATCGTAAAACATAATAATCCTTGCGGTGTTGCTTCCGATGCAGTTCTCGTTGAAGCTTACAAGAAAGCATTAGCGACCGATACCAAGTCGGCATTTGGCGGTATTGTCTGTGTAAATCGTCCGCTGGATCGTAGAACCGCAGAAGCCATCAATGAGATTTTCACCGAAGTCGTTATTGCTCCGGAGTATGAGCGAGGAGTTTTAGAACTTCTGACAAAGAAGAAAGACCGCCGGTTGATGAAGCAAATATTTAATCTGCGCAAAATGCGGGAGTTGGATATCCGTACGGTCGTCGGCGGTATGTTGGTGCAGGAACCGGATCAGCACCGGATTCATCCAAGCGAATTGAAAGTTGTTACCAAACGTCAACCGACGGACGAAGAAATGCAGGCGCTGTTGTTTGCATGGCGCATTGCAAAGCACGTGAAATCGAACGCTATTGTGTACACATTGGGTGATCGAACACTCGGCATTGGTGCAGGACAAATGTCGCGTGTCGATTCATCCAAGATCGCTGCAATGAAAGCTACAGATGCTGGATTTGATTTACACGGCTGTGCAGTCTCATCCGATGCGTACTTCCCGTTTGCAGATGGATTGTTGGAAGCGGTAAAGGTAGGCGCAACTGCAGTTATTCAGCCCGGTGGTTCTGTGCGCGATGAAGAAGTTATCAAAGCAGCAGACGAACATGGTGTGGCGATGGTTTTCACTGGCATTAGACATTTTAGACATTAAATGATACTTTTGTTCACTTTTTAATTAGTCATTGGATACTCATGGGACTCTTTTCATTATTTTCTGCTGACCTTGCCATTGATCTTGGCACGGCAAACACTGTCATCTGGATGAAGGGCAAAGGTATCATCCTGAACGAACCTTCCATCGTCGCATTCGATCGAAACACGAAGCGCATTATTGCTATTGGCAATGAGGCGCGTGAGATGCTCGGCCGTACGCATAAAGATATCCGCACAATCCGTCCGATGAAAGATGGTGTGATAGCGGATTTTGAAATCGCTGAAGGCATGCTTCGTGAGTTTATCAAAAAGATCAGTGCAGGCTGGGTGCCGAGCAGGCGCATCATCGTGTCGGTGCCATCCGGTATTACGGAAGTGGAAAAGCGTGCTGTGCGCGATTCTGCCGAGCACGCGGGAGCGAAAGAAGTACACTTGCTTGCCGAACCTATGGCAGCCGCCATCGGTGTCGGTTTAGATGTCGATGCGCCGGTTGGTAACATGGTTGTCGATATTGGTGGCGGCACAACAGAAATTGCCGTCATCGCATTGTCCGGCATTGTTAATGAAGAATCACGGCGCGTTGCCGGTGATGAGATGAATGAGTCGATCATCCAATTCTTCAAACGGAACCACAACATTTTGATTGGTGAGCGAACCGCGGAAGCTATTAAGTGCGAAGTCGGATCAGCAATGCCTCTCAAAGAAGAAATCACCATCCAAGTAAAGGGCCGCGATCTTGTCAACGGCATACCGAAAACGACAGAAGTAAGTTCCGTTGAAATCCGTGAAGCACTCAACGAACCGATTGCACAAATTGTAGAAGGAGTGAAGATCACACTGGAACGCACCCCGCCAGAACTCTCCGCAGACATTCTCGACCGCGGTATTATGCTCACCGGCGGCGGCGCTTTGCTCAAAGGCCTTGACGAACGACTTCGTCTGGAGACCAATCTGCCCGTCCACGTTGCTGAAGAACCATTGCTGGCTGTTGTGCGCGGCACCGGCAAAGTGATGGAGAATATGGAAAAGTACTCCAAGGTTCTGCTCAAGGGTAAGAGATATTAATGATGTACGATGGAAGATGTGGGTTTTGAGATTAATCCTGTCTTCAATCTAAGCTCTACAAACCTTTTTATGCTTCAACGCTTCTACGATATTCTTTACGAATTCCGAGAGTACGCCATTCTCACTGGGTTGGTTGTACTTTCTATTCTCCTGATGGCATTGAACGACAATCCACAGATAAAACAAATTCGCACAATTTCAACAGTAGTATTCGGAGTGATGCAGGAAAAATTGAGTTTCATCCCTACCTACTTCGGACTTAAATCTGAGAACGAACTTCTTCGCCATATCAATATCGAACTCGCAGATGAAGCACAGCGACTCCGTGAAGCAAAGCTCGAAAATCTTCGGCTTCGCCAGTTGTTGGAACTGAAAAGCCAATTACCATATACATACGCAGCGGGTCGTGTCGTCAACAAAAATCTTTCTCTTCTCCGCAACACACTTACACTTGATGTTGGTCTCGCAGACGGCATTCAGGAGCGCATGCCGGTAGTGAGCAGTGGTGGACTGGTCGGTGTTGTTGCATCGGTCACGAAGCATTATTCCATAGTGAATATTCTCATCAATACAGACTTCCGTGTAAGCGCCAAAATCCAGCGCAGCCGTGTAGATGGAATTGTTGCATGGGATGGGAAAACCTTTGCTCTTAAGAACATACCAAAGATGCGAGATATCAAAATTGGCGATTTGATAACTACCTCCGAATATGGCAACACTTTCCCATCGAACATTCGCATCGGAATTGTTAGTGATGTACGCGAACAAGCAAGCTCGCTATTCAAATCCATCACCATGACACCCAGTGTAGACTTTGTTAAGCTGGAAGAAGTGTTTGTGATAATTTCCACACCAGACGCGGAGCGAGTTGAACTCGAGCAGCGTTCTATTCCGCATACCAGCAGATAACCGGATAACCATACTAAGATTTTTATTTGAGTTCAATAATTGAACGATGGACTTGATCATCCTTTTCTTGCATCTTGCTCGTTTTTCCGTTACTTTATTTACGAAATAATTCACAAATACCAGCGAATCCACTGATGGCAAAGCTCAAAACAGAAAAGCCCAGCAAATCGCAAGTTCCGTATGTCTCCATTGTCATTCCCCTTTTGAATGAAGAAGAATCATTGCGCGAGTTATTTTCGCATATCAGAGAGACGATGCGACGGATAAATAAGCGATACGAAGTCATCTTTGTTGATGATGGAAGTATAGATAAATCGTTTAAAGTGTTAGAGATATTACACGCTGAGCATCCGGATAATATTAAAGTGGTTCGTTTTCGGCGTAATTTTGGTAAGTCGGCAGCCCTTTCGGCAGGATTCAAAGAAGCAGAGGGTGACTTTGTCATTACGATGGACGCCGATTTGCAGGATGATCCCCAAGAGATCCCCCTGCTTATCGAAGCATTGGGTGATTCATACGACCTTGTATCGGGATGGAAGAAAAAAAGGCATGATTCCGCCATCTTCACATTGCCATCACGCATCGCTAATGCTATTACAAGTAAGTTGACCGGATTGCGTGTCCATGATTTGAATTGCGGTTTAAAAGTATACCGAAACGAGGTAGTAAAGGAATTGAAAATTTACGGCGACCTCTATCGCTATATTCCTATATTAGTGCATCAAGCCGGTTTTCGTGTAGGAGAGAAAGTTGTTCAGCATCATCCACGAAAGTACGGCCATTCAAAATATACCGTTGGGAAATTTTATAGGGGATTTCTTGATCTGCTCACCATTCTTTATACTGCAAAGTATATCCGCCGTCCGCTTCATCTTTTTGGTATCTGGGGGCTTATCTCGTTTTTTATTGGTGCAGCGATCGATGGTTATTTGTCAATAGAATGGTTTTTAGGCATCACGTCGCTCAGCAATCGTCCGCTCTTCATGGTCGGGTTTCTCTTTATTATTATTGGCGTTCAATTTGTATCCCTCGGTTTACTCGGTGAGATGATCTCGCGCCACGAACGAAACGAAGAAACATATTCTATCCGTGAATCATTAAGGTAATCTCTCTGTTGTCTATCAACCAAAGGCAATCTGAAATTCGCAAGGCACACGAACTCGCACACGGGAAACTATTAGCACCAAATGCAATTGAAATATGGGGATGGGGAACACCTGCCGGCTTAGAGCGCGCTCGCCGACGTACTGAATTATTAATTGAACGAGCGTCTATTCAATCAGGTATGAAAGTGCTTGAGTTTGGATGTGGTACTGGTATGTTTTCGCGGCGCATTGCAGCGACAGGAGCTGTGCTTACTGCCGTCGATCTATCTCCAGAATTAATTGCTGAGGCACAGAAAGAATCACATCCAAGTGTCTCATTTCAAATTGGTGATATTGAGATGCTCCCATTTCATGATGCGACTTTTAATGCAGTCATTGGAAGTTCGGTTCTGCATCATGTGAAGGTCGAGAAAGCACTCATGGAAGCATTTCGTGTTTTAAAACCTGGCATGAGTATAGCGTTTGCTGAGCCGAATATGCTTAATCCTCAAATAGCTATTCAGAAAAATATTCCATATATAAAGCGCAAATTGGGAGATTCACCAGATGAGACTGCATTTTTTCGCTGGCCGATGGCTCGATTATTGAAACGATTGGGATTCATTGATATTGTTGTTGATCCATATGATTTCTTACATCCTGCCATACCTCAAAAATTTATTCCGTTAGCAATAAAAATAACACATTTGCTGGAAGCAACCCCGCTAATTCGTGAGATTGCCGGTTCAATTATTCTCTCAGCGCGTAAACCTACTGTATAGCTAGAATATGCGGAATCAATATTGTTGAATTTTATTTGACCTTTGATATTTGCTATTGTTATCAGCATCTTACGTATTAATGGAATTGATATAAAAAAATGAATAGGGCTTCTGATAAACAGACTCGGTTAATAACTTATTTTGAAGCTATAGCTCAGAAATGGGATCACTGGCAAGGACGAAATCGCTATTACCATAAAGCGATAGAAAAGTTAATAGAATTTCTCATTACACCGCATGCTTCTGTACTTGAAATCGGTTGTGCAACCGGTGATTTACTTCATGCAGTTAAACCATCAATCGGTGTAGGCGTAGATATTAGTCCTGCAATGATTAAATGTGCGCAGCAAAAATATCCACAGCATTCATTCTATCCTCTGGATGCAGAAGAATTAGTTTTAGATCAGAAGTTTGAATATGTTGTTATGTCCGATCTTGTCGGTCATTTATACGATATCCAGCGCGCTCTGGGGCGGGCTCACAGGGTAATGAATCCTCGTTCCCGCCTCATTATTACATACTATAATTTTTTGTGGGAGCCAATTCTTCTTCTCGCTGAAAAAATTTTGATGAAAACTCCTCAGCCGCGTCAGAACTGGATCAACACACATGACTTGCACAACCTATTGGATCTTGCGGACTTCGAAATCATTCGAAGCGGTTATCGATTACTGCTGCCTAAATATATTCCCGTCATTTCCTGGTTTTTGAATAAGTACATTTCACAACTTCCGCTACTTCGGAAACTTTGTGTGGTACGTTTTATTGTTGCACGTCCACGCGTACAGGAAATGCATCCTGAGCGTTTCTCTGTTTCGGTGATCATTCCGGCGCGCAACGAACATGGCAACATCGAAAAAGCAGTGCAGCGTATTCCCGACATGGGAAGCAAGACTGAAATCATTTTTGTGGAAGGCGGATCAAAGGACGGAACGCTTGATGAAATTAAACGTGTTGTAGAAACCTATGGCAAGAAGAATGCCTTGAGTTATTATGTACAAAGTGGCATTGGAAAAGCGAATGCTGTACGTGAAGGATTTGCGCGAGCAACCGGCGACATCTTGATGATTCTTGATGCTGATCTTACTGTGGCACCAGAAGATTTGCCAAAATTCTTCTATGCATTAGCAGCAAACCGTGGAGAATTTGTGAACGGAAGCCGGCTTGTATATCCCATGGAAAAACAAGCGATGCGCATCCTCAATCTCCTCGGCAATAAGTTCTTCAGCATGATGTTCACATACCTGCTNNGAGTTTGATCCTTTCGGAGATTTTGATCTCATCTTCGGAGCGGCAAAGCAGAACATGAAGATTGTCGAGATGCCAATCCGTTATGCTGAACGTACATATGGCGAGACTAACATCCAACGCTGGCGACATGGTTTATTGTTGCTGAAAATGGTTTTCGTTGCAGCACGTCGATTGAAGTTTGTATAAACCGGGTGTTCGTTATGTCAAAAAAAGTGCATATCAAAAAGAACCCAGAATATCAGCACTCCAAACCAACGATATACGACCGATTGACACGATGGTTTGAAAAGAAACATCGATGGTGGATTATTGGTGTACTTGCCATCGGGTTGATCAATGGCATTTTGACATTCGATATAAAACCAAGTGTCGATGGCGATGACACTTCGTACGTGCTCTCGGCAATGAAGATTGTTACCTCCGGCCAGGTTCCGTTTGGATTCAAAACACCCGGTTATCCAATCATATTGGCATTGTTTATCTGGATCTTCGGAGTAAATCTGATAATTCTAAAAATGACCTCGTTACTCTTTTTCTTGGGAACAATCATTTCGCTCTATTTCGTATTTCGCAAACACCTACAGCCAATGGTTCTCTACCCGTTGTTATTATTTGTTGCCATCAATTCGCAGATGCTTAAATATTCGCACCAGACATTCAGCGAGATGCTCTTCACACTTCTTCTCATCTGGACAATCCATTATATACTTCTCGCAAGCGAAAATAAATCAATGCAATCTGCTTTTCTAGCTGCTGTTTTAACAATGGCATCTTTTTATATCCGTATCCCAGGTGCAACCGTTGCCGGTGTTGCTCTGATATTTTTCGCTTGGCAGCAGCGTTGGAAACAACTGGGGGTCTTTGTCCTTACATGTGTTGTACTCTACAGCCCGTTAAAAATATATGAATGGACGTCCGGCTCGGCTGCGTTCGGGCAAACATCTATTCTCATATTGAAAAATCCTTACAATGCAACAGAAGGAATAGAAACTGTAAGCGGATTCATCGAGCGTTTTACGAATAATATAATCAGTTATGTGAACTATCATTTTCCTTCTGCGCTTGGCGTTCCGATGCCGCTGGAAAATTCTTTTGCAGATGGGCGTTTCATATCAAATATGCCTGCATTCTTCGGTATTCTTATTTCTGTTATTTTACTGATTGGATGCATTGTCCCAATTATTACCAAGCCAAAGTCCGCAGTAGCGTTTCTTGGTTTTTTTGTACTAGCGTACGTTGCATTCCTCTCGTTGGTGCTGCAGAATATTTATACTTCAACGCGCTTTCTCGTTCCTGTCATCCCGTTCATTTTTATTGGAACGATGGAAGGAATATATTGGCTTGGCAACCGATGGGTAAAAGCGAAGGACGCACATGTGGTTACGCCCCGTGCAAAGACGCTTATATTTATTGCGGTACTCGGATTGACATTTGCAAACATGGCCGAGATCAAAAAGGCTATCGACGAAAATTATCCAATTCTCAAAGCGAATCTTGGCGGTAACGAATTTGCAGGCTTCACTGAAGACTGGGTAAATTACCTACGCGCATCGCTATGGCTGAAAACCAATCTCCCCAGGCAAACAACACATGTTATTTGCCGTAAGCCTGAGTTGTTCCTGCTCTATGCAGGAGATTATGATGTCTACGGCACATATAAAATTGATCAGACAAATCCGGATTCAATTGTTGCAAAGTGGAAGTCGCTCAATATGACACACCTTCTGTACGACAACTTCCAGTGGTCATCCACGCTGCGCCGATACGTGCAGCCGGTTGCAGATAAGTACCCGCAGATGTTTGAACTCGTACATCAAGAAGGCTCGCAATTCCCCAGTTACATTTTACGTCTTAATTATTTGGCAGCGATCGACTCTGCCGTGCTGCAAAAAGGACGGATGCGTTGAAAATCGTTATCGTTGGTCCAGCCTATCCTCTACGGGGAGCAATGGCACAATTAAATATTATACTCGGATGGTATTTATCCAAGAACCATGACGTGCAAATTGTTTCATTTACGAAGCAGTATCCTTCGTTGCTTTTTCCAGGCAAGTCACAGATAGATCCGGGGAAACCATTGTTCAATGTTCCCACTGTTTCATTGATAGATTCCATTAATCCAATCTCGTGGTACCGCGCCGCTCGATATATTACAAATCAAAAGCCAGACGTAATCATCTTTCGGTACTGGATGCCATTCTTTGCACCATGCTTTGGTTCGATTGCCCGACTGGTAAAACGTAAAATCAACGCACAAGTGATTTTCATTTGCGACAATATCATCCCGCATGAAAAACGTCCTGGCGATGCAGCGTTGACGAAATACGCATTCCATTCTGTCGATGCGTTTATCGTGTTATCTAAAACAGTAGAAGAAGATCTTCATCGGTTTCTTCCAAAAGCGCGATATGTTTTATCACCTCTTCCATTGTTCAATGTTTTCGGGGAACTTCTGCCAAAAAGAGAATCACGAATGAAGCTTGGAATTACCAACGATCATGTAATGCTTTTCTTTGGCTATGTGCGGGCTTACAAAGGGCTCGGTGTATTACTCGATGCCATGCCGATCATTCTAAAAAATATATCCGGGTTGCTTCTCATTGCGGGAGAATTTTATGAGGATGAAGAAAAATATTGGAAAAAAATTCGACAGCTTGGGTTAGAAGAACATATTCAATTGCATTCCGATTATATCCCTAATGAAGAAATTTCGACATATTTTTCTGCTGCCGATGTCGTTGTTCTTCCTTATGTTTCTGCGACACAAAGTGCAATTGTACCGATTGCCTATCATTTTAATAAACCGGTGATTGTTACGAATGTTGGCGGTTTAGCCGAAGTGGTTGCAAACGGGCGCACAGGATTCATCGTTCCCCCACAGAATCCCAAAGCATTTGCGGACGCTGTCGTGAAGTTTTATCAGGAGAATTGTGAGAGCGGGTTCGCATTAAACATACAAAAAGAAAAGAAACAATACGGATGGGATACATTCGTCGAGCGACTCGAAAGTTTATTTGATCAAAAAATTTAATTATGCAATACGATCCAATTAAAAAGATTTTTGGCAATGCAGCACGGAACAAACCATGGCTGCGAATTCTGTTCTACAAACTGCTCGGTGTGATGTTCCTACGAGAGTGGTATGTGAAGCGCGAACTCCATCGACAACTGGACAATCGTCGTGAACCATTCACCATATATGATGCCGGCAGCGGCTTTGGGCAATATTCGTACTTTATTGCGAAACAATTTCCGCTTGCGACTATCTATAGTATTGATGTTAAGGAAGAGCAAATTGCCGACTGCAACCAATTCTTCCGCTCGATTGGTTTTCTGCGGTGCTCCTTCGCTGTTGAAGATTTAACGCAGATTCAGCATAAAGATAAATTTGATGTTATTCTTTCGGTGGATGTAATGGAGCATATTCCGGATGATGTCGGAGTTTTCCAGAATTTTTATCGCGCACTCAAGAATAATGGACAACTTTTCATCAATACCCCATCTAACTTGGGGGGGTCCGATGTACATTCGGAAGACGACCGCAGCTTTGTCGAAGAACATGCTCGTAACGGCTATGGTATGGAGGAGATACGGAGCAAATTGGAGGCTGCCGGTTTTCGCGTGGAGATGATACGCTATACCTATGGACATTGGGGCACCTTTGCATGGCGATTGGGCATCAAATTCCCGCTGCTGCTTTTAAATACCTCAAAGGGATTTTTTATATTGCTGCCACTCTACTACATCATCGTATTACCGTTGGTTTTGCCGATGATGTGGTTGGATTACATTACAGACAACAAAACCGGTACAGGATTGAATGTCGTGGCAAAGAAAGTGTGATGTTGTGTGTGCCGATGAGTTTGTTGAAAGTAACTCCTTTTCTCTGTATTATATTTTCAGGAGAGAATCGAAGAAAACTTCTCATCGCTAAAAATTTCTCACAATATTCATGAGGGATTAAAATTACTTATGGCTAAGAATGCAATAGAACAAACTCGTAACATAAAAGCAACGACGGCAGATCATCCACTTATTCCATTAAAACTTCAGCATCCTGCAGCAATGTTTTTTCTTTATCTCTGCCTGTTGATCTTCTTTCATTCAATCGTTTTCGACGGGAAAACATATCAATCAGCTGACACGATTGCATCACATAGCTGGGAAACTTTATTAAAAGATGCCAAAGCAGAGGGAATTTATCCGTTATGGAATCCGTACATTTTTTGCGGGATGCCCGGATATGCAAGTATGACTATTGCTGTTTTGCCAGACTGGAAGCATCAGCCTATAATAAGTATCTGGTGGGTAATACGAAAGCACATAGGTAAGATTATTTTCCTTGGACAAGAAGATGGTGCATCGCTGTTTCTATATCTGGTATTTGGAATTGGTGTCTACCTTCTTGCTTATAAACTATTCAAGAATAAACCCATTGCACTCTTGGTATCATTAATGGCGACATTTCAAACCGATGTTGCCTTGTATATTATGTTAGGTCATGGTACAAAAATTGCTGTCCTCGCCTGGTTTCCATATGTATTTTTGCTTGTGGAAAAACTGAGAGAGAGATTTAATCTCATCTTTGCACTCTTGCTTGCAATTATTGTTCGCTTGATGATTGAACCGGGTCATGTGCAATTTATCTACTATATTTATCTTGCCTTGGGATTCTATTTACTTTTCTTTTTTATCCGTGCCTTGATAAAAAAAGAAAACTGGAAAGGAATCCTTATCAGTGGAGCATCGCTGGTCATTGCAACAGCCTTCGCTTTATTGATGGGTGCTGACTTACACCTCTCGACACTTGAATACAATCCTTTTTCCATGCGCGGTTCTAATGCTATTACCAACACTTCGCCGGCATCACAGACGAAAACCGTCGAAGGCGGGCTTGATTATGATTATGCGACAAACTGGTCGTTGAGCCCCGGTGAGATGATGACATTTTTCATTCCATCATGGTATGGATTTGGGTGGCATTCCTACCAAGGCCCTTTAACACAAAATCGGGAAGTAAAGTTAAACACATATTGGGGTCCGCAACCTCAACCCGTTGATAATCCGCACTATATGGGTATTATTGTTATAGTGCTTGCAATTATCGGTTTTGTTAAAAATCGAAAAGAGCCATTTGTCCAATATATGGGAATTACAATTCTTATTTCATTATTCGTCGCATTTGGAAAAGAATTTTCCTTCATATACGATTTATTGTATCGGTACCTGCCGATGTTCAACAAGTTCAGAATTCCACTGATGATTCTTATGCTCGTCCAGTTCTTTACACCATTTCTTGCCGGATATGGAATTATATCATTCGTGACGGAATTAAAAAAAATAAGTCCATCTCAAGAAAGACAATGGAAATATACTCTTGGATTCCTTGCTCTCTGCTTCGTGGTAACACTCATAGGAAAAGGTATCCTGAAAGACATATACTCTTCGTTCTTTCCCGTTCAAGAAGTCAGTAAAGTGCTGGCGCAGTACTATGGTCAGGATCCAAGAGTTCTTACAATGTTGTATGATTTTGTTTTTTCTTCTGTCATAACAGACATACTAGTGGGTTGTGCTTTCCTCATAGTCGTGTTCGGAGCATTTTACTATTATCAAAAAAGGAAACTGAAATCTGCAACTCTGTATGGTCTCCTCATCATTGCTGTCCTTTTTGATCTCTGGCGTGTTGCATCAAAACCATCAGAACCAAGGCCTAAACAGGAAAGTATACAAGTAATGGCAACACCGGATTTCATTAAAGTATTGCAGCAAGATACCACACAGTTTCGTGTTTTAAAATTGGATAATGGGCAGCCTGTGTACGGTGATAACTCATATGCGTACTGGAGAATCCAGAATGCTTTTGGATATCAAGGCGCAAAGATGCGGATATTTCAAGATATGGCTGATGTCGCTGGAATGGGTAATCCACTCGTCTGGCAGCTTATGAATGTTAAGTATCTTATCAGTAATAGAGATGAATTAAGTCCGGCATTAACTCAAGTGTACAATAGTCCGGATACAAAGGTCTATGGAGTTCATTTCTGGCTGCCCAGAATATTCTTTGTGAACAGATATGAAGTGAGCGATAATCTTGCGATGCTCAAGAAAATAGCTGATCGTTCATTTGACCCACGTGACATCGCCTACGTATCGGAAGATATTAAAACCAAAATCGATCCGCCGCTTCAAGGTGCAGAAGCTGCAGTCGTGCATTATGGAATTCAGGATCTTAAAGTGCAAACGACAGCAACAGGTAACAACCTTTTATTCCTCAGTGAGGCCTATTATCCCAAAGGATGGAAGGCATTCATAGATGGAAAAGAAGTTGAAATTCTCCGGCTTAATTATCTCTTTCGCGGCGTGATTGTTCCACAAGGGAAGCATACTATAGAAATGAAATTTGAACCGGCGAGTTTTTCCACAGGCAGGCAGATAAGTCTTGTATCAAATATTGTGGTGCTTATCGGAATTGTTGTGCCTATCGGAAAAAAAGCATTCGATTGGTATAGAAAGCGAACACAAAGACAAAATAGTGTCAAAAATGCGGTGCACACAACCGAACCAAAGAAAACAGAAGTATAATTGAAAGGCAACAATGAAGAACTTTGCATGAACCGGTGCGGGAGGATAGATCGCAAGCCTATTCACTCTGATGTTACTACACCAACAATTGTATCGTTCCATTCGACGCAGGTATATGCATATGGAATGTGAGCCCAAAGTTTAACAAGAATTAAATTGAGAATTATTAATGCTCTATTAGAAGTTCTCCAAGTATTTTCTATATAGCCTTCTCTATTGAGATAGAAAAATCTAAAGAAAAGAGGAAAATAAGATCCGGTAACATTATTTTTACGAAAGAATAATGTATTTCCCCTTTTTGTCACAATCCATTTATGCGACTTTGTCGGCATCAAATATTCTGTTAGAGGTCCCGGCGTTTCAATATACCCCCCCTTTCCCACCCTGCTCATTTCACGACAGAACTGCTCTGGATCTTCAATATGTTCGGCAATATGAGATGCTATGATAAAATCAAATGATTTATCTGGAAACGGCATTGCTAAAGCATCACCAACAAAAAATTCCTTTCCATCTGGTATCACAATCTGCTGTGTCGTTCGATGTATCGTTTCTTCCGGATACTTATCAAGCAAAACATTTGCGCGTCTATTTGGTTGATGTCCACTTCCAACATCCAAAACACGTGCGTTCGGTGGAATTGAAACCATTCGTGAAGTGTTTCCAGCTGTCCATGTTGTTTTGGCTTTCCAATACAGATCTAATGTTTGCCGGGCAACAACCTCCGGAGCGAATCGGGCACATGCGTCTGTGCTTATTTGTTTATGAGCATACTTACATGCCGTGTCCAGCATTTTTTCAATCGCCATGGTCAGTCCATCAAGATCTCTTCGCTTGATAATGATTCCATTTTTCTCAGTGACAAAATCTTCGGGACCACCGCAATCCGTTGTAATCACTGGAATACCATAACACAACGATTCTGCCGCAGCAACTGAGAACCCTTCTTCGTCGCTATTCAGTAAGTGAAAATCCGATCGAGTGATTAACTCCAGCTTTTTTTCTTCAATAAGGTATCCATGAAAAAAAACCGACTTATCAAGAACATTAAGATTCCGAGCAAGTTCTATAAGTTGATCTTTTTGTTCGCCGTTTCCTACAATGTGGATTTCAAAATCATTTCGCGACGCAGATAACCGAGCCGCTGCCTGAATAATATCACGGACATTCTTTCGTTCATTGAGAATAGAAATATGTACGCCAATTTTTTTAGAGTTTCCCATCGAGGGCTTCGTTATTGGCAATTTGGAGTGATCAACATTGACAACGTTCGGAATGACACAAATTTTACTTGAAATTCCTATCTTTTCCAGAAATTTCAAAGATGTTGATGAATCCACCGAACCACCAGAACTATATCGCCAAATTAAACGTTTCAACCACCTTTTTGGGAATATAGGTTTTAGGCGTTCCCCTTTTGTATATGCAACATCTGGTGTCGAATGTTCCGTAATGACATAAGGTATGTTTCTTAACCATTTGAAGAAGAGTGCGGGAACACCTGCCCGGTCGACTACATTTACATGAATCAGATCGGGTACTCCCCATTGTACTTTTATTATTTTCCATGCTTTGTAATAGGCTTGGAGAAATCTAATATTATAAAGTAATGCATCGAAAAATGTATTGGATGAAGTGCGAAAATAGACCCTCACAGTAAAGATAGCCCCTTCATATGAGGTTTCAATGTCAAAAATGTTTTGGGCTGCAGGATCCTTCATAGCGTAGATTACCGCTACATCACTTAGAGAAGATATGGCTTGCGCCTTATTTCTGATAAATATCCCCAAGACATTATCGTATCTATTGGGATACCAGCTTGCGAAATAGAGTATTTTTAATCGAACATTGTTCATGAAACTTTTGTAACTTTCACAATTAAGTATAGATGCTTCTTTAATATAAGAAGAAGAGAGGAGCAGGAAAAGCACTATTGTTGCCGGTTTGTCGGCAATAATATAGACACTATGGGAATTGTTCGACGATCCGGGTATACAGCACTATTATCATATATTGGTTTTTTTATTGGATATGGTAATATGCTTTGGTTGTTTCCCTATGCATTTAGGCCCGAAGAAATCGGGCTTATCAGATTATTGCTTGCAGTTGCCGCTTTGTTTGCTACATTATTCTCCTTGGGAGGGTCGCAAGTTGCGATAAAGTTTTTTCCATATTTTTCAAATACAATTCAACGTCGTTCTGCATTTTTTAAATTTTTATGCGGTCTTGCTCTCGCAGGAGTAATAATATTTACTGCAGTTTTTGCAGGTCTCCACAATAGTATCATTGGCATTTATTCTCGAAAATCACCTCTTCTTATAGCTTATCTATGGTATCTTCTTCCATTGACAGCCAGTCTTATCTTCTATGGCATCATCGAAGCTTTCGTCGTTGTTCAAAGCTATCCTCTTATCCCAACATTGCTTCGGGAAATCTATACGCGTGCATTGTTCACGATTGTATCACTTGCATTTCTTGCCGCGTTGATTTCATTTTCAGGATTCGTCGGACTTGTATGCTTTCTGTATTGCATAGCACCCATCCTACTTTTATTTTATGCGCGTACCAAAGAACTTGTTCCTTTCACTGGAACGGTACGAGATATTAATAGAAAAGAAATACGCGAAATATCACAATTTGGCACGTTTGTTTTTCTTGGAAATGCCGGTGCCGCTCTATTAGCAAACATTGATAGTGTTGTCTTGAGTGCATACTCTGGATTAGCCAGCACAGGTATTTATGGAATAGCTCTTTTCATCGCAGTAATTATTGAAGTACCCAAGCGTTCATTATCGCAAGTATTGATACCTCTCGTCGTACAAGCGAATAAAGATCATGATGTTAAAATACTTGATGTGGTCTACAAAAAATCTTCGATCAATCAATTTCTCATTGGTACGGTTATCTTTCTCGTCGTTTGGTTGAATATCGACAGTATATTCTCGCTGATTCCTCATGGTGATATATATCGGGAAGGGAAATGGGTTGTTTTCTTGATCTCGCTTGCAAAACTGTTTGATATGCTTACAGGTATCAATGCAGAAATTATTGGTACATCAAGATATTATAAAAAGGATCTTCTATTCTTTTGGATCATCAGTCTCGTTGGAATTTGTTTAAATTTTTATCTCATCCCGCTTTATGGAATTATCGGTGCGGCGCTTGCGGTATTGGCATCAACTGTTTTGTATAATACTACCCGATTTATATTCATTGCAATTGTTATGAAGATTCAACCTTTTACAAAGAATACTTTTATTGCCGTGATCTGCACATTATTAACGTACGGAGTTCTATCCATGATTCCTCCGTTTCAAGGTGTGATGATCAATATAAGTCTTCGAACGGTATTTATTGTGTCGATCTTTGGAGGATTGATTTTGGGTTTGCATGTTTCGGAAGATATTTCACAAACATTTCATAAAATTGTCGTGCGTTTTTATTCACACGGATAATCATATATGCTTTTGCAAAGTATAATCAACCCGTACGGTACCTTGAAAAAAAATGTTCAGGGAAGATGATGAGTTACCGCTTTGTTAAAGTGACTTCTTTCTACAGAGATTTTCTGTGGCAATACTATGCTGCTCATCCGCAGGTTATCGGACAAACTTATGAAAATCAATATCGGCATTTGATGAATCAAGCCTTTGGATGGTCGGATTTTTATGCGCGCCATTTGCGAATACTGGGCGTAGAGAGCTATGAAATTGTATTCAATGCGGAACACTTGCAGCAAGCCTGGGCTCGTGAGCATGGTGTCACAGGATCGTTCAAGGAGATATTGTCTGCCCAATTGCAGGTGCTGCAGCCCGATGTTGTTTATTTTCAGGAGAGTTACAAGCTTAACGGGGAATGGATATCCCATCTTCGCGAAAGAATTCCTTCGATTAAACAAGCCATTGGATATTGCTGTGCGCCGTATAGTTTAGAAAATGTAAAACAATTTAAAGTTTTTGATTACATGATAGTATGCTCTCCGCTATTCTATCAGGAACTTCAAAAAAAAGGTTTACAGGTTTATCAAATGTATCATGGATTCGAAGCCTCTCTCATTCCGCTCATCACATCAGGAAATCAGTACCCGTTTGTGGATTTCCTTTTTACCGGTTCACTTGTTCCTGGCTCAGAATATCACGACACACGTCAGCGAGTATTACAGCATTTGATCAACTCAAATGTAGCGATGGATGTTTACGCGAACATTATTACCATCAAGAAGGAAGATCTTTTCCTTCGTCAGCTTGCATATATGAGTGCAGCTTTGCTTAAGAAGACTGGACTTGGTTCACTTGCACAATCGTTGCCCCATATCAACAAAGCATATGCACTGCATGAAATGCCGAGAAATTTGAAAAACCTGGAGGATATCCAAAAAAGAGCAAAGCCCCCTTTGTTTGGTCTCGAAATGTTCAAAGCACTTGCTCATGCAAAAGTCAGTTTTAATATTCATGGCGATGTTGCCGGGGAATATGCGGCAAATGTTCGTCTGTTTGAGGTCACAGGGGCTGGTTCCTGTCTTCTTACGGACTGGAAAAAAAATATCCATGAGCTTTTTGAGCCTGATACTGAAATTGTTACATATAGATCGCCGGATGAATGTATTGAAAAAGTGCGATGGTTATTAGATCATAAGGAAGAATGTTCTGCTATTGCAAAGAAAGGTCAGAAACGCACATTACGTGATCATAACTATAATAATCGAGCTGCACAGCTGCATGAAATAATACTGAAGCATCTTCGATAGAATGATTTCACGTCCTACTCTATATTAACGAGGTCCTGTGGCACATTTAATAAATCTCAAAACCTTTTGCGATCAACGCGGCAATTTAACGGTTATAGAAAAGGTTATTCCTTTTAATATTAAAAGAATATTCTATATTTACGGTGTTGACAGTTCCGTGCGTGGAAAACACAGGCATAAAACAACTATACAGGCTGCAATATGTATTCAGGGAAAATGTACGATCTGGAATAACGACAGTAAGAAAAGGGAAGAGTTTATCTTGGACTCGCCGGATAAATGTTTGATCTTAGAACCGGCCGATTGGCATAAAATGTACCATTTCTCGTCTGATGCCATTCTCATGGTTCTTGCATCCGAATATTTCGATTACAACGACTATATCTTCGAGGAGTATGCCGAATGATCGAGTACGAAAATCTTGCAAAAGCAAACCAGAAGTTTTTCGAAGAGTATGAGCAAGATTTTAAAGATACGCTGCAGAACGGATGGTTCATTCTAGGCTCAAAAGTTGAAAGGTTTGAACGCTCTTTTGCAGAATATTGCGGTGCAAAGTTTTGTATCGGTGTTGCCTCCGGTTTGGACGCGCTGATGCTTTCGCTCCACGCATGTCATTTCCAACCGGGAGATGAAATTCTTGTCCCTTCAAACACATATATTGCGACCATTCTCTCCATATTTCAATGTCAGTTGACACCGGTGCTGGTAGAACCCGATATCCGAACATACAACATGGACCCGTCGAAACTGGAAGCACATATAACTTCACGTACACGGGCTATTATGCTTGTTCATTTGTACGGAAAATCGTGCGATATGGATCCAATTTTAGCAATAGCAAAAAGACACAATGTACGCATTATTGAAGATTGTGCTCAAGCACATGGTGCGATGTATAAAGGAAACATGGTTGGAGGTTTTGGCGAGTATGGTGCATTCAGCTTCTATCCGACAAAAAATCTCGGCTGTCTTGGTGACGGCGGTGCGATTCTTGTTCAGACACCGGAAAAAGCGGAGACTCTCCGAAAACTTCGAAATTATGGTTCTAACAAAAAATATTACAATGATGTCGTTGGCTTTAATTCACGGCTTGATGAAGTACAGGCAGGGTTTCTTTCCATTAAATTGAAACATCTGGATGAAATTAATACTCACAAGCGAAAGTTGGCACAATTGTACCATGAAGGATTGAAAAGCGATTTTATCAAGCCGGCAATTCATAAAGATTATTACGATGTTTATCATATTTTTAATGTCCGCCACGAACGGCGGGATGAATTGAAAGAACACCTCTTGCGCAACGAAATTAAAACCGATATTCATTATCCGGTACCTCCGCATGCTCAGCAAGCAATGCAGGGTTTGATCAAAGGCGGCCCTTTTCCTATCTCGGAAAAAATTCACCGGACGACGTTAAGTCTTCCCATTTCCTTTTTTCATACGGAACAAGATATCGAGCAGGTTATTGAAATCGCAAATAAATTCTAATACTGCTGAAGAAAAGAGAATATAACGTGAGTATTGACGATCCATTCAAGAATGATAACCGGCAGTATGATTTTACGCGCCACCCGGATGAGCATCGGCAGGAATTCCCTGTAATATCGAAGCTCATTCCGCATGGTTCAAAAGTCATTGATCTTGGATGCGGCAATGGAACATTGCTCTGGCACTTGCAAAAAGAACGAAACGCTTCTGTCAAAGGCATAGAACTTGCTGTAAGCGGAGTAAAGATGTGCCGTAAAAAGAAGCTGGATGTCGTTCAAGGCCGCATCGACGAACATCTTCCGTTTAAAGACAACAGTTTTGATTATGCGGTCTGTAATGTTACGTTTCAAATGGTGATGTATCCGGAAATTCTCTTAAGCGAGATGAAACGTATCGCCCGTTTTCAAATTGTTTCTTTTCCGAACTTTGCATTTTATCGCAATCGTATTCAATTGATGCTTTGGGGAACAATGCCGACACATATGCTCTTCGATTATCAATGGTACAGCACCGGGCATATTCACCAATTATCATTGAAAGATTTTAAAGACTTGGTATCTGCTGTCGGTGGATTGACAATAAGGGAACTACATTGTGTTGAGCCAGATAATTTCTTTAAAAAGTTTTTCATGCAGAAATTCCCTAATTTGTTTATGCATATTCCCATTATACTCCTCGAGAAAAAAGGTTAAAAAACCGCTTTTGCTGAAAGCAGAAATGCTTTTATCTAAAGGATTTGTATGCTGAAAAAAATTGCGAAGATCGTAAAGAAAGAACAATTTCAGCCGGGTTTTATTGCTCTGTTTACAAATCCGTTTTATTTTTCAAGGCGCGGATTATATCACGGTATTATCGAATACGGGCATTGTATTACGGGAAAAACACTTGATGTGGGATGCGGCCAGCGGCCGTATGAAAATCTTGTTGCGTGCACAAAATATGTCGGACTTGAACTTGATACTCCCGCAGCGCGTAAGATGAATAAAGCTGATCTCTACTATAAGGGGAAACGATTTCCTTTTCGGAAAGAATCTTTTGATTCGGTTATGATCAATCAAGTATTTGAGCATGTGTTTAATCCGGACGAGTTTCTTCAGGAAGTAAATCGGGTTCTGAAACAGGGCGGCCGTCTTCTTATGACAGTTCCATTTGTCTGGGATGAACATGAACAGCCGCATGACTATGCGCGATACTCATCGTTTGGGCTTGCTTGGGTTTTAAACAAAAACGGATTTAAAATTGTGAAGCAGAAAAAAAGTGTCAATGATATCGGCATTCTCTTTCAGTTGGTGAATGGATTCATCTATAAAAAGGTCGAAACGCGATTCCTTTTGCTCAATCATCTCTTCTTTCTTTTCTTGATTGCACCGTTCAATATCCTCGGTGCTCTCTTAACAATGATCACGCCGAAGAGTAGTGATTTGTATCTTGACAATATTATTTTAGCTGAAAAGATTCGGAATGTATAATTTCTGCACACTGTTTGATTCGCACTATTTTTCTCGTGGCATTGCGATGTACGAATCACTTGCGGATGTTTGCGATGATTTTCATATATATGTTTTTGCATTTGATGATGCAAGTTTACAGGCATTACGGTCTCTGCGGTATCCCCATATGACGGTCATTTCATTAGCAGAATTCGAGGACGATGAATTATTGCGTGTAAAACCGACTCGTTCTATCGCAGAATATTGCTGGACGTGCACGTCCTCAACCATTTTGTATGTGCTAGAAAAATATTATGTCAATCAATGCACATATCTTGATGCAGATTTGTTTTTCTTTAACTCTCCTGAAGTTCTTTTGGAAGAAATGGGAGATCCATCCATTCTGATTACCGGGCATCGATATACACCCAAGTACGACAAAGCAAAGAAAAGTGGGACATACTGTGTCCAGTTTATTTCTTTTAAAAAGGACAAGCGCGGACTTGCAGCGTTACACTGGTGGCGTGAACGATGCTTGGAATGGTGCTATGCACGGCTTGAGGATGGTAAATTTGGTGATCAGCTTTATTTAGAAGATTGGACGACAAGATTTGAAGGGGTTCATGTTCTGCAGCATCTCGGCGGAGGGTTGGCGCCATGGAATATTCAGCAGTACGAACTTATGATACAAAACGGCAAATTGAGAGGCAGAGAGCGCTCTACCGGAAAAGATTTTTCTGTTGTTTTCTACCATTTTCATTATGTGCGCTTATTTCGAAATGGCTTCATCGAATTGGGAAGACGAGAGCTTTCTTCTGTTGTTCTGGATCTTCTCTATCGACCCTATATTCAGATTCTTAAAGATCTCGGTAATCTGTTCAAGAACCTTTCTCTCTCGTTCGACCCGCATGGTATGTCTGACTATCAGAAAACCTGGAAAACACCTATACTATTTCTGTACCGCAAGCTAACAAACGGCTACCACATCTATACGATGGATTCTTTCCTAAAGAAATAATCAGAGAGCGGCGGAACGAAGCATTATTGTACAACAGCTTTGTTAAGAATTTGAGCAAGCTTCCCGGCAATTATTTTTCTATCAAACCGCTCTACACTATCCAGTTTTGTTTGAAAAGTGTGCACGCGGTCAAAGAATTCTTGACCGAGTGAGGTATAAGGAAAAATCATTCCTGCTTTTGTTTCGTCAAGGATCCTCTGTATTTCTTCATTATCATCTCCGAACGCAAGGATAGGTTTGCCGGAACGAAGATATTCGAAGAGTTTTCCTGGTACATGTCGTTTCTCCGATGCGCATACCATGACATATGATGCAGCGCTTAATTCTTCAATCATTTTTTGATACGGGAGAAATCCTTTAAATTCGGTCCGGCCGCTTAGTCCCGCTTCCATTATTGATTGCCGAATACCTGGACTGACAGTTCCGATAAAAACAATCTTGAGATTTCTTCCTTTGTCAATTTCCTTACGAAGAGTTGCCCAGAGTGTTTTTGGATTTTGATAATCGAAAATATTCCCTGCATGCAAAAGAATTTCTATTGCCGGTATGCTCTTTGGAGTATAATCATGAAACGACTCTTCGTTATATCCCCAATACAGAACTTGTGATTTATTTTGGATAGCTGGATATCGCCGTGCATAATCTTCTCTCATGCTTTCCGTAACAAACACTATGTGTGATGCTTTTTCTAAGACAGATTGTTCTAAGTGACGATCGAGTGCAAGCGTTGGTTTGCTACGCTTGAAATCACGATAATATGTGATATCAACCCACGGATCGATGAGTACAGGAATATGCGGAATATTGAATTGTTTGCTGAGTTTCTTTCCGACTAAGAGAGTCGTATGCGGCGGGCCGATGGATACAATTGCCTGAATGTTTTCGGAACGAAGAATTTGTTTCCCTTTGCGAACGGCGTTCCAGTACCAGCCGATTCGTGCATCCGGGACAAAGAGATTCATCCGTATCCATATAGCAAGCCGATGCCGCAGCCCGCGATTGGTCGTAGATATTGTTTCCGACGAAGTCAATGGCGCGTTCTTTTCTTTTCCTAATAAGCGGCGGTAGAGATCGAACGGTTCGAGTGCCCGCGCTTTGAAGACCTTCAAATTGGGATCAACTTCCTTGAGCAAAGATTCATCTTGGGAAGAAAATGTGTCTTCATCTGCAGTGAGAACAAGCGGCTGCCAACCAAAACCCGGCAGATGCTGGATCATTCTCAGCGGCCAATGCACTGTTGCTTTGCCGGACGGAGGCCAGAAATATGTAATGAAGAGAACCTTTTGCATAATCATTTTGATGTATTACATTATTGCCTCGTTAATTTACATTGAATCTCATGGAATGTCAAAATAAGAGAGGAAATTATAACCCATCCAAAGAATAGCTGCTATCAATACTACTGTTGCCATGCCCGCAGATTTTGCCAAAGGCATCGCTTTGCGATTAGCGGGCATCCAGGTCTCAGTTAATCAAGGTTCTGGATTCCCGACTACAACATTCGGGAATGACAATATATTTTCGAGAGGCAGCGGCACATTCTTCTGTCTGAGCTGCGCTATCGGCATTTCATCGAAGGTTCTTCCGGAAAGTTCGCGGCCGGCTGCTTTCTTGCGGACACCGCCCCATTGTTTAAAGAAGAACGGGACACTCATTTCGCGGCAGCGGCGTTTAATCTGTGTTACCCAATCACGTTCCATAGGACGCGCTCCCGGTCCGGATTCGCCGCCGACAATAACCCAATCGATTCCTCTCAGCGGAAGTTTTGGGATAGGACCAAGTAATGGTTCTAATGAAAGAAAACGTATGGCAGCAGGTACTTTGACCAGTTCATGGATCCGGTCTGTATATTTTTGCGATTCGACACTCACGCCCATCCAGACATTTTCCGGCCACGGGAGATACGGCGCAATTTGTACTAACCGATCCGATCTTTTTGTGAGAATCTGAAAAGTATGCCAATGTGCCCGCTTCATGGTATCAAAGATTTTTACGATGAAATCGCAGGGAACATCTTTATGCAATAAATCGCTCATGGAATTGGTAAAAATGACGCGAGGTTGTTTCCATTCGAGCGGCAATTCGACAATATCTTCCTGGAGCGTCACTTTAAATCCATTCCGGTAGCGAGAAGACCCCATCGCCTGAAGTCGCATAGCCATCCGCTCTGCGTAGCAGTTCTTGCAGCCCGGACTGATTTTACTGCAGCCGGTTACTGGGTTCCATGTGGATTCAGTCCATTCTATAGAGGATTTTTGTGCCAATATTTGAAAAGCTCCAATTCAAATAGCAGCATTTATTACAAACAAAAGAAACATTCAGTCCTGTTTGTATGCAGGCATCGGAAAAATAATCTTTACTGGCTGACGAAAGACAGCGTGTTGCACCAATAACTCTCCTTTCGAGAGTCTCGTGACCGACAACTTCAAATCTTGATCGAGAAATCTGTAGTCCGGCTGCATGACCTCGCTTGATGTGCTTCGTCCTAGAATTTTTGTTGCCGAGTTTCCCGTGACTCTTGGATGAACAGCGCTCAGAAATTGCTGCGCCGACAGGAGAATGACCCCAAGTGAACGACCCCTCTCTGAGATATCAAGAATCTGCTCGATCAATGGGGAGTCTTTTACACCAGCAGGTGCATACTTGTTTAACTCGTCTACAAAGATGAGAACTTTCTTCGGGAGGTTAAGCGTTTCGTCTGACTCAGCAAACATCTCGTATACTGTTCTGATAATGTCTCCAAAAACGAACGCTTGTTCATGATCTTGGAGTTTCGCTATATCCACGACGTAGGTATGACCGCCTTCGATTTTCTGAATCGCATCAGCAAGATGATCTTCGTTTCGCCCACGACGATCTGTGAAAATACCGGTCGATCTGGTCTTGACCATCCTGCGAAGATGGCGACGAAATTTCCCAACAGAACTGGCTTTCACATCCCCGATAGGTTTCGATTTGCCAGCGTCGGCAAGTGGTTCACCATCAAGTAGACTTAGCCAATCTTGAACTTTTACCCATGGTGACTTTGCTGTTTTGTTTGCCAACCCGTTCGCAATCTCACCAACTAATGAATCTATTGTTTCCGTTGGATCGGGTATACTTGAAAAGAGGAGATCAAGTTTCTCTGCACAATCATTTAATTCGTATGCGTACAGTCGGGATTGTCTCGGTCGGACGAAGCTATTTGCTTCACCATTTTTACCTCGTGGTAAATAATAGTGAACATTTTGAAATGGCCTCGGCTCAAGACCAAGCTTCAGCCAAAGCGCTTTCTGTCCTTCGTCTAACTTTGCTGGCGGCTCGTCAACTTTCAGGAGGTCGCCGTGCTTGACGTTCATGATTATGACAGCAACCTCGGTGGGATCAATCTTCTGGAGAATAGATTGAAGCAGAAACATCGCATAGCTTGTCTTGGTTGCTAAACCACTGATGCCCGAGATGTTCACGTGGGCGGATTCAGGTCCTATAACATAGGATTTGTCGAGATACACGACCGCTTCAACTTCATTGCTCATTTTGATGAGACCTGCCGGGATGCGATTCTCTTCCTTCATTGTGTCAATGCCGAGGGCAGCGTGGATGCCGGATTCTTCAGCAAACCTGACATTCTTCTCGTTCTCGATTGGCATATAGATGCCGTCTTTGTATGTGCCGTCTGGTTTCTTCCCGCCTCCGTCATTCATCATCACGTTGACTTTTGCCAGTGTTGCACCAACTCTTGGCGTGTTAGGGTCTTCGGAAACCGAGCCAAAGTTGTTGGAGACGAAATTTGCAAGATGGCTAGCAGCGTCTGTCCGATGCTCGAGGTTCGTGACAAGACCGTATGTCTTGCTGTCTTTGAAATGTTCGGACTCGACGATGTCGAACGGATTTACAATAACATTGGATGTGATCCAATAGTTGAATTTGTCCGCAGTGTTTGCGTCACGTTCCGTTGCAGAAGTTCTGCCGATAACCGGATTTTCTTTTTTATCGCTCATTTGCGCTGACTCCTTAATGCGTTGTTGATGCAACCTTGAATAACATCAGTGGAATAGAATCGCTGCTTTGAAGCGTGTTCTGCCTGATAAATTGGATAGAGGTGTGAATGCCACCGGTCATCCGAGCCGTATGGTGTAACGAATCTCTCTGCCAGCAATGCACCAGAAATCTCGTCTAAGAGTTCCGTCGTGAGTGGCTGCTCAGGAAGAATCGGAATCTCAACTTTAATAACGCCGAAAAGAGGATAGAGGACTTGTTGAGATTGCCGAAGGCGAAGATACCAGAATGCTGTCTTCCCTCCGTAGCCCTCGTATGCGGTGGTGCGGTGGTATGGTGGAAGCTCGCCTAACAGCGAGACCACACTTTGCTTTTCTTTTGCCTTACCCCCGTGAGAGTAAAACTTCTGCACACTTGTGAAATTCTTTGCAACGCCGATAACCTTCGTACTTTGCATTCCCCCGCCATACTTGCCAAACGAAACAAGTCCATCTTTTATCATCCAGTGATCCGGTAACTTTTCCTTGAACTCCTTCACGATGTCGAACTCCATCGTGCTCATGAGGTGGCGGGTCTTGCTGCGTCCACGCTCCCGTAAGTCTTGGGCATCGCTGAAGTCGCCGCTAAATGCATCCATCTCCGCTAAATCTCTGATGATAATGTTTACCTTGGCTTCCTTCGTTGATTCTTGGATCCGCTCCCACGTAGCGTCAGAAATTCTGCATTTGGCAAGGAGAAGAAACCATTGATGGCGTTTGAAATCCGGAACAATGCTGAGTTTTCCGTCTTTGTCCCGCTCAAGAATGACAATGGCAATCTGAGCAAGAAAAATAGGTGTTGCTCTATCGTGTTCAAGACCCGTAGCAAGGAAGTAGTGACGATACGAGCCATCAAGAAAATATCTGAAGAAATGATTCGTGCTTCTCTCAATAGGTTCAACGGGGCGATACTTCCATGTTGGCTTAGGAATTTCAAGCGAGTTTTCAATCAGAAGATTATCGCCCGAAAGTTTCGTGTCGTCTCGTTCTTCTTCGCCAACGAAGGTCATCTCTTCAACGGCGCCCTCGCTTGCTGGCAGGAGTTCGAGTTGGTTCGAAACAACAGACATTATCTTCTGGAGCGTAGCAGTTAACTCTCTCATTGCATCTCCTCCAAACTCTCTTTGATATCCTTGAGTTCTTCTTTGCTCAGCTCCCAAAGTTCTGCAACAAGTTCGTCAAGCTGTTCTTCGAGATCACTTACACTGATGCCATCAGCGACTTTATTGTGGCACAGTTTAGAGAGATGGGCTAGCTCTTTATGTCTGCCATTGTTTTGATCATATTTGGGAATTTTTATTCTCTCAAGAACAAACCCTGTCAATCTAATTGCTGATGTCGTTTTAGTTATGAATGATGACGGGCTAGAATTAAGCATTGAACATACAAAGTGGGCTTCTTCTTCATCATCAAAAGGTATAAAAGTAATGTTATCGTGCGGTATTACAGGTTTTTTTTCATCGCCGACAAGGCCTTGAGACACAACTGCACAGATTAATCGACCATCTGAAATGCCTTTCCAAATGACTTTAAATGGTGAGAAAGTATAGGGGCCGACGTTATATTGTGACCAAAAAGTTGAAGTCTCTTGGTACTTTTTATAAGCGGGTCGAGATCTGAGAGGTGTCTCAAATTCTTTAAAGTAATCAAGGGTTTTGGGACAGTTAATTTCCATCCATTTAGCTTCATAACCTTTTCTTGTCCTTGGATCCTGTGGGATGATTTGCCAAAACTGTGTCATTGACCTCCATCTATTCATATCTCTTCCTCGAAGCAAGGGAAATATAAGACGTGTTTCAATTTCTGCTGTGACAGGTTTGAATTCTTTCTTGCTTGCTTCGGGAAGATTTTCAATCTTCGCCCCTGTCTTAGTTATTTCCTGAATGTTTATCCAGTAGACAGCGTTAGCACCACCTGTATTTGCTCCTTCATATCCACGGTAAATAGACTTACCGACGATTTTCTGAATAGCCATCAAGGCTTTTGGTCCTGCCGAAATCCACGGGGAAGTATCGCTATCACCAACGGGTTGAGCTTTAAAGTTTAATCGCACCGTAGCTGCACTCGCTTCCTCAAATGTATAGTCCATTGCGATCTTACCTTTTTCTTTCTTCCGCCAAAGCGTATATGGCAATGGATACTTCGTCTTCTCACCTTTCAAAGTAAGAATCAATGCTGTGCGATTTGCCGCACCTTCAAAGGGTTGGAGTTCGACCATATCGTCGAGTTGCTCCACTTTGAAGAATGTTCCAGTCTGTCCTAGTCGAAATCTTCTGAATCCATCTCCCGCACCCTCCGTTTTGAAAAGGGTTTGAGTAATAACAAAACATAATTTTGACCTATCTTTCAAATACTTATCAATAGCAACATACATCATCAGCATCGAAATGTCTTTCTTCCCACCGCCCATTCTTGCTTCCTGTCCACTAAGCGAAAATAAACCGTAGTTCTGCCAAAGCACTTTTGTTTGGTCACGATAACTCTGTGGTAAATCTTCCCAATTCACCCACGGTGGATTGCCAACGATGAAATCGAACTGTCCGACAAACAGAGGAGCAAAGGCGTTCTTGATAATCCTCGCCCAAATACCGTTGATGCCTTTCTGCTCTAGCTCAACAAGCTTCTCGTATGTCTCGCCAAGGACAAGGTCGAACTTCTTCATGTCCTTTGGTTCAGTTTTTAGCTCTGTGTGCACACGGTCGAGGAACAGCTTGGTCGTCTGCTTCTTCTTCACGCTCTCTTCCAGCATCACGGTTACTTTTTGAATCAATGCTTTTTGCACAAGCGCTTCAGGGAAACGGAAGAGTCCCACGCTGGTGGAAATCTGATAGTGTCCGGCTTCCTTATCGAATAGATCATCCTGATGCTTTGCGCTCGGCGGGTTGATGCTGTCGCAGAGATAAATGGGGATAGTGATTTCACCCTTCTTGTACTTCAACAAGTCCGCAATAGCTAACAAATAGTTAGTTCGTGCTGAGATAACAGCAAGCGGGTTAAGATCGAAACCAACGATGTTCTTTGTGATCAAATCCAGTGTTTCAGCGGGATCAATACCGTATAGGCGTGCGTGCTCCTTTGCTCGCTTGATCGCCAGGATGTCGAATGTGCCAGAGCCGCATCCCGGATCGAGCAGCCTTTTCTTGAGAAGGTCTTTTTCCTTCACACCATATCCAACCTGATTGAGCGTGCGTTCGGCAAGCCAGTCTGGTGTGTAATATTCTCCGAGATCGTGTCGAATCTGTTTCGGTACGAGGAACTGGTAGAGCTTCTTGAGAATGTCACGGGTCTCGTCGGGCACCAATTCCATTGTTTCAGGGTCGTACTGGTTGAGCCGTTCAATGATGCCACGGATTGCTTTCTCGATTGGGTCATTCCAGTCGTTCAAATACCATGAGAGCAAATCCCCTTCAAGGAAGTTTCGGATACCGAGCGAACGGAAAATTCCACCTTCCTCAAGTTCTGCCAGCTTTTCCTTCAGGACAGCGGAGTCTAGTTTTTCCCATTCAGCAAGTACTAGCCCTGAGATGTTTTTGAGAGTATAGAATCCGACAACCTGATAAGCGAGTAGCTTCATCAACAAGCCGTAATAGGTGTCGAGCGCAAAGAAGAAGGCAAGGAAATCGAAATCCTTCTGCTCATCCTTCTTGAAGCCGTACGATTTGAAAAGAGTTTCTGCATCGAACTTTTTATTCTCGATGGCGCCATGAACCTCGGCAAACTGGAGCGCCCACTGCTCGAAGAAGACTTTGACCTTCGCATCTACGTTCTTGGTGAGGGCAAAGTAGAATGCCTTGATTGTGTTGGAAGCAATGTAATTGAGTGAGCCTGCACCGACAGCGAAATCACGGATGAGATTGTCGGGAACGAGGGCAGCTTTGGTAGTAAGCTTCTCAAGTGTAAGAAGGAACCGCTCGACACTCTCAACAGAGACCGGAATGGGCTCCTCTTCAATCCAGCGTCCGACCTTTCGGACGAACAGGAAGTAATGGCCATCGAAAACAACTCCGAGAAGGCGCTCTTCCTTCCAACGCTCTTCTTTGGCAAGGTCTTCGATGTAGTGCTTTACCTGATCAATGAGCTTGCGATTCTTTTCGTTGTTCCCTCTGATGGCACCGGGTTTCTTGTATTCCAAAATCAACTGATTAAAGACAGTGTCCGCTCTACCGTTGGCTAATTGTCGTTCATCTCTTGATTGGAAGTTGAGATTAATTCGGTTTGACCGGAGGTACTCATCCCAGAGAGGTGCAACATGCTCACGCAGTTTGGCTTCTGGATTTCCTGATGTTTTTGAAGCGTTTGTAGCTGCCTTGGCAATCTCTGAAACAATACTGTCGTAGTTGCTCATTGCGCCCCTCCACCAATTGCTTCCCTTATCGCCCTCACCTTCTTTTTCACATCATTCTCCCGCTTAATACGTACAAGCGTCACAGTGTCTACTTGTTTTGCATCAATGGAATCAAGCAGAGAGGCGAGAACAGAACCAAGGCGTTGGTATTCTTCCGGCGTGAGTTTGTCCGGTATTGGAGTTTCGAAGTAGGTCTTTGTCGTAGCGACGATGCAGCCCTCCGGCGTTACACCGACTTTGAGGTCGTCTTTGGTGAAGCCGCACTCGTAGTGAGAGATCACATTTGCTGCGACAGCCTCAGCAACGCGCTGGATGAATTCTGCATTTGAAAGTAAGCGACCGTGCTGGTCGTAACGGTGAGATTGAGGCATAAGCTCCGTTGAAATCGGAGCCTCGGAGTGTCTCTGTAGGGACGTTCAATTGAACGTCCTACAACGAAAACAAGATTGGCTGATCAATTGCGGCGGGCAAAAAAGAAGTGCCTCAGAAAACAAAGGGCGTGAAACCGATAACCCTCTGAACTGAGGCACGTG
The DNA here is from genome assembly GCA_003155495.1 of Ignavibacteriota bacterium. GTDB lineage: Bacteria > Bacteroidota > Ignavibacteria > UBA10030 > UBA10030 > Fen-1298. The sequence goes on from PMDB01000074.1 coordinate 82,336, forward strand.
GATGCCTGCACACAAAGGAATCACCAGCCCACGCCCCTTTCGGGGCGCAGTCTGGCTTCCATCTCATGTGCATGAAAATTTCCACGTTTTCAGTTCAAGACAGCAGCCGAAGCTACGCTATTAAAAAAGTATTTGAGTTATGAGTTCTTGAGTAAAAGATTCCTTGTTTGTGAATAGTCTGGCTTGCTGATTGTAAAACTACAGAAAAGCCAGGAGAGAAACAAATCTTTAAAATCTCCTCTCACACACTCTTAATCACTTTGATCACTCGCCACATGAAGGTCACGTCCTTTTTGCGCACGACCATCGGCTCATATTCAGGATTGAGCGGAATCAAGTGTACAAATTGTTCGTCAATTTTTATTCGCTTCACGGTGTCTTCCTCATCCACGCGCACCACGCAGATATCACCGCTTCTCACTTCTAATTTTGGCGTTACCACAATGATGTCGCCGTTCTCAATGCGGGGCGCCATGCTGTTTCCCTTAACTTCGAGTGCGAACGCATTCGGGTCGCGCACATCGTCTACTGTGATGTATCGGTCAGCTTGATCGGAATGAAACCGCTGACTCAATGCGCCGGCCGGCACCGATGCAAGCAAGGGAAGTGAAACGAGTTCTACTTTTTTATAACGGCTTGTCGGCAATGGTATGATCTTGGATTTGACCTGTTCAGCGGGGGCCATCTCTCCGTCTCCGCTCAGCAGCCAGTGAGCCGTTATGCCGGTTGCCTTGGCAATGCGCATGAGATAATTACTGTCAGGCACCTGATCGCCTTTTTCCCAGCGTTGAACGGTGCGTGTTGCAATATCAATCTTCGCGGCAAGGTCAGCTTGATCAAGTTGTTTTGACAACCGCGCTTCGCGAATGCGTTGTGCAATTGTAGATTTCATAGAATTATTCGCTTTCTTCGGAATTTTTTTCACCACCCCTTTATCCCCTCCTCATAGAGGAGGGGACATGGGGAGGAGTACTTTTCTCGTTGCATCTTGTTGTCCATTCGTAAATCATTTGAAGAACACCATATTGTTGGAAACATCATCGTTGGTAAAGCGCATAAAATGAATACCGAAAGATTCAATATACTTCTGCCGTTCGTTGTCATATTTTTCGGAGAGATAGCCATAGTGACTATCTCCATCAATTTCGATAGCGAGCTTAAGTTCTGGACAATAGAAATCAATGACATACTGATTCACACTATATTGCCGGCGAAATTTGAATCCATTCATTTGCTTTCGTGAAAGATGCAACCATATAACCGCTTCCGCCTTCGAAAGTGATCGACGTAATGCTTTACGTCGTGCTGTATACGCTTTGTTATTAAAGACAATCGACATAGTGTCTTTCCATTCACAGCGGCTTAGGCCTATACGACATAAATGTCATAACCAAAATAATGCTTTTTATCCCATATTGTCAATAGCTTTATAATAAAGCAGAAAACGACGGCGGATCGCGCCAAAATCACTTCTTGACAAGACGACAAAAATGTCGTATTCTTTTTTAGAGTCATGAGCAAAACGAGACCCATATCTCCCGCCCAACATCACCGCCGGTATCCTGCTCCGCCGCCAACCATGGATATACACGATAATGCAGTGCCTATTCGTTCTGAGCGGATGATTCATGCCTTTGCAGACATGCCCGGCAAAGTATTTCTGCTGTACGGCGAGCGGGCTATTTTTCAACTGTCGCTTCAGATGGCCGCGCACGCAATGCTTCATGGAAATCCTATTGCCGTTGTAGACGGCTGCAACCGTTTCGATGTGCACGCGCTTTCACGATTTGCCCGCACGCGGAAGATCGACCCAAATAAATTTCTCAATCATATTTTCATCTCGCGCGGCTTCACGTGTTATCAGATGGAGCAGGCCATTGCGCACAAACTGCCGGCGTTTCTTGCAACCATCCATTCGAACACTGCATTGGTCTTTGGACTGCTCGATACCTTCTACGACGAACAGGCATCTCTGCGTGAGGTGCGGCAGATACTTCAGAGACTGCTCGGTTCGTTTCAGGAAATGAAATCGAAAGGAGTCTCGCTCTTACTGGTGTGTTTAGAAAGAACCGTCGCACCGAAGGAACGCAATCAGTTGTTTACCACACTTAAAAACGGTGTAGATCGCGTGTATAAACTCGATACCAATGAACACGGATCACTTCAGCTCTATTTAGAATCTCAACAACCCGTGGACGAAAAAATAAAAGGAGTATTGAATTATGGGACGAACCGTACCAACCTTCACCAACCTGATCGATGCGGAACTGGCAAGCTGGTCAAAGTTCCGCCGCGGACTGCGTAAAGACGATCAGGAAGTCTTCGACGAAATATTCCGCGCCGCAAAATTGCACCTGGCGGAAAACTTTTATGCGATGCGTGCAATTCCATTTGAAAGCATGATGATGTCGATCGTCGTGGAACAGCAGAAAGCTATACAGAAACTGGAAAAAGAAGTTGAGAAATTAAGACGTTGAGATAGGAAGGATTGTTAATCTGTGAGCCATTGAACATGAAAAAAACGAATCTTTCATCTGAAATCTCTCATCTCTCATCTCCTATCTCTGCTTGGTTATTCGATGTCTATCCATCTGAACGCGGCGTCACACTCTGGTTTATCGACAGGAACGGTGCACGGCTGCGCTGTTTCCGAAAATTTACGCCGTCGTTCTTTCTTCATCTGAACGATTCCGACGTTAAACGTGCAGCGGTTCTTGCTCACCAGTGCCCTGTTCCGATTTCACTTTCGCCTGCGACGCGCACAGAAATATATTCCGGTGATTCCATTGACGTGCTGCAAGTCTTTGTTCATGATCCGATGCGGTTCAAGGAAATTGTATGGTACTTCGAGAAATTTTTTCCGCATTTTGCGTTTTTCAATTCTGATGTTTCCGTAGAGCAGCAATTTCTGTATGAAACGCAGTTGTTTCCGCTGGCACTTGGCGAGTATGAGGTCAGTAAGGAAGGTGAACTTCTCTCCTGGCATCTCAATGATAACCGTGAAGCGCCGGAATATGAGTTGCCGCCGTTTTCCATTATGCAGCTTCGCAACAGCAATGATTTTGTGCCGTCGAAGTACCAGAAATTTCTGCAACTAGAAATCAGTTATGACAACCGGACGTATGCCTTAGAACAGGATTCGCCGCGCGAATTGCTCGAGGCGTTCAACTGGCATCTGCATCATTGCGATCCCGACTTGCTCGTCACCGATTACGGCGACGCGGTTCTTCTTCCGAAGATGATGCAGCTTTCCAAACAGTTCAACATTCCTTTGCTTCTCAATCGAGACACCGAGGCACAGCACCGCACGACGAAGGAATCCAGTTTCTTTCAGTACGGAAAGATTGTCCACAAAGACGGCGCATTCACGCTCGCTGGCCGCTGGCATGTGGATGCGCATAATTCTTTCACCGTGAGCGAAGCAGATCTTGACGGTCTCTTCGAGATGACGCGTCTGACACAAATGTGCGGACAACGACAGGGACGCGCGAGTATCGGTACATCGATGTCATCCATGCAGCTTTCGTGGGCTTACCGCAACAACGTGCTTATTCCGTCGAAGAAGCGCGAACCGGAGGAATTCAAATCGGCTGCAACTCTTCTGCTTGCCGACCGCGGCGGACTTATCTTTAATCCCCCGCTTGGCTACCACGAAGATGTTGCCGAACTCGATTTCGTCTCGATGTACCCAAGCATTATGGTGAACAACAATGTTTCACCGGAAACAATCAACTGTCGATGCTGTCGCAACGAAGCAGTGCCGGAACTTGGATACACGATCTGCGAGAAACGTAAAGGTGTGGTTCCGGAAACACTTCGTGCTGTTGTGGCAAAACGTGCGCACTACAAGCGGAAGAAAAAAGAATTCAAGGGAAAAGATGAAGTGCTCTTTAAGCGGTACGATTGCCGGCAAAGCGCTCTCAAGTGGATGCTGGTAAGCTGCTTCGGCTATCTTGGTTACAAGAACGCGCGTTTCGGACGCATCGAAGCACACGAATCAGTCAATGCCTTTTCGCGGGACGCCCTTCTCACTGCAAAAGAAATTGCCGAGAGCCGCGGCTACAAGCTTCTCCACGCCATCGTCGATTGTGTGTGGCTGAAAAAGTCAGGCGCGACACAGAACGATTACGAAGAACTTGCGCGTGAAATTTCCACACGTGTCGGTATCGATATTTCGCTGGAAGGCATGTACAACTGGATTCTTTTTCCCGCTTCCAAAACAGATCCGCAGATTACTACCGCAAATCATTATGTGGGATGGTACCGGCATGGCGAAATCAAAATGCGCGGTATCGAGGCGCGGCGGCGCGATACGCCGAAGTTTATCAAGAACATGCAGAAAGCAATGCTGGATAAAATGTCCGCCGCAAAGAATGTCGAGGAAGTATCAGCACTCGTGCCGGAGGTGTTGGAGATCGCACGTGGCTTCATGGTGCTCCTCCAAAGTGGACGTGCAAATCCGATGGAGCTTGTTCTCAAACGCCACATCACGCGCGAGGCCGATGAATATCTCAATAACAGCATCAGCGCGGTTGTCTCCAAAATGGTAGAAGAAATGGGAGTGCACCTCTCAGCAGGCGAGTCGATCGAGTTCATTATTCTCGATCAATCCGGCAAGAAAAAGCCTGAAAAAGCTAAGCCTATTGCGTTGTATGCATTCGAAGATGGCTACGATATTGAGCAGTATACTGAGCTTGCCTTGCGGGCAGTGGAAACGCTTCTCCTTCCCTTCGGCTACGATGGAGAACGGTTGAAAGAACATTTTAGAATTGGCATGCCAAAACAAAAGCGTCTGCAGGTACCCCAAAAAAATCAGGAACTCCCGTTATTCCAAATCCAGATCTAATTCCGAGAAGATATTCTGTTTCTCTGAGATGATTATGCAAAACAAAATTTGAATTTCAGCTGATCTCAGGCTATCTTCCAGAGTAACAAATTATGTAACTTTAACACTTTACACACCGTAATGTTGCATAAGGTCATTTCAAGAACTAAAGGTGACTTCATGAAGAATTTCGTTGTATTTCTTTCTGCAACTCTTGTACTTACGCCTTTTCTCTTTGCAGATGCACAGACTGTCAAAGAAGATACGGTACTCTCCCGATCGCAAAAAATGCCGGAGAATACTGCCAACAGCATCGACAGAAATGTACCGATATTTTCCGGTGATAAGAATGTTCGAGATTCGGATACACTCAACGTGAGTGGTGTTGCAGGATATGAAGATACAATAATAACGGAAACAAAAAGTTACCGCGAAACGCGTAAAAAGTTTTCGCAATCAAGTCGAACCTTTGATGTCTTATGGCGAAGCGAGCAAACCAATTGGGATAATTTTATTTTTCGGTATAACCGAGTAGAAAGTGTTTTTCTTGGCCTCGGGACGGAAAAAAAATATTATTGGGATGGTGAAAAAGTTTGGAACGCATACGGTTCCATCGGCTGGGGATTTAAATCGCATACGTGGCGCAGCAATTTGGGATTAGTGCGGCAGTTTGCACTTCTTTCCGACGAAGGATCTGGAATTATTGAACTTGGAGCAGAAGGATATACTCTCACCGACACGAAAGATCAATGGATTATTTCACAGAACGAAAACACAGCATCAGCCTTACTGATTCATGAAGATTTTCGGAATTACTTTGAGCGCAAAGGTTTCACAATCCATACGGCGTACTATTTGAAGCATGATTATTGGAAGGGTGAATTGACGCTGGCATATCTGGCGGATTCTTATGATTCTCTTGCGAACAAAACCGATTGGGCATTATTTGGAGGAAATAAAAAGTTTCGTGCAAATCCTGCCATTGACCCGGGCAAGATGCGCAGCGTAATGTTGAGTGGCGGAATCAGTACCGTAACAAAAACAAGCCGGGCACAAGAAGGATGGAGTTTGTTTGGTTCTGCCGAGTTTGCTAAAAAGAACTGGGGAAGCGAATTTGAATTCTATCAATATATCTTCGATTTGCGTCGTTTCCAACCGTTGGGACGATATGAGAATTTTAATGTGCGCGTGCGCGTAGGCACTGCAAGCGGTGCGCTCCCGCCTCAGAAGGAATACGAGTTGGGCGGATTAGGAACGATGAATGCATTTCCCTTCAAGTCAGACATTGGCAACCGAATGATGCTCGTAAATATGGAATTCATTTTGAACGGCAATGTTCTGGATGACCTGAATTTTTGGCCGACGTGGATTTTTCAGCATGTGAATATTATCCTCACCTCGGATGCTGGATTCACACGTACTGCTCGTCCGTGTGCTGGTGCGGCCCAGGCATTCGGCGGAATGAAGTTGAACGAATTTCAACATAACTTTGGTATAGCATTGGGGAACCGGACCGGCTCCTACAGGATCGGATTTGCATGGCGAACCGACCGGCCAGCACCGGTACAATTTCTTCTCAGGTTCAACAGGCCATTCTAAAAAGATAATCGTCCTACATCTATCTGCAAGAAGCAGGGTGTAGCGAATCAACCAATAATTATGTGTTTTTTACTTGCATAATTATCCATATTATTGTATATTCATACAAGCAACAAGAGCAAGATCTTGAAAGGATAATACTCAAACGATGATTTCCGTTTCTGTGATTGGCGCGTCTGGATACTCCGGCGCAGAACTTATAAAACTTCTCGTCAAGCATCCCGGTGTGCGGATCGATAAGCTTTTCGCGCATACTTCTGCGGGGAAGAAGCTTGCCGATATCATGCCGTCATTCAACAAAACGCTGGATGTTGTTCTTGAATCGTACTCCGTTGAGTCGATCACCAAGAGTGATCTGGTCTTTATTGCTCTGCCGTCTGGCGAGGCAATGAATCTTGTCCCAGGCATACTATCGGCAGGAAAACGAGTGATCGATCTCGGCGGTGACTTCCGATTGCAAGATACTTCACTCTATGAGCGGTATTACAAACGTACTCACTCAGCAAGCACAATACTGAAACAAGCAGTGTACGGTTTGCCTGAATGGAATTTTAGTCAAATCAAGTCAGCTGCTCTCATTGCAAATCCCGGTTGTTACCCGACAAGCGCTATCCTTCCGCTTGCTCCATTGTTGAAGGAAGGTGTTATTAAACCGAAAGGAATTGCTGTGAGTTCGCTCTCAGGTGTCTCCGGTGCCGGAAAGAGCACGTCTGTCGATATGTCGTTCGCGGAAGTAAACGAGTCGGTTCGAGCATATAAAGTTGGTGTGCATCAGCATCTTCCGGAAATTCGTACGATTTTAAAGATGCTCTCGGGCGTACCGCCTTCGCTCTCGTTTGTGCCACATCTTCTTCCGATAACGCGCGGCATCTATACGACCATCTACGCGACGCTGTTGAAACAACTTGATGATCAAGCGATACTTGCTATCTATGAAAAGTATTATGGAAAAGCGCCGTTCGTTCGCATCTCGGCTTCAGCAATTCCAGAAATAAAAAATGTTAATTATACAAATTTTATCGATATCGGATTCCGTGTTAATCAGGAAGACGGACAGATCGTCGTTCTTTCCGCTATCGATAACCTGATCAAGGGTGCAGCGGGACAGGCAGTACAAAATATGAATATCATGTTTGGATTTGGCGAAACAGAAGGATTGAAGTAATGGAACTTGAAACAATTCGGGAATGTGACGGCGGTGTGACTGCTGCTCAAGGATTCATTGCCGGCGGCTTGTACTGTGGTATACGAAAAGTAAAAAAAGATATCGCACTTGTTCAATCGGCAAAACCTGCACGTACTGCCGGTGTGTTCACGTTGAACAAAGTTGTCGCTGCTCCGCTGCTTGTGGATAAATGTCAGCTTCAGAAATCAAACCTGTGTTCTGCTATCGTTGTGAACAGCGGTAATGCGAATGCATGCACGGGCGAACAGGGAATGAAGGATGCATGGACGATGGTCGATATGACGGCGAACGCTCTTCATCTGCCGCGAGAACAAGTGCTTGTCTCTTCCACCGGAGTGATCGGACAATATCTCCCAATAGAAAAAATCATAGAAGGAATTCGTGAGCTTTCCACTAAACTTTCAACGGATGGGAACAAAGACGCTGCTGAAGCGATCATGACAACAGATCTTTTTTCGAAAGAGTGTGCTGTTTGTTTCACATACGGTTCATCTGTTATCACGATGGGCGGTATGGCGAAAGGGTCCGGAATGATTGCGCCGAACATGGCTACGATGCTGGCGTTTGTTACGACTGATGCTGTCATTGCACCTTCAGCACTGCAGGCGGCTCTGAATGCTGCGAACAATCATTCTTTTAACTGTATTTCTGTCGATGGCGATATGAGTACGAACGATATGGTGCTCGTGCTCGCCAATGGATTGGCAAAGAACGAAGAGATACGGCAAAACACTCCTGCATTCCGGCAATTTCTAACTGCTTTGGAATATGTTCTTATCAAACTTGCCAAGATGATTGTACGCGACGGCGAAGGTGCGACAAAGTTTGTAGAGATTGTTGTCCAAGGTGCGCGAAGCGAAGAAGAAGCAATGCAAGCGGCACGTTCAGTGGCAAATTCTAATTTGGTAAAAACTGCACTTCACGGTGCGGATGCAAATTGGGGACGTATTCTTGCCGCTGTTGGGTACTCCGGTATTGAATTTAATCCGGCGAACATATCGATCAGTTTTAACGGCTTGCCGGTCCTCAAACCGAATTACGAAATTGTCCTCGATGAAGAAAAAGCAAAAGCTGCACTATCACAGGAAAACATCTCTGTGCTGATCAACCTGAATCAAGGTTCCGCTGAAGCGCACTTCTGGACATGTGACTTGACAAAAGAATATGTGCATATTAATGCGAGTTACAGATCATAAAGTTGCGGTATTTAGAAGAATTAAATGATAATGCTAAAAGATTATAACTCTTAACTCAAAACCGATTACTGAAAAAATAATATGATCGACACTCAAACAAAAGAAGAAGTGCTCATTAAGGCGTTACCGTACATTCAAACGTACGAAGGCAAAACATTCGTTATCAAGTACGGCGGAGCGGCAATGAGGGATGACCGTCTCAAGGTGACATTCGCTCAGGATGTGACGATTCTACGGAAGATAGGCATCAACATCATCATTGTGCATGGCGGTGGAAAAGATATTACCGATCTTGCAGCCGCACTGAATATTGAATCGCGATTTGTCGATGGCCAACGCTATACTGATGAACACATGGTGGATGTGGTACTGATGGTACTTGCAGGGAAGCTGAATAAAGAAATCGTGAATCTTATTAATTCGAACGGTGGGAATGCAATTGGATTGTGCGGTGTGGATAACGGATTGCTGAAGGCAAAACGGAATTCAGAAAAAGATCTTGGTTTAGTGGGAGAAGTAAATTTTGTGAACGTATCTTTTCTCAACTTACTTCTTACCAACGGAATGATGCCGGTGATCGCTCCGCTTGCCGTAGGAGAGGACGGTAAAATTCTTAACATTAATGCCGATCTCGCGGCCGGTGCCATTGCAGCGGAATTAAAAGCGGAAAAATTGGTATACCTGAGCGATATTGAAGGTGTGCTCGTGGATCAAAAGCTTATTTCATCGCTCACGCATTCGGAAGCGGAATCTCATATCGAACGCGGTGCTATTCACGGCGGAATGATTCCAAAAGTACGCTCGGCATTCACAACACTTAATCTCGGAGTTCGTAAGATTCACATCATCGACGGACGAATCAAGCATTCACTGCTGCTTGAAATTTTTACCGACGAAGGAATCGGAACACAGATGATACACGAATCATAGGGAACACACATATGGAAAAACAGCTACGCCATCTGACAATCAAACAAATCATTGCCAACAGTACCATTAACACACAAAGCGAGTTAGCATCGGCTATGCGGAAAGAAGGATTTAAAACAACTCAAGCGACGCTCTCGCGTGATATGAAGGAGCTTGGTATTGCTTGGGTGTATACCCCGAGTGGTGCAAAGTACATGCTCAATCCGGAACAGGAAGAAGAACGGCTGACAACGCTCATCGGAATGGAAGTGGAAAATATTGAAGCAAATGAGACCGTGGTAGTTGTCAAAACACTTCCCGGTCGTGCACAGGGTGTTGCAGAAATTATTGACCATCTTCGGTTGCCATCTGTGCTTGGCACACTTGCCGGCGATAATACAGTGTTCATATTGCCGCGTTCTATCAAGAAGATCAAAACAACTATTCAAGCACTGCGCGATGTGCTCGCAAAGACAAAACTACGGTAACCGTCTTTGCCATGCACGGTTTCAGAGGATAATACTTTCATGGTTATTCGTACAATTGACATTGCGCATCCACCTCTGAAGTCTGATGATGCTGAACAAATGTTGGAAAATGAATTGCGAAGTGCTCGCTTGTCAAAAGAACAATGTGTGTTGAAAATGATCCATGGCTACGGTAGTCAAGAAAGGCCCGGTGTGTTAAAGGAAGTTGTTCGCAATTGGACGTATCGAAATCGTGCGAAGCTGTTGGCAGTTATTCCTGGAGAAGAGTATCACATGTTTGATGCGAAGACGATCGAAATGCGGAAGGCGTGTGGACAAATATCCGATCCCGATCTCGGCGCTAGCAATCCCGGCATTACATTGATTTGGATGAAATGAGTATTTGTGAAGTTTCCGCCAGCTTGTCCGCTGTCTTTTTGTCGGAAGGTGGATGCGCCTATGGTATAGAGTAGAAAAACCTTTAGAAAAAATGTTAACACTTGGAATAGCAAAAAATAATTCTTAGGAGAATGGATGTGAAGAAAGAACGCATTGCCGTCGCATACTCCGGCGGTCTCGATACCTCGGTCATTGTGAAATGGCTGCAGGAAAAATACAACGCAGAAATTATCACGGTCACAGGAAATCTGGGACAGAAAAAAGAACTGATCGGCGTAAAAGAAAAAGCATTGAAGACTGGTGCGAAGAAAGCATACGTCCAGGATCTTCGTAAGGAATTTGTAGAAGAGTATATTTATCCTGCACTCAAGGCCGGTGCATTGTACGAATACAGCTATCCAATGGCAACAGCAATAGGGCGCCCTTTGCTTGCAAAATCTTTGGTAGAAGTTGCATTGAAAGAAGGATGCACGGCGGTTGCACACGGTTGTACTGGAAAAGGAAACGATCAAGTCCGCTTTGAAGTCGCCGTGGCAGCGCTTGCTCCGGAGTTGAAAGTGTTGGCTCCCGTCCGTGAGTGGGAATTCAAATCGCGCGAAGAAGAGATTGCGTATTGTGAAAAGCACGGCATTCCTGTTTCTGCAACGAAACAGAATCCTTACTCCATCGATGAAAATCTCTGGGGCACTGCCATCGAGTGCGGTGTGTTGGAAGATCCGATGGTCGAGCCGCCTGCCGATGCNNCTCAATGACATTGGCGGTGCAAACGGTATCGGCAGACTTGATCTTATCGAGAACCGATTGGTCGGCATCAAATCGCGCGAGGTGTACGAAGCTCCGGCTGCAACCATTCTCCATTTTGCACACCGTGAGCTTGAGCGCCTTGTACTCGACAAAGAAACCTCGCACTTCAAAGCGAAGCTTGCCGCCGATTATGCCGATATGATTTATAACGGCCTGTGGTTTACACCTTTGCGTGTCGCTATGGATGCATTTGTAAATGAGACGCAGAAAGTCGTTTCCGGTTTTGTGAAAGTAAAACTCTACAAAGGCAACCTCGATATAGCCGGACGCACATCGCCATCTTCGCTATATGACACAAAACTGGCAACATATACAGATGAGGATTCGTTCGATCACAAAGCGAGTGTCGGCTTCATTAAAATCTATGGTTTACCGGTAAAGACGTTTTATTCGGTGAACAAACAATTGCTCAAGAAGAAAAAGAAGTAACCCAAGAAGTAAGTTTTTACTATCAAAAAGCCATTCTATGTTATGGGGTGGCTTTTCTATTTTGGGTTTGTGCTTGAATTTCATCCCATTTCTTGATTGATTGATACTGTTTTTTAACTTAATAATTAGGAAGTCTCATGCTTCGTTCAATCTTTATTATTTTCCTTTTTGTATCAAGCGCTGCGGCACAATCTGCAATTGATTCTGTACGGCCGAAAATGCCAGACTCATTGTTTCTGCAAGTACAAATTCCGGATAAAGATACGATTCGGACATATTCATCGCGCTTACGGATTGCTGCTTGCACTCGTCCGGAAGCAACAGCGTTCATCAATGGCTGGCAAACGAAAGTATATCCAAGCGGCGCGTTTGTCGGACTTGTCAACGTGAATGTCGGTATTACCAATCTCCGATTTACAGTAATATCGGCAAAAGGAGATTCGCTCTGGAAGGAGTTCGCTATTCTTCGTCCTGAACCGATGAAAAATTCATCGCATGATACACTTGTAATAGAAAATGCGTTTATGGAACCCTCGCAGGACATGTGGTTGGTAGCAGGTGATGTGTTGGAAATGAGATTTAAGGGAAGCCCAGGATGGGAAGCTTCGTGTGATATTCCCGGAATCAAATCAGGTATCAGTATGCAAGAGCAGTCTCCGAGGGAAGCTGATGGATTTTCCGGAGTCTATGTCGGTCATTACACAGTCAAACCTGACGATGAAGTCCATGATGTACAAATTGTCTTTAGATTGAAAAAAAGCTTCTGGAGTAAAGAAAAAGTTCTATCCAAAGCAAAAATATCATTTCTTCTTGGTGAAGCACTTCGTGTTGCCGAAGTTACAGGAAATCGTCCGTATCTCAATAACGGCCTTGGGGGAGATCGCCTTGGTGGATCGAAACTTGGCTTTCTTCAAGCCGGCGTACGATTAACCGTAACAGGAAAAATTGGTGCACAGTATCGTATTCGCTTGTCAGAGACCATGGATGCATGGCTGCCGGATGAATTTGCGAAACTTTTACCGCCTGATACGCCATTGCCGCGCTCTCTCGCGGGAGCTATCTCAGTGACAGGATATAATTCAGAAGATATTGTCACGATTATGCTCTCTGAAAAGCTGCCTTACACCAGCGAGCAGTTGATAACTCCCAATGCAATTGCCGTTGATGTCTATGGGGCAACATCCAATACAAATTGGATTTCACAGAATACTCCTGAACGAGGAATTGAGAGCATTACTTGGAATCAGGTTGCAACGGATCAATACCGGATGATCATCACTCTTCAACATCCACATTGGGGATACGATATCGACTATGTTGGAAAATCCTTGCGAATTAAAATCCGTCGACCGCCGTTTGTTCTTTCCCGTGATTCTGTTTTAGCAGGGCTCACTATCGCTCTCGATGCAGGACATGGCGGCGAAGTGAAAGGAGCGGTTGGCGCAACCGGTGCACTTGAGAAAGATGTAACAATCTCGATGGTGCGTCACCTTGAATCCATTCTCAAGTCGAAAGGTGTCAAGATAGTACTGACGCGAAGAGAGAACGAAGGTCCATCTATGGCAGATCGGATCGATAAAATAGTGCATTCAGGGGCTCAACTTCTCGTGAGCATTCACTGCAACTCTGCAGGCGAAGCTTCGGATCCGCTTGCNNTTTAATTTTATGCTCAACTCACTCACACAAATGCCTAACGTCCTCGTAGAAACGGCGTTCCTCTCCAATCCTGAAGATGAAATGCTCTTATTGGATGATGGATTCCGAAAGAAAGTGGCGGAACAAATCGCAAGCGGATTAGAAGAATATGTGAAAATAAATGAAAAACCAGCCGAAAAGTAGAACTCATTTATATTAATGGGCAATTGTGGTTTTAATCATTGACTATAGTCCTATCAATATTTACATTCCGTAAGTTACCTTTCTTAAGGTGATACTTTGAAAATTGCTTATGCATGGAGGCTATATGCAGTTAACGCCCAAAAATTACGCAAATAATTTTCTCACATTTATCCTTCTTTTGTTTTGTATAACAACTTCGGCGATAGCACAAATCAACTGGCAACAAACAAATGGACCGTACGGAGCTGCCGTTTATGCTCTTGAAGTTAGTGGTACGAATTTATTTGCGGGGACATATGGAGGGGGAATATTTCTTTCTACCAATAATGGAACAAGCTGGAGTGCTGTTAATAATGGATTGACAAATACTTATGTTTACGCCATTGCCTTCAACGGCACAAATCTCTTTGCGGGGACAGAGGGTGGTGTATTTCTATCTACAGATAACGGATCAAACTGGAGTGCTGTTAATAATGGGTTAACAAGTACTTACATCTATTCTTTAATCTTTAACGGCACAAATCTCTTTGCGGGAACAATGGGCGGCGTATTTCTTTCTACAGATAACGGATCAAGCTGGAGTCAGGTTAGTACTGGATTGACAAATACTAATGTCCATGCTCTTGTCGTCAGCGGCACAAATCTTTTTGCGGGGACATTTGGCGGTGGCGTATTTCTTTCTACAGATAACGGATCAAGCTGGAGTGCCGTTAATAACGGACTGACAAGTACCTATATCTATTCTTTAATCTTCAGCGGTGAGAATCTTTTTGCGGGAACAGATGATGGTTTATTTCTTTCTACAAATAACGGATCAAGCTGGACTCATATTAATACTGGGTTGCCAAATTCTTCGATATATGATTTTGCAATTAGCGGTACGAATCTCTTTGCGGGGACAGGTAGCGGAGTACTTCTTTCTACCAATAATGGATCAAGTTGGACTGCAGTAAGTTCCGGTTTAACGACTACTCTTGTCTGGTCTCTTGTCGTAAGCGGTACGAACCTCTTTGCAGGGACATATGCCGGTGGCGTATTTCTTTCTACTAATAATGGATCAAGTTGGAGTGCTGTTAATACTGGATTGATAAACACTTTTGTTGGAGCCCTTGTAGTCAGCGGTACGAATCTCTTTGCGGGGACTTGGTACGGCGGCGTATTTCTTTCAACCAACAACGGATCAAGTTGGAATGCGGTTAATACTGGATTGACAAGTACTTATGTCTGTGCTCTTGCTGTTAGCGGTACAAATCTTTTTGCAGGGCTTGTAGGTGGAGTATTTCTTTCAACCAATAACGGTTCAACCTGGACCAGTGTAAATACCGGATTGACAGATGGTAATATCAGAGCCCTTGCCGTCAGCGGCACGAATCTCTTTGCGGGGACAAATGGCGGTGGCGTATTTCTTTCTACTAATAACGGAACAAGCTGGAAAGCGGTTAATACAGGATTGACGGATAATAATGTTAATACTCTTGCTATCAGCGGCACGAATCTCTTTGCGGGGACTTTTAGCGGAGTCTTTCTTTCTACTAATGATGGAACAAGCTGGAATGCAGTTAATACTGGTTTAACAAATATTGATGTTCGTGCTCTTACTGTCAGTGGTACGAATCTCTTTGCGGGGACTGTAGGTGGCGGCGTATTTCTTTCTACCAATAATGGATCGAGTTGGAATGCGGTTAATACTGGTTTGACAAATACAGTTATTTTTGCTCTTTGCGTCAGCGGTACAAATCTCTTTGCAGGAACTCACTTTGGCGGTGTATTTCTTTCTTCTAATAATGGATCGAATTGGAATGCCGTGAATTTAGGATTGACAAAGGATTATATTTTATCCTTTGCTGTCAGCGGCACGAACATCTTAGCGGGAACATTTGGTGGCGGAGTATTTGTTGGTGCAATACCGACGACAACTGCTCCCACAATAGCCTCCTTTACTCCAAAACGCAACGCACTTAACGTAGCAAAGAATACAAACATCGCAGTCACATTTAATACAGAAATTGATCAATCGACACTCAACAATTCGACAATTAAAATTAACGGCTCATTGAGCGGTTTGAACACAAGTAATTTTAGTTACAACTCCTCTACAAAAACAGCAACGATAACGCCACACAATCAGTTCAAAGTTGGCGAGCTTGTAACCGTTACACTCACACGCGGAATCAAAAGTACTGCTGGTGAGGCATTGATAAGTAGTAATAGTTGGCAATTTACAATAATTACCAATAAATCAGCTGGAATATTTACTCAAACATCATCACCAAGAGTAGGGGAAAATCCTTACTCGGTTGCCGCAGGTGATTTCAATGAAGACGGAAGCATAGATCTCGCGGTAGCTAATGCTAGTTCCTACGATGTTTCTGTTCTTTTAAACAATGGTTTTGGAACATTCACGCTGGATTCTTCACCAGGTGCTGGAGACGTTCCAATTGCAGAAATAGCGGGAGATTTTAATGGAGATGGAAATATTGATCTTGTGGTAGCATGTCATAGTAACATAGAAATCGCGTGCCTTTTAAACAATGGAAGCGGGACATTTACACAGAGTTTCACGCATCAGGGTACGGGGAACGTCGTCGCTTCAATAGCTGCCGGGGATTTTAATGGAGACGGAACGCTTGATCTTGCTTTGACGAAATGGGAAAGCGGAACAGTATCGATATTTTCGAACAATGGCAGCGGAACATTTATACAGAGTTCTTCAACATCGGTAGGAGGTTTTCCAATTTCAATCACCTCCGGAGATTTTGATGGAGATGGAGATATCGATCTTGCGGTGGCGAATGCTAATAATCCGGGATCAATTGAGATACTGATGAATAATGGAAATGGGATATTCTCACAGAGTTCTTCATTATCTGCAGGATTTACTCCAACAGCAATTACGGCAGGCGATTTTAACGGCGATGGAAATATCGATCTCGCAGTAGCAAAACAAGGCTCCGATGCAGTATCGATTCTATTAAATAATGGAAGCGGAATTTTCGCATCGAGTTCTACAATAAGCGTGGGAAGCATTCCATATTATTTAACCACAGGTGATTTTAACGGTGACGGATATATTGATATTGCAGTGGTAAATCAAGGTGATAAAACAGTTTCTATTCTTTTGAATAATGGCAATGGAATATTCACACGGACTTCCACAACGGGTGTAGGTAACTTGGCCCAGCAAGTAACTGCCGGCGATTTTAACGGAGATGGAGCGCTAGATCTTGTGGTAGCAAATTGGGGCTCTAATACAATTTCGATTTTAATGAATAGTGCGAGTTCCAATTCAAACGTACATACTTTCCAGAAAACCTATGGAGGAAGAGGAGACGATTATATCAATAAATTTATTCCGACTCCTGACGGCGGATATCTTGCTGCAGCGTATTCGAATAGCTGCACATCAACAGACATAGATGTATGCTTATTTAAAACGGACAGTGCCGGTACCTTACAATGGGCGAGGAATTTTGGTGATTCAGGAAATGATTATGGCTCGGTTGGAGTAGCAGATGCGACCGGTTATATGATAGTAGGTTGTACCGAGGTTCCGGGAAGAAGCGGAGATATGTTTATTGTTCGAACAGATTTACTGGGACATATACAATGGAAAAAAACCTATGGCGGAATTGGCAATGAATATGGAGGAATAATACATCGTACCCATGATGGGAATTATGTCATAACAGGAAATACAACAAGTTTTAGCTCCGGAGATTATGATGGGTTTTTAATGAAAACTGATGGCAATGGAAATGTATTATGGTTTAAGACATATGCACGAATACCGGAACAAACCGATTTGTGCAATGATGTATTGGAAGAATCCGACGGAAGTTTCATTATGACAGGCGCAACATATGAGTCGGGTGACCATGACATGATGCTGGTAAAAACAGATTCCACCGGAAATTTAATATGGTCGAAAAAATATAATCTCCCATATCAAGAAATGGGTAATAGAATTGTAAAAGCATCAAACGGAGATTATTTCATTGTGGCGGAATCAGGCCCAACAACAACTGATAGAGCGGCGGTGCTTTATAGGGTTGATCCTGCTGGAAATCCTATCTGGACAAAGACATATAGATCACCGGCTTCCGGGCGAACATTTAATAGTGCACGGGGAGTTGCAGCACTCTCAGATGGCAGTATCGTCATCGGAGGAAAATGGGCAGGTTCCGGTATGGATAATAATTCAAGCGGATTTATTTTAAAAGCTGACAGCAGTGGAAATGTTGTTTGGTGCAGAGAATATAGTGGTTCAAACACTGAATTTTCCTGGAGTGTATACCAGACAAATGACCACGGATTTATTCTAGGCGGACATACAGATAATTCCGGGAACGGAGGGAAAGATTGTTACCTTGTAAAGACCGATGAGAATGGAATGACAGCATCAGGCGGTACATCTGTAGATCCGATCGTAGAAACTCCAGTTGTTTCCACGTCTACAGTTACAATGAATTGTTCACCACAATCGGTAGCAGGAGTGGAAGGACAGTTTCTACGAGAGAGTGATGCTTGCTTTAATACAGGCGTACATCCCTCGAACGATCTCGTTGCTTATTATCCATTTAATGGCAATGCAAATGATGCAAGCGGGAACGGAAATAACGCAACTTTTATCAGTGCAACCCTAACAGAGGATAGATTTGGACATAATTCCAGCGCATATAGTTTTAATGGAACAACCAATACTATTCAATGCGGAGATATTTTAGATGAGGTGTTTTGTGCCCCAATAGCAAAATTTACTATTACCGGTTGGGCAAAAACAAGAACCTGTGGTAACTATACAACAGGCGGTGGTCTTATTATGAGCAAGAGTTCCGGTGGTAATGGAATTTATCAGTGGAATATTGCTCATCAAGAAAATCTTGTCCATGCAGCTGTTGTTTCTGATGGAATAGCTCAAAACTATCTTTGGCTTACAAGCCCCATGACCATTAATCAATGGTTCCAATTTACACTAGTCTTTGACGGCAGCTTGCCTGAAATGCAACGTCTCAAACTGTTTGTGAATGGACAATCTTCCAATACTTCAGTATATAAACATCTGGGAACTCTTGGCACTACTACTCAAAACTCTACTCAAAATGTTTGCATCGGTGCGAGTCACGAATTTGGAGATCCACAAAATCTTCATAGTTTCTATGATGGATGTATCGATGATATTCGTATATATGCAAAGGCATTGACACAAGAAGAAATAGATTCGTTATATCATGAAGGTGGATGGAATGCAACAACGTACAAAGAGCCGCGAATAGCTTTTTCAATAGATGTAGGAGGCCCCGTATACGCTGGTATTAGTATCTTGGGGGATAATGCGATATATGCGATTGCATCAGGGGATGCAGTGTATCGAATGAATACAGCCGGCTCCGTTGCATATACGCTTCAGGTTGCAGGCGATATTCGTTCCTCCAGTTCCATTGCCTATGACACGACAGTTTATATCGCATCATCGGACCGAAATCTCTATGCATTCTCAAAAGACGGAAATTCACTGTGGCCTCCCCTTCCATCTGGCGGAGTGTTAACAGCAACGCCCACAATCGACTCAATAGCAAACCGTGTTTATATCGGCGTGTCCAATCACAATTTTATCGCAGTGAATCGGTTAACCGGTACCGTGGCTTGGAATTATTTTGCAGATGCAGAGATCAGGAACTCAGCAGTGGTTACCAAGGATCGTAAATTGATATTTGCAACACAGAAGGGTACACTGTACGGATTCGATTTAAACGATCTCACTTTACCGGCGACACCATCATGGCAAATTAATCTCCCAGACACAGCTCCAAGTTCAATTGCATTAGATAACCAAGGGTATATATATGTTGGTACAAGTGCAGGTCATTTATTGAAAATCTCGATGCCATCAAATCAACAGCCGTCAATAGTGTGGCAAGTACAGCTTGGTGGGGCTATTACCGGTTCTCCTGTTATTGATGCAACAGGAACGTTGTATGTCGGGTCTTTAGATGCGAACCTGTATGCCATCGATATTCAATCAGGTGGTGTGAAATGGGCATTTTCCACACAAGGTGCAATTCGGTCAACTCCAGCGATATCCGATGCCGGTAATATATATATTGCTAACGACGATGGTGAGATATTTTCGCTGGATACAAGTAAGAATATCCTCTGGTATTTCAAGACAAGCAGTGCTGTTGAAGCACCTCTTCTGTATTATAGATCGACCTTATATATTGGTACACTGGGAAATCAGGTCATGGCATTATCCGATCCTGTCGATTCTTCCAAGACTTTCCGTTTATCCAAATCTGATACCTCCCACCAAATCACAGGAAAACCGATCTGGGCAACATTCCAAGGAAACAACCAAAGAACTGGAATGTTTTCATCATCCAGAACAACCGGGATTAAAAATTTGAATGGCGGGCTTCCAATCGATTATGCTCTGATGCAGAACTATCCCAATCCTTTCAACCCGTCAACAACGATTCAGTTCGCATTGCCAAAAGATGGAAGAGTATCTATTAAGATATTTAATTTGCTTGGAAAACATATCGCCACACTTATTGATGGGTACCAGTATGCGGGGTATCATGAAGTGACGTTTAATGCGGATTCTTTTGCAAGTGGAATATATTTCTATCAAATGACCGCCGGTTCGGTCGTCCAGACGAAGAAAATGCTCTTGATGAAGTAACTGTTTAAAATAATATAGAGTTTGCAGGAGGGCTGTTTCATCCAACAGCCCTCTTTTTCTTTTCCACCATTGCTCCAGCCTGTATTTTTGCTTAAATTGATTCAAGAAAAATCTATTCATTATCACACCGGATAAAGACTATGGCATCGCAAACGCTTTGGGGCGGACGGTTCAAAGAACCTCTGGCTGAAATTGCACTGAAGTTTTCATCTTCCATTGAATTCGATAAACTTCTCTACGAAGAAGACATTGCTGGAAGTATCGCCCACGTCGAAATGCTTTCCTCATGTAAGATTCTTACTGCATCAGAAGGACGGCGCATTCGCTCGGCCCTGAGGGCAATTCAGAAAGAAATCGAAACTGGAAAATTCAAGTTGACTTTCGAGTATGAAGATGTGCACTCGGCAATTGAACAACGGCTCACACAGAAAATCGGTGCTCTTGGCGGAAAACTCCACACGGCCCGCAGCCGCAACGATCAGATTGCACTCGATGAACGATTATTTCTCCGCACTGCCATCCGTGAAACAAGCAAACTCGTTATCAATCTTCAACGCGTGCTGCTCTATAAAGCGGAAAAGAATTTTGGCGTTTTGATGCCGGGCTATACCCACACACAGCGGGCGCAAGCCATTATGTTGTCGCATCACCTGCTGGCGTATATCAGCATGTTGGAACGTGACTTCGAGCGCTTGCAGGATTGCAGCAGGCGTCTGAATAAATCTCCGCTTGGCGCTGCGGCATTTGCCGGAACACCGTTCCCGATCAACCGTGCACTGGTAGCAAAGAAATTAGGCTTTGATGGTATCGTGGAAAATAGTATCGATGCTGTGAGCGATAGGGATTTCATCCTTGAATTCATCTCTGCATGCAGTTTGATGATGATGCATCTCAGCCGTTGTGCTGAAGAGCTCGTGCTTTGGACCACGAAAGAATTTTCCTTCGCTCAAATCAGCGACTCCTACACGACCGGCAGCAGTATTATGCCGCAGAAAAAGAATCCGGATATGGCGGAACTTGTCCGCGGTAAAACAGGGCGTGTCTATGGCGCATTGATGAATCTTCTTACGACGATGAAAGGACTGCCGCTCGCATACAACCGCGATATGCAGGAAGACAAACAGCCGATGTTCGATGTCGTAAAGACGGCGCGGGAGTCCCTCTATATCCTTGCGCATGTATTAGTTCATACGACGTTCGACAAATATCATCTGGAAGAAGAACTCCGCACGGATTTTCTCACCGCAACGGATATGGCTGACTATCTTGTCACGAAAGGTATTCCTTTCCGCGAGGCACATACCATTACAGGTGAGATTGTGCAATATTGCGTAACGCATAAAATGTATTTTGGTAATCTGGATCTTGGCACGCTGAGGGAATTCTCGCCGAAGTTCGAACCGGATATCTTTGACTTTATTTTGCCTCAAACAAGCGTTGAGCGCAAGCAATCGGCAGGAAGCACAAGTCCGCAGGAAGTGAAAAAACAAATTGTGCATTGGACGCGAGTGTTGAGTAAACGAAGAGTTTAGTGCAGTCCTTGTGCAGATTATGAAAAAGCCGTCTTAGTACTTCAAGACGGCTTTTGAGTTTTTCCAGGCGACCACGCAATTGCTATCTGTTTAATGATTAACTACCAGTTATATCGTATGGTGTACGTAATTGTTTTCTCCTCATCTTTTTTGAGTTTTATAGGGAATTTAATGGTTGACTGATCGACCTTTTCCCATGAAGCGCTGCTTTTCGTGATATCCCATTCATTCCAGCGCCACGGGTGTTCATAGATGAAGACTTCGATCGGTTCTGATTTGTGATTGCGTACTTTTATCTCAAATGTCTCATCGACAACGTGGCCGGAAACGACAACACGAAAATCTTTCTGTGCTCTTTCGCCGACAATGTCAAACGCATTACCGAGATAAAGTTTAATTTCTTCATCCTTTGGTGTGTGATCGATTTCATCTTCACCGATGAATTGCTCCTTGCCATCATCATCTTGTTTGTAGACGCGTACTTTGCCCTTCGGTAATGCGATGCCAAGTCCGGCTTTCTCTTCGTTCTTGAATGTCACAAATACGCCAACCTTTTTGTTCGATTCCTGGACGAAACTTCCCTGTGCACGATACGAGTAGTTATTATACCAATACCGCCATTGATCAGAAAGTCCGTCATAGATAAAGACTTTTTTTGAAAGAACATTCTTTGCGGATGTCAGCTCAATCTGTTTTGTTTCGTTATTCCCGAGATCTGTTTTGCGCTGGAGCGAATAGAGCTTGTACTCAAAAAGTTCTTTTTGTTGAAATTGAGGTGCGGCTTGCGCTTCATCCATCATCCGCATGGATTTACCCAATGCGTACCCTGCCTGAGGTTCCTTTACAAGATTCACATCACCTGCCACAAGTTTCAGTCCAGCATTTTTAAATGTTGTTCCGGAATTATTTGTCACAGTGACCCAACCCGTGAGATCGATTTCCGTATCTTTTGAACTCAATAGAGCAACATAATTACAACTCCACGTGAGTTGATTGGCAAGATAACTGATTTCCGTTTTGTGCTGGCCTGCTTTCGTTGTGTTGACAAGCCACTCAAGCTGAGGTTTGAGAATCAATCCCTCTGGCAAACTTGGAAGAATAAGTCGGCCACCGGGACCGATTTCAATTTTTCCGTTGATTTCTGCAATCATTTGTCCGGTTGCATAGTACGGAGCACCTCCCGCATACGAATTGTACCCGGGTTGCGGTTGCCATCCGGTAGCAAGGAGTTTTCCTTTGACGGTATAATCTTTCTTCGACTCGTTGTCCGTTCGGATGAATTCTACTTCTTTGCCGACGTATTTTTCCATTAACTTGGCTTGGTGTATAAGGTCGTACTGGTAGTTTTGTTCTAGCACCTTTACTGCTGCCGGATCGGTGAGACTTGAAAAGTGCAGTGACGTGCCGTCGATGGTGGCAGGAATATCGGGAATAACGACTCGGTTCAATCCTTTTAGCAAGTCGATTGTGCGTTCCTCACGAACCAGAGCAAGATTAGCATTATAGATAGTAAGGTCGACCGATTGGCGATTACTTGCCGGTGTGTTAGTCTGAGCTGATGTTTCACACCAGCGGCTCATCAACACACACATAACAGATATCAATAAAGCATCGAATTTTTTCATACTGAACTCCTTTCGTTCATGATTAACGGACACCATGAGTTAATATGATGGAATTCAAAAAGGTAAATGAATCTTTCTTGGTTTTTATTTTGTAGGCGCAGATTTTCGTTCTGCCATTTTATCCCAAGTCTTTATCAACAATGGAGAAATAGCAAGCGCAAGAAATGCAACTGCAATGCCTACCACTGCATCAGTCACATAATGATAACGGCAATAGAATGTGGAAATATACAGTGAGAGTACGATTGGTGATAAAATCCAGAACGATGGCCGATGATACCGATATGCCATCACCCACATAATTGTCGCTGCAGCCGTATGCGGACTGGGAATCGATCCGCCGGCAAAGTGCAGGTACTTCCGCATGCACTCACCAAGAAATGTCCAGACCCAGCCATCTAAGGGAACAGTGTATAATTGTTTGATGTAATACATCGGACTCGCAACAGGAAAAAGAATGAAGCCGATATCACAAAGAACGTTGGTGAATCCGAGCGTGAAGAAGTAATCCTCCATTGCCAGCTCACCGCGCAAATAATATATGATTCCGCAAAGCACAGGATACATAGGAACGTAAATCACGTAAGAGAACATCATCCATTCTGTGAGAGGTTTAGAGATGAAGTCTTCAAGCCATAAAGTTGGTTGTACTCCGAAAACCCATTGTTCGAAATCGGTAACATAATAATCCATCCATTCACCATGAATCAGCAATTGGAATTTATCGACGGCACCGAAAAGATAAGCATAGGTCAAAGTCACTGCTGCAACCCTCAAAAAGAATCGCCAGAATTTCTTCGTAGTTTTCTTACTCAACCGGTTGAAGAGAATATATATAACCGCAACGGTAATGTTTTTCAGGACCAACATCCACCATCCTTCGATCCGGTTGAAAAATATTATCGCTAGTAAACTGAAGAAGGCAAGTGTCGCAAGAATTAATCCATCTGTCGCGCCCAATTGCAATTTACCGATTGTGAATTTTTTATTTGTCATAGTATTTTTTGGAAGCCTTGTCAAGGTTCTCCGTGTATTGTGTTGGAAACCTTGACAAGGTTTCAAGCTATCCAAAGCAAATGAAATAATCGAGTGATATACCAAGCAGCCAATGTGTTATGATAGCTGGCCAGATTGATTTGGAGCGAAACACTAATAATCCCCATACCAATGCACCGAGAATAGAACTGTATATTTCGCTGTCTGGTTTGCCGATATGCACAATGCATGAGAGGGCAACTTGTACTAAAATAGCGCCCCATATTCCAAACCGTGGCATCAATCCGATCTGCATAAATCCGCGGAAGAAAATTTCCCAGCTAATATAAAAAAGGAGATAGGCAAAAGCGTGCATCGCAAAGAGCTGCATGGAATCACCTGCACCTTTGTACAGCGGATACTCTGCAATATATTGCGGGTCTTTAGATGATGGATAGGAAAGTCCAATCATAACAGCTCCGACAACAAGCGCTGCCGGAACCCAAAATTTCCAATCACCAACTTGCAATCCGTAATCAGCAAGCGATTCCTTAAACACCAATTTAATAATAGCGATGGAAGACACACCTAATAAAAGAAATGCAGAGAAATAATTATACCACTCTGCAGTCATTGCTGCACTGTTGAATAAAATGAATGTGCTGCTAAGATGAGTAAGGTAAAACGATTTTGTGCCGTAGTACTTCCACGTAATCAACACAAGAGGGGCAAGGAGGAGAATAATGGTTGGTTTCTTATTCTCTTTAGAAAAAAGTTCCGGGAGAGAAAAAAAGTTCTCAAATCTGTTCATGGTTTTTTCTTCCGAAGTTGGCGTTGTTGGAGAATCCATTCGTATGTTAAACGAATTCCTTCCTTGAGCGGTGTGAATGTATAACCAAGTTCCATCTCGGCTTTTGCGCACGAGTATGCCCAATCCTGCAAAAATGTTTCTACCCAGCCGGTAGTTATCTGAGGATAAATGCCGAATGTATTGGCTGCAAATTTCTGGATACCGCCGTATGCAAGCCCTGCTTTCGGTGGAAGATTCACTTGAAAATGCTTCTTGCCACTGAATTCATCCACCAATTCGAAGAAACGTTTCAATGATACATTCTCACCGCCAATGATATATCGTTCGCCAATACGTCCTTTTTCCATCGCAAGAATGTGCCCGCGCACCAAATCGTCGATCAGTGTATAATTTCCGATGTTGACGCCGCGATTTAAAAGAATGGGGATTTGACCTCGATCGTATTGATCAATCATTAAGCTCACAGAGTTACCCTCAGTCAGTTTCCCCGGACCATAAACACGCGTGGGGTTCACGATAACAACAGGAAATCCTTCCGCGGCAAACTTGATTGCCTCTTGCTCCGCAAGAGCTTTCGTTTCTTCATATTCGGTATAATATTTTTTGGTTATACGCGGCATTGTTTCATCGCCAATAACCCCGGGTAAAGTTGGTCCAAATGTGACAATAGTAGATGTCCATATGACACGCTGAACTCCGGTTTGTCTGGAAGCTTCAAAGACATTCCGCATACCAATGACATTATGGTCATAAAAAATCTTCTGATCAGGTGCCCAGTTCTTCGTATACGCTGCAAGATGAAAGACGTGTGTGCAATCTTTCATTCCTGCAACAAGCGAATCACGGTTCATGATGTCACCCTGCATTAACTTAATATGCTCGTGATCGAGTCCTTCGCGGTTGCTCTTTGCTCGTGTTAATGCATGAACAGTGTGTCCCTGCCGAACGAGTTCATTCACAAGCTTTGTGCCGATAAACCCTGTCGAGCCGGTTACAAAAATAGTTGTCGGGTTCATAATATTAGTAGGGGCGATGCATTCATCACCCAATGAAAATAGATGTTCAGATCGTGAGCAAGGTAGAAAAAAATGAGGCAAGAGACAACGAAGAATTTTAGATTCTGCTCACTTGGAAGAACATCTCTTCTATGGGAGTTTATAATTTGCACCAAATAAATCCGTGTAACTCTCGCTGCATGGACGTTCCTTTACTTGCCCGCGTTGTCTTTTACTCCTGTTTTACCGCATTAACCTTCACGTTTGCATCAAGCTCGACCGCATTTTTCGCTTGCTTCAGATCAACACCGATAAGACGGATATTCTCCGAGGTTTCTCCAACAACCTTCATAAACATATCCGTTGCAGAAGGGTATGAACCGCCGTTCACTGTAACATTGCAGCTTGAGATGACATTGAACACTGCACCTGATTGAGGAACAATTTTGCATCCATTCAATTGAACTCCATCCGCATCGGCAATTTTCCGGATGGTCAAGTCCTTTCTTGCTTCTACATCCGGTGAACCTCCGGAATAATACATATCGAAGAGAATAGCGTCGGTCACGATTTCGCGCATTTGTATCCCCTCGAAGAATATATTCTCGACTAGACCACCCCTATCCCGTGCCGATTTGAAGCGAAGCCCCACATCCGTTCCGATAAAGACACAGTTGCGGACGGAAACGTTGCGCACACCTCCATAACTTTCGCTGCCGATGACAAAACCTCCATGTGCATGGTAAACGACGCAGTCAGCAACCACGATGTTCTCGCATGCCGGCCCCGGCTTTTGGCTCTCAGCAATGGCTCCCGGTTTAAGACAAATTCCATCATCACCAACATCTATCAGACAGTTGTAGATGAGAACATTGCGGCAAGCTGCTGGATCAATCGCATCTGTGTTTTTTCCGGATACAGGTGCAAACACTTTCACATTGCGGATGATCAAGTTTTCACATTGCACTGGAAGAATGTGAAACTTGGGGGAGTTCTCGAAAGTCGGGCCATCAAATAAAATATCGTTACACTGAATAAGATTTATGAGGCTAGGGCGCAGGTATTCCCGCGTCTTCTCATAGTCCTCCACCGTGAGTTCCTTTTTCGATTGTGTGATACTTTTCAGAAATAGTTCCGCCTCAATCGCTTCTTTCGAAGGCCACCATGCTTCGCCATTTACCGATACGACACCGCCTGAAGCGACAAGTGCTTTCCATTGAAGCTCAGTTAAATCTTCGTGTAAGACATAACGCCAGACTTCTCCAGCACCGTTGAAAATACCTTCGCCGGTAAAAGCAATATTCGATGCTTTATATACACTGATCAACGGAGTTCTCCCAAAACGCTTTGACTTTCCGTCTGGATTTTGTATGAATGGGTAATCATCAATATTCTTGCTGAACTGAACAAGCGCACCCTTTTCCACATGAAGATTGATATTGCTTTCCAGTTTGATCGGTCCCGTGAGCCATGTTCCTGGAGGAACGAGCACCGTTCCGCCTCCTGTTTTAACACATGCTGCAATCGCATCAGCAAATGGTTTTGTATTCATCGTGTGCCCATCGGCAATAGCGCCGTACTCCACAATACTAAATGTGCGGTTCGGAAATTGCGACTCTTTCATTTCTGGCATGGGAAAAGGAAGGTTGGTAAAATAATCCTTTAGTTGTTTCTGACCTCCTGCACTGATACTAAAGACAAACATGATGATACATGCAATAACAGCATATTTGCAGAACATCGTGTTTTCCTTTTCTTTATGATTGAATAGTCAACACTTTAAAATATACGGTGAAACAAGGGCGAATGATAAACAAGAATGACACCGGATTTATTTTGTTGTTTATTTAAGAGGTCAGAAATTTGTTTGATTATTTTAATTCTATCTTTTTTTTCCAATGTATAAAATACTTGCAATTGAATATTCCTTGTAATATAATGAATCATTCGCCTATTTACTTATCCAAGGAGTATATATGAAATACATGATCCTGTGTATTCTCGCATTGTCTTTTATTTCATGTCAAGGAATCAATAACACGCCCCCGCTTACATATGATTTGAAACAGAATTATCCTAACCCGTTTACCGATACTACTCGGATAATCTATGGTGTTCCATACGCCGGGAAAAATACTGACGGACCGTGGGTGCGCATCGTTATCAAAGATCGATTCAATCAAACGGAATCAATACTTGTTGATAACTTCAATCATCCGGCGGGTTATGACACAGTTATATGGAACGGCCGCGGAGCAAATTATCAAAAAGTTCCTGCTGGAATATATTACATCGAACTTCAACAATTGAATGGGAATGATGTGTATATCCAAGGCCGTCAGGTCGCGCTAAAACAATAATAAGGATCTTGCAATGAAAACAATTATTTCTATTCTCTCATTGATACTGCTTTTTCAGTCATTGCAAGCACAAGACACTGTCTCTTCGCCAGCACTTTTAAAATATAAATTTTCATTCAGTTACGGAATCTATGCTATCAATCCGAGTGAAATAAATGACCATATATCAACATCAAATGATGTGTTTGGAAGTACCACTAGAACCATACGATCTATTCCTGAAATTGCAGTAACATTTTCTGTACGTCCGTTGCAAGACGAAAAAATCTTTCTCCTTCGCGTCGGATCTCTGTCCATCCAGCGCTCTTATCAGGTATCTATTCCGGAAACACAAAATACTCCGATAACTACAGGGTATACCACGGGCGCTATTAAGGAACTCTATACCGCATTTCCTCTTTCCATAGGCGGTGGCTTTGCATCGTCCACATTCGATTCACAAATGCAACTAGAAATTGTTTACGGATTGGGATATATCAAGGAAGAAGCATCTTATACATCTTCAACAGGTAAAGTGACATCCTATGCAAAATCATTCTTCAGCCCGGCGTACGGTTTTAGGATTGCCGGACAAACCACAATCCGGTTTTCAAACAAAATCGGTATAACACTTGAACTCGGGTATCGTGTACTTTCCTTCGATGAATATCAAGATGACACTTCTGCACAACCTGCAAATATTAAGTTTTCGTATTCTGGTCTGAATGGCTCTGCCGGATTGTCGATTATTTTTTAAATCAACATCTACTAGATATTGGATGTGGCTAGTGTGAAAAATATTTGTTGTACGAATTGTTTTTCATCGCAGCCGATGGGTACTTCATAACACATCCATTAAGATGGATTTTTCAAATGAAATGGTTAGTATTTCCGCCACAGACAACTACTTCACGATGTAGTGCATCTGTGTCAATTTTTCAGCGACACGTGCGAGTTGATTTCCCTGTATTTCGATCTTTCCTTCTTTGACAGTTCCTCCGGCTCCGCAATATTGTTTTAATATCCGGGCGATTTCTTCCATTATTGTCGGATTATGCTGCAAACCACTCACGAT
Organism: Ignavibacteriota bacterium; assembly: GCA_003155495.1. Classification (GTDB taxonomy): domain Bacteria; phylum Bacteroidota; class Ignavibacteria; order UBA10030; family UBA10030; genus Fen-1298. The sequence continues at coordinate 112,023 of PMDB01000074.1, forward strand.
TGTGACACTCTTTCCTTTTCTTCCATGCATGTCCAGCAAAACACGAACAGCGGCGCCTTTTCCATCGTGCTGATTTATTGAAGGAGGGAGATCGACTAAAAGCGGATATTTGAGTTGCTCTAGTTCAGAGAACGATCGAAATTTCTTTTGCTGTTCCATGTACAAACTTTTACTTTCTTTTGAGATAGGGAACATCTCCAAGAGATGCTTCTTCTTTGAGAACAACTTTAATCAAAGATATGTCCTTTTTTAAATCGGCGTACGCTGATAAAATTAATAATTGTTCCCATGCCGAATAAAATTCCGAGATGCGGCAAGATGGAAACAAGTCCGACACCTCTCCATAATACTTCAAGAAATCCGTCCATCGACCAGTACACGACTGTCAATTTACTAAAGAATTGAATAGTTGCCGGCATAAAGTTGGTCGGGAACCACGCTCCTCCAATTGCACTCATACTTAGAATAAATAGAGTGCCTAAGCCCTGAGCCTGTTGTCGTGTTTGTGAAAATGCAGCAAGCAGCATCCCAAATGCCGTGCAAGCTGTCGATGCGGCAATAATGATCAGCATTAAATTGAAGAAGTTCGAAAAGATGTCTATTTGAAACATAAACCAACCGGAAAGGAACATAAACAACAATTGAATAATGCCAAGAGACATATTGAAGAGGTATTTGCTCCAGAGAATATGCACCCGTGAAACTGGAGAGGTCAGCAGCCTGAGGAGAACACCCGACTTTCTATCTTCAAACAGCGATGACGATGAAGCAGTCAAAGTGAACAATAAGAATGTCATCGCCCATCCGCCGACACTTCTCGTTGCCCATGGATTTGTTACTTCTTTGCCCACAAGCTGTTGATTCTCAATGCGGACGACATTTTTGAAGAAGTCAAAACTGCTTTTGGTGGAATCGCTATTGGTAATCTTCATATTGGAAAGCTTTGGGTGCAAAACGAGATTTGTATCAACACCGAAATATTTATGAATAAGAGAAGCCATACTGCGATTGAAGGTACCTCCGGATTGCATTCCGAGAAATTGTTCGGACTGTCGCAAGCCGCTTTGTGCGATGATCGATGGGAACTGACTGAACACCACTTGCTGGATCAATCCCTGAGTGGTTTGCATCTCAATATCGTTCTTTGGATCATAGTAAAACTTCACATACAACCCCATCGATGTATCTGCATACGCATCTGGAGGCAGGACAAGTGCTGCAGAAGTATTGCCAGTACGGACATAATCCTGTATCGAAAGTGTATCGAATATTATCACTTTCCCCGAATCGTTCTTGAAGGACTTGATGATCTGAAAGCTTTTCATCGTATCAAGTGAGGATTCAATGCTCTTTGCGACTGGAGCTGAACTTTGATTCAACACGGCGAGACGGATTCCATTTGGGCCAGAACCTGATCCGCCGAAGATCGAACCAAAAATGGTCATCAGTACCAATGGAACGATGAATGTCAATAAGACCGAGACTTTGTCGTTCCAGAAAAGTCTGTACGAGTTCAAGAACAATCGGAATACTTGTTTCAATCCCGTAGTCTCCTTCCTGTCAACTGGAGAAACAATGCCTCTAGTGTCGGTCGATGTAATTCAACCCAAGAATATTGTATTCCCTGCTTTTCTAAGTCAGCAAAAAATTTTGACAATAAAAATCTATCTGTTGGTTTCAACTCGAAATAATCGTCCTCTTCAAGCAATTCACCAAATTTCTCAAAACCTTTTTGGTTCTTAACAGTCATTGGATTTTTGTGGATTGTGATCGTTTCTTCATAGGCAAGTTGTTCCAACAGTGTATCGGTCGATCCTAACGCAATGATCTTTCCATGATCGATAATGCCAATTCGACTGCAAAGCCGTTCGGCTTCTTCCATATAATGCGTAGTGTAAATGATTGTCTTTCCTTGTTTGTTGAGGGATGTGAGAAATTCAAAGATGGCATTGCGGGATTGCGGATCGACACCGACAGTTGGTTCATCGCAGAGCAGCACCTTTGGATCGTGCAGCAAACTCGCAATAATATTCAATCGTCGCTTCATACCTCCTGAGAATGTTTTTACTTTATCCTTACGCCTATCATAGAGCTCGACTGCATGGAGTTGGTCTTCAATGCGTTTCTTCAGAAGTTTGCGGGGAATATCAAACATTTGTCCGAACACTTCCAGGTTTTCCTGCGCAGTGAGTTCATCGTAGAGCGCAAGAGATTGGGGGACAAATCCTATTTTCTTTCTGATCTCCAAGGAATCTTGCGTTACCTTGTCCCCATCAATGGTGATAGTGCCGCTGTTCGGATTGAGATATCCAACAAGCAAGTTCATAAGAGTAGTCTTCCCTGCACCGTTGGGTCCTAGTAAACCAAAAAACTCTTGTTGTCGCACTTCCAGCGTAACCGCATCCAAAGCCACAATGGTCGCGTACTTTTTAGTAATCTGTTGAATGTTGATCATAGACATTACCATGAATTCTCTTTTGACAGATTGTAATGCGGGATTTCAAAAAGTGAACCAAGTGGTTCTCTCAGGCTCAATTTGTTTACGAAGGTTTTTCTTTAAAGTTACACTGAAAACGCATCCGACAAACCTTAAGACGGGAAGGCAATATTCTCTTTTGACTTTCCAAACTATTTCAATCCGTGCTTCTTTTTCTCTATAACAACCTGAGCATCCACAGGAGCAGCGCAGAGAGGACACACATAACGCTGCGTGGTTTCATTGAAGTTGGGTTCATGTACCTTCCTGCAATTCGGACATCGTATCGAGAGTGGTTTTTCGTCGTTCATTTTCGCCATTATGTTCCTTGATTAACGTGATTTCTTTTTTTTCGACACAAGAGGAATATTCTCAACTGGCGTCTCTGGTCCAAGTAATATAGCAAGCCACCGCGTTTGTTCATGGTTCTCTAATGCAAATTTCAAAGTCATGGTGAATGGGATGCATAAAACCATACCGATCAGGCCAAGCAAATTACCCCAGAAAATTAATGAAAGAAATACAACGAGAGTCGATAAACCAACACCTCGCCCCACGATCTTTGGTTCAACAGCAGTGCCAATAATAAAATTTACTGCTATATACCCGCCGGCTGCAAGCGCCGCGTGACCCGGCCCGTACTGAATTAAAGTGAGAAGCACTGCCGGAACAGCGGCTATCACTACACCGAGATTCGGTATATAGTTAAGGAGGAATGCCAGAAAACCCCAAAGTACAGGAAAATCTACACCGAGAATAGACATCCAGATTCCAATAAGGATACCTGTGGTTACGCTGACACCGGTTTTGATGAGCAAATAATGATTGATATCATCGATAAACTTTCTGAACTGTGAAAATTCTGCTTTTGGATCATCGAGAATAGCACGAAGCTTAACGGGAAAACTTGAGACCTCGAGCAGAATGAATGTGACTGTGAGCAGGATGAGAAAAATACTCGAAAGTGTTGAAGTTAATCCTGAAAGCAAGTTGGCAGTCAAACCCAATACTGCTCCCAGATTGACATATTCGAGCACAGCATTATCCTTGATAGTGAAGCCTTTGTTTGCCAAGAATTCTCTCAATGCTTGGACTTCCTCCTGAATACGTTTTTGATAGAACGGCATACTATCAGAAAAGTGAGCGAGCGATGTGCCAACGAGTCCGCCGATCATCAGCAGGATGGCGATCATACATGCTAGGACTGCCAACACCGCAAGAACAGAAGGGATTCGCTTATCTTTGAGCCACAGTACCAACGGCGCTCCGATGACAGCAAGAAACAGGGCGACAAGCATGAGCACAAGAACAGATTGTGCCTGAACGATGCCCCAGACAATAATGACAAGCGATGCCGCGATTACGAGAAAACTCGTTCCGTGTTGAGTGTTATTTTTTTGAATCATACATAAAATCCTTTTCTGTGTTTATCATTATCGAACTTAAGATATTTATTCCTTAGATATTGTTCCACTTCCATTGATTTCTTGAGTGACATTTATTGGATTACCACTATATTTAATAGTGCCTGAACCATGAATTAGACCATCGATACTGTTCACTGCCCAAACATGAATATCGCCGCTTCCATTGATTCGTACCTTCGCGTCCTGTGCAACAAGAGATGTCGCATCAATTTTAGATGAGCCCGAAATAATTATTTTAAGCTGGGCCGTTTTTCCGTTGAAATGTAGTTTTGAAGAACCGTTGACTTCGACATCCAGCACATTGTTATTTACATTGCTCACATTGCCATGTGCCGAGCCATGGATTGTAAACTCTGATAGATTCTCGACGGATGCCATGATCTTTATTTCTTTTGAAGGCTGTAGGTTCTCTTCCGTATAAATACGAAGAGTGTTATTCTTCACCTCTGTTTTAATGAGAGGCAGTAGGTTTTCGTCAGCATCGATGGTCAAGGCTTGTTTCGCTTGGCATTCAATTTGAACTTCATAAGATCCTTCGCATATCATGGTTTCAAAAGTGGGGATGTCTCTTGTTTCGGTTCTGAGTATACCGTTGCCCCGAACTTTATGACCCATACAAGAACACAAAGCGAGGATGCATGTGAATGAAATAATAGTAAGATATTTCATGACTTCAATTCCTTTCTAATATCTGTTCACCCGATGATGAAAAAATATTTTCGTGAGAATGTATGCTGTATACGATTACATATAAATCCTTTCGTCATGGCCTTTGCTTTTCGATGGTACACTTTGATCAAGGGGCATCCCTTGATACTCAATTAGTACAAGCCGGTTATTCTGGAGAAAGATTATTTGATTAGAACTGGGGAAAATGTATCTGTTTTCTTGAGAGAAAGCAAGAGCAGGGGGAAAGATGAAGACTAAAAATTGGAAGTGCGAATTGGAAAAATGAGGAAATTACAGGATAATGATGAAGTGAAAATTCTAATAGACACGAGTCATCATTCGTCCAATCAATTACCGCCAGAGGTAGAGACGCCGTGCTTCGCTGAATCAATGATACCCATGAAACGATCAATATTTTCGAAACTCCAATTTACTTTATTGCACAGCACAATAATCGTTGTTTTATCGCGAAGTCGTCTCGCAAAGATACTACTGTACCCGCGCCACAAACCGGCGTGGTACACGATTTTACTACTGTCATCCGCTATTGCGATGCGCCATCCATAGCCATAACTATTGTCATTTCGCCAGTCATAGCTGAAGGGTGTAAATGCTTCCTGAAGGGTTGTTTGTTTGATTAATTGTTCGGTGTACAGTGCCTGGTCCCACTTGAACATGTCTTGCACGGTGGAGTAGATCCCTTTATCTCCGACCACACCGCTTAAATAATCTTCTTCCGCTCTACGCCTATTTTTCTTGTAGCCCAATGTCTGGTATTCGTCATCCGACATATTCTTTGTATTATAGATAAATGTCCTCTTCATGCCGAGAGGCTTGAATATCCGTTTTTCCAGAAAAACATGGAATTGTAATCCCGAAACCTGCTCAACGATACACGCAAGAATCACATACCCTGTATTGTTGTACTTGTATTTTCGATCCGGTGCAAAAACTAATCCCGGATGATACGTAATCAACATATCCATAACATCATCATTGCTCATAAGACTTCTCTTATTTTTCCAGTACCGTTTGGCGAAACTCATATATTCTGGCAAGCCGGAGCGATGCGTAAGCAATTGGCGAATGGTTATGTCATGGTAGGGAAATCCTGGAAAGAATCGCTGCAGCGTATCGGTAAAGTTGAGCTTGCCTTCATCATGCAGCATCATAATCGCCATTGCCGTAAACTGTTTCGTTATTGAGGCGAGTTGGAAAGTGGATTCAATATTGAGCGGCGTTTTTTCTTTGAGGTCGGCATAACCGAAGGCGTTTTCATAGATAACTTTTCCTCCGTGTGCAATAAGTACGTTACCGTTAAATCCTCTTTTTGTTGAAAGGACTTGAAAGATGGAATCTATTTTGATGACGATTTCACCCGATGCGGGATTGTTAACCGGGGTACTGCCGAAAATTCTTGACGAAGTCGTGTCGTTCGTAAAACATGTCGAAAATAATGACAGCAAGAAGGAGAAAAAAAAAGAAATCATTTCGAGTTAACCATATAAAATTTAGTTACCTATCATCATAGTACGGGAATATCAATGCGGTGTCAAGAGATGTCTGCTTTTATACTTTCCAGTAAAAGAAAATGAGAACATACTGAACAGCCATCAACGTTGAGAAAGACACAAGAAAAAGGGGAAACAGATTTGGATGAACGGTAAGTCGGCAGCAACCAGGATAGTATATTTTCTTAGATAACCGTTATAATCATCGTGTAATTACTTTTGTGGTGTACTGTTCTGTGTGTGCAGTACATACGCGAATACACCGAATGCGCGTATTGCCTGTGATTGTGGATGCACTGTTCCTACTTCATCAACCTTGTACCCATCCTCGCCGCCGTTTGGATTCCATCCGTTTCGGATGCCATCGTCTAGAGGACGATGAAGTATTATCGCTGCATCGCCGTGATGGTTCGTCCATACGTGTTCCAGCATTTTCTCAATTTTACCCGGAATTTCAGGCAGCTGGTCAGGTGCAATCTGATATGCATCCAGAATAAAATGAACGAAATTCCCATTTCCATCCATCCGTAGTTGGTAATAATCGTTCGCATCAATCCAACCGTTGGCCGGATCCATAATGCGGCGTGCCGTTTCAACAACAATCTTTTTATACTTCACATCGCCGGTCATCCGGAACATCGCTGCCCCGATGGCACACATACCTGCTCCTTCCCACGGAAACTGTTTGCCGAAAGCCGCCTGTCCTTCGTTGCCTTGCCATTTTCCATCGCCTCGGTAGGACTGTTTCTCCACTCCCGGATACTTCGTATCGCCATTCCACACCAGCATGGCATCTGTGTAAAACTGTTGTTCATGCGTGGCTTCAAACAGCCAGCACGCAACGGTCGCCATCTGGTTCATATTGCTGTTCGTGAATATTCTGAAGTTTCCCAGCATATTCGGTGCATAATTATACCAACTCCAAAATCCTTCATGATGCGAGAGTCGTCCCTCGCGCTTTGCTTCCAGATATCTGTTCTTTGCATCATCCACCCATTGAACATTCTTTCTTCCGGACACATCCCACCAATACATTTCTGACAAACAGATCCACGCACGATCGTCCACCCACGTTCCGTTGTGCATATCGAGAAGTCTATACGTATTGGTATATAAAAAAAGCAGGTTCTTATCACCTGTTGCGCCGTAGAGAAATGCATCTCCAATAGCGCCGTTGGCACCTTCCCATTCTGCATTATAAACTTGATGGAAGAGTTTATCAACTGCGTACGCGCGCTGCACTGTACGTTGAAAGAGAGTATATGCAGATGATTCCCTTGATATCGCTTTTGAAATGACGGGTGTGTCCTTTGTCCCGAACAAATCTCCTTTCGTGAGAATGTAAGCTATAACAAGAATCGTAAACAGACCGATACCGCTCAGCGCAATCATTTTCAAGCGGAGAACAGGTTTTCTTTCCGGTTTTTGTTCGTTGATTGCTTTTTGTCTTTTTCGTTTCGTCGACATAGGATAGAGGTTAGGTTCTGCCAGCGTGGCATGTGCTGTCTCCAATATACATCTCAAGCATGTCGGAGTTCTGTCATGGTACTAATGATCTTTGCTCAAAATGTAGATAAAAGGGAGTTGAACTTCAAGGAGGAAGCGGGAATTTGGAGAAATGAAAGCATCAAATTGGTTTTATTCTTTTTGCTACAGAAAGTACATACGATTTCCTTAACGATCACGGCACCGAATCACGACTTAGTAAAAAAGGTATTTGAAGACATGCCCAATATTGTGGATGCGAATAAAAAGAAGAGATTCAATTGATCATCAGTACTCCAGCCGGAAATATAAGCTAGGTTGATGATTCGTAGATCAGAAAAAATTCGGTAAAAGAAACTTTTCAATACATTACAGCAATAGCCGCCGCTTTCGCTGCTGCCAAAAGAATCAAAGCAAGGCGGATTGGAGAATATCCAGTAAAGTCACTGCAGGAGTATCACGCTGGAATTAAGTGATATACGAGATGGCCGGATCGACACTCTTCACTTGTGATTTGAAGATTTGTGCAAATGCAGCATTGCATAGTATGCACCGCCGAGAATCAATCCTATGAGGGGCACTATCAATCCGCATGCAATTTCATATCCATGTGGCGTTTCGGGCGTAAGTCGGATAGCAATAAACGACGGCAATCCTCCCAGTACGAATGTCGCTATGTAGGTAACAACCCTGTTTTTCCGTGAGAGGCCATGATAGAAAAAGAGGCTTGCTACAAGGCCGTCGAAGAAAGGTATATGTTTCGATTCCTTTTGACTCCACGTATTCCATAACCACATCAAATAAAGCGCGATAATAGTGCATATAATGCAATACCATCCAAGGAAAATAATCCAATAGATGTCGGTCGGTGTTCTATCGGTTGGACTTATTTGTGCCAATCGGATTCGATGCAANNGTTTTTAAGTCATGATATCGTTGAACAATCGAAGGAAAGAGGATCCTCTTTCTGAAGTATCCTTCAAGAATTCGCATGAAGTACAACGACACCAACACGGCGATCACAAAAGCCGCAAGGGTTATCAGTACCCAATACGATCGGGCAAAAAACACAATCAACCCGACAAGAATCAGCAGCACTTGAAATTCTTCACGATGGTACCAAGTGAAAAAGAATAACTGTTGGTTTTGATTCGATTTCGTCATTGCATGCTCACTACACTTGAGCACCACTGTTAAAGGCAAGTGTTGTAATCTCGGAAAGTTTCCGCGGATTGAAGTACGAACCTTCGAGCTTGCGCAATTCAGAAACCAATGCTCCCACTTTCATAAATGGATACATCAACTCAGCACCCTCCGGAATTATCTTTGTTGCCCGACACATTAGGAAGTAACTATCAAAGAACGGCGTAAAGGGCTTGAGCCATGGCTCTGCATTCATAGATTGGAAAAAATCATAGACCTGTCGATTGAATCGCAATACTGTTGTTTCGTCTTTTAATTGTTCTTCGCTCAGTTCCGGGAAGTCGGCATAAAGAGAAAGTCGTTTTTTGTTCGGATCAATTCTGACTTCTTGAACTTTTTCGTACAATGGATGGGGAGAATGTGTCTGCGTGTGGATACGCCACAGCTCGCTCATATCGATAATAGTTCCTTCTCGCAGAAGCGTGAGTTGTGCATCCTGTTCTTTTTCTTTGTTCAAGTTCGCTTGCAGCCGTTCGCGTTGGCGTGATTCCGAATCATTCACAGCACTCCCTTTTTTGTGTTTCCGTCCCTGACGCATTAATGAAAGTAAATCAAGCCTTCGCTGTTCCGAGCGCCGAAATTGGATTGCTTCCTTGAAAAAATCCTGGGTATCATCAAGGTGCTGGTCGTATCGCGCTTGGTTACTAAAATGCATTACAAAACCGGTGAACACAAGAGTAACTAAAAGTATTCCCATATCTATAATTTTGTGAGTAAAAATATAGTCTACGAGTGTTAAACCGATTCCGCCAAACCATGCCAGGAGCGAAAAGAGAAACAGCCATGCGATCGTTCCCGCAACTATTGATTCAGAAGCAGTAATGGGTCTCTGTCTCCATATTCGTGTAAACCGGCGCAGCAACGGCCAGGTAAGAAGGAAACCAACAAGCGCTATAGGGAAGATTACATACATGACATGAGTACGAAGTGATGAAGCTTCAGTTTGAGAACTGTGGCAAGCCTACGGAGTATTCCGATCTACCCAGAGGAGTATTCCGTTGTGAAAGTACATGAAGGCGTATCACGATGGATACCTAAGAGGTTGCTTTACGATTAAATCTGTGCTCGGCATATCTCTAAAAAAAATATTACTTATAGCTTGCAATGGCCCGATCCAAGGTTTCATAGGTCTTAAACACTTTTACCAATTGTGTAATGGCAAACAGACTTTCAACCTTCTCAGTGATATTTGCTAAACGTAAATCGCCGGATTTATTTCGTACGGATGTAAGTGCAGCGATCAACGTACCTAATCCCGTACTGCTGATCCATCGCACGCCTTTCATATCTACAACAATCTTGGTAAATCCTTCCTGCAACAGACTATAAATTTTATCACGTAGATTTTCTGTATCCGGTTCTCCCATCAGGTTACCTTTCAAACTTAGAACCGCGACTGCGCCATGCATTTTTTCTTTTATTGTCATAGACATTCCTTTGTGCAATACAGCTGGACTGTTTAGTAATACATTCTTCTATAAAATGATACGTCCTTTTTGACGGAATGTCAACGCCCATGTGTTCACCAGTCAAATCCGCATGGCTGATCGAAATTGGTTTTGGTGCGGACTTCTTCGTATTATTATGCAGAAATAAACCGATAGGACAAACTATTTATACGCTGAACAAGTTGATTACATTAATACCCATAACATCTCTCGCGCATCCTGAATTGGCGCCGTATCGCACCCTGCGCCAATCGGTCGAACAATTTCACCAAGGCAAGTTTGTAGGAGAAGGGAAAATAGTTGTTAGGAGGCTTTTAGAGAGTACTTATGAAATTCTCTCTGTTCTCATGACATCGGAGTGGTTAGAAGAATATCGTGAACTTCTTGTCGCAAGGCCTGAGAAGATAACTGTGTTTCTTGGGCGGAAGGAATTGCTCAATACGATTGTTGGATACAATTTGCATCAAAGTATTATGGCGCTTGGGAAAATTCCTACACAGGCAACACTTGACTCAGTTCTCATACAGTCATCACCGCCGTGTTTGTTTGTTGCTGTGGATGGATTGGCGAATTCTGAAAATCTCGGTGTACTCGTGCGGAATTGTGTCGCCTTCGGAGTGCAAACCATTCTTGTCGGAGAAACATCAAGCAGTCCATATTTACGGCGGGCTGTGAGGAATTCCATGGGAACGGTGTTTAAGATTCCTATTGTGCACTGTAAGAATCTTGTCGAAACTCTCACAATGCTTCGACATTCTCACAAATTCAAAATTATTGCCGCGCATCCACATGCGGCAGAGCACAACATTCAGAGCATGGATTTCACCGGCCACTGTTGTGTTGTCTTCGGAAGTGAAGGGGATGGAATTTCTCCGCGTGTCCTTTCGGTTTGTGATATCACATCGGCGATTCCCATGCAGCTTGGAGTTGATTCACTCAATGTGGCAAGCGCCAGTGCTGTGTTTTTGTACGAAGCGATGCGACAAAGAAATAAAAGATAAACAAGAGGAACTGTAAACCTATTGATATAATCAGGATTTTGGCGTTAATGGCGGCAACTCGCGCGCCGTAATTTCTGATTGGAATCCAACTTCCCGATGTGAACCATCGCAGAAGGGTTTGTCTTTGCTATGGCCGCAGCGGCAAAGAGAAACAGTGGTCCGGCCATTGAGATCAAATTTCTTTCCGCTCAGATCAAACAATTCAAATTCACCTTCCACACGAATGCTGCCGTTATTCTTTACTGTAATTTTTGTTGCCATATAAGACTCCTATGGGATCTGAAAGTCAACAGATAACTGTGTTTTTTCCCAGGAAAGTTTCATCACACCGGATTTATTGCCCGTGCGTTCCAATGTTATGGTGAACTTCTCTGCCACATGTGGTAGCGTTTTCTTCTTCATCGGAATTCGTGTTACGTCAAGCTTTTCATTATACACTGTTCCCCATTGCCCGGTTTGTTTATTGATAATGAGTTTCCATTGTTTGGATGATGGAAGAGAGTAGAAAGTATAAGATCCGTGGGGTAATTTTACGTTCCCTAAAATTAGATCTGCTTGTGTCGTAAATCCTGTTGCGGCATTGGCCCCGGTTCGCCAAACTTTACCGTACGGGACAACACTTCCCATAATTTTTCTGCCGCGCATTGATGGACGACCATAATCCACCGATAAGTGTTTCCCGTTCAATATGAGTTCTGCTGAATCGCGTGGACTTGGTACCAATGGGTCTTTACTAATGTGGAAGGGAACCGAAAGCGATGTATTTGCCCATTCGATTTTTAGTGTACCGCCATCATTGCCGTTCTTTTCTAACTTGAGTGTGAGGTCTTCTATCGGGGATTTCAGCTTCTTGATATTCAAATCGACACGTGCAAGATCAAGCTGCGGATTATAGTCTATCCCCCATTGTCCTGTTTGTTTGTTGATGATGAGCTTCCAGCGTTCTTCAGCAGGGAGTGTGTACAGCGAATACGCGCCGCGCGGAATAATCGCCCCATCTACTTCAAAGTCGGTTTCGGTTATCAGTGTAGTTGCTGCACCGGCGCCCGTCCGCCAAACTTTGTAATAAGGCACGAAGGCGCCGAATATTTTCCGCCCGCGCATGGATGGCTTGCCATAATTGATCGTAATTTTTTCCCCGTTGAACATAGCTTTCACCGAATCACGCGGAATTGGTTTTTGTGCATAGGTTTCGACAAAAAAGCAAGCGGTGATGAAGAAGAGCAAGAGTATATGTCTTAATTTCATAAGTCCTTCATTCCCAGACATTATTGTGTTCCGGATAATTCCTTCTCTGCTGATATATATGTTTCATATGTTGTTCGGTCAAAACATACAATAAGTACACGTTCAAGTTCTATATTGGTTTCAAGTTCGTGGAAAATTTCTTTCAGTGCAATGCGAGAAGCCCGTTTCACCGGAAATCGATATACACCTGTGCTGATAGATGGAAACGCGATAGTTCTGATGCCGTGTTTCCGCGCAAGTGCGAAACAGCTCCGATAGCAATTTGCCAGTAAAGTGTCTTCATCGTGTGTACCCTCCTGCCAGATGGGACCGACAGTATGTATAATATAATTTGCAGGAAGATTATAGCCTCTTGTCATTTTTGCATTGCCTGTTTCGCAACCTCGCAGAGTCCGGCATTCTTCTAACAGCATCGGTCCGGCCGCTTGATGAATCGCACCGTCAACGCCTCCGCCGCCTAAAAGGGAGTTATTGGCCGCATTGACAATAGCATCGACCATTTGTGTGGTGATATCGCCTTGAACAATAGATACTTGGGAGTGTGTTTTTTTGCCTATCTTCATTCATATTTCCCTTCCATTGTTCCAACCTATTGTCTAAGACCTTTCATCTGTCTTACACTTTTGGCTCCAACGCTCTTGCTACCATTATTCCTGCATCTTTCTTAATCTTTATGAGATATTCCGAAAGTGGTGTTCCGGTTATTTGCACTTTTGAACCAGGAATTGGTGCATGGATCATATGCAATTTTTTGTTCTGCCAGATGGCAATACCGGTATGCGTGCAATCTAATCCTTCGATGGTCGTCGTGATGCCCAGGATGTCACCATCGTTGATTTGTGAAGCGGCTTTCTTTACGTTCGATTTAGGAATGTGATACATCGTCCGTTTGTTCATCTCTGCTTCCTGTGCTGCAATCATTTTTACAAATTCCGGATTCTCTCTCAGCTGCAAATAGGAATCGGTGTGCGTAGACATAAAGTTGATCTTCTTTTTGTATGGCACACCGCCGATTTCTTTTGTAACATT
>PMDB01000074.1:125524-128372 GCA_003155495.1 Ignavibacteriota bacterium
CGTGTTTTTCTTGATGCATCGGGCGAGAACAAGCGAGTTCTCGTAGAAGGTCACACAGTCGAGCGTTTGGAGATTAACAATAAGATGTTCTTCACCCGGCGCTTCGATGGTGTTGGCGGTATAATCAACTCTGAGAAACGATTTTGCTATTTCCATGACTACTGTGTTGATCGGTTTTTCGGCGAGCTTAAGGGAGGAAGCAAAATCGAACTTTTTCTTGCAGATCAATTCGTTTGGATCGAAAAGAAGAGTGTTTGATATGATCTTTTCTTGCCGGAGAAGAGAAGGCAACATGGCAGCAACGGGAATCGATTGCAAAAATGTGCGACGGTCCATAAACGCTTTCTTTACTTATCCAATTCTAAGCTCCAATCTAAAACGGTGTAACCTCTTCTCCAGGTTCAGCCGGCAAAAATGTCTCAGGTCTGAATGCTGTTCGACTGTCAAATCGCGCATACTGTTTATTGAATTGCAGTTTTACTGTGCCTGTCGGACCATTACGCTGCTTGCCGATGATAATCTCTGCTAACCCTTCCGTCGGTTCACCGTCTTGCTCCTGAATACCGAACATTTCGGGACGATGAACGAACGTCACAACGTCTGCATCTTGTTCGATGGCACCGGATTCGCGTAAGTCTGAAAGTGCGGGCCTCTTGTCGTTTCGTGATTCGACAGAACGGTTCAACTGCGACAACGCAATGACAGGGATATTCAATTCTTTAGCGAGCGCTTTCAGTGAACGTGAGATAGCGGAGATTTCTTGTTCGCGACTTTGCGCGTTCCTTGGTCCCTGCATGAGTTGGAGGTAATCGACAATGATAAGTCCGATATTGTGTTCTACCTTTAAGCGGCGGGCTTTTGCCCGTAATTCTAATAAAGCAAGTCCAGGAGTGTCATCAATAAACATCTTTGCCTTATAGAGACGACCAACACTCATACTTAACTTCTTCCACTCATCTTCGGGCAATCGTCCTGTGCGTACCTTGTGTGCATCCACGCGGGCTTCGGCGCACATCAACCTCATGACTAATTGTTGTGTAGACATTTCGAGGCTAAACATACCGACAGGGAAATCGTGCAGCACTGATGCATTGCGCGCAATCGAAAGCGCAAATGCTGTTTTTCCTTGCGACGGACGACCGGCAATAATAATAAGATCGGATGATTGGAATCCGCCTGTGAGCGAATCAAGATCGGCAAATCCTGAAGGCACACCGGTAACGCCGCTGTGTTTGCCGTGGAGGCTCTCCAATAATTCCATCGTCTTATGAACGGCGTTTTCCATCGTGATAAAGCTCTTCTTCATCCGCTGTTCGGAAATGTCGAAAATCTTTTGCTCTGCTTCATCGAGTAAGCCAAGCGCATCTTCGGTTTCGCTGTATGCGCGGTTGATGACTTCCGATGATGAATGAATAAGCTGACGCATAAGCGCCCGCTCCAGTACGATGTGTGCATGGTATTCAATATTCGCGGCGCTGGAAACTTTTGTTGTGAGTTCCGTAAGATAGTATTCACCGCCGATTTTTTCCAAATCGCCGCGGCGGCGAAGCTCTTCTGTCAGGGTTATAAGATCGACCGGTTCGCTTCGTTCAAACAATGCCATCATGGCGCGGTAGATGCTTTGATGCGCCGGTTTGTAGAAAGCAGTGTCATCCAGAACTTCAATCGCTTTAGCAATAGCATCTTTCTCCAACAGCATCGCACCGATGACTGCAGCTTCTATATCCATCGCCTGCGGCGGCACGCGCCCTTCGGTTGAAACCGATTGCGGTGAGTTGAAGTCAATTATTTTTCGCGGGTCTGCCATAAGATTAGTACCCTTTATCAAATTACAAATTTATTGTTCATAAATTTTACTGTCAGCGATAATATAGAAACAGTTGAGGACATCTTCTCCCCTAAGATCTCTCAAATCATCGAACCTCCAATAATGTTTAGGATTAAAGGGTTTGATATATATGACGGTTCCTAATTTACCACAAGAGTATCCATTAGTTTTAGACTTTTATGCAATTGCATTTGAATCGTAAACTTGAAGCCTTCTGGAGTGAGGTAAATAGACTGTTCAGTTTTTGCCAACAACCCAAGGTCAACAGCGTAATTTGAATACATTCGTGTTGCACTGTACTTTGCCTTAGTTGTTTGCCAATCGAAGAATTTCCCTGAATGGAATGTAAAGTATTCACATAAATGGCTCATTGGCACTGGATAAGTATTCTTTGCTAGCGCAAATGTCGCTTCCACAACTGATGCAATGCCCAAAATCACTGAAGATTCGTATGGATTTTGCACTACAAACCTTTTTAGTAATTCAACTTGTTCTTCACTAAGTCTTTCACCATAGCTTTTGTCTCGAGCTTCCACATATTTTTTTCCGAGAGACGACAGGACAATCGAGTCTGTATTCGGTTCCCAATTTATCATTCGGAGTTCACTGGCGAACTTAATTTTATTATATAGAGTCTTTTTTGAACCTCCAATGATGTCTTGTAGCTGCTTTAAGCTAGTGGTTTGTCGAAGTTCATAAATGAACTTGTTAACGAGATGCAGATTCCAGATACCAATATCTATTGGTTTGATTTCGACGAAAGAAGCTATTGGTCTGATATTCTGATAAAAATATTTTAGAATTTCCTCAGGACTGTAGTTTAGACATGTAACTCCTTCGCTTAAACCAAATTGTCTTTCACCACTTTTTATGGTTGGACAAAGAAGATATGGTTGAATATTAGCACGAAGCAACTTGCCATCATTCTGAAATCCAATGAGGTCGTTCTTGTAATCCATGATCTGTTTTATGAACTTTCTTTGAAATGGTACAGTTTTCAATTCAATCAATAGAAAGTTG
>PMDB01000074.1:128423-169745 GCA_003155495.1 Ignavibacteriota bacterium
CTTCATTTTAGCAACAATCCAATCTTCAATAGTATCCCTAACATCTCCGATCATTTCAATATCCCATTCGATTGGACGTTGAGATGGATTTAAGGTTTGAAGCAATTGAAAAATATGATTGTCAACGTAATCTTGACGTGAAATATGCTTATCGGCTAGTGTTGCCATTGCAATATCCTTTTATCCAATCATCGGTGCGATGAGCATACCGATGAGATATGTAACGATCGCTTCGCCTAATCCGATAAGGGTTATCTCGGTGCTGCTTTTTAATTCTTCGTTTTTATGAATCGATGACATATTATTCTACACTACTTGGCAATGAGAGAAGTTTTTGGACATTAGCATCATTGAGATTCTCGCGACTAATCACACAAACGCCGATATCAATCGTCTGGTCAATTTTCTTTCCGCGAATGTAATCTACTATCGTCTTGATACTCAGATATCCCATTCGTGATGGATCCTGGGCGATGAGTGCACTGACTTCACCTTTCTTTAGCGCTTCAACGACAGGAGCTGGTGTATCGAAACCGACGAATTTAATCTTGCCGGCTAAGTTAGCATCTCGTAATGCATACAGCATGCCCATCGTTGATTGCTCATTTGGACAGAAAATGCCATCGGCTTCCTTAAGTTGACTTAATAAATTCATACTTGCTTTTTTTGCTTCATCTGTGGTACCGCCTGCATAGCGGTCTTTTACGATCACTCGAATACTTTCGTGTTTGGCAATTGCTTCGAGGAATCCTTCTTCACGTTCTGTAGTGTTGGCTTGACTTTTCACATACCGTAGCAGCACGACCTTGCCCTTGCCTTTAAGCAGTTTGGCAAGATACTCGCCTGCAAGACCCCCGGCCTTTCTATTATCTATCCCAACAAAACTGATGAAATTCTTTCCCGCCTTTCCCTTCAGCGCGCTGTCAAAAATTAATACAGGTATTTTTTTCTTCATCGCTTTAGAGACTGGTTCACTCAGGGCATCATAGCTTATAGGCGAGAGAACTATTCCAGACACGCCCTTTGCAATGCACTGCTCAACGATCGCGATTTGTTGTTCTTGATCGCTTTCTGTTAGCGGTGCTTTCCAAAAAATCTCAACATCTGCCGCAGCCATAGCTCCTAATTTTGCGCCCATGTGCGCCGATTTCCAGAACAAGGCTGCGTCACTTTTAGGAATAACGGCAATTTTTATTTTTTCTTGTGGAAGTACCAATGCCCATAATCCCGACACAAGGAATAAGGCGGATAGAAAAAGAGTGATTCTTTTTTTCATGGATACATCTCCTTCATATATTTCGTGTAAAAGTGAGCCTATCGAAATAGGTTTCCTGCTCGTCCATAATCTTTCATTCCATAAGTTCGCCGAAAGTTTTTAAAAATTTATTTTAATGATAGTTGGCATATAAAAGTACGTATTAGAAGTATTTTGTTTTATCCAATCGTTGGCGCGATAAGCATACCGATGAGATACGTAACGATCGCTTCTCCGAGTCCGACTAATGTCATCTCGGTACCGCTCTTGAGCCATGAACGTCCGGTGACAAGCACCTTCGATGCACCAACGGCAAAGTGTGCTGCTGTACTAATGATAAACGAAATAACCAGCGCTTCCATTCCCGACCAAAAGATAAATGGAAGCACAGGAATAATTGCGCCCACGGCCGTACTGACCGCAGCACTAAACGCCGATTTCCATTGGTTCGGAAACGATTTTTCGGAAAGCCCGAGCTCTTCATGCGCCAGCGTCTTAAGAAATTGATCCGGCTGTTCTGCAAGTTTTGCTGCCATTTTTTTTGCTTCTTCAGGTGAGAATCCCTTGAGTTGGTAAAAAAGCTCCATTTCTTCCTGCTCTTCCTCGGGATGTTCCTCAATCTCACGTCTTTCCTTTTCCAATTCAGCTTCGTATACTTCGCGTTCAGTTTTTGAGGCAAGGTATGCACCGCTACCCATCGATAATGCGGATGCGACTGCCGCTGCGAGTCCGCTCAATAAAATGAAATTGCCGTTTGCCGCAGTTGCACCTGCCACGCCGCTTACGACGCCGAACGCAGCACCCAATCCGTCATTCACGCCGTAAATCACTTGACCGATCCAACCACCTGCAGTGACATGCCAGCGTTCTCTGCCTAACATTCGATCGAGTCTGCTCTGCGGATGCTGTGCAATGCGCGGTTGACTCATTTCCTCCAGCATTTTACTGTGAGCGTTTTCTTCACGCTGTGCTTCAAGAAGTGCCTGCATATCCGTTTCTGATTCTGCTGCAACGATCATTTTCCCATATAATGCATCTGCCTGGCTCTCACCTGCTTCCAACATTTGTGCGGCATCTTCGCTTGAGCTTTTCAGCAGCACCGTCCGTTGCAATTTCTCTATCGGTGTATCGTGGAATGTTCCAACCTCAACACCCAGCTCGCGTAGGCGTACTGCCCATCGATCGGCATGCCTGTCTTCTGCTTCTGCCATTCTGATAAGAATCGCCTTCTTTTCAGGATGTTGCTCACGCTCTGCTAATGCGCGATAGTTGCGTGCGCTCAGCATTTCATCACGCCAAGCTTTTTTTAAATTCTTAGTAAATTCTTTCTTTCGATCCATAATCAAAATTTCAAAAAGCAATTTTCAGATTCTTGCTGTTAGATATTTCATATTGGAATTTGTTTGAAGCTTGTGTTTTGTGATTTGTGTTTTATTTTCCAGCCTTCATTTCTTCGTACAGCTTTCGAAACTTTTGAACATCTTCCCAACAGGGCCTTTTCCAATTTGGATTGCGCAGTAAGGCAGCAGGATGATACGTGACCATCAACGGTATGCCGCGATAATCATGCACTTTGCCGCGTAAAAGCGTCAATGAGGCATTGGTTTTTAAGAGCGATTGTCCTGCAATGCGTCCAACACAAAGAATCATTTTTGGTTTAATCAATTCAAGCTGCTTCCACAGATACGGCTCGCATAACTCGATCTCTTCCGGTTGCGGATCGCGGTTATTCGGCGGTCGGCATTTGAGAATGTTACAAATGAATACTTCTTCGCGCTGAAATTGGATTGATTCGAGAATTTTATTCAATAACTGCCCGCCGCGCCCAACAAACGGTTCACCTTGTGCATCTTCATCGGCTCCCGGTGCTTCACCAACAACTACCACTTCTGCTTTGGAGTTGCCGACGCCAAAGACAAACTTTGTCCGCGTTTTTCCGAGTCCGCATTTCATGCAGGTATTAATTGCCTGATTGAGTGTTGGAATACTTTCTGCGGATGTCCAAGGTTCCGCAGGGTAAGCGTGAAGGGTCGCGGTCATTTGAGAAACGTCAGGATTTCCAAAAAGGTCTGTTTCAGATTTTCGAGGCATAGATGTCCCGATCGTGGTGGATATGATTCGCTCTTCTTGGTGAACCGGCTGATCCATTGCTGGCTGGACAGGAGTTTTTGGAATCAGCAACGAGTCGCCATAGAGTTCTGCTTGTTGTTTGAGGAAACGTTGAGTATCCGACAGCAAGGTATTGAAATCGTCGTCAAGCGACATAGGTTAGATATTATAATTTACTATTCGATCCCAATGAAAAAAATCTCTCCTTCTGAACAGGAGAGAATGATGGAATCTATGATCCGGGATTGATGCGTTTAATAAAACTACAAAAGAGTTTTTATTTTATTCAGAATCTTATTTGCAACATCGAACTTTGGCAATATGGGGAGTTGTTCCACTTTGCCGCGTTTGTCAATCATCGCGACCGTATTAAGATTAGAACCGAATACACGATTCTGTTTGCCATACGAATTGAGCACGATGAGGTCGAGATTTTTCTTTCGAAGTTTTTCCTTTGCGCCTGCAAGTTCGTCCTTTGTTTCCAGTGCAAAACCTACCAGCGTCATTGATCGCTTTTTATTACCGAGCAGAGCAAGAATGTCCGTTGTTGCTTCGAGCTGCAATTCCAGCCCCTTACGACTGGAATGTTTCTTTATTTTATGCTTTGCAGGATTTGCAGGCCTGTAATCGGCGACAGCCGCTGCCATTATGACGGCATCTGTTTTTTTCGTGTGGGTAAGAACGGCGGTTAGCATTTCCTGTGCCGATTCAACATCAATGCGTGTAACATTACGCGGTGTTTCGAGATGTGTTGGTCCCGCAACAAGCGTTACCTCTGCTCCGCGCTGGGCAGCGGCGTTCGCAATTGCAAATCCCATCTTCCCGGATGAACGATTTCCTACAAATCGCACGGGATCGATTGCTTCATATGTTGGTCCTGCCGTCACAAGAATTCGCTTCTTCTTTAAATCCTGATATGATTGATCAAGGACTTTTCCAATCGTCTCAATAATAATTTTAATTTCCGGCAAGCGTCCTGGTCCGCTTAATCCACTGGCAAGTTCTCCTTCAACCGGAGGGATGATGATGTAGCCGCGTTCTTTAAGCGACGTGAGATTGTTCTGCGTGACGGGGTTCAGATACATCTCTGCATCCATAGTCGGTGCAAGAATAATCGAACGCGTTGTTGCGAGAGCAACAACAGCAAGCAGGTTGTCGGAAATGCCGTAGGCAAGTTTTGCTATCGTATTGGCTGATGCCGGTGTAATCACGAGCACATCTGCCCAATTGGCAAGGTCGATATGCTGTGTGCTGATGTCGGAATCTGACGATTGGTTGTTCGTCCAGAGATCGGTGAAAACCGGATTCTTTGAAAGCGCGGAGAACGTAAGCGGAGTAACAAAACGTGTTCCTGCTTCCGTCATCATTACTTTTACCTCGGCTCCAGACTTGACAAGGTCACGAACGAGATAGCCTACTTTGTAGGCCGCAATCCCACCTGTGACTCCAACTAACACATGCTTGCCGCGCATCGCAAATTCCGTTATTCTTCGGTCGCTGTTTCTTTAGAAGAAGTCTTTGCAAAGAAATCAATATGTTCTTTGTAGCGGAAGGGAATCTTCTTTTCCCGTACCTCGTCGATCGCAAGTTCTGTCGGCTTCCTGCGTTTCTCAAATTCCAAACTAATTTTGAGTTGATCCGGATTCGCAACTGTCACTTCGCTGTCATCTTCCGGTTCCGGTGTCGCATTGAGCGCTTTGAGCGTTTCGAGTTGCTGCGATAATTCGATTTTGAAATCATCATGAATTTGCCGTGCCCGTTTCGCGGCAACGATGATTGCTTCGTAAATGTTACCGGTTTGTTCTAAGAATTCATGCATTGCAACTGGTTTGACTGCCACTGGTTTTCCTCCATTACGCTATGAGTATATTTGTATAGTATTTATATTTTTTTTTGAACGATCGCATCTACTTCAGCAACTGCTTTATCGAGATCATCGTTCACCACTTGGAAGTCAAATTGAGAACCCTGATTCAATTCCATCGGTACCCGGTCCAACCTCCGTTTAAGAGTCTCCGGATTTTCCGTTTTCCGATTTTCCAAGCGTTTCTTCAGCACTTCCATACTCGGCGGCTTGATAAAGATGAGAACAGAGTCTTTAGGAAAATGTCGCTGAATCGATAATGCACCTTTCACGTCCACATCAAACATCATTGAATAACCATGATTGAGCGCCCTGTGAATTTCGCTCTTCAGTGTTCCATAATAATTTCCATAGATTTCTTCCCACTCCACTAAATCCCCGGTTCCAATACGATCTTCAAATTCCTGCTTCGTGAGAAAGAAATAATCTCTTCCGTTTACTTCACCGACCCGTATGGACCGTGTTGTTGCAGAAACAGAAAAGAACATCGTCGGATATTTTGCAAGAATCGCTTTCGCGATTGTGGTTTTCCCGCATCCACTGGGTGCCGATATGACAATGAGCTTTCCTTTGGCCATTGGTGATTGAGTCGTAGATGAACCTGATGTACTACCTACCAATGAACTATTCACAAATTCACTTATTGCTATTCAATATTCTGCAACTGTTCCCGAATTTTTTCCAGTTCTTCTTTCAACCCAATAATCATATGTGCAATAGCCGCATCACTGGATTTGGAACCGATCGTGTTTGCTTCGCGGTTCATTTCTTGCACGAGGAAGTTCAACTTGCGACCAGCTGCTTCATTCTTATTGAGAGCTTCGAGGAAAAACTTGTTATGACTCCTATAGCGGACGCATTCTTCCGTAATGTCAAGTTTATCGACCATCAACGCAATTTCCAGTTCTAGCCTATTTTGGTCAATAACGAACTTGTCTTCTACCAACTGCGCGATCCGTTCATGCAAGTTTTTACGTTCTTCTGGGATCCGTTCCTTCGAAAGTTTCTCGACTTCATTCAGAGTCTCCTCCATCCGGTGGATGCGTTTTTCGAGATCCTTCGCTAATTCGCTTCCTTCTTGTGAGCGCATCGTATTGAGATTCTCTAATGCTTGGCGAACTGTTTCCTGCACTAGTTCCCATTCACGTTCATCGGTTTCTTCTTCTCCAACCGGTTCGAGCACCTCTGAGAAGGTTAAAAGGTGTTCAAGTTTTACCTGCTCGCGAATTTTCACAGACTTACGAATCTCATTGAGCAGCTTAAAGTACGACTTTGCTGCGGCTGTATTCACTTTCAGGGGAATAGCACCGTTGGAGTCATAAGCAATCTTGACGGTGATGTTTAAATTGCCGCGATTCAGAAATGTGCGAACAATATCCTTCAATTCCTTTTCACGCTGGGAAATGCTTCGCGGCAGACGCAACGTGAGATCGAGGTAGCGGCTGTTTACACTCCGCACCTCTGCACTGATATTGATACCGTCCCTACTGACTTCTGCACGGCCAAAGCCGGTCATGCTTGCTACCACAAAGGCTCCTCGAAATAGAATTTTGCATCAAAAGGTACGGAAAATTCGATGGGAGGGCAAGGGTTACTTTTGCACATCATCTGCACGTTGATATTCACGTGTTATCCACATCGGGATTGCAATTCCTTGCAATTTTACTGATTTTGAATGTGAATTGTGGATAACTGACAAACATTAATGATTACCAACTACTATACCCTATTTCACATAGCGGTTGAGCTGAATCAAGAATTCTCCGGGCGAATAGTGGACGAAGTCTTTACTCAATACCGCGGTGAGTTGATTCTGTCGTTTCGGGAAACTCCTGCCGTTATTCTCGTCGGATGTGAACCAGCGAACAATTATATCTATGCGCGAAAAACGTTTGCTCGAGCGCATCGAAACTCCACAAATCTTTTTTCCGAAGTTCATGGGATGATGATTGAGAAGATTTCCATACACCCGACAGATCGACAAATATATGTTCGATTGAAAGATGAGCGTGAACTGATTGTACAATTATTCGGATCAAAAGCGAATATTCTTTTCGTGGATACAAATGGTATGGTGACCGATCTTTTCTTGAAGAAATCGGATCTGAAGAATACGAAACTTGAATTGTTTTCTCAGATTCAACACCCGGATATTCCAGAATCGCTCCACAACAGCATCGTGGCAACGTACGGAGGCCAGCCGCTCGCAACTGCACTGAAACGTATATTTCCACTATTTGGTACTGTGCTCATCCGAGAATTGCTCACTCGTGTTGGTTTGAACGGTGAACAACCGCTTGCCGATGTATTGGAAAATGAAATTGACCGATTGTTGAATAGTGCACAGCGATTGAAGGAAGAACTTCTTTCTCCACCGTCACCGCGTGTGTACTCAAACGGCACATCGCCTGTACGCTTCTCCATTATTCCATTGCAGCATCTGAATGAATTTGAGTTTCAAAAATACGAATCTGTGTCGGAAGCAATCTACACGTTTCGTGCGCATGTACATCATGAGAAAACCATTCTCCACGAGAAGGTGGAAATCATGAAAGTACTGGAGCGCGAACGAGACCATACGGAGCGGACACTGCAAAAAATTGCAGCTGAAGCAGAGACCTCAAGTCGTGCAGCACTGTATGAGAAGTTTGGTAAGCTCTTAATTGCTCAACTGCATCTTATCAAAAAGGGCGACACCACAGCATTGGCAGAAGATTTCGTCGACCGATCCGATGAACTTATTGAAGTCCCTCTTGATCCGCATTTGACTCCGGCGAAAAACGCTGAACGGTACTTTGAGAAAGCCGGTAAATCGCGGCACGCTGTAGAAGAACAACGTCAGCGCGCGGCTGAATTGACGGAGCGGCAAAAATCGGTCTCTCAACTTCTCACGCGCATGGAAGATATTATAACAGCAGATGATCTACATCGATTTGTTGAAGAAAATCGGAAAGAGCTTTTAAAATTTGGATTGAAAACAAAAAAATCAGGACAACTCAAGAAAGAAGAACTATTACCATTTCGTTTGTTTACTGTTGCGGGTGGATTCCAAGTGTGGGCAGGAAAAAGTGGCGAAAATAATGATTTGCTTTCAACACGCCATACGGCGAAGAACGACCTTTGGTTTCATGCCCGCGGAGTAGGCGGTTCGCATGTTGTTTTAAAAGTAGGAACCGGAAAAGGCGAGGTGAGCAAACAGGCCATTGAGCAAGCGGCGGCAATTGCAGCGTACTATAGT
This sequence comes from Ignavibacteriota bacterium, assembly GCA_003155495.1. GTDB lineage: Bacteria > Bacteroidota > Ignavibacteria > UBA10030 > UBA10030 > Fen-1298. The sequence goes on from PMDB01000074.1 coordinate 136,890, forward strand.
AAGATGAAGAATTCAAAATTAGTACCGGTAGCGATGTGCGAGGGGAAATATGTGAGAAAACCAAAAGGAGTTCCGGCAGGCACCGTTACTCTGGAACGAGAAAAAACACTGTTTGTCGAACCAGCCTTACCGCAGCCGTAAGGATTGAATCTTGCTCAGAATAAGACAGATAGAACAATCGGAAATTCCCCAGCTGCAAAATTTTCCTCCGGAAGATTGGAACTTGGATCTTCCCAGATTATTCTCGTTTCATTTCGGGTATCCTTACTTCTACCCAGCAATAGCTGAAGTCGATAGGAAAATTATCGGATGTGGAATTGCCATCGTGCATGGGACACTCAGCTGGCTTGGAACGATCATAGTTCTTCCAGAATTTCGAAGAAGGGGGATTGGAAAAGAAATAACATCCCATCTGATAGAATATTGCAAAGGCAACGGATGTAAGACCCAATTATTGATTGCCAGTGAAATGGGTGAACCGATCTACAGGAAGCTTGGCTTTACAACGAGTGCAACGTATGTAGTGTATAAGCGAGAATCGATTGTTCCCATTCGGCGCATTTCAAATGTGAGAGAAGTCAGACAAGAAGATGCAAAAATTATCAAGGAGCTTGATAGAGAGATTACCGGAGAAGAACGATTTACTATTCTTGAAAGATTTCTTTCCACCGGATGGGTGTATGGCCCGGAAAAGTCAGATCATATCACCGGTGTGTATCTTCCGGATTTTGGCAATGGACTCATTCATGCAAAAAATTCTGAAGCAGGACTTGCGCTGATGAAAGTGCGACTGAACCAAGGTAAGACAACAGCTGTCGTTCCGTCGTTGAACACAATTGCTCGAGAGTATTTACTGTCAGAAGGATTTCAGGAACTTCGCACAGCTCCTCGCATGGTCTTGGGGAACGATGTGCAGTGGCATCCCATCATGCTTTATAATAGAGCAGCTGGGTATTCCGGGTAGATAACGACCGCTAAGAATTATTTATTACTTCTTCCCCTTCTGCTCAATCTTCGCCCATGTATCCTTCAATGTTACGATGCGGTTGAAGACCGGTGCATCCGGTTTTGAGTCTTTCATGTCTGCACAAAAATATCCTGTTCTTTCGAATTGGAATCGATCCCCCGGAGTAGCTGTGCCGAGCATCGGTTCCAATTTACAGTATGTCAGCACCAGCAGGGAATTCGGATTAATATTGGAGAGAAAGTCTTTTCCTTCTTCAACTTCGTTTGGATCTTCTTTCACAAAGAGGCGATCATAGAGTCGAACTTCAGCATTCATTGCGTGATGCGCGGAAACCCAATGAATAGTTGATTTCACTTTTCGATTGGCTGTTGCGGTACCGCTTTTGGTTGTTGGATCGTACGTGCAATGAAGTTCTGTCACGCTTCCTTTTACATCTTTTATGACTTTTTCGCATTTGATAATGTATGCATACCGCAGCCGTACTTCTGTACCCGGGGACAATCGAAAATATTTCGGCGGAGGAAATTCGCGGAAATCTTCTTGATCGATGTATAATTCACGGCTGAATGGAACCATGCGTGAGCCCGCTGACTCATCTTCAGGATTATTCACAGCACTCAATTCTTCTACTTTGCCTTCGGGATAGTTTGTAAGCACAACTTTAATGGGATTCAATACAGCCATTGCCCGCTGTGCGTTCTTATTAAGATCCTCTCGGATGCTCCATTCCAGCATCGCCACATCGATCATGCTGTCTTTCTTTGAAACGCCGATCTTGTCGCAAAATACTTTGATCGAATCTGCCGTATATCCGCGGCGTCGAAATCCGGCAAGAGTCGGCATACGAGGATCATCCCAGCCGGAGACATGTTTTTCTTGAACAAGTTGAAGCAATCTACGTTTGCTTAGCACAGTGTACGTAATATTGAGCCGGGCAAATTCGATTTGCTGCGGATGGTAAATTCCTAAGTTCTCGAGAAACCAATCATACAACGGACGATGGTTTTCGAATTCAAGCGTGCAAATGGAATGCGTGATGTTTTCAAGAGAATCTTCAAGTCCATGCGCCCAATCATATGTCGGATAAATACACCAGGTGTCTCCTTGACGGTGATGCCCCTCATGGACAACTCTATACATAATTGGATCGCGCAGGTTGATATTGGGTGAGGCCATATCGATTTTGGCGCGCAATATTTTAGCTCCATTCGAGAATTCCCCTTTTCGCATACGCTCGAACAGGTCTAGATTTTCTTCTGCACTTCTGTTTCTATAAGGGCTGTCTTTGCCTGCTTCTGTGAGTGTGCCGCGTGCGGCCCGAATTTCATCTCCATTGAGATCGCAGACGTAAGCTTTCCCTTTTTTAATAAGATTAACAGCCCATTGGTACATTTGTTCAAAATAATCTGAGGCGTAGAACAAGCGGTCTTCAAATTCGCCCCCAAGCCACTTCACATCCTCAATGATCGAATCGACATACTCCTGCTCTTCTTTTTCAGGATTTGTATCGTCGAATCGAAGATTGAATTTACCGTTATAGTCTTTAGCAATTCCATAATTCAGACGAATGGATTTGGCATGCCCGATATGGAGATATCCGTTAGGTTCGGGCGGGAAACGAGTGTGAACACGTCCTTGAAATTTATTAGTTTTGAGATCTTCGTCAATAATTTCACGGATAAAATCATTTTTTTCAGTTGTTGTCATAGGTCTTTCACTGCTTGGTTAAGGTGTTCAATAAAATACATAAAAACCGAGCGATTATCAAAAGAGATGAACCGTTCTCTTATTCTTTCCGCCTGAACAACGGTAGGTTGAGTTCTTTTGCAACGGATGAAGCTAACTTCTTTCCTTCTTCACTAAACGCCCAATAGAAAAGGAATTTGATTGGATGCTGCTTCTGGATGGATTTGATCGCCTTGCACATTAAACGCTTTGCCAGTCCTTTTCTTCTATATTCTGGCAGTACAAGAGCCGAACACAAATAAATGGCATCATATTTTACACCAAGCGGAGTTTTCTTTAACAAATCTCGTTCGTCGATCTGTCTTTTAATAAACCGTATCATCAATTCCCTTGTTGTAGGAAAAACAAGAATCCATGCAATTGGTCCATTTTTAGTGCGCTTCTCTGTCATGGCACTTGCATGGATTTTTCGGAGACGGGCTATAACTTTTGCGTTGACAGAAATTTGCGTCGGATCTTGTTTCATGCCGAAGACTTCATTGGCGAGACGAATCATTCTGGCAAGATTTTCTTGAGTTCGAGTAGGCATATTCCTTTAGTGAAAGGAAAGAAGATATATGTTCAATTTCAACTCTTGAAATTTGTTTGAACAAGCGGTAGATTCATCCTATTCTAATTGAAGTTCGATTGTCTCATCGTTACCATGGCTACAAGAGAATCGATTTACGGGAATGAAATACAGTAATAGTAAAACCTGGAATACGAATCTCTATTTGCTCAACCTTGCATTGTTGATCACCCATGAAATTGACTCAGCATTCTGGAAAGAATGGAATTTATTTGGACTGCCGGGTGGCATCCAAGAGTTTCTCGTTGTGAATTTTCTTCTTATGCTGGTTGCACTCGTTGGATTCAGGAATATGGTTTCTGAAAAAAGGAGCGGATATTATTTTGCTCTTATCTTAGCCGGTTTGGGCATATTTGCTTTTGGTATCCATTCCTATTTTGTCTTACAAGGACATCAAGAATTCACACTGCTGGTTTCTGTCGTACTACTCATAACGATATTCTTTCTATCGCTTATCCAGGGAGTCCTAGCTGTAAAAGCATTACGCAAGAATTTATAGGCAAGAATACTATTCAGCGAAAGAACTATACTCCATGATGTATTACTTGCTCTTAGGGATGACGTACGCCTTTGCAGCCGCCGTACAACCAGGTCCATTCCAAAGCTATCTTATTTCTCAAACCTTGAGCAATGGATGGCGACGCACCCTGCCAGCTGCATTTGCACCGTTGTTCAGCGATGGACCAATCATTGTATTGGTTGTGATTCTGTTGAGTCGTATTCCAGGATGGTTTATCAATGTTCTACAATGCGCCGGGGGAATATTTCTTCTTTATCTTGCAGTCAATGCGTCGAATGCATGGAGGAATTATAATACGAAACCAGTTATTTATAGTTCATCCAGCCGACAGAGTTTGATGCAAGCGGCGGTTGTGAATTTTCTAAACCCAGGTCCCTATCTCGGCTGGAGCTTAGTGATGGGACCGCTTCTTCTCAAAGGATGGAGAGAAACTCCTGTCAACGGGATTGCATTGCTGGCAGGTTTTTATATTTCTATGATTGTCAGCTTAATGGGAATCATTCTACTCTTTGCTTTTGCGAAAACGTTGGGACCTCGAGTAACTCGAGCTTTGATAGGAGTATCAACGATTGCCTTGGCATGTTTTGGTATCTATCAATTATGGTTCGGAATGAAGTATTTTTTGCACTAGTCATAAGCGTGGTTGCGATGAGCACACTTGAAGAACGTATCAAAGAAGTTGTGGAGGAAGAGGTTGTCGTCGTTCCTTATCATTCAGACTGGCCGCGAATGTTTGAACTCGAGAAGAAACATCTCCTCTCCTGTTTGCCGCATGATCTGATAAGAAGGATCGAACACTTCGGCAGTACGGCAGTACCCAATCTATCATCAAAACCCATTATTGATATGCTAGTGGAAGTAACATCTCTTGAAGAAACAAAGAATCGTATTGTCCCGATTTTAACATTTCAAGGGTACGAATACTTCTGGAGACCAACGTTGGGCGATGATGTTCCTCCATACTATGCGTGGTTCATCAAACGAGATTCACAAGGACACCGTACACATCACATCCACATGGTGGAACATTATTTTGAACATTGGGATAGGCTGCTGTTTCGAGATTATTTAATCGAATACCCGGATATTGCAAAAGAATATGAACAAATAAAAGTTCGTTTAGCAGAAAACTTTCTGAATGACAGAGTGGCCTACACTCGAGCGAAAACAGAATTTATTGTGAAAGTAACGCAATTAGCGAAAAGATATTACAGCCAAGGATAGTCAGTCTCATGCTCTAGAAGAGAAGGAAGACTCTTTGTAAACAAAAGAGTAGCTGGATCTCTCTTTGCCGGCATTTGTGTCTTGTTTATCATACTTCTTTTAGCTCACTCAATTACATCTATTATTGATGGAGTCTTGTTTATTCTTGCGCTGATTATTCTGGGATTACTTTCCAAGGGATTTAGAAGAGAGTGATAGAAATCACTTGGGACGAAAACGTGGTTGAAATTTGAATCAGCAAAATGTAGATTGACAGCATCAGATTTCTGAAATCTGTTGGGATGAAGAGGCGGACTATCGTTAGGGAAGGCATCTATGGATATCAAGGATAAAGTTGTACTCGTGACTGGCGCTTCCAGCGGTATCGGAAGAGCTACTGCCGAGTTGTTTATCAGGAAAGGTGCGACAGTAGTGCTGGCGGCGCGATCTCTCGAAGAAGTGAAAGAACTTGCAGTAAAAATGCCGGACACTCTTGCAGTGGCTGTAGATATGACGAAGCCGCAGGAAATACAGCAAATGGTGCAAGAGACTCAAGCTTTTTACGGCCGAATCGATGTTCTCATTAATAATGCAGGTCAAGAATTAAATACCTCAATGGAAACTATCAACGTGGATAATTTCGCCCGGCTCATGACTTCGGATATTTACGGGCCCCTCGTTGCCATGCAGACAACCATTCCGTTGATGAAACAACAAGGCGGTGGAGCGATCGTAAATATCAGTTCAGGAGTGTTTCAAACAGCTCAATCGACCTCACTACAAGCTGCATCTGCAAAGTCGGTATTGAACATGATTTCGCTGAATACACGAACTGAATATATCGATCAAGGTATCAGTGTATCTCTGGTCTATCCACAGGAACCGGAGGCAGATGTTCAAAAACCTACGAACCGGCGCACGGTGACACACACGAAGCGCCAGGCTGACATGCCTAAACTTGATTCACCGGAAGCGATTGCGGCAAAAATCGTTGACCCAATAGAAAACGGAATAGCTGTAGATTTCCTTTGAAATTGCTGCACTGAATTCCTTACGACGCCCTCTTTGCAATAACGAGGAGCTTGATATTTGATTGAGCAAAAGGTAGATTATTCTCGTTCCTACATTTCCGATAAGTATTCTTTGGCTGGATATCAGTAATGCAGATAGAGAATATCATCCATTCTTGCAATGGTTTGTAAATTGAGATACTATTATCTCAAGAAAATAAATTTCCGAGTAATTTTTTCCTTGATATGTAATATTTATTCAGGGGTGTATGCACAAACGCCCTCTGATTCTGAATATAAGCAAGAACTGTTTCTACAAAAGCTTACGAATGAAAAGGTCGTCTACCATCGGCAACAGTTATTCGCAGAAACAGCGGCGAGCGTATGGTTTGATGTTACATATTATCGCCTCAATTTAGATGTCAGGACGTCGTCAAGTTATCTTAAAGGGAAGGTTACAATAACAGGAATTTGTCGTCAAGACAGCGCACGTTCTCTCACGCTCGATCTTGTGAATCAAATGCGAGTGGATTCGGTGCTGGTGGATGGCCGAATCAGCGTCTTCTCTCAAGCCAGAAGTTCCTTTGATATAACACTCGCTCGTTCTTACACGTTCGCGGAAACTCTTTCGATTGATGTTTTTTATGAGGGTGTACCAATTGCGACAGGATTCGGAAGTTTCGTTTTTGATTCTCACGCTGGTGTACCGTGGGTGTATTCACTGAGCGAACCTTATGGAGCAAAGGATTGGTGGCCTTGTAAAGATGATCCGAGTGATAAAGCGGACTCGGCCGATATCAATATCACATGCGATTCGAATTTAAAAGTTGGTTCGGAAGGCATACTTGTCTCGGTAATCAATAATGGCAACGGAACCTCGACAACGCATTGGAAAGAACGCTATCCTATCGCTTCTTATCTGATCTCAATTGCAATCACTAATTACACTCAGTTTTCCAACTGGTTTCGGTATTCGAGAACAGATTCCATGGAAGTGCTGAACTACGTTCTTCCCGAACATGATTCAACGGCACTCCAAAATCTTCCACGAACAATCGATATGCTGGCAATTTTTTCTGAGCTTTTCGGCATGTATCCTTTCATTAAAGAAAAATACGGCCATGCGGAATTTGGAAGAGGCGGGGCGATGGAGCATCAAACCATGACTTCTACAACAACTTTTGACGAAAACACCATTGCACACGAACTGGCTCATCAATGGTTTGGGGATATGATTACGTGCCAGTCGTGGTCGGATCTGTGGTTAAATGAAAGTTTTGCACAATACTCTACAGCGCTTTATCTTGAACGGTGCTATGGCATTGCTTCCTATTGGGTTTATATGAACTCACAATTTGACCAAGCTCAGACCACACAGGGTGTGATTGGAAACCCTGACACAACTAATGTTCGAAATCTTTTTAGTCCAGCCCTTGTCTATTCGAAAGGAGCTTCTGTGCTGCATATGCTTCGCCATATTTTGGGAGATAGTATTTTTTTTCATTCTCTCCGCAGGTATGCGACCAATCCGGCATTACAATATAGTACAGCGATCACAAGAGATTTTCAATCGATCTGTGAAAGCGTTTCCGGGAAAAACCTCGATTACTTTTTTCAGGAATGGATTTATGGTGAAGAGTATCCGGTGTATAACTATTCATGGACTTGGAAATCTTTGGGTGATTCCTCTGTGATCATTTTGGATATCGGACAAATAAGCGGCAGAAGTAATCCCGCATTCTTCACCATGCCAATCGACATTCGAATCACGGCAGCCGGACGAGATACGACGCTCACAGTGTTTAACGATTTACAACAACAGAGATTTATTATTAAAAGTAATGAAAGACCTTCTGCAGTACTTCTTGATCCCGATAAATGGATTCTGAAGTTTGTAAATTCTGATAAAGATCTGCTGCCATCGGAATACATATTGGAACAAAATTATCCTAACCCTTTCAATTCAACGACGAATATTGTCTACCGGCTTCGACGGCAGGGAGAGGTCACTCTCAAGATTTACGATCTTCTTGGAAGGGAAATAACAATATTAGTAAACAATGAAGAAATGTCGGCAGGAAGTTATATAAAAGAGTTTAATGCAAGTCGTTTAACAAGCGGAATATATTTTTATCGCCTCGTTGCCGGAAACATGCACCTACAAAAAAAGATGGTCCTCCTCAGATAGAATATTATTCAAAGTCAGGCATAATCATTAAGTTGAAATTTGGATGAACAATAGGTAGATTGATTTTGGTACAAGGACTTACGTTTTCAATAATCAACAGAATGTTCTGGTTTTACAGGGGAATAGGAAAGCAACGAAAATAAAATAACAACAGAGACAGTTTAACGAGGGATTTCCTTATGTATTCCAACAAATATTATTTGTCGCACATCGCGGTGTTTATAATTTTATGCTGCATCGTATCATCATGTCTTTTTCAGGGAACATTTAAAGGTCAGGCAAATTCTCCATCGCTGTTGTATTCAGGACAATCGAAAGAAGATCATGCTCGGATTGATACTGTTTTTAAAGCGGCGTACCGCGCGTTTGAAAACAAAGAGTATGTTCGTGCTGTTGAATTATTTACACAACACAATGAACTCGATACCGCACTCATGAATTATGAAAGCTATGCATTCATGGCTGAATGCTATCATCGGATGGACCAAAAGGAACAAGGAGAGCGTGTCTACAAGGAAGCTCTCCTGAAGAACTCACAGCGGCCGAAAGATATGAACACAATATATTTTTCCACATTGAGATCGCAAGAGCTTGCCTCGTGGAGGTCAAACTATCCTGCTTTTCCTGAGGTTCTCAAGAAAGAAAACGGTTTTCTCCCGTATGACGAGTGGCCGGTTGCTGTGTATAAGAAGGAACCTGTTTATCCGGATTCGGCATTACACAGCGGTATGGAGGGAGATGTTTTTGTCAAAGCATTGATCGATGAATACGGAACGGTGCTCAGCGTTTCATTTCTGAAATCGAATGAAAAACTCTTTGAAGCTCCCGCTCTCAACGCAGTGGAACAATGGAAATTTTCTCCGTTTAAGAAAAAAGGAATACGGACAAAAATGGAGATTACCGTACCGCTGAAATTTAGAATATCGCAACCTTAGCAATCTATGCTTCAATACTCGAGCGTACGATTGTCCGGGGTATTGACTCGCCTTGTTTTTCTTATTTATTATAAGAGTGCCTTGATAGTATGCGGGAGAGGTAATGATCTGTCTCATCGGTTGTTGATCGTTTCTCATGATTCATCATTCATGAGAATGATCGAAACGAGAGTAAAGGAAGAAAATAGTTTTTCGGGAAAACTATGAACAAAGGAATTTGGTACGCTATCGGAGCTTATGCAAGCTGGGGATTATTTCCGATATATTGGAAACTGCTTCATCATGTTCCTGCATTGCAATTGATCGGCCATCGCATTATATGGTCTTTTCTTGCCCTCGTCGTTTTTATTCTTTTTATCCGTCAGTGGACCGGTTTCCGTTCAGCCGCATTCAACCTGCATATTTTCTATGTGTACCTCATAGCGGCTGTGCTCATCGGTATTAATTGGCTGACGTATGTGTGGGCGGTCAATGCATGCCATATCGTTGAAACCAGCCTCGGATATTTCATCAATCCTTTGCTCAGTGTATCGCTGGGTGTGTTCTTCCTTCACGAGCATCTGCGCCCGAGGCAATGGATTTCTATCGGATTAGCAGCAGCAGGGATTCTCTTCCTTGCGATCGTTCATGGTTCTATCCCGTGGATCGCTCTTACGCTCGCTTTTTCATTTGCTTTCTATGGTCTCGTAAAAAAAATAGCACCGCTCGGTTCACTGTACGGCTTAACACTGGAAACCGGGATCCTGCTTCTTCCCGCATTGTTTTATCTCCTGATATCTGATGTGAATGGTACGGGAGCATTTCTGCACACAGGCACAATGGCTGATATTTTATTAGCCGGCGCGGGAATCGTAACAACTATCCCGCTGCTGATGTTTGCCTCGGCAGCCCGGCGCATCCCGCTTTCACTGATAGGTATTCTCCAGTATATCTCCCCGACGCTGCAGTTTCTTATCGGTGTATTAATCTATCATGAATCGTTCACGTTCATTCAGTTTATCGGATACGCAATTGTCTGGCTCGCATTGATTCTTTTTGGATTGGAAAGTTTCTTTGCTTATCGGGCACAGATTGCTGTTATGGAACCGGAATAACAGCGTTCATCTTGAAATTTGAACGAACAAGAAGTAAATTACTATTAAATCATGTTACACATGAAGTGAAAAACAACAAGCAGTTCAGCTTTATTCCTAAAAAAACGTGATCTCCCCATATCCCCTCCTTGCCAAGGAGGGGAAAAAGGGGAGGTGAATTGATTAATTTCTCATTATGATTTGTAAATATGTATTTTCTGCATAAAATCAATTATTAAATCTTTTTATTACAAACTTTTGGATTTTCTATGTCTGTTATTATTCGAACATCTTGTCTTCTTGTATGTTCCAACGTTTTTATGACCTTTGCATGGTATGGTCATCTTAAAAATTTACATGAAAGTAAATGGTACATCGCTGCATTGGTCAGCTGGGGCATTGCTTTGTTTGAGTATCTGCTGCAAGTTCCTGCGAACCGCATAGGGTACACAGAACTCAGTTTGTCACAGTTGAAAATAATGCAGGAAATTATCACGCTCTCTGTCTTCGTTCCGTTTGCCGTTTTCTATATGCGCCAGCCTTTGAAATTGGATTATCTGTGGGCGGGTTTGTGTCTTCTGGGAGCGGTGTATTTTATGTTCCGTTCATGAATCACTTCCCGATAATATAAACTGGAGTGATTTTATCGGTTGATTTGTTGTAACCCGTATAAAACATGAATAATGATATTGGGGAAAGGACATACAAGGGAATTATATATTGAAGAAACTGATGGAAAAACTGCAGAGTCTGCCTGTTACAAGAAAAACATTTGATCCTTCGAAGTCTGGAGATCCCGTTGCTATGCAGACCGAATGGACGCCTGCAAAGAGGGACGGTACAAACTTCCAAACACAAAAGCTTGTCGAAATAAATATCAACAGGATTGAATTTAAAGCGACAAATGGGGCCATTGCAATCTATATATTATTTGCTCTTATGGGACTTATGACAGCGATTGCTTTCTTTATAAAATTGTCATCTGGGTTGTTTAACGCGGTGATGATAATGCCATTGCTGGTGGGCTTAATCTTTACAATTGTCGGGGGCTGCATGTTTTACTTCGGCACAGCGCCTGTCGTATTTGACAAGTACAAAGGATTTTTCTGGAAAGGCCGAAGGTCGCCGGATGAAGAGAGCGACAGGAAAGAAATAAAATATTTTATCGCACTCGAAGATATTCATTCGCTCCAATTAATCTCCGAATATTGCGGCAGCGATAGGAGTCCGTATTACAGTTATGAATTGAATCTCGTTCTTATAAATGGGAGCCGCATCAATGTAGTCGACCACGCGAACTTAGTAAAACTTCGGGAAGATGCGCAAACCCTATCGGCATTTCTCGGCAAACCGGTGTGGGATGCAATTTGATAAAGCAAAAATGTAATTAAATAAAATAATTACTACTCTAGGTTATCATGAAAAAAATATCTTTTGCGGTATCACTCCTGCTTCCTTTAGCAGTACTTGCGTAAAATGCGAAAATAAAAATTGATATCGAGAGAGAAGTCTGTGAGATTGACCCCAGATATGTAGAAGGTTCCTAAAAGACAATTGTCATTCCCGCGAAGCTTGTCCCCGTGAAGACGGGGAGCGGGAATCCATGGTTAAAATAAATTCACAGCAATACATAGCAAGGAGAACAATGACAACAATTGAAAATCTACAATTTCCGATTGGCAAATATAAAAAACCGGAACACATTGACGCAGGACAGAGAGAGCGTTTCATTCAGGAAATTGCCGAAGCGCCAAAAGAACTCCGCAAAGCGGTTGAAAGATTGAACGATAAGCAGCTCAACACACCATATCGCGAAGACGGCTGGACGGTTCGGCAGGTTGTCCATCATCTTCCCGACAGCCATATGAATGCATACGTTCGGCTGAAGCTCGCACTGACGGAACATGAGCCGGATGTAAAGACCTACAAAGAAGCATTATGGGCTGAGCTTCCCGACGTGAAGACGGTTCCGGTTGAAGTCTCGCTGGCTCTTCTCGATGCGCTCCATGCGCGATGGATTGCCTGCCTGCGGGGTCTTGCCAGCGATGCATTTGAAAAGAAATTTCGGCACCCTGCGTTGGGACTTATGTCTCTGAACGAACAACTGGCACTCTACGCGTGGCATGGGAAGCATCATGTCGCCCATATTACAACCCTGCGGCAGCGAATGGGGTGGAAATAATTATGACTGAACTACCGATTACCTATCGCGGTGTTGTCCATCCATGGCAGTGCGATCTGATGGGACATATGAATGTCGTGTGGTACGTAAGCAAGTTTGACGACGCAGCGTGGCAGCTTTTTGCAATGTTGGGACTGGATGTCAACTATTTTAAGCGCACGCACTGCGGCGTCGCCGCACTTCAGCAGAACATTACGTACAAGGCCGAAGTCCATCCCGGGAGCACCGTAACCATTCGTTCGGGCATTCTTGAACTCAAAGAGAAAGTCATCCGCATCGTCCACGAGATGCGCAACGATGCAACTGGAGAAATCGCCGCTGTCATGGAGCTAACCGCCGTGCATTTCAACACGAAGAAAAGGAAATCATGCCCGTTTCCTGCTGCAATAGCGAAACGCAGTAGGAATCTGATTGTGCAGTACGATGCAGAGATCTCAATGGTAAAAAGGAAAGCGGGTGTTCGCTGACAATATAAAAATCGGCAGCCAGAACAAGCACTGCCGATGAATAAGCAAGTAAGTTTAATAGTTTAAGTTACCATTTTCCGTTTTTGATAATAATCGCTGCAATCTTTTTGAGCTGCTCCTGAGTCAGAAGCGGTTTCATCGTTTCATAGTTTAAGTCTGTTGAGATTGTCATCAAGTGCGTTCCCTTCCGCACTGAAAGTATAAATGACACCATCTTGGGCGGACCTTCAAACGCTTCGTCACCGATTCCGTTCACCGGACCACTATATGCACTCTTGAATGAGCTCGATTGTTTGGCTTNNACAAAATTCACATCTCCAATCATTTGTTTGCTTGGATCATTAGGAGCGGTCTTAAGGCCCTGGATGCCTGTTACCTTTGCCACATCGGCAATAGACAACAATTTAGCATTCGGTGAATCCGCAGCAAACACAGAAATTCCCGAAATGCTTGTGATGAATATTGCCAGGAACCATACCGCGACGAAATTCATGAATATAGGTTTCTTCATAACGCCTTTCTTGTTTATGGGTTTTTTGGTGATGAGCACAAGAAAACTTTAATCTTGAACCATCATAGACAAACAAAAGCTACCACTATTACACCGCAATAACAATTGGATTATTCCAGAAGAGACCGCTCCTACGTCAATCATGTATTGACCATATCCTGATACGCTACGCTATCGGGATTAATTCGACTTACAATTTTTACTGCACTGCATTTGTAAAAATTGAGTCTCATTAATAAAGAATCCGTTGTTCACCGACTTCCAGTCCTACAATTCGGTCGGAAATCCCTTCGTCCGTTGCAGCCGCACGAAGTTGATCAAGCGGACCCAGCGGGTTTGCAGTAGATCCAAAAAGCATCGTGCCAAAATGGATCGGCATCATATAATGTGCTCCCACATCCTTGAAAATTTCAAGCGCACCCAGCGGGCTTGCATGCACCTGCGACCCAAGACCGCTTCCTGAACTCGGGGCAATGGGAATAATTGCCAAATCAATTTTAAAACGGTGGCCAATTTCTTTAAAGAGTTCAGGATTGTAACCGGTGTCGCCTGCAAAGAAGATAACAATTCCTCTGTATTCGATAACATATCCTGTGTACCCGCGTTCTCCCATCCATCCGCGGTCAAAATCGTACCGTCCATTGAAATGCTGTACCGGAACCGCCGTGATGCGAACGCTGTCACACTCGATTACATCCCACGGCTTCAGCTCATCAACTTCCCGAAAACCAAAGTCAGGAACATACTCTGCAAGTCCGTCGGGGAAAACCAGCGTCCCGTTCTTCGGAAGCATTTCGAGACTGCCGTAACTGAGATGATCGAAATGCATATGCGAGATAAGTGTGAAATCTACTTTTGTGAGCAGCGCCGGATCGAGTCCGGGTTTGACAGCCCGCGTGACAACCATACCGATCGTGTTTGTAAAAAGCGGATCGGTAATAAAAATCTTGTCGTAAATCTGAATGAGCGCAGTCGCATGCCCGACCCACGACACAGCCAGCTTCACGTTTTGGAGCACCGGCGTTGTGATCATATGCGGGGCAGGCGGGATCGGCTCGCCGATTCTTGTGATCGACTGCCATACCGTGCGCTGGATATATGAACTGCAGCCGCTCAGCACGAGGATGAGCAATACTAGAGTGAAAAGCCGATGTTTCATTAAAAGAAAATACGGAATTCATGCAAGCTAATCCATCTGAAACCTGCTGACGGTCTGAAATTCACGTTATCTGAAGACTTATGTTGTTTGATTGTCTTCGCATAAGAAATTATATTAAGACAGAATTTTGCGGGATAAAATCCGCTCACCACAAAGATAGCGGGTAAAAATGCCAATCCCCAAGGGATTGTTACTTTCTTCTCAGAAAGATTTATCAGACCAAGAAATAGAGACAATGGAAACATGAGCAGAAGAATAACAAGAACGCAGGTCCGGCTTCATCCGGAGAATACAGATAAGATATTTGTACAAGAAATCAAAATGATTCTTCGGGGAGCGGATAATCTCATTATGCGAGGTGGGCGTACATTACTTTCAAAGATGCTTAAGGGATCGAAGGAAAAAAAACTCTTGCAGCTCGGGCTTGACCAGAACCCGGCATACGGATATCTGAAAGATCTGACAATTGAAAATATTCTTGGAAAAATAGATTGGCTCATAAGTAATAACTACCTCTCTCTAGAGTATGATGGACGCCTTCCCTTGCTTGTTTATACGCCAAGAGGTTGGGACATTGAAGTAGAAACCTATTCCGAAGAATTATTTGAACGATTCCACCGAATTGTTGAAAACGGAGAAACTCAATATGATTTTTCCAATCTAAAAGATCGAAACAGAGAAATGATCCTGTTATTATTGGAAAAAATAAGCCAACGAGCAGATAAACGATACATCCCTCTCCTTAAAAGTTGGGAAAATGTTGATTACAAGAAAATTCAGAGTAAAATACGTTCTCTAATCCGAATCATCGAAATGCGAGATGTTTGACTGTCGTTACTAAAAAAATTATATTGGTGCAGAATTTACTGCGGGAGTAATTCAGCGGTAGCCCGCCACAAAGATGGCGGGTAAAAATGCCAGCTTCTTCGAAAATTGTCAACGATCGTTGTGTGTAAGTGGAAGCAATTTTCAGAATCCCGCTGATTTTGAGCAGGACCAAGCTGGACGTCGCGGGTTCTGAGCCGTTGGCTCATGCGCCTTTGGCGCAGATCCCCATCGCAGTTTGGCGGGATAAAGATTTTTATTGCAATATGCGGGCGTAATTCAGTGGTAGAATGCCAGCTTCCCAAGCTGGACGTCGCCGGTTCGACCCCGGTCGCCCGCTCATCGAGCATGGTTTTATGCGTATATGAGAAATAATTTAAGTTAACGCTATCCCTAAATCCTAATATTCACCAACAAACCAAAAGGAGAAGTCATGAAAAAAGTTCTTATTGGCGCTGTTGTTGTATTTGTGATTTTAGAAGTGCTGGATATTATTATCCACGGAATCATTCTCGGGTCTGTGTATATGACAATGCAGGATGTCTGGCGTCCCGATATGATGCAGAAAATGTGGATTATGCATATTGTCAAAATTGTTGTAGCATTCATGTTTGCATTTATCTTTTCTAAGGGATACGAGGGAAAAGGACTCATGGAAGGTGTGCGGTATGGATTCTATATCGGTTTGATGTTAAGCATGGGGTATGCATTCGGTTCGTATGCCTCATTTCGTATCCCTCATCAACTCGCCTTGCAATGGTTTATTTTTGCGATGTTTGAATACATCATTGCCGGCATCGGAGTGGCACTCGTGTTTGGGAAGAAGAAATAAACACAAGTGTGACTGAAATACTGATATCAATGAATGCATGACTTTTGCCCGGTTCTCTTCCGGGCATTTTTATATACATAAAAGCAACCTTCTATATTGAATAAACGTAATACCGAGGACAAATTATTTCCATTTTTATAAACGATAGGTTTTCACTGCCATGAAACGCTCTTCCATAGTTATCTGTATTTTTGTTTTTGCTAAATTCCTTCTTCAGCTTGCAGCTCTCTTTCAACCGGAATATGGAATTTTCCGCGATGAATTGTATTATCTTGCGTGCACCAAACATCTCGCGTGGGGATTTGTTGATCATCCTCCGTTTTCCATTGTGTTGTTGTGGGCTTGGGCATCCATTGCGGGTGATTCACTCGTCTCACTCCGTATCCTTGCCGCACTTATTGGCACTCTACCGATTGTATTAGCTGGGCTTATTACACGTCAACTCGGCGGCGAATGGAAAGCGCAGGCGCTGGCATGTTTCGCTGTCTTGCTCGCTCCTGTTCAACTCAGCGTAGGCAGTTTTTATTCCATGAATGTCATTGAATATGCACTGATCCTTGTGCTTGTTTGGTTGTTACTGCGAATTATCATAGAGCAGCAATCATCTTTTTGGATTCTGTTTGGTGTTTTGCTCGGTGTTGGAATTATGAACAAGCATACATTCGCTGTTCTTGCAGGATTTTTGCTCATTGGTCTTTTGTTCACTCCAGCAAGAAAAGAATTTCTGAAAAAATATTTCTGGATCGGTATGGGAACTGCTTTCCTCATTGTGTTGCCGAATCTCATCTGGCAATTCTCGCACAACTTGATATCGCTGGAATTCTACAAAAATGCCTCAGAATTAAAAAATGTCCCAACGCCGCCGATTAAAATTGTTCTCGATCAATTGCTAGCAAGCAATCCCATTGCAGGAATCTTGTGGGTAACTGGACTTGTATGGCTTTTACGAGGAAAAGAACGGAGTGAGTACCGTATATTTGGTATTGCATTTTTACTGATGCTTGCGATGATGATAACCGCTCAATCCAATCGGTTAGACCGGATTGCGTTATTCATACCTGTCCTTGTGGCAGGTGGTGCAGTAGTGTGGGAACGGTGGAATGCCAAACGTTTTCTGCGATGGCTTATTCTGGCAACTTCTGTTTTATTACTTATTGTCGGGTTGGTTTCCATGCCGATGGTTTTACCGGTGATGTCACCGTCATCAACGGCACAATATTTACAACAACATGGTATGCAGCCAAATTTTGAAAAAGGGGTTTCAGCAAAGCTTCCACAGAATCTTGCAGACAGGTTCGGGTGGAAAGAACTTGCGGATTCTGTTGCCTCAGTGATTCAGCGATTGCCTGAACGGGAACGTAATTCTGTTATTCTTGCCGGACAGAACTATGGCGATGCTGGAGCATTGGAATATTACGGACGCTCGTTAAATTTTCCGAAGGTGATCAGTGGACATAACAGCTACTGGCTTTGGGGAGCAGGCGAACAAGCAGAGGTCTTAATTATCGTCGGGAATTCGCGGTCACGGATGGAAGAGCTATTCAATGATGTGCAGGAGGGAACGCGCGCATCCACCGGCTGGCAGATGAATTACGAATGCAATCGTCCGATCTGGATTTGCCGTAAACCGAAATTGCCTTTAGCGGAAATATGGCCCAAAGCAAAAATGTTTATTTAAATACTTGTCTCAAATACTATTTCTGCTTGTTCAGTAAGCTCAACCATTAAGACATTCGTAATTGTGCGGATGATAGCGTGTCCCGGAATCCGCATTGTACCTTTTGCATGATCTCATTCTCATCCTATCCCTCTTAAAGTTTATTTGCCAAATCTTTTGCATTATATATACATTGACAATCGACGACGTCTTCACAACGTGAAATAGTTTTTATAACATATTATGTCAAGAACCATCAGTCCTAGCATACTCTCTGCACAAGATATTGTTGTTCGGTACGGTCCTCAAACCGTTCTCAAAAATGCAACACTGAATGTTCATCAAACCGACAGGATAGGACTCATCGGAAGCAATGGTTCCGGCAAATCGACCTTGCTTAAAATAATTGCGGGCATGATGCAGCCGGATTCAGGATCGATTTCGCGGCGCAGGGACATTATTACTGGGTACCTTGCGCAGGATTGTCAACTCGATTCCACTAAATCGGTTTATGAAAATATTGTGGACGGTGCGCATGATGTCATTGATATCATAAGAGAATACGAGTCGCTTCCCCCAACTTCGGAGAAACGTCATATTCTGGAGGAACAAATTCATCACCGTGATGGATGGAATCTCGAGAACAGGATCGAGACGGCAATGCATTCACTCAATGTTCCGGAGAAGCATCGCACTATCGACTCCCTTTCCGGTGGAGAGAAGAGGCGTGTGGTATTGTGCAAGGCGGTTATCTCGCGCCCGGATTTCCTCATTCTCGACGAACCGACGAATCATCTCGACACACAGTCGATTGAGTGGGTGGAAGAATTTCTCGAAAATTATTCCGGAGCATGTCTCTTTGTCACACACGATAGGTACTTTTTGGATTCGATTGCAAACAGAATTGTCGAGCTCTCGAACGGTGAATGTACCTCACACGACGGTAATTACAATGATTTTTTGCTGGATAAAGCAGAACGGGAAGCGCAATTAGAAACCGAAGAGCAGAAGCGTAACAGTTTTCTACGCCGTGAACTTGCATGGGTGCGCCGCGGAGCCCGTGCACGAAGGACGAAAGCAAAAAGCCGGCTCAAAGCATATTTTGATGCTGTTGAGCAAAAAGGGCCCGAGACAACAGAGGAGGTTGAGTTGATTATTCCCCCACCGTCAGGCCTTGGAACAACGGTTCTCAACTTGAAGAATCTGGGAATAGAGCTTGGCGGAAAAAAATTATTCAATCGATTGGAGTTCAAGTTTGACAAAAAACGTAAATTAGGCATCATCGGGCGCAACGGTCTTGGCAAAACAACATTATTGAAAATTATTTTAGGGGAGCTTCAAGCTGCCACAGGCGAGGTTGTCGTTGGCGAGAGGACAGTGTTCAATTATATCGATCAATCACGCTTGGCGCTGAATGATGAGAACACAGTCATCCAGGAACTCGGCGATGGGCGGGAATGGATTATGTTCGGCGAAGAGCGGATGAAAGTATGGACATACCTGCGGCGTTTCCTTTTTGCTGACGACCGGATGAATACCAAGGTTGGAAAACTCTCCGGCGGAGAACGCAGCCGGCTTCTGCTTGCAAAGGTACTGAAGAACGGCGGGAATTTTCTCATCCTCGACGAACCGACGAACGATCTGGACCTTACAACGTTGCGCGTGCTGGAAGAAGCGCTCGTCGCTTTCAACGGATGCGTCATTGCAGTGAGTCACGATCGGTATTTTTTAAACAGAGTCTGCAACGGGATACTTGCATTCGAAGGAGACTGCAAGGTGCATTTCAGCGAAGGGGATTATGACTATTATATAGAGAAACGCAACGTGAGAGAAGCGGAAGCGTCGGCGAAAGTAAACACATCCGTTGCCCCCAAAAAACAAGAATTGCGGGCGAAAGTACAGCCGAACAAATTAAAATGGAAAGAAGCGAAGGAACTTGAATCGATCGAACAGGATATTCTCAATGCCGAAGCTGAAGTTGAACGCATTGAGAAGATATTTGCATCACCTGATTTCTATGAGAAGCATGGCGACCAGACTGTGTCATTAACCGCAGAGCTTTCCGCTGCAAAAGCAATTGTTGACCGACTCTACACACGCTGGCATGAACTGGAAGAATTACAGTCATGAATCAGTTGAATAAAACCATATCTCTTCCTATGTTATAGTTTAAAAATGCACGATAATTGAATCATAGTAAGGAATCGACAAATTGAATCAGAGCCTCGTTTCATTGAAAAAGAATATTATTGAAGCCGGCAAGAGAGCTTACGCTCGTGGGTATGTCGCATCGAACGATGGCAATATCAGTGCTCGTGTCGATAAGAAATATGTTCTTATCACGCCGACAGGTATAAGCAAGGGTTTCATGAAAACAAGCGATCTGATAGTTGTGGATATGCACGGCAAAATAATAAGCGGCAAAAGAAACCCATCATCAGAAATTCAGGTGCATCTCCAAATTTATGAAGAGAGGGCAGATGTCAACAGTGTGTGTCATTTGCATCCTCCGTATGCAACGGGATTTTCTGTCGCTGGGATTCCACTCGATCAAAATAATCTTTCTGAGGTGATCATTTCACTTGGGAATATTCCATTAGTACCATATGGTACGCCAGGAACAGAAGATTTTTATAAACCGCTCCTTCCTCTTTTACAACAATATGATGCTTTTCTTCTTGCAAACCATGGTGCACTTGCAGTGGGAACTGATGTTTTCAATGCGTATTTTAAAATGGAAACCTTGGAACATTATGCACATATTCTTTTCATTGCAAAGCAATTGGGCAATGTGAACACATTGAATGCAGAGCAGGCGCAAAAATTAACAGCACTAAGGGAGAAATTTGGTATCAGAACTACTCTTGGCAGCGATACCGGCAAAAAAGGTTCATCTCAATAGTACATCATAGGATTTGCACACGATCAATCTCTTCCTCACAGTGAAACAAGGCTTGCTCGTGTGTCATTTTCATCAAAGAAGAATGAGCGGAAGAATTTTTCATACGAAGCAAATATTTCTCATCAGCTGAACTATTCGGATTAGTCTATATGCGAAAAAAGAAAAAAGTATTTGTGACCGGTTGTTTTGATATGCTTCACAGCGGCCACGTTGAATTCTTTACAGAAGCAGCAAAATATGGCGATGTGTATGTCGGCCTCGGTTCTGATGAAACCGTATATAATCTGAAGGGACAGTATCCGGTGACCAACCATGACGAACGAAAATTCATGATTGACGCTTTGGCATGTGTTAAAGAGTGCGTTGTCAATTCAGGGTCGGGTATTATGGACTTTATTCATGAGATAAAAGCCATCAATCCGGATATCTTTATTGTCAATGAAGACGGGAATACCCCGGCAAAAGAAGAACTCAGTAAGGAGATGGGTATTGAATATATTGTCTTAAAGAGAACACCGCATGCGCATTTACCGGTTCGCTCAACGACGTCTCTGCGGGATGAATGCACAATCCCCTATCGAATCGATTTAGCCGGTGGTTGGTTGGATCAGCCGTATGTTGGCAAGTATGCATCCGGGCCTGTCTTAACGATCTCCATTGAGCCGACCATTGAATTCAATGAACGAAGCGGAATGGCTTCGAGTACCAGAAGAAAAGCAGTAGAACTCTGGCATACCGGCATTCCTTCTGGCAATAGGGAAAAGCTTTCAAAAATTCTCTTTAGTTATGAAAATCCTCCGGGAACAAATATTATTGCCGGTTCACAAGATTCGATCGGTATTGTGATGCCGGGCCTGAACAAACTTGATTATCATGGAGAATATTGGCCGAAAAATATTTCTTCTGTGCATGATGAAACCGTTTTGTCATGGTTAGAAAATCATTTGTATTTGATTACTCTTGGCCCGCGTGAATATGATTTTGACGTTCTTGCTAATACTCACATCAATAAGATGAATGCAGAGGCATTACGGTTTGCGTCTGAAAAATGCTGGGACTCCATCTTACGAAGAGATATAAAAATGTTTGGCCAACATTTCAGGGAATCATTCGAAGCACAAATTAAAATGTTTCCCAATATGATCTTTGATGATATCCCTAACATTATAAACAAATATAGGAATTTAGCCTACGGTTGGAAACTCTCGGGGGCAGGGGGCGGAGGGTATTTAATTTATATTTCCGAAAAACCCATGAAGGGTGCAATGCAAATAAAAATTCGCAGGAAAGCTCTCTAATAGTTTATTTTTTTCGTTTGATTGTTTTATTCGTTGGTTTTGCTCTGAGCGGATCTTCCGGCCATACATGCTTGGGATAACGCGCGCGCATTTGAGTTCGGATTTCCGGATACACATTCGTCCAGAAGCTGTGCAAATCCTGTGTCACCGCTAACGGCCGACGCGCAGGCGATAATAAATGTATTAACACGTTTACCTTCCCATCGCAAATTTTTGGTGTATCGATTTGACCGAATAATTCTTGTAACCGTACGGCAAGCACCGGCTGATCGCCTGAATAATCCAGTGCAGCAATTGAACCACTCGGTAATTTTAGATGCGAGGGGGCAAGCAAATCAATTTGTTGATTGACGGAACGAGTGATTTGCGATTGTATAATTTTGAGGAGTGAGAGTGTTCTGAGTCGTTCTTTCTTCCATACACCATCAAGAAATGGTGCAAGCCATACTTCTATCGAGGCAATCAAAGCTGCATCTGATAGATCGGGGATATTTTCAAGCGAATTGGAATGTCTTCTCAACCATTGAACTCGTTGCTGGAACGCGCGAGTTTCCTTGTCCCATGGCAGGCATTGAATGCCCATATGTCGAATGCCGTCGAGCATTGCCTTAAGAACGTGTTCGCCGCGCGCTTCTAAGTTTCGTTCCGCAAGAATAACTGCGCCCAGTTTTGTGATTTTCCGTGCAATAACTTTATTCTCGGTTTCACTCCAATAAATTTCCTCATGGTGTACTAAGTCATCAGCAAACACTTTTTCCAATTGTTGTTGCTCTAATGGTGCGGCAAGAAAAACACGTACATCAGTCCCAAGCCCGTCGACTTCTCCGATGGCAAGAAATTCCTCGCGGGCAAGAAGGCTTCCACTTGGTAAAACAGCCGACGCACCGCTTGTCATTTGATAACGGGAGGTTTGGTTCTCGCGCCGCCGTGCGATTCGATCGGGGTATGCGAGAGCGAGAAGAATTCCCGGTGCGGACTCTTCTTTTTCTTTTAATTCATTGCGGATACCGGTGAGCTGTTTCAATCGTCTCGATTGAGATGAAATGCGCTCACGAACATCTTCATCGCCCGCGCGCTGTGAATACAGGATATGTAAACGCAATGTAAGGTCAATATCGGTGTCTTTTTTTCCTGCGAGAATATCGCGCTCTTCGAGAAGTGCTGCGATATCACACGCAAGTGAACCAAAACCTAATTCCCTCCCGCGCAGAATCATGTGCGCAAGTCTCGGATGGATGGGCAGATCTGACATTGCTTTGCCATGCGATGTCAGTTTTCCTATTTGATCAGCGGCACCGAGACTTTTTAACAATGCGTGTGCTTGTGTAAGATGTGCCGCCGGTGGCGAATCGAGAAATCGTAAGTTTGAACCGTCCGGTGTTCCCCATCGGGCAAGATCGAGTGTCAATGGCGCAAGGTCTGCGGTTTTGATTTCCGGCTGAGGGTACTTGGAAAGCTTCTCGTGTTCAGTTTCCATCCACAGACGATAACAGACACCGGGCTGTTGACGTCCTGCACGTCCGCGTCGTTGATCGGCAACGGCTTTGGAAACAGGAACCGTAAGCAATCCGGACATTCCCCGCCGCACATCAAATTGGGAAATGCGGGCTAATCCGGAATCAATAACCACACATACACCATCAATCGTTAAACTCGTCTCGGCAATGCTGGTGGAAAGAATCACTTTCCGTTTNNATGAACGAGCACATCTTCCGATAAGCGTTTTTCCCAAAGAAGATTTTCCACACGCCTCATCTCGCGCCGTCCGGGAAGAAACACAAGGAGATCACCTTCTTGTTGGTCCAATGCTCGCATAATTGTATCAACAATTCGGGCTTCAACAGATTTTTCCGAGGTGAATCGAGCATAGTGCGTAGCGACCGGAAAACTTTGTCCCTTGCTTTCTATAATGCGTGCATCACCGAGCAACTTTGCAATCGCCAGGCCATCGAGTGTGGCAGACATAACGAGAATTCGCATATCCGGCCGCAGGTGTTCCTGCACGTCCAGTGTCATTGCAAGGCCGAGATCGGCATGGATGCTGCGTTCATGAAATTCATCGAAGATAACGACTGCAACATTCGGAAGTTCCGGTTCATGTTGAAGTACTCTGGTAAGAATTCCTTCGGTCAC
This sequence comes from Ignavibacteriota bacterium, assembly GCA_003155495.1. Classification (GTDB taxonomy): domain Bacteria; phylum Bacteroidota; class Ignavibacteria; order UBA10030; family UBA10030; genus Fen-1298. The sequence goes on from PMDB01000074.1 coordinate 161,066, forward strand.
CACTTCTATCCGTGTGTGTTTACTTATAACTGCTTCACCGTGGATGCGGTAGCCAATCGTTTGGCCGGCTTTTTCGCCAAGTTGAGCGGCCATGTATTCTGCCGCACGGCGTGCTGCGAGGCGGCGCGGCTCGAGCATGATGATCTTCTTTTGTGCCATCCATTCCGAAGCAAGAAGTGTAACAGGAACTTGAGTGGTTTTTCCAGCACCGGGTGGTGCGGAAAGAACTATATTCTTGGCATGTTGAAAAATGTCCAGCAGTCGTGGAAGAACTTCGTTAATAGGATATGGTTGCTTGACTTTTTGCATTGGTGATCTTCAATATGCAAAAAGTCTATCAGGTATGCACGAGTTTGTTACAAGTGTATCATTTCTTTTGGAGTGATTCCAGAGTAGTCTTGAGTTTTGCAGCGGAAGATCGAAAACCCTGTTCTTCTTCGACGCTCATCGTCAATGTCAGAATTTCTTCCACACCATTGACGCCAACAACACATGGCAGGCTGAGACAAATATCTTGAACTCCGTATTGTCCCGTCATCAGAGTCGAAATGGAAAGCACGGACCTGTAATTACCAAGGATGGATTCCACAATCGAAAGTAATCCGAGTCCGATAGCGTAGTATGTCGATCCTTTGCGTTTAATAATTTCATACGCGGCGTCCCGAACACTTATAAAGAGCTTGTTCATTTCTTCCTGATCGTAGTGTTTATTCTTGAGCGGGGCGAATTCCTGCAGCCGTACGCCGCCGATATTCGCCATGCTCCATAAAGGAATTTCACTATCGCCGTGTTCGCCTACAATGTACGCATGCACACTGCGCGTATCGACCTCGTAAAATTGTCCGAGCAAGAATCGAAAGCGGGACGTGTCTAAGATCGTTCCGGACCCGAACACCTTTGTCGGTGAAAGGTTGGATTCCTCCAGAGAAATATAGGTAAGGATGTCGACCGGATTTGTTGTGATGAGAATAATACCGTTAGGATTGTGTTTTACAACCTGAGGAATAATGGACCGAAAGATCGCAGCATTTCTTGCGAGAAGATCCAAACGAGTTTCACCGGGCTTTTGAGAAGTACCTGCTGTGATAACGACGACTTTTGCACCGGATAGATCGGAATACGTACCTGCTGAAATTTTCATCGGCTTCGTAAAAGAAAGGCCGTGATTCAAGTCCATCATTTCACCCACAGCTTTTTCTGCGTTTGCATCCACGAGCACAAGTTCGGATGCAATCCCTCGCTGCATGAGTGCATACGCAAACGATGAACCAACCAATCCTGTTCCGACCAAACCTACTTTGTGCGAAGATCCGATTTCTGCAATCGTGTCCATATTCTCCCATAATATAATGAAAAAACATGCATGGTTCGCCTCTTGTATTTCTAACGTGAGGGAAAACGGGATAGTTCCTTGATGATGTATTCTCCTGATTTTGTAGTGTCAGTTTGAAAGTTGAGAAATTTAGTTTATATTCATAGTTAATAATCGCCGGAAAAGGGGAACTTTCCCTACTTGACAAGTGTTAACTAATTACTTAACTTAAACATGCGTGTGGTACTTCTCCATTCGGGGACACGTAGGAAAGTATCGGCTATGGCCATAGGCAAAGATATTCCCATATATCAAGACGAACTCTTTCCACATATTGATAAAAGACTAATACAGCGGATGAATATTCATATAGAATTTTTATCTAATCGACAATTCCCCGTTGAAAACAAATCGATTTGTGAACAGCTCAAGGGCTATGATAATCTTTATGAACTTAAACCAAAACCGATTCGCTTATTCTTTTTCATGATGGGGAATGATGCAGTAATAACACATGGATTTATTAAGAAGAAAAGAACTACCGATATTTCCGAAATAGATAGGGCTGTATCATTAAGAGACCGGTGTATAAAAGAAAAGGAATAATGATATGCAACGATTTGTCCGGAACAAAAAAATTGAAGATGAGTTTAGGGAATCAATCGAATCTGTCGAAAAAGATTGGTCAATTTATACTGAAAAATTATTATTAGATGTAAGAGAAATCATTGCCCAACAAATGAAAAGGCTCAACTTTAATAGGGCTGATTTAGCAAAGTTATTGAAGTGCTCAAGATCGTATGTGACCCAACTTTTGAACGGCAATACGAATATAAGACTTAATACACTGGTTAAGGTCCTGTTATCATTGGGGGTAAAACCAAATATTCAATATTCCTACGAAGACGTTGAAACACTAAAGAAGTTTAACAAAAATTCAACTATCGAAATGAGTTTTAAAGAATCAACAAAAACTACAATATTTACAATTGAAAGCAAGGTAAGCCAACAAGAATATGAGCCAGCCTAAACTTGTTTATTTTATTATAGAAAAATTTAACTGTGAGTTTGAGCCTCCCAAAATTAGTTCCGGGAAAGTCGCGATAAAAGAGAAAGTTCGGACACGCATTAAACTTTTAATAAGCAAGAACAAGAACGAGAAAGATAAATTTGTTGTAAAGTTAGAAATATCTATATTGGGCACAGACAAAAAAAGGAAACTTTTTATTTTCGAATCAACGGTTGGTGGTCTTTTTAAAAGAACAGAAGATAAAAAATCCTTTAAATCGCTTGCAAAAACAATTTGCAAAGATATACTATATGATAATTTGTGTGAACATTTTAATAATATAGCGAATCATTCACCTTATAAAAATATTCGTCTACCTGTGAAGATTTAACACTCATTTTTTAATCTTCAATAGTTTTCTAAATCCTCAATAGACCAAAGTTTCTTACTAATTCTCGCCGCCATTGCAGGTGCAATATGTAACATTTTATGAATTCTCACAGAATTGTAATACATGAAATGCAATACCCCTGCTTCCATTTCATTGCTTCGAGAGTGATTTCTTATTACATTTCATACAGTTGTAGAGATTATTTTAGGTATTGAAGAATCACCGAGCCGCCAGCAGGTTCTTTGTTGAATTTGTCGCGTGGCTCGCTTCGTTTTCGTCAAAATTGTGGGAACAGATGCACTCAATCCCTCGTCAGAATAGAGTTGAAGACTGTCATATTTATATAAGAGGAGTATACTGTGGATATCAAGACCATCAATGAAATGATTCAGCGTGAAAGCGCATTTGTGGATTCGCTGACATCGGAAGTCGGTAAGGTCATTATCGGCCAGAAAAATATGGTAGACCGCTTGCTCATCGGTATGTTGTGCAACGGACACATACTATTAGAAGGCGTGCCCGGATTGGCAAAAACACTTGCCATTAAAACGCTGGCGGCGGCTGTCAACGCTAAATTCCAGCGCATCCAATTTACACCGGACTTGCTGCCTGCGGATCTCGTCGGAACGATGATCTACAATCAGAAAGACGGGAAGTTTTTTACGCGGAAAGGTCCCCTCTTTTCCAATTTTATTCTTGCAGATGAAATTAATCGCGCACCTGCAAAAGTGCAAAGCGCGCTCCTCGAAGCGATGCAAGAGCGCCAAGTGACCATCGGTGAAGAGACATTCAAACTTGAAGAACCGTTTCTTGTGCTAGCGACGCAGAATCCGATTGAACAAGAAGGAACATATCCTCTTCCTGAAGCACAGGTTGACCGCTTTATGCTGAAAGTAAAAATCGGTTATCCGTCGCGTGAAGAAGAACTGCTTATTATGCGTCAGAATGTTCTGGGAAACGAGAAGAGTGTAAAAGCTGTCGTGTCAACAAAAGAAATCCTGTCTGCCCGTGAAGTCATGAGGCAGGTGTATATGGACGAAAAGATTGAACGATACATTCTCGATATTGTGTTCGCGACCCGTGAACCAAAGAATTTTAAATTGGAAAAACTCGCACCACTCATCAGCTACGGCGCATCGCCGCGTGCTTCTATTAATCTGGCGCTGGCTGCAAAAGCGCATGCATTCATCAAGCGGCGCGGCTATGTGATTCCTGAAGATGTGCGTGCAATTTGTCCCGATGTCATGCGCCATCGCGTTGCCGTAACATATGAAGCAGAAGCAGAAGAGATTACACCAGAGCAGATCGTAACGGAAATTCTGAATCATGTGGAAGTGCCATAGGAAGATTTGGTGATTGTCAATTTAATAATTGCGTGATTGTAGAGCGAAGATAATAGAGTACGAGATAGATCTTGTTGTATTATTTTCTTAGCTATGAAGTAAATGGAAACGAAAGAACTTTTAAAAAAAGTCAGGCAGTTGGAGATACGCACCCGGGGGCTGGTGAATCAGGTATTTTCTGGTGAATACCATTCCGTCTTCAAGGGGCGCGGCATGGAATTTTCCGAAGTGCGTGAGTACCAATATGGCGACGACATGCGGATGATTGATTGGAACGTTACTGCGCGTTTTAATCATCCATTCATAAAAATCTTTGAAGAAGAACGAGAATTGACGGTCATGCTGGTTGTCGATATGAGCGGCTCGCAGTTCTTCGGTTCACAATCTGCGTTGAAGCGGGATATCGCACTGGAATTAAGCGCTATCCTTGCTTTCTCGGCGATGAAAAACAACGATAAGGTTGGGTTGATTCTCTTTACCGACCGTATAGAAAAATTTGTCCCTCCGCGAAAAGGGCGTGGCCATGCGCTTCGTATTGTCCGCGAGTTGCTTTCATTCGAGCCAACACGTCCGGCAACGAGTATCAAGACAGCACTGGAATATCTCAACCACGTTCAAAAAAAACGCGGCATCATTTTCGTCATTTCTGATTTTATAGATAGTGGCTATGAAGCTGCACTCCGCATTGCCGGTAAAAGACACGACTTGATCGGTGTTGTGCTGCAGGATCCGCGCGAGAACGAACTGCCCAGTGTCGGACTGATGCAGTTGCGTGATGCCGAATCAGGGAGCACCAGATTAATCGATACTTCCGATGCGCGCGTGCGATCCCTCTATCGTCACTTGAACCATAAAATGCAGGAAGCACGTAAATCGCTCTTTATTAAATCAAGGCTCGATGATATTGAAGTGCACCTTGACCAGCCGTACCTCAAACCATTGATTGATTTCTTCCGATTGAGGGAGAAGAGATGGTAATGGCAAGGAAACTTATTATCTGCTTCTTTCTCTGTTCTGGTATCGGATTGTCCCAGGAAGTTCGATTGTCCGCAAAAACAAATGCAAACACCTTTCCGCTTGGTAGTTGGATTGATGTGTACGTAGAGGGAAAGTCTGATGTCGTGGTCGACTCGATTGCACCAATAGTGAAAGACAGCATCGGATCGTTTGAAATTGTATCAATTGAACGCAAAGGTACTGACTTCCAATGGCTGATTCGTTTAACGACCATTGATTCCGGAAAAGTCTTTCTGCCTCCCGTTGAATTTGGCTATAAAATGAAAAGTGATACGAATACACATAAAGCGTTTACAAATTCGCTCCTCCTTACTATCACCGGAGTTACTATCGATCCTCAGGGTGAAATCAAAGACATCAAACCGCCGTTGAGCGCACCATGGTTGTTTGAAGATTTTCTGCCATACCTGATCGTATTGATCGTTCTTGCTGCACTTGCAGGCGGGTATTACTATTACTGGCGAAAAATGAAACAGAAGAAAGACATTTTAGCTGATGTCAAGGTGGTTATCCCGCCGCACCGCGAAGCATTGGCAGCATTACGAGCGCTTGAAGAAAAAAAAATGTGGCAGCAGGGATTGGTGAAAGAATACTATTCGGAAGTCACAGAGATCATCCGGCGATTCTTTGAGCGGCGATGGAATATTATTGCGTTGGAAATGACGACAGATGAAATCCTGGTACAAATAAAACATGTTCCCGAAGCATTATTAGTCTGGAAAGAAATGGGATCGTTTTTTCTTACTGCGGATTTGGTGAAGTTTGCAAAGTATCAACCGGCACCCGCTGAACATGAACAAGAAATGCATGCAGCATACGAAATTGTGCGTTCGATGGTGCCGAAAACTTCTATCGAGATAGAACCGCAATCACAGGAGGTCACTGCCGATGTTCGGTGATAAGTTCGCCAATCCTGTATTCTTGTGGCTGTTATTGTTTTTGCCGGCAATCGGATACTATCTCTGGTGGCGTCGCAGAAAAATGACGGTGGTTTTGCAGTTCTCGTCTATGCAGGTTTTCGATAAGATACCAAGTACTGTGCGTGAACGAATGCGCCACATTCCCGTTGGAATGCGCATAATGGCAATCGCGCTCTTTATTATTGCATTGGCACGGCCGCAGTCGGTATCGGACAAACAGAATATATCAACCGAAGGAATCGATATTGTGCTTGAGCTGGATCTTTCCGGCAGTATGCTGGCAGAAGATTTTAATCCCAACCGTATCGAAGCGGCAAAGCAGGTTGCCTCGGAATTTATTGACGGCCGGACGAACGATCGCATCGGACTGGTAGTATTCTCTGCAGAAAGTTTTACACAATGCCCGCTCACAACAGATTATCCTGTATTAAAGAATCTTTTACGTGATGTAAAAAATGGGATGATTGCCGATGGTACAGCTATCGGTCTTGCAATCGCTAACGGAGCGAATCGTTTAAAGGACAGTAAGGCAAAAAGTAAGGTGATGATTCTCCTGACAGATGGTGTCAATAATCGAGGTGAGATTGATCCTATCACTGCAGCACGGATCGCTGCAACATATGGTATCCGCATCTACACGGTCGGTGTGGGGGCGCAAGGCGAAGCACCATATCCTGTGCAAACACCATTTGGTATTCGCCGCCAGATGATTCCGGTTGATCTTGATGAGAAAGTTCTTACACAAGTGGCAGATATGACCGGCGGCAAATATTATCGTGCCACAGACAATCGAAAATTGAAAGCAATCTACAAAGAGATTGACCAACTTGAACGGACAAAAATTGAAGTGATGGCCTATAAGCGGTACTCGGAATTATATGGCGGATGGTTAATCGCGGGTCTTCTTACGTTTATGTTAGAGATAGGATTGACGAGTACGTTACTGAGAAAGAATCCATAGTCATGTTGCGATTCGAACATCCTGATTATCTCTGGTTCCTTCTTCTGATTCCCGCACTTGGTGCAGGATTCTTTTTCCTGAATGTATGGCAGAAGGAACAGGTTCGAAGGTTTGTTGGAAATATTCTCGTTGCACAGCTTGCTCCGGAAGCGAGTTTGGCAATGCGTATCATCAAACAACTGCTCGTTCTTTCGGTTCTCGCCTGTCTGATTCTTACCCTGGCTAATCCGCAGGTGGGAACACGACTAGAAGAAGTGAAACGAGAAGGCATCGATCTATTTGTTGCGCTCGATGTTTCGCTCAGTATGAAATCGGAAGATATTCGTCCGAGCCGGTTGGAAAAAGCAAAGCGCGATGTATCAGAATTACTGCGAAAACTTTCTGGTGATCGTGTTGGCATGATTGTTTTTGCCGGGGATGCGTTTGTACAATTTCCACTTACTACTGACTATGCCGCAGCAGATTTATTTCTCTCTGCCATCGATGTGGATGCAGTGCCTATCCCGGGAACGATGATCGGCAGCGCCATTGAAGTCGCCCTGAAATCGTTTTCCAAAGACGCTCCGACACAAAAAGCAATCGTTGTCGTCTCCGACGGTGAGAATACTGAAGGTGATGTGATGGGCGCAGTAGAAGATGCAAAGAAAATCGGTGTGCGAATTTATTCGGTAGGGATGGGAACAGCCGATGGAGGTCCAATTCCGATTTATAATCAAAATGGTGAACGTGCTGACTATAAACGCGATCAATCGGGGAGTATAGTTCTCTCCAAACTGGATGAAACAATGCTTCAACAAATTGCGTCGATAACCGGAGGAACGTACCACCGGGCAACGAGTGGCGGTAACGAAATTGACGATATTTTTAAGGAGCTTTCCTCTCTGGAAAAAGTAGAATTTGGAACAAAACAGGTTACAGGATATGAGACGCGGTATCAATATCCATTATCAGTTGCAATTCTTCTTCTCATTCTCGAGCTCATGCTTTCAGCGCGACGCGGTAAGCTGGTTGCTCGGCTTAAGAAATTCCTGCCGGCTGCTGCGGCAATGTTTTTCCTTCTCATACTCTCAAGAAGCTCAACAGCTCAGACAGTTCGTTCACATGTCAGTGAAGGAAATCGGGTGTATGAAAAAGGACGCTACACCGATGCTGAGGTGGAATATAAGAAAGCGCTGGAGAAAAACCCGAAATCGAAAGAAGCGCAATTTAATCTCGGAAATTCGTATTATAAACAGCAGCGTTTCGATGAAGCCCTTCGGGAATACGGTAACTCCGGAGTGGCAATGAAATCTCCGGAAGAACGGGCTGAAACATATTACAATGCGGGAAATTCGTTGTATCGTTCCAATAAATTTCAAGAAGCGGTTGAGGCATACAAACATTCATTAAAAATAAATCCCAACGATGACGATACGCGATATAACCTGCAAATGGCACGTGCAAAACTGAAGCAGCAGGAACAACAAAAACAGCAGAAGAAAGATCAAAAACAAGACCAGAAGCAAGACCAGAAGCNNAGCGAAACAAGATCAGACGCAGCAAACCCAGAAAAAGAACCAAATGCCGAAACAAGAAGCCGATCGCATCTTAGAAGCACTCCGCAACAATGAAAAGGAGATTCAAAAGAATCTCCGTAAACGTGAAGCAGTGAAAGTAAAAGTGGAAAAAGATTGGTAATAAAAGCTGTCAGCCATCAGCAATTAGTAAAAGCTTATAGCTGATCGTTA
>PMDB01000026.1 GCA_003155495.1 Ignavibacteriota bacterium
ACTTTCAACACAGTACCTGGTTAGAGCGCACGATATGATTCATAATCAGATTCGATAGCTTTTCCACTGTTAATTCGATCACGCCTTTGTTGATCTGCTTCCCAACCATCGCGAAGTAATACCAATACACTTTCTGCATCACCTAAATAGCTACCTAGTTCATATAAAAACTGAGTATTGAAATATTCTCTATGGATAAATCCAAGGACATCGCTCAATGATTTTAGAGCAGATTCTGTAATTTGTTTGTTTGCTTCTGCAAGTTTCGTTACGGGTATATTTGTAGCTAAATTTAAATCTCGATGAGCGATATGACGGTTTCTCCAATCTCGGGCAAAAGAAGTAGATGATTCGGCTATTTCTATGAGTAACTCGAGTGCCTTTTTCTTTGGTTCATTATCAATATAAATTGGAAGTCGTTTTATAGTTAAATTATTCTTTCCAACAGATTGTGGTGGATCAATTAATCTAGCTATTTGGAGGACAATACTTTCCCAAATAGTAAATTGAACCACTCGAAAGAAAAAAGGAGCGGTCTTATTCATTATCTCAATTCGTTCTGGGTTTGTTTCGTACAACATTTGAAATTGCTGCCACTTGGCAACCAACCATGTATATTCATTGTGGAGGGTGTAGAATAAAATACCAAATTCTTCACCAAGAATTTCTTTGTATCGCTCCAATACCTCTTCCGCTGATTGATTCTCTGCCATAAATACTCGTGCGCTCTAACATGTGATTAGATAGACTTTGTCTGTATTTTGTCCGTAATAGCATGATATATATGCCGAAGGCATTCCTTCGGAAGACTTTGTCTATAATTTTGCTAAAATATAGACAACATCTTCGTATTTAAAATAGAAAATGATACCCAAATTGCTTGACCTCATTCGAGAATCAGCCTTTGGGTAGAAAATTCCTATTTCTGTATTTCCTGTTTCATAAATGGCGTTAGGTGAAAATGAGGTACGACAATTCCTCATATACCTTGTACAAAGCAAATATGTGTCTTCCTACGTTAAAAAGCAAGACATCTAACGTTCTTTTGCTCATATTTTACACTGAGATGCCCTTGCCCTGGATTCCCGCTTCCGCGGGAATGACATTTGGCGGGAGGGGTCTCATTGTGCATTCAAAGAACGCGGCGAATAAAATGTCTGTACTCAGCTTCTCCAATTATTTTATCAATCTTATTTTATGCTCTTTTGTATCAAGACAAAAGAAAGAACGACATCCCAAATTCCAAAAAAATCACATGCGTCGCTTCCGAACAATCCCAGGATTCCGTATATCTCTTTTTTGCTCATCTTCGTCCAACTTAAATTGATTGACCGTCTCCTGCAGTTGTTCAGTGAGATGCTTGAGACCTTCTGAAGCAGAGGCAACTTCTCTTGTGCGGTTGGCCATTTGTATCGTCACGGAATGAATAATCTCCACGTTCTGAGAGATTTGCCCGCTTGTGGCGGACTGCTTCTCGCTCGATACTGCGATCTGTGTTATCATATCTGTTACTTTCTGCGAGATCTTTACGATCTCCCTTAATGAATGTCCGGCTTGATCGGCTAATTTCATTCCTTCCTTCACTTCCAGGGTTCCTTCATCCATCGATGTGACTGCCTGCCCGGTTTCCCGCTGGATATTCTTAATCATCACCTCGATCTCTTTTGTTGCCTTCATTGTCCGCTCCGACAATTTGCGAACTTCATCAGCCACAATGCCGAACCCTTTTCCTTGATCTCCGGCACGCGCCGCCTCTGTCGCTGCATTGAGTGCAAGGAGGCTTGTTTGGTCTGCGATGTCATTGATGAGCTTCACGATCTCTCCAATCTGTTTGCTCGACAGCTCTAATGCCTGCGCTATTTCTGAACTCTTGCCTGTCGCTTGTGCGATTCGTTTCATACCTTCTGCAGTTGCCGAAACAATGATTCCTCCTGCTTCTGCCGTCAGGCGGGCTTTCCGTGCGGTATCTGCTGTTTCGTTTGCGCTCTTGCTGTTTTTCATGATCGTTCTTGTCATTTCTTCTATCACTTTGGTAGCTTCAGCTGCCTGGCTCATTTGTTCCTGCGATCCGGCTGCGATTTCTTCTATACTCGAGCTGATCTGGTTCGATGCATCCGCAACTTCATATGATGCATTATGCATATGCCCAATGGTCGTACGCAGCATATGGATCATCGTTGCAAACGAACGAGTCACATGGCCCATTTCATCGCCAGAGGTAAGTTTGCGTTCCAGAGCCGGTGTTGTTACAGTTCGGAGGTCGCAGTTGGCAACATCTTCGGTTTGGAGTTTCAGCTCGCGCATCGGTTCCAAGAGAATCTCTTTCATGGAACGATGGAGGATCCATCCCAATCCGGCAATAACAAGAAGGGTAACGGTGAATATAATAATTTCTGTTCTCGTTTCTCTGGCATGAATTTCTTCCATCGATCCGGAAGACCCGAACAACGCAATAGCTTTCCTTTCTTGATGAGCGAAGGAGTCTTGAACATCGAAATCGGTATGACATCTCATGCATTCGGGTTTTACGATTATCGGTGTAAAAACTGCCATGAACACAGTATCGTTCATGGATACTTCTTCAGCAAAGAATGTGAGGTTCGGATCTCGTTCGAATGCAGCTGCAGCTCTCGTTTCGATTTCATTCTTTCCGGTTACAACGGAATTTCTCGATAATAAAATGTGGTGAAATCGCAGTCCTTTTGTCTGCATAAATTCTTCCGCCGTGACATGCGGCATATAACCCGATGCTATTGCCAAAGTGTGGAGTTCTTCACGATACCACGATTCGGTTTCAGCGATTTGTGCCGATACAAAGTACCAAGAACCAATACCTGTAACGAGTGCAAAAGCACCGAGAATAGGATAAACGATTTTTTGTTGAAGGGTTAGATTTTTCATAAAGTCTCAGAGCCTCTCTCTCTGTGAGGATGCTTTCAACTTCTCACCATCTCGATTCCTTCTCTGCACTACGCCAACCTGTCCGCCATATTTTGGGCGGATCGGCGGTAGGCGCACCAGCCCGTCATGTAGTCTGGCGAAAATATCTCATCGGCTCATCTACTCTTCTGCTTCCCTAACTTGAGCACAGCGAAAAGTCCTTTCCGGCATTGTTTTGTCACTGTTGGATTTGGATACTCGCGATATAGGTGAACCGTTTTCATTAAGCTGTCCAAATATGCGGTGCAATTGGGGCAAGTTTCCAGGTGTCTTTTGATCTCGCGGCATTTTGGCGAGTCGATATGTTCGTCTAATTCGCCGCAAATGTGCTTTGCAATTTCTTTACAGGATAGGTGTCTCTTTTTCATGCTGTCATATACTCGTTCAATTGTTCGCGGAGGAAAACTCGTGCACGCCGCAGCCGGGATTTTACTGCCGGCACCGTGAGCTTTAAAATTTTTCCCGTTTCTTCTGCCGATTGTCCCTCTACATCCCGTAAAACAAAGACTACGCGGTAATCATACGGCAGTTTCTGGATTGCGGCATTGAGCTTGGCTTTCAATTCAGCATTCATCATCGTGTCGAGTGGAGTATCACGCCATGCCGTAACTGTGAGGGCAGTCTTGCCGGTATCCTGGACTTCGTTATGGTCGTGAGCGATGTGCGGTTCAACGATATGCGTACTCGCCATCTCAAGCTTTGTCTTGCGGCGCTTCATCCGGCAATTGTTGGTGACGATGCTGTACAACCAAGTCGTAAATTTCGATTTGCTATCGAATTGATGCAGTTTGCGATAAACGTTGACAAACGTATCCTGCCACGTCTCTTCCGCTTTTTCTTTATCGCGGCAGACTTTGAAGGCGAAACTATAGACAAGATTCTCGTACTGTTTCACAAGCTGTGTGAATGCACGATCATCCCCTGCCTGCGCTTTTTTAACAAGTGCCAATTCTTCGGTGGGGAGGATGTCTTTGGGAGGTTTCACTACTCGCCGGCAGTGTCGGTAGATGTTTTCATCTTTTCTATGAATCGTTTCATCTGGTGCGATAACAGCCATCCAAGGATTGCCATAAGAAGCATCGGTCCGATGATCAACGCCGCGGAGTAGAGTAAGAGATCTTCCACGGGTTTCGTAAAAATCTCTTCAGGGATTGCCACAACCATCCAAAGCTGTGCAGATTGGAAGGCGTTCGTCAGAACACGCCAGGAACGAGTTCCTTCATGAACGATTTGAACTGTGCTCGATGTATCCATTGAGGTACCTGCTCCATCAAATTTGATGGATAAAGCGTTCTGCATGATGGCGCCTGATAAACTGTGAATGCTTACGGGATAATCTTTGTCAAATGGAAGTCCGGCAAGAATATCGTTGAGTCGTTTTGCATCCCACACCACTGTCAGCATAAATGGAATCTGGCGAACTTGAAACTGCGTTTGGATAGCAAATAGTTGCGTCGATAAATCTGTCCGATTGAGCCATGCAATGTGAAGTGCGCTGTCTACTTTTGAACGTACCCACATGCTATCGGAGAATTGTAAATTGAGCATAGGATATGAAGTGTTCTGGCTCATGAGTTCATCAGAAGGTCCGGTTGCGTGGATTCTCATTTGAATAATTTCGGGGTGAAGTGTCATCATGATGCGGAGAATGGATTCTCCTTCATTCGGCCTCTCGGTCACCTGAGATATGATAAATTGCGGAACATGAGACCAATCGGTAATGGTATGGTCAAGATCGTCCATGGAGGATTTCTGCAATTGCTGGACGGTGGTGAGCCGTTCAACGAGAATCGATGCTTCATACTTTGGGCGCACGACCGTCCACACAAGAAGTAATGATGCTGCTGTAATAATACTAAGAGCAATAAGAATTCTATTGAGAAGAGATAGTTTCATAGTGACCTAAGAATAATGTGATCATTGAGGACTTCTAAAAATGATAAGAATATTTGTCTTTAACCTCCACAGGTTTGTGAAAATGACGAGAAATTTGTTTTTGTTAATGAGGAGCTGGGGAATGCGGTGATTCAAAATGACATGTCTGCATTCAAGTCCTTCCCAGCCGGATGCGTGGCGTCAGGATCTACCTCCTGACGCTAACAAACAATTTTTCAGAAACTGGCGATATGATCTTTTCTTCAGCCCGCGAAATCGACAGCTGTGAACAATGCCTGGGCAAGGTAATTCCTCTTCGATCCTGTATTGGTATCTCAAACGAAATTCCATTTCAATCCGTAATGGTACTTCATCCTTGAGGTAACACTTTTCGATTTCGCAAGCGTTTCTTTCTCTCGCTTTCTTTGCGCCCAAAGAAAGCGACAAACATTCCTAGGACTATGAAATACTTTCTCTGTAATTCAACATACACACGAATCTAGTATTCTAGATGCCCGCTAAAAATCCTCAGGCATGACAAACTAGGATGAATTCTACTTTTTCTGTGCCCAGAGAATCAATCCCTCGCGGAACGGGTTGTCAATATCCGGATGCTTGGGCAGTATACGTACTGTATGTCCTATCCGTCCGCTGGTTTCGAGTTTAATAGTTCCGGTAAATTCATGCGACCCGTTTTCCGCTTGCTTGAGGTACTGCATGGGCGATGTTTTTGGAGATTCGATATCGCCATTTGCGTCTAACGGCCCGTAAAATATTTCAACCGAAATATCATCCGATTTACATTTACCGAGGTCAAGCCACGCGTTGATAACACAAGGATCGCCGACTTTGAAACCATCGTGTTTTTCATTTTTCACGTCGAGAATTTTAAGCGTGCTCCAATTGGTGCGCAGATTTTGTTTCCATGCGGCAAGCTGCTTTGCATGTTCCAAATTGTCTTTGGAAAGTATTTCAGCGCGGTGAAGTGCCGGCAAATACATCTCTTCTGCATATTGGCGCACCATCCGGTTCGTATTGTACTCCGGACCAATGGCGCGCATGGCGCTTTTCATTTTAGCGATCCATGGACGCGGAAGGTCGTCTGTGGTGCGGTTGTAGAACAAAGGAATGATTTCCTTTTCGAGGAGATCGAAGAGCGCGTTTGACTCCACTTCATTCTGATACTCTTCGTCGCGATACTCTTCGCCGCGTCCGATAGCCCAACCGGTGTTCGCGTTGCATGCTTCGGCCCACCAGCCGTCCAGGATGCTGACATTGATAGCGCCGTTCAGCGTTGCCTTCATGCCGCTCGTGCCGCTGGCTTCCATCGGGCGGAGCGGAGTGTTCAGCCAGACATCGACACCTTGCACAAGATAACGGGCAACGACGATATCGTAATCTTCAATGAATACCATCCGCCTCCGTGCTTCCGGACGGCGTTCAAAATGAATGATCTGGCGAATCAACTCTTTGCCCGGATTATCATTCGGATGTGCTTTACCGGCAAAGATGAATTGAACGGGCTGCTCCTTATTTGTGAGAATTTTTATTAATCGTTCAGGATTGCGCAAAAGGAGAGTACTGCGCTTGTAAGTCGCAAAGCGCCGTGAGAAGCCGATCGTGAGTGCCTCCGGCCTGAGTATCTCGTTCGCCTGTGCCACTTCCGAAGGAGCAGTACCACGAGCTTCAAGCTGAGTTCGGAGACGATTGCGCGCGAAGGCAACAAGTCGCTCGCGGCGGCGTTCATGAGTACGCCAAAGTTCTTCATCTGGAATTTGATGCACTCTCCCCCAGAGTCCGTATTGTTGACCCGCGTCTTCACGCCAACCGGGGCCAAGGTACCGATCTAACAGTTCCGCCATATCGCGGCTGATCCAGGACGGCGCATGCACACCATTGGTGATAGAGATAATGGGAACATCTTCTCCTGGAACTCCAGGCCACACATTCTTCCACATCTCTCGCGATACTTTTCCGTGCAGCTTGCTTACACCATTGCTGCGCCCGGACATCTTAAACGCAAGAATGGTCATACAAAAACTTTCAGCTGCGTTATTTGGATTTTCACGGCCAAGCCCATGAAATTCTATCGCAGAGAGCCCTAGTTCTTTGTAGTAACGGCCGAAGTACTTCTCCATCAGGTTCGGATCAAAGTAGTCATTACCGGCCGGCACAGGCGTGTGAGTGGTAAAAACAGTACTGGCAATCGTTTGTTCACGCGCTTCTGCAAAGGTAACGTGAAACTCTTGCATGAGATCTCGGCAATGTTCTAATGTCAGGAAGGAAGAGTGCCCTTCGTTTAAATGATAGACAGCGGGTTTCAGTCCGAGTGCTTTGAGTGCGCGGTATCCACCGATGCCTAAAAGAATTTCTTGTTTCATACGCATCTCTCGGTCGCCGCCGTACAACTGATCGGTGATATCCTGATCTTCCTGAGAATTCTGAGGAATGTTCGTGTCGAGAAGATTGAGCATGACTCGTCCAACCTGCACTTGCCAAATTTGAGCGATAATCTGACGGCCCGGAAAATCCACAGTAATAGTTCTTGGTTTTCCTTCAGAATCGAGTGCCGGTTTCAGCGGAAGCCCATAGAAATCGTTTTCCGGATTTCGTTCCTGCTGCCATCCATCGGCGTTGAGATACTGACGGAAATATCCTTGTTGATAGAGTAATCCCACACCGACAAGCGGCAATCCCAAGTCGCTCGCAGCTTTCAGATGGTCGCCGGAAAGAATTCCTAAGCCGCCGGAATAATTTTGCAGACACTCGGTTAATCCAAACTCCGCAGAAAAATAGGCGAAACATTCACTCTTTGCCTCCGAATGAGTTTTGTGGAACCAGCTTGAACCGGCATCTTGATAATCTGAAAAACGCCGTCTCCCGCGTTCCACCTGTACGAGGAAAGCATCATCCCGCACCAGTGTATTCAGCCGTTCCTGTTTGATCATTCCCAGCATTTGTACAGGGTTATGGTTGGTTCGTTCCCATAAGTCCAAATCAATTCTCATGAAGAGTTCCAGTAGTTCATGGTCCCATACCCAAAGTAAGTTATATGCAATAGCTTGGAGGCATTGGAGCTCTTGAGGGATGGAAGGGGCGACGGTGTAGGAAAGAATCGGTCGAGTCATAATCGTCTCACTTTCTGATGCTGAACAATAAACGATCAACAATTGAAGATGGAGAAAAAAGAGGTCAACTCGCAATATTTTTTCAACGTTATCATAATAAACAATAAGCAGAAAAACCACAAAAAGGCTGGGAATTCCATTGCTTTCGCCGGCATTATGTATTATATTTAAATATATTATGAGTTATGTCGCCTCAACCAGCGGCAACTTCCGCGCACAGTAAGTTCATCGAATTGGCAAAAAAACCTCATATTTTCGGTATTTTCTTCGCATTCTTCACACTCCCCGCTGTTATGGTTATCAGCACAATAGTATATGGTATGCCGCTTGTTCTTTCTAACGGCCAACCAACACTAGAAGGGAAGGATGCAGGAATTCACCTCGATTCGCCCACTCGAAAAAAAATCGATTTAGCGGGGATGTGGCAGTTTTCCCTCAACGATGAAAAATGGAATGAAATAAAAGTTCCGAGTTCAATTGATTATGAAGGACGGATGGCGTTTCGTCGCACGTTTACACTGAATGAGGAACTTCTTAATAATTTTATCTTCAAATTTGTTGCGCTTGGAATTAATTACGAATGTGAAGTGTATATCAATGAAGTGTATGTGGGAAAGCACGTTGGCGGGTATACGAGTTTTGAGTTTGAGATTCCGGAAGACGCGCTTCAAATAGGGAAGGAAAACAACGTCAAAATAATTGTGAGCAATAGGCTCAATGCATATGGTACATTGCCGGTTCGCAAACAAGTATGGGGATGGAAGAATTACGGCGGCATTTTGCGCGATGTCTATTTGCTGGCAACACCTCGGCTCTGGGTGGATCATATGCATGTGCAGACTCGCATGAACCAGCAGATGCAGCAAGCAACGGTGCATCTCGATGGTGTTCTGAACAACAGACGATTTGAGGGTTTGAAGAGCGATTCACTTTTGGTAAAACCGAAACAAGTATCCTACTATGTAAACGCAGAACTGTACGAGCGGTTTTCGGATCTCCTGGTGGCGCAAGGAATGTCTACACCGTTTCTATTACAATCTAACAAAAATACAAACGTTCAGCTTGAGCTCACGGTGAACGGGCCAAAAATGTGGAGGCCGGAAAGTCCCGAACTCTACATGCTGAAGACAAATATTATTTCCGTAGACGGGAAACAGAAGACCACCATAGACCAATACAATCTGAATATCGGTTTTGCATCCATGCGCGTTGAAGATAACACCTTGGTGCTGAACGGGAACAAGACGATACTCAAAGGCGTTGTATGGCATGAAGATTCACCGAAATATGGAGCGTCTCTTTCATACGAGCAAATGGAAAAAGATGTCGTTCTCATCAAATCGCTTGGCGCGAACGCGATCCGATTTGCATTCCATCCGCCGCATCCTTACATGCTCGACCTGTGCAGTCGGTACGGGTTAGCCGTATTAGAGGAGATACCGGTCTGGAATGTTCCAGCTGATATTTTGAATGAAGAAGCTTTTCAATCTTTAGCTGAAACTCAGATGCGAGAAATGATAGAGCGAGACGGACATTTTCCATGTGTGCTTGCATGGGGTATGGGCGATCAGTTTGATTCCGCGGATGAAGAAGCCGCTGGATTCGTTCAGAAAATGAGCGGCATCACGCGCCAGTTTGATGGTCGTCCTGTGTATTACGGCTCTCGTATGTTGAAGAATGATGTTTGCGCATCGTACGTTGATTTTGTCGGTATTGTTTTGCCGTCCTCCGATCTCAAGGAGTATAGACGATTGTTGTCGGAATGGGAAAAGAAATATCCCGGCCAACCCTTGATTATTCTAAGTTACGGGAAGGAAGTGGATCAAGAGAATCGGAACGGGTATAGCGACCCATCATCGCAGGAGTCACAGGCTCGATTCTATCTCCAATACTATGCTGCAATCAAGGAGGCAAATGGTGCGGGCAGTTTTGTGGCGGCTCTCACGGATTGGCGTGGTGATCGTCCTCTTCTCAACTACCCGTTTGGTGATCGCTATCTTCATCCAGTAGGCCTGCTCAGCCAGACAAGGGAAAAAAGGCTCGCCTACGAGGTCGTTCGCGCACTCTATAATGAAGAGCGGATTGCCGCAATACCTGCAGGCAACTACCGTGTTAGTCTTCCCTGGGCACATGTACTTCTTGGACTGTTTGTGATTATTCTCATCGGTTACGAAACCACGAACCGACGATTTGGCGAAAGCCTCAAGCGCTCCTTGATCCGTTCTTATAATTTTTTTGTCGACTTGCGCGATCTACATGCAGTTTCCATCGCGCACACCCTTGTTCTTTCGAGTGCAATTTCCATAACATTTGCATGCTTGCTCTCCAGTATTATGTACCATTATCGCGCAGATAAATTTGCCGATTACATCCTCACGTATCTATTCGTATGGGATCCGCTGAAGGTGCAATTTATTCATGCTACATGGCGTCCGATGGCCGGCATCGCGGTGCTCACTGGATTGTTCTTTTTCTTCGGGATGCTCCTTGCCTTATTGATAAAAGTATTTGCTTGGACGGTGAGAGCGCGTGTCTCTTGGTTTCATGTGTACTCGATTTCCGTGTGGAGCGCGGCACCTGTTATTTTCCTGAGTCCACTTGCGATGAGTTTGTTCAAAATCATGGAGAATCCTTCTTTTGTACTTCCAGCGCTTGTGCTTATGATTCTCTTTTTCTTTTGGACACTCTTGCGGGTACTAAAGGGGATTTCTGTGATTTACGATCTGGTTCTGGTGAAAACATACGTCGGTGGAATCTTTGTGTGTATTCTTCTTCTGGGCGGGCTATTCTTTTATTACGATTCCGTCTATGCCCTGAGTTCGTATGTGAAATTCATAATACATCTCGCGCAGAATCTCGGATAATGTATTTATCCAAACTAGAAATATTTGGATTCAAGTCATTTGCCCAAAAAGTGAACCTAACGTTTGATGAAGGTTTGACTGCCATCGTGGGCCCGAACGGCTGCGGAAAGACGAATGTCGTTGATGCTATTCGATGGGCATTAGGCGAACAGCGTCCGACAACGCTTCGTTCGGATAAAATGGAAGATGTTATTTTCAACGGTACGAAATCACGTAAACCACTCAATGTTGCCGAAGTCTCCATTACCATCGAAAACACGAAAGGCATCCTTCCCACCGAATATTCTGAAGTGACCATCACACGCCGCGTGTTCCGTTCCGGTGAAAGTGAATATTATTTGAACAAAACACTTTGCCGATTGAAGGACATTCGTGATTTATTTATGGACACCGGCATGGGTTCGGATGCTTACTCCGTGATCGAATTGAAAATGGTGGAAAGTATTCTCAGTGATAATTCCGACGAGCGGCGCCGTTTGTTTGAAGAATCCGCCGGCGTCACGAAATATAAATATCGACGGAAAGAAGCAACTCGTCGTTTAGAAGTCGTGCGGCAAGATCTCACACGCGTGAACGACATCATTCGCGGTGTTGAGAAAGCGGTGAATTCTCTGGAACGTCAGGCGCAGAAAGCGGAAAAGTACAATGAACTCGTAAAACAATTGCAGGAACTGGAAGTGGAGCTGCTCAATCGCGAGTATTCCAACGTTGTGCTGAAGATCGAACCGCTCGCACGGCAGCTCTCCGTTGCCGTAGACGAGAAGAATCGTCTTGAAGTAGAAGTGAAACAAGAAGAAGC
Source organism: Ignavibacteriota bacterium (assembly GCA_003155495.1). Lineage (GTDB taxonomy): Bacteria > Bacteroidota > Ignavibacteria > UBA10030 > UBA10030 > Fen-1298. The sequence continues at coordinate 11,607 of PMDB01000026.1, forward strand.
GTTGCTCGACGTGCTGCGGCAGGAATCGGAAGAACTGGAGCGGCAGCTTGCAGTCACGCAGGAAGACCTTGTTACGCGCCAATCGGCTATTCATGAGCTGGAACAGCATCGTGCAACGACACAGGAGCGTCGGCGTTCACTCCTGTCTAATAGAGAGCGCTTTGAACGGGAAAAAATAGATCTCAATCAGCAGCGTGAGGAACTGGAACAGAAACAATCCGAACTGGCCCAATTGTTGGAACAGCTCCGGACGAAAACGAGTGCGGCAGAAGATGTATATCTTCAGAAGAAATCTCAGCTCGATGAATTTGAAATACAACTGAACGCCAAACGTGCCGAATTGAAAGCCAATCAGGATCAAGTCATTGCATTGATGCGTGAACTGGCAGAATTGCGCAACCGCGAAAATCAAGTGAAGGCACGCATAGAGAACATTCGCGGACGTGTTGGGTACACGAAAGAAGAGAATGCAACATATCGTCTGGATATAGAAAAGAACGCTGAATTGATTGCCAGATTAACAGCGGAAAACAAACAGCTCCGTCTTGCATTTGCTGAAGCTGAAGTTCGCACTCACCAGATGGAAGACTATAAACAACAGTTGCAAGATGCGATGGAGCAATTACGCCGGCAAGATCACGAAGTGCTTGGCGACGTGGAGCGGAAACAGGCCCGCATTGATTTTTTAAAGGGACTGGTGGAAAGTTTCGACGGGTATTCCGAAGGTGCGAAGTATCTCATCACGAGCAATGAATGGAGTGCGAAGATTCAGACGACGGTGGGTGAGGCAGTACAGACCGAACCGCAATATCGCATCGCGATTGAGACAGCGCTCGGCGAATCGGCGGGATATGTCGTCGTCGAAAATGTGCAAGAAGCGTATGCAGCCATCGATTTTTTAAAAAAGAATAAAAAGGGGAAGGCAACTTTTATTTGTCTTGACCGGTTGCCAAGTATTTCCAATCATCGTGTTTCGATTCAAAACGCCGGTGTTATAGGATGGGCAAGTACTTTGATACAGTTCGACAACAATCACGAGCGGCTCTTCAACTTCCTTTTCGATGAGACCCTGCTCGTGAACGATGTTTCTTCGGCGCTTGCTGTGGTGAACGATTATCCGAGTATTCGATGTATTACGCTCGATGGAGAGATTGTGACGGGCAAAGGCGTTGTCCGCGGCGGCAGTGTGCGGCAGGATGAAGGCGGGCACATCAGCAAAAAATCACAGCTGGAAGAATTCACCGCAGATGTTCATAAGCTGCGAGAGAACCACGAACGCATTGAACGTGATCTTCAGAAAAAATCTGAAGAATTAGAAACTGTCAATCTGAAAAGGCTGTCGGAAGAAGCACGTACGATCGAACAACGGAAGACTTCGGTGGAAATTCGCATTGCACAATTAGAGTTTGAAAAGAAACGTGCGCAGGACAACATCGACCGCAACGAAACAGAATCCGAAAAGCTGGCGCAAGAAATCGAACTACTCAACACAGAGCTTCAGACACTTGCACCATCCATGACGGCATTAGAACGGCGGCAAGCAGAGGCTGAACAGCAAGTCGGCGCGGCAACGAGTGAAGTTGAAACCATGGATGCGCTCTGGAATGAATATTCCCGCGTGTCACATGAGGTGAATCTGAGTGTCCTTGCGTTGCAAAGCGAGGGGCGCAGCATTATACAGGCGAAAGACTATGCAGCATCGACGATGCAGTCAGTGTCGGTCACATTCGATCAGCGCACAGAAGAAATCTTCAAAGCAAAAGAAGATAGTATATCGCTTGATGCTGACCTGGAAGCTATTGCAGTGAGTCTCACGGAGGCGCGCGAGGAATACAGCGCTGTGATGGAACAGAAAAAATCGTTTGATCAGGATTTTAACGTTAAACGCAGCCAGATTCATGAAATTGAAATGAAGTTAAAAGATGAGCGGCTATGGCAGGAAGGTTCCTTGAAAGCGGCACACGATTTGGAGATCAAGATTCAGGAACTGTCGATGAAAGCAGAGAATCTCAAGGTGCGTGCAAAAGAGGATTTCGATTTTGACATACAGCCGCAGGAGTTTTTGGATGCCGATCAGTATAATTTTGTTGCTGTACGCGAAGAAACCCACAAGCTCAAGGACAAAGTTCATGCACTTGGCGCCGTGAACTTTGCCGCATTCGATGAGTACAAGAGTGAAAAAGAACGGCTCGATTTTATGTCTGCCCAGCGGGATGATCTGGAGCAGTCAGAAAAGACCATGATGGAAACGATCGACGAGATCAACACGACAGCGCAGAAACAATTCCTGGAGACCTTTGAACTCATTCGCGAAAATTTTATTACTACGTTCAAGGGATTGTTCGACGAAGGGGATGAATGCGATTTGCGTTTGAATGAAGAACAGCCCGATCCATTAGAAGCGAAAATTGAAATCATCGCGAAGCCGCGCGGCAAACGTCCAACATCCATCGACTTGCTCTCCGGCGGAGAAAAAACACTGACGGCAATTGCATTGTTGTTTGCCATCTATCTCGTCAAGCCGAGTCCATTCTGTATTCTTGACGAAGTGGATGCGCCACTGGATGATTCAAACATTGACCGGTTTGCGCGCATTCTCCGAAAATTTTCTGACAACACACAGTTTGTTATCGTTACTCACAACAAACGTACCATGGAAGCTACAAATGCGATGTACGGTGTTACGATGGAAGAAGAAGGTATATCAAAGTTAGTATCGGTACGATTGAACGAAGTTCAGAGTAATTAGGATACTATTGTGGAGGCGAGGTGACCTCGCCCCACCGGAAGATTTATGATTCGTGTTTTTTGTGATTTTGATGGAACTGTGTGCTTGCAAGATGTAGGTGAGCAGTTCTTTCGGAAATTTGCCGGTGAGATCGCAGAAGCAAGTACTCGGCACGTACTCAGCGGTGAAATCACCATGCAGCAGTGGTTGACGGAATTGTGCGAAGCGATTCCTGCGATGAAACGCGAGAAATTTTTGAAGTATGTGGATCAATTTTCTGTCGATCCTCATTTTGCTGGATTTGTCCGTTTCTGTGTTGATCGTGACGTGTCGGTCAAGATTCTGACCGATGGTTTAGATGTGTATGTGGAACGTGTTCTTTCAAATGCTGGATTATGTCACGTACCGTTCTTTGCGAATCATGCGGAGTTTGTCGAAGAGAGACTAAAGGCTTCCTTCCCGTACACAGATGCGGAATGCAGTTTGTGCGGTAGCTGTAAGCGGAATCATATGCTGAATACATCAGCGGATGAGGATATCATCGTGTATATCGGCGATGGATATTCCGATCGATGCGCCGTACGCTACGCGGATTTCGTGTTTGCAAAGCGGCAATTGATAAAACATTGCCAGCAGCAGAATATTACATTTTTTGAATTTCATCACTTCGGTGATGTGCAGGACAAGCTGGCGGAAATTCTTCAGCGCAAACGCATTCGCCATCGGCAGGAAGCTGCAATGGCGCGCCGTGAAGTGTTTGTACAGGGGTAAGATATGAAGCTGTTCAGAGAAAAATTGTTTTCGCTCCGAAGCTATACACCGATTCCATTTCTATTGGTGATGATTATTTTTAGTCAACCGACAGTAATATCAATGGTGTTGGGATTTTGCATTGTTGCTGCTGGGGAATTTTCCAGATTCTATGGTGTGGCGTACGCAGGTAGTCTCACGCGCGTAACAGGAAGCGTTGGTGCGCCTGCAGTGGTCATGGCGGGTCCGTTTTCGTACTCGCGTAATCCGCTCTACATGGGCAATATGCTGACGTATCTCGGTATTGGTATTATGGCGAATGCCTTGTTCCCGTGGCTGCTGCTGGCAGCGCTGTTCTGGTTCAGCTTTCAGTATTATGAGATCGTTCTTGCTGAGGAAGAATTTCTGGAAAAAGAATTCGGACCGGCGTATCTGGAATTCAAAAATCATGTACCGCGGTTTCTACCGCGGCTTGTTCCGTATCGGAATGCGGCGCAGGAGCATCAGCAGCCGAATTGGAAAGAAGCTGTTCATTCCGAGCGGCGAACGTTTCAAGCATTAGGTTTGGTGTTGNNGAAGCATCGGGCGATTTGCATGGCTCCGGTGTCGTGCGAGAGCTGAAGCGTCTCTCTCCCGGTATCGATGTATATGGTGTCGGCGGCGATAAAATGAAGCGCGAAGGGATGGAGAATATCTATCACATCAACGAACTTGGTTTTATGGGATTTGTGGAAGTGATTAAGCATCTCCCGTTTATCAAAACGATGGAACATACGCTTGAACAGGTAGTCAAGTTCAAAAGACCCGATGTTCTGGTTCTGATCGATTATCCAGGATTTAATCTCCGGTTTGCACGCATCGCAAAACGATACGATGTTAAGATCGTCTACTATATCAGTCCGCAAGTATGGGCATGGCATAAATCGCGAATAAAAAAAATGCGGTCGCTGGTAGACAAGATGCTCGTCATCTTCCCATTTGAAGTTGATTTTTATCGAGCAGAAGGGATTGATACAGAGTTCGTCGGCCATCCGTTGTTGGAAGGATTGGAATCAAAGCTTGATCGAAAGAATTTCTGTAAACGGTTCGAACTCAATGAGCAAAAGAAAATTCTTGCTTTATTGCCGGGAAGTCGAAAACAAGAAATCGAACAGATATTTCCGGATATGCTGGGTGCCGCGCGAAGAATCGCTGCAGAGAAGGAAATGGAAATCGTCGTTGGTATTGCACCAACACTCGAAGAGCGGTACTTCCGGACACTCTACAATCTAGAAGGTGTTCGTTTAATCTCAGGATTAACATATGAAGTGATGGCAAATGCGGATTTTGCTTTTGTTACCTCCGGTACGGCAACATTAGAAACCGCATGTTTTGAAACACCGATGTTTGTCGTGTATAAAACATCATGGCTCACCTATTGTATCGGTCGGCTGCTGGTGCGAGTGAAGAATATCGGACTTGTCAATATTGTGGCGGGAAAAACAATCGCACCAGAGTTTATACAACATCGTGCGAATGCAAAGAATTTAGAAAAGTCGGCATTGAAATTGTTGAGCGACGAGAAACAATTGAAAGAAATGAAAACGGAGCTTTCCAAGGTAAAAGGAATGCTTGGTAGAGTCGGCGCATCGCGAAAAGTTGCCGAACGAATATTACAGATGACTCAATGAAGCGCGCCAGGCTTTTTCTGCTGCCATGTTCTTTGTTGTATTGGTTGGCAGTTGTCCTGCGCAACTGGTTCTTTGACATAGGAATTCTAAAAACGACGAAAGTTGGTGTACCAGTGATATCAATTGGTAATATTTCAGCAGGCGGAGTTGGGAAAACACCTATTGTTGAAATGTTGATTGAAAGATTTGGAAACAATCGTAGGTTGTCGGTCGTCAGTCGTGGATATGGAAGGAAATCGAAAGGAACAATCGTCGTAAGCGATGGTAAGCGAAATCTTGCATCGGTTGAAATTTCTGGAGATGAGCCAAGTCAACTGGCGAAAAAATTTTCTAATCTCATCGTTGTCGTTGATGAGAAACGTGCCCGCGGCGCTCAGAAAGCTTTCGAACTTGGCGCAGAGCTCATATTGCTGGATGATGGATTCCAACATCGATATCTCTATCGTGATCTGAATCTTGTAGTAATGACGACAGAGGAAATAGTAAACGGCGATTGGCTGCTGCCGGCAGGAAACAGGCGTGAGCCGATAAGTTCGCTGAAACGAGCTGATTTGATTATTGTCTCTCGTTGTGCGGACATGACTGAGTTTGAGCAGGCAAAGAGAATAATTGAGCCACGACTCACAACAAGACTTCACCCTAACCCTCACCTAAGAGGAGAGAGGATTGTTGGTGTTCGGACGAAATTAAAGTCGTTCAAACGAACAACAACGAACAAGAGAATAGAACCTGGACGATTCGTTGGGAAAAAAATTATTGCTGTCTCTGCAATCGGCCATCCGAAAGCATTTGAATCGCTTCTTGAAGATGCAGGAATGATAGTCGTGAAGCATTTCGTATTCTCCGATCACCACTGGTTTTCTGATGAAGATATTCAGACGATCGTCAAAGCAAGAAAAGCATTGAACGTTGATTTTATTGTCACGACAGAAAAAGATTTTATGCGGTTGGGAGAGCGATTTGTGGAATTTTTGGAGATTGAGCCAGTGATTGTTGCTGAAATTCAGCAAGTGTTTGTTGCTGGAAAAGACACATTGGATGCATTGATAAAACATGTGATAAGCTCATGCGGATCGGAATTACAGATACTTTGAAAGAAGACAAGTACGGGCAGTATGTCCGATGGATTCGTTCAGTCGATGGATCTGTGGATATTCAAAAACTGTCGCACGAACTTGATAACACAAACGAAATTGAAGATCTCGATGGGCTTCTCCTTTCGGGAGGTGGTGATGTCCATCCGCGGTATTATGGTAAGGAATATCATCTTGGTAAAACGAATGGAGTCAATGAGCAACGGGACGAATTTGAATTTGCCGTTATCGAACGAGCGCTGGATGCCGATAGACCGATCCTTGCTGTTTGCCGCGGGATGCAAGTGATGAATGTGTATCTCGGCGGTTCGTTAACTGTTGATTTGGTTTCAGAAGGTTTTGACGATCATACAAGTCCGGCAGATGATCGCGGAACGATGCATGGAATATCTGTCGAGCCGCTTTCGATGCTGCATGCACTGACAGGAACAACCGAGGTAGAAGTGAACACGTTTCATCATCAAGCAATAGAAAAGCTTGGCAAAGGGTTGATGTGCTCGGCGATTTCATCGGACAATGTAGTGGAAGCAGGCGAGTGGGCGATGAAAGACACTATGCCGTTTCTAATGCTCGTGCAGTGGCATCCGGAACGTTTAGAAGAGACTTTTTTTTCACAAAAGATCGCAGGATTATTCTTGCGAGAGGTTCATCAATATCAATCAATTAAAAGAACTATCAATCAATAGGTAACTGAAAGGATAACACACACAATGGCAACAGTACCAAAGTATGTTTATTTCTTCGGCAGCGGTAAAGCCGAAGGCAAAGCGGAGATGAAAAATCTTCTCGGCGGCAAAGGAGCAAACCTTGCCGAAATGGTTAATATCGGATTGCCGGTCCCGCCGGGTTTTACAATCACAACGGAAGTCTGCACCGCATATTATCAGAACAAACAGAAATATCCGAAGTCGCTGGAGAAAGAAGTCCGTACTGCACTCACGAAAGTCGAAAAGGCAATGGGCGCAAAGTTTGGTGATGCGAAGAATCCGCTGCTTGTTTCTATACGCTCCGGCGCGCGCGCATCGATGCCCGGTATGATGGATACTATTCTCAATCTCGGCCTCAACGACCAGACGGTTGCCGGACTTGTCGCTAAGACAAAGAACGAACGCTTCGTGTTCGATTCATACCGCCGCTTTGTGCAGATGTACGGCGATGTCGTGCTTGGATTGAAGCCGGTGAACAAGGATGACATCGATCCATTCGAAGAGATCATTGAAGCGAAGAAACATGCAAAAGGCGTGAAACTGGACACCGAACTTACCGCCGAAGATCTAAAAGAACTCGTCGTAAAGTTCAAGGCAGCAATCAAAGAGAAAACGGGGCACGAATTCCCAGAGGATCCACTTGTGCAGATGTGGGGCGCTATCGGAGCTGTGTTCAGTTCTTGGATGAATGACCGTGCGATTGCTTACCGCAAGATGTACGATATTCCTGAGTCTTGGGGCACAGCAGTGAATGTGCAGACGATGGTGTTCGGCAATATGGGCGAAGATTCCGGAACCGGCGTTGCCTTTACACGTGATGCGGCTACCGGAGAAAATTATTTCTACGGCGAGTATCTGATGAATGCGCAAGGTGAAGATGTCGTTGCCGGAACGCGCACACCGCTGCACATTTCAAAGCTGAAGGAACAGGATCCGAAAATATACGGACAACTTGACAAGATCCGAAAGACTCTCGAAAAGCATTATCGTGATATGATGGATATCGAATTCACAATCCAGCAAGGCAAACTGTATATGCTCCAATGCCGTGTTGGAAAACGGACAGCGTTCGCTGCCATCAAAATTGCGGTGGATATGGTCGGTGATAAGTTTATTTCGGAAAAAGAAGCGTTGACGCGCATCGAGCCTGATCAGTTAAATCAGCTGCTTCGCCCGATCTTCGATGTGAAGGAAAAAGACGCCGCTGTCAAATCCGGACGATTGCTGGCAAAGGGTTTGAATGCAGGCCCCGGCGCTGCCACCGGACGCATTGTATTCAATGCAGTTGATGCAGAGGCGTGGAAAAATCGCGGTGAGAAAGTTATTCTCACGCGTATTGAAACTTCCCCGGAAGATATCAAGGGTATGGATGCATCGGAGGGAATTCTGACTGCACGTGGTGGAATGACCTCGCATGCTGCACTCGTTGCCCGTCAAATGGGCAAGGTGTGCGTTGCAGGTTGCGATGAGCTGATCATCGATTATGCCAAGCACACGATGACCGTGAAGGGCAAAGTGCTGAACGAAGGTGATTGGATTTCGCTCGACGGTACGACAGGTCAAGTAATCGAAGGCAAGATTCAAACGAAGCCATCAGAAGTGCTTCAAGTTCTTGTGGAAAAAACACTCGATGTGAAAGACGCGCCGGTGTATCAAACGTTCGCCAAAGTAATGCAATGGGCAGACAAGTACCGGACACTGAAAATTCGCACGAATGCAGATCAACCCGATCAGGCTGTAAATGCAATTGCGTTTGGTGCAGAAGGTATCGGCCTCTGCCGCACCGAGCATATGTTTTTTGGTGAAGGGAAGATCGGTCCCATGCGCGAAATGATTCTTGCCGATACGCTCGAACAACGCAAAGCAGCATTAGCAAAGTTGCTGCCGTTGCAGCGCGCAGACTTTGCCGGTATCTTTGAGGCGATGCACGGGAAACCGGTAACCATCCGTACGATCGATCCGCCGTTGCACGAATTCGTACCGCACGAGGAAAAAGAGCAGCGCGCACTTGCACAAGCAATGAGGATCAGCTACGAGAAGGTTAAGGAACGTGTGGAAGGATTGCACGAGTTTAATCCGATGCTTGGATTCCGCGGCTGCCGTCTCGGTATCATTTTCCCGGAGATTACAGAAATGCAGGCACGCGCCATCTTTGAGGCCGCTGCTGATACACAGAAGAAGGGCATTTCTGTGGAACCGGAAGTAATGATTCCCCTTGTCGGCAATGTGAAGGAACTTGTGAATCAGGAAAAGCTTGTTCGCAAAGTCGCGGAAGCTGTGATGAAGGAAAAAGGCGTAAAGTTCAAGTATCTCGTTGGTACGATGATCGAAATCCCGCGCGGTGCTATCACAGCAGATGAGATCGCAGCGGTTGCTGAGTTCTTCAGTTTTGGTACGAACGATCTGACACAGACAACACTCGGTGTAAGCCGCGATGATGCGGCACGGTTCCTGATTCCGTATGTTGAGAAAGAAATATACGCGAAGGATCCGTTCGAAGTTCTCGACCGTGGTGGTGTTGGCAAGTTGATGAAGATCGCCGTAGAGAAAGGGCGCGCAGCGCGTCCCGGCATCAAGCTCGGCATNNGGCATCTGCGGTGAACACGGTGGTGATCCGTCGAGCATTGAGTTCTGTCATTTGATCGGTTTGAATTATGTAAGCTGCTCGCCATTCCGCGTTCCGATTGCACGACTGGCTGCTGCGCGTGCGGCGCTGCTGAATCCAGCAGAACCAGTAAAGAAAGCTGCCAAGAAGGTTAATAAAAAAGCAAAGACATCGCACAAGAAATAAGCCGATGGTAAGTTCACTAATTCATAGGGGGCGGTGAATCCGTTTACCGCCCTCTTCATCTTATTATAATAGAAGGGATATGAGCAATGAAGCTCTCCGATTTCAAATATCCGCTTCCGCGTAACTTGATAGCAAAACAACCGGCTAATCCACGCGACCACTCGAGGTTAATGGTTTTGAACCGTGCCGACGATACTATTGAAGGACGGAAGTTTTATGAAATCGCTGAATATTTTCAAAAAGGAGACTGTCTTGTTGTCAACGAGACACGCGTGTTTCAGGCGCGTCTCTACGGTAAAAAAGAAAAGACGAATGCGAAAATCGAAGTCTTCTTACTGCGCGAGCTGAATGCTGAAGAAAATATTTGGGATGTTATCGTCGATCCGGCGCGCAAAGTACGCATCGGTAATAAAATCTATTTCGACGATGGTAAACTCTGGTGCGAAGTTATCGACAATACCACTTCACGCGGCCGCACGGTACGCTTCAATCATAAAGGTGATTTTTTTAAGATCATCGATAGAATCGGTTTGACTCCGTTGCCGCATTATATCAAGCGGGATGCGACCAACAAGGATAAAGAAAGCTATCAGACAGTGTACGCCCGCATCGTGGGTGCAGTTGCTGCACCAACAGCAGGATTACATTTTACAAAAGCACTTCTCAAGAAACTTCAATCAAAAGGTGTGAAGATAGCACCGGTTGTGCTTCATGTTGGACTCGGAACATTCCGTACAGTCGAAGTGGAAGATTTAACGAAGCACAAAATGGATTCGGAGTATTTTGAGATCACCAGCGAGGCGGCACACGTTATTAATAAAACGATTGATTCAAAGCATAACGTCTTCGTCGTCGGCACAAGTACATGCCGTGCTGTGGAATCAAGCGTTACCGCGGATGGTCATGTGAAGCCGGCGAAAGGATGGACCGATAAATTCATTTTCCCTCCGTATGATTTCAAAGTTGCCGATAAACTGATCACCAATTTTCATTTACCGGAATCGACACTGCTTATGTTAACGAGTGCGTTTGCAGGACATGATTTATTGATGCATGGCTATAAGAAAGCTGTCAAAGAAGGATACCGCTTCTACAGCTATGGAGATGTGATGTTGTTATGGTGAGTTGATTGTTTTAGAGGAAGTGATGCATTCGATTCAAAAAAAATCGGGAGCGGATCTCCCTCTAACTATTTTTTCTAGGCGTGCACTTTTTGCATAAAAGGAATGTCGGAGAGATGTCAAGATCAAGGCCCAAAGTGTTTGCAATTATTCCTGCAGCGGGTTCTGGCACACGCATTGGCGGAGAGATCAAAAAGCAGTTTCTGCCTCTGAAAGGGAAGCCGATTATTGTTCATACACTCCAGCAATTTGAACATTGCTCTGATATAGATGAAGTGGCGATGGCTATTCCAGAATCGGCGATGTCTGATATGGAAGCCATTGTTGCACGCTACAGACTGCACAAAGTCAGCAAGATGATGATGGGCGGCAAGAAACGGCAGGATTCTGTGGACAACGTCCTTAATCATCTGACCCTGAAAGATTCCGACATCGTGCTTGTGCATGATGGTGTTCGGCCATTCATTGAGACGAAACGCATTACGCATCTCCTGAAAGTATGCAAAGAATATGATGCAGCGGTGCTTGCTATTCAACCGAAAGATACGATTCGACGTTCGACGGGCGGCGGTTTTTTCGATCAGACGCTGGATCGCACAGCGCTCTGGATGGTGCAGACGCCTCAAGCATTTCGCGCAAAGTTATTGGTGAAGGCGTTTGAAAAAGCGCGAAAAGACAAATTCTATTCAACGGACGAAGCTGCATTGGTCGAACGACTCGGCGTCAAAGTGCGTATTGTGGAAGGAAATTACGATAATATCAAAATTACAACACCCGAGGATTTGGAGCTGGGTGCGTTAATCTTGGATCGGTGGCATGCAAAAGGATTGATGTAGGTGTGATGCAGTAGGTTGCTTCTTGATAGTGAAATGAATATCTTATATANNGTAGGATCGATTCCGACGAGCGTTATGCTTTCTAAATGGCGGCATGGATTTGATATTCGCAGCAAGGGAAGCGGCAATGCAGGCGGCACCAATGTTTTCCGTGTCCTCGGCTGGAAATCAGGCGTCTTTGTTATTGTAATGGATGCATTGAAGGGCGTTCTGGCGACGACCGTGGTAGCGCGGTTGTTTTGGGATCCAACATTACCATTCTATAATCATACTCCATTTGACGATTTTACCATTATCCAAATGATTTGCGGTGGTGCGGCTGTTATTGGGCATGTATTAACGGTATTTGCCGGATTCAAAGGTGGAAAAGGTATCGCGACAGGAGCGGGAATGCTGATCGGTATTGCGCCAACAGAATTTGCGGTTTCTGTTGTGGTGTTTTTTATCTTTTTCTTTGCATTCCGCTATGTATCATTAGGTTCCATTATGGCAGCGGCAGCATTTCCGTTGTCGTTGATCATTCGGTATAATATCCTCTCAGATGAAATTCATAGTTACAAGACACTCGTGTTTTTCAGTACAGGGATTGCACTCTTCCTGATCTATTCTCATCGCGCTAATATTAAGAGATTGGTGGAAGGAACTGAACGGAAAATCACGAGATCTAGAAGCAAAACCGAGTCTGCTAAATCCTAAACAACACCCGATTCTCAAGCAGGTAAAGAACCCTAACCTGACGTATCCTTAATAATATGAAGATTACCGTTCTTGGCGCCGGCAGCTGGGGAACGACACTCGCTCTCGTTCTGCACGACAATCATCATAAGGTCAATCTATGGACCTTTGATGACACACAGGCAGAGTACCTGCGTGAGAAACACGAGAACGTGGAATTCCTTCCCGGCATCTCTCTGCCGCCTGAAATCGAAATTACGACGGACATTGAAACGTCATGTCAAGAACGTGATATGATTGTGGCGGCTGTACCGTCTCAATTTCTCCGTTCTGTCCTCCAACGCATCGCACATCTTGATCTGGAACACACTATTATATGCAATGTTGCCAAGGGAATTGAAAATGGTTCGCTCATGACTATGTCGGAGGTTCTGCTGGATGTCTTAATGCATGAACGCAAAGAAAACCTCGCGATCCTATCAGGCCCAAGCCATGCGGAAGAGGTGAGTTTGAAAATCCCGACGATGGTTGTGTCTGCATCTTTTAAGATGAAAACAGCAAAGATGGTGCAGGAAGCCTTCATGACCGACTACTTCCGAGTGTACGTGAACGAAGATATCCGCGGTGTCGAGCTTGGCGGTGCAATTAAGAACGTTATCGCTATAGCAGCAGGATTGAGCGATGGTGCGGGTTTTGGCGATAATACGAAGGCAGCAATTATGACACGCGGTATCTATGAGATTACACGTCTCGGTGCAAAGATGGGTGCACAGCCAATTACATTTGCCGGCCTCTCCGGAATGGGTGATTTGATTGTCACTTGTATGAGCCGGCACAGTCGTAATCGTTATGTCGGTGAAGAAGTTGGCAAAGGATGTAGTGTCGCGGATGTATTGGGTGGAATGGTCATGATCGCTGAAGGTGTGCCGACAGCGAAGTCTGTCCATCAGCTTGCACAAAAGCATCATATCGAAATGCCAATGGCTGAAGAAGTATACCGCGTTCTCTTTGAAGATAAGAATCCCCGTCAAGCCACGCTTGATTTGATGGGTCGCGATACGCGCAGTGAGGGAGCGCATTGAGTCATCGAATTGATAAGAATACTTGCCTTTAAGCTGCTATCATTATTAACTCTGCGTTAGAGGTCGATAGACTCCATCATAATCTGACGAGCGCACAAGCCCGATATGCAGTTTGGAGGGTCCGACTGAAGCGGAAATTATTCGTCTATTCACTGACTCATCGGCTTCTTGGCTCCAGTTGCTTTCCCCTTCACTTTTCCGTAATTTTCTTAAAGAGATGTATTCAAAAGCCATAATAATACTGGTATAATGTATTGATTGTCATCATAGGTATTTTATCTGGGTATCTTGTTGGCTCGATCCCTACAGCTTTTCTGGTTGTTCGTTTCAAGGCAGGGCTGGATGTGCGCACGCAAGGCAGCAGAAATGTTGGTGCTCTCAATGCATACAATGTGACGCAATCAAAAAAAACAGGAATCGTGGTTGGAATGTTGGATGGACTCAAAGGATTGGCTGTCGCATTGGCAGTCGGACAACTTCTTGGGGGATCGTTCTGGATTCAATCATTGGCATTGAGTGGAGCTATCATCGGACATAATTATCCGGTATGGCTGCGATTTCATGGTGGAAGAGGGTTGTCAACTGCTGCTGGCGGTATGTTCGCCATTGGAGTCAGCTATACAATTGTTTGGTGTTTGACATGGTTTATTTCATCAAAATTCTTCAAGGATGTTTTACATGCGAACCTTACTGCCATTATCCTCGCACCCATTATTATACTGTTGCTTCCCTCTGCGTGGATTGAAGCACTGATGGTACGCAAAGTTTCAGCAACTGATTATCGATTTTTTTCGCATATCCTAAGCGGAATCCTTCTATTGAGTCATTGGGATGCCGTAAAGATTCTTTTAAAAATTGAACATTAATATCTGAATTCTATTTTTAAGAAAAGGTTGTACTATGAATAATCCTTATGTACGTTTCTTCATCATTTCAATCATCCTACTATTCGTTGGTTTTGGTATTGGGTACAGCGTAAAGCCAACTGGAGTGCAATCAGCACAAGCTGCCAATACAACCTTCGATCAAACATTTTCATCAACGGGACAAGCACAAGAAAAGAATACACAAGAAAGTGATCAGCTCGCTATTTCCCGGCAGAACGCCATCACACATGCTGTAGCAAAATTAAGTCCCGCAGTCGTTGGTATTAATGTTATCGCTGTCCAACAAGTTAGATATCGCGATCCGTTTTCACAGTTTTTTGATGATCCGTTCTTCAAACCGTTTTTTGGAGATCGTGTCTACAATCAAGAAGTGAAAGAGCTTGGTTCCGGTTTCATTATTTCGCCGGATGGATATATCGTTACGAACGATCACGTTGCAGGAAATGGAACGGATATTACAATAACCATTACGGGCGGAAAACAGATGAAAGCAAAGGTCGTTGGTTCCGATCCGGCAACAGATATTTGTCTGTTGAAGGTCGAGGGAAAAGACCTTCCGTATGTTACATTGGGCAATTCTGACGATGTGGTTATTGGTGAATGGGCTATTGCTCTAGGAAACCCGTTCGGTTTGTTCGAGATTAACGACAAACCGACCGTGACGGTCGGTGTTATTAGTTCGACAGGGATGAAGTTGGGACAATTGCAAAACCGTTATTATCGAGATATGATTGAAACGGATGCGGCGATTAACGGAGGCAACAGCGGTGGCCCGCTTGTCAACAGCAGCGGAGAAGTGATCGGGATGAACACGTTAATCTTTACCGGCGGACAAAGCAGTACATATATCGGGTACGGGTTTGCAATTCCTATCAATAAAATTAAAAAAGTCGTGATCGATTTAAAGAAAAAGGGAAAGGTTGCGCACGATATTACTGCAGGTTTCGATGTGCAACCAGTGGATGCCCGCATTGCTCAATATTTCGGAATGAAACAGCAGCAAGGCGTTATCGTCAGCGATATTCACTCCGGTGGGCCCGCGGAAGCAGCAGGCTTAAAAGTCGGCGACATCGTTCTTGAAGTGAATGGAGAAAAAGTGAATTCGGACAGCGACATTCTTGCTGTGATGATCGAATTGAGTCCGGGCGATATTTTAAAATTCAAAATATACCGCGAACACAAGACCATAGAAATAAATCTGAAACTTGCAGTAACGCCGAAGGGAAAATAATGATAGAGCGATATACACGCCCCGCTATGGGGAAAATTTGGGAAGACGAAAACAAATTTCGAATATGGCTAGAAATTGAAACGCTGGCATGTGAATCGCAAGCGGAGCTTGGCATTATCCCAAAAGAAGCCGTGAAAGTTATTCGGGAAAAAGGCAGTTTCAAAGTTGCGCGCATTCTCGAAATCGAACAGGAAGTAAAACACGATGTCATAGCATTTCTGACGAATGTCGGTGAATATGTTGGCTCTGAATCGCGTTTCATCCATCTTGGTATGACGTCGTCAGATGTCCTCGACACAGCGCTCGCTGTTCAGATGAAACAATCTGCCGAGTTATTATTGAAAGGGATGGAAGGATTAAAAGACGTTCTTGCACGACGGGCGAAAGAATTTAAACACACGATTATGGTCGGCAGAACCCATGGCATTCATGCTGAACCGGTGACATTTGGGTTGAAACTTGCCTTATGGTATGCAGAAATTGGGCGCGATATTGTGCGGCTCAAAGCGGCGCTCAAAACTATTTCCGTTGGAAAAATTTCCGGTGCAGTAGGCACGTATCAGCATCTTGATCCCGCTGTTGAACGCTATGTCTGCAAGAAGCTTGGCCTACAGCCCGCACTGATTTCCACGCAAGTACTTCAACGTGACCGCCACGCAGAATTTATGAATACACTTGCAATTTGCGGATGTTCATTGGAAAAATTTGCGACAGAAATTCGGCATCTCCAAAAAACTGAATTACAGGAAGCAGAAGAATTTTTCTCGAAAGGTCAAAAAGGCTCTTCGGCAATGCCGCATAAACGAAATCCTGTAGTCTGTGAACGAATTGCTGGATTAGCGCGAGTCCTTCGTTCAAACGCTCTGGCAGCAATGGAAAATGTTGCATTGTGGCACGAGCGCGACATTTCGCATTCATCGGTTGAACGCGTGATTGTACCAGATAGTTGTATTCTTCTCGATTTCATTCTTGCAGATATGACAAAGATCATCGATAATCTGCTTGTCTATCCCGACCATATGGCGCGTAACCTGAATGCTACACGTGGACTCATCTTCTCACAAGAAGTGCTGCTGGCATTGACGAAGAAAGGCATGAAGCGCGAGGATGCATATAAAATGGTGCAGGATCAAGCAATGAAAGTGTGGAAGGAAGAAAAGGAGTTTAAAGCACTGCTTCTGGGAAATGTACAAGTCATGAAGATCCTTTCGAAAAAAGAGCTTGATGAACTTTTTGATCCAAAAAGAAGTTTGAAAAATGTTGATTATATCTTTGAGCAAGTAGGTATCCACTAACATCGGAGGACCGCTATGCCACAAAAGTTTCAGAATTTCATCAACGGTCAGTGGGTCGACGCGAAATCGGGAAAGACGTCTGCTAACCGCAATCCCGCCAATTGGGATGATATCGTTGGATTGTTTCCGAAATCAGGAAAGGAAGACATTGACGAAGCAGTGAAAGCTGCTCGTGCGACATATGAGAAGTGGCGATTGATGCCAGCACCAGCACGCGGCGACATCTTAAGAAAAATAGGCGACCTTCTTGTGAAGAATAAAGAAGACATCGCTCATGAGATGACGCGCGAAATGGGGAAAGTACTCGATGAAACACGTGGTGACGTTCAAGAGGGGATTGATACTGCTTACTATGCCGCGACCGAAGGACGCCGATTGTTTGGGCATACCGTTCCATCTGAACTTCCGAATAAGTTTGCCATGGCAATCCGTGTTCCGATTGGTGTGGCGGGTATTATCACACCGTGGAATTTTCCGATGGCAATCCCAACTTGGGGAATTTTTCCTGCCATCCTTTCTGGTAATACGGTTGTTTTCAAACCGGCAAGCGATACGCCAAAGACAGCGACAACACTTGTTCAAATTATGATGGAAGCGGGAATACCCGAAGGTGTCGTGAACCTTGTTCATGGCGCCGGTGGAGAAGTAGGCAATGCCATTGTGACACATCCCGATGTTGATATGATTTTGTTCACCGGATCATCTGAAATTGGTAAGCAAATTTCGCGGGATGCCAGCGCAACACTTAAACGCGTTTCGCTAGAACTTGGCGGTAAAAATGCGCAAATCGTAATGGACGATGCCGATCTCGAACTTGCTCTCGACGGTGTGCTCTGGGGTGCATTCGGTACTACGGGTCAACGTTGTACGGCAACAAGTCGATTGATCCTTCATGAAAATGTCTACGAGAAGTTTATGGAGATGTTGGTCGAACGGACGAAGAGACTTAAATTAGGCGATGGACTTCATCCGACGATCGATGTCGGTCCTTGTATCAATGAAGCTCAGAGGAGAATTGTGCAATCATATGTAGAAATCGGAAAGAATGAAGGCGCTCAACTAGTTTGCGGCGGTGCTATTGCCAATCAAGGTGATTTGGCAAAGGGTTGGTTTTATGAGCCGACGATCTTCGGCAATGTGAAGCCGACCATGCGTATTGCTCAGGAAGAAATCTTCGGCCCCGTGCTTTCTGTTATTCGCACAACATCATTTGAAGAAGCTATTGGAATTTTGAATGGAACAATCTACGGTTTATCTTCTTCTCTCTACACTCGGGATGTGAATAGAGCATTTGCTGCAATTCGTGACATTCAGGCGGGCATCACGTACATCAATGTGCCGACAATTGGTGCAGAAGCGCATTTACCATTCGGCGGAGTGAAGCAGACCGGCAATGGTCACCGCGAAGGCGGCTGGGCAGTGTACGATTTCTTCACCGAATGGAAATCCGTGTACATCGATTATAGCGGCAGACTTCAGCGGGCACAAATTGATAATTATTAAGGATTAAAATCTTAAATTCCAAGGGATAAAGTGAAAAAAATCTGTATTCATGAGATTATGAGAATTGAAACTTGTCTCTCTCTAAGGGATCCGGTACAGCGGGATTTGGCTTTTGTGTCTGGATATTTGTAATTTATATTATGATAGGTCGTCCATATATCATTTCGTTCTATGAGCATCAGGAATTCTTCTGATGGATCGGTGCATGTGCGGTAAATGTATCGCATGCGCAAGAATCACCGAATCCGTTTACATTGTGAATTTCGAGGTGCAACATGTCCGAAAAGAAAAATGAAAAACCGACGACAACAAACCCTATAATAGTTCTTCCATCTGAAGTCCATAGAGTACTGAACCGGCACATGCTGGCAGATGGTTTTAATCTCGTTGTAGATCTTCAAAAAAGTCACGGATCATATATTTACGATTCGCGTACGAATCGAACCCTGCTCGATTTCTTTTCATTCTTTGCCTCCAGTGCTTTGGGTATGAATCATCCCAAGTTAACGACTTCGGAATTTCTTGAAAAGCTTGGTCGTGCGGCAGTCAACAAGCCGTCAAACTCCGATGCCTATACAGTAGAGATGGCGGAGTTTGTGGAGACATTTGCGCGTATTGCTCAGCCGTCATACCTGCCGTATGCCTTCTTTGTAGAGGGAGGTGCATTAGGAAATGAGAATGCATTAAAAGCCGCATTCGATTGGAAGGTGCGTAAGAATCTTACCAAGGGTTACACACGCGAAGTCGGCATGCAGGTTATTCACTTTAAGAATGCATTTCATGGTCGCACCGGCTATACCATGTCATTGACCAATACCGATCCTCTCAAGGTCAAGTATTTTCCGAAATTTCAATGGCCTCGTATTCACAATCCAATTCTCTCCTTTCCGCTCACAGATGCGGGATTGGAACAAGTGAAAAAAGAAGAAACGATGGCAATTGGTCAGATCAAAACCGCCATCAGCCAGAATCCGGATGATATCGCTGCGCTCATTATCGAACCAATTCAAGCAGAGGGCGGTGATAATTATTTTCGAAAAGAATTCTTTATCGAATTGCGCACCATCTGCGATGAAAGCGACATCATGCTTATCTTTGATGAAGTTCAGGTTGGCGTTGGCATCACAGGTAAGATGTGGGCGCATGAATATTTTGTAAAACCGGACATGATGTCATTTGGTAAGAAGATGCATGTCTGCGGATTTATCTCAAGCACACGCATCGATGAAACTCCTGATAATGTCTTTCATGTACCAAGTCGCTTGAACTCCACGTTTGGCGGTAATCTGATCGATATGGTGCGAGCTGCCAGGATCTTAGAAATTATCGATGAAGAACATCTTGTGGAAAATGCACGCGTTGTCGGGGAGTATTTGCACAAAAATCTTTTTGCAATGGAGAAAGAATATCCGGAACTTGTGAATAATGTTCGCGGACTTGGTCTCTTCTGCGCAATGGACCTGGATGCGCATCAGAATCGTGAACTGATTAAAGAGAAGGCTTTGGGAAAAGGACTGATGCTCATCGGCTGCAGTGACCGGACGATTCGTTTTAGACCGCCGTTGAATTTATCGAAAGCGGAAGTGGATGAAGGAATTGACATTCTTCGCCGCTGTCTGAAAGAAATGAAACCGGCATAAGAAAGAAAGAGATGGAAACATCGCAACGAACAAATCGGGCAGATATCAAGCTCAACACTAAAATTGTACGAGAACTGCTTGTACGATTTATTAAAGATCAGACGATGAATGCCGGATTTACGAAAGCGGTTATAGGTGTTTCCGGTGGTGTTGATTCAGCAGTATCGGCGACGCTGGCAGCAGAAGCGCTGGGGAAAGAGAACGTTCTCGGTGTGATGATCCCATTTCGAACGAGCAATCCTAAGAGTGTTGAAGATGCAAAGCTCGTCATTCAAGCGACCGGTATTCGCTCGGAACTCGTGGATATCAGTAAAATGGTGGATGGATACTGCGAGGAAAATAAGATTACCGATTCGCTTCGCCGCGGCAATGTGATGGCTCGTATGCGGATGATCGTGCTGTACGATCTCTCTGCCCGTGAGAAGGCACTTGTTGTCGGCACAAGTAATAAAACAGAAATTCTTGTTGGATATGGAACTCAACATGGCGATCTTGCGAGTGCAATCAATCCGGTGGGTGATCTTTACAAATCGCAAATCTGGCAGCTTGCAGAAGCACTTGGAGTTCCAAAGTCGGTCATCGAGAAAGCACCTTCGGCGGATTTATGGGAAGGGCAGACGGATGAGACCGAAATGGGAGTGACCTATGCAAAGCTGGATGCTTTACTCTTTGAGATGATCGATGAACGGCATTCGGATGAAGAATTGGTGACTTTGGGATTCGAAGAAACGCTTATCAAGAAGGTCCGTGGAATGATTCAGCAGAACCAATTCAAGCGCCGTCCGCCCGTGATAGCAAAGGTTTCTTATCGCACGGTGAATGTCGATTTCCGCTACGTCCGCGACTGGGGAATTTAAAATGTCAAAAAATGTTGGCGGTACACTCTTTCTTGTCGCGACGCCTATCGGCAATTTAGAGGATATCACCTACCGCGCTGTGAAGGTTCTTAATTCTGTTGATCTTATTGCAGCGGAAGATACACGTAAGACGAAAATCTTGCTCGATCATTACAACATCAACAAACCGATGACGAGTTATTATAGTTACAACGAGAAAGCACGTTCACCGCAGTTGATCGAAAAACTTCTTGCCGGTCAATCCATCGCACTTGTCTCGGATGCGGGAACTCCGGGAATTTCTGATCCGGCATTTCATATTGTTCAACAGGCTTTAGAAAATGGAATATTGATTATTCCCATCCCTGGTCCAACAGCGTTTATTTCTGGGCTTATTGTCAGCGGTCTTCCAACAGACCGATTCGTGTTTGAAGGTTTCCTTCCGCTGAAAAAAGGCCGTAAGACAAAATTCGAATCACTGAAATTAGAATCCCGTACGATTATTCTCTATGAATCTCCCCACCGAATTCGTAAAACCCTCACTGAAATTCAAAACTATTTCGGCAATCGCAATGTCGTAGTCGCAAGAGAATTAACAAAGAAATTTGAAGAAATCGTGCGTGGCCCAATCCAACTTGTTCTTTCTGAACTGGAGAAGAAGGAACCCCGCGGTGAATATGTTGTTATTATCGAAGGTGCTTCTAGGAAGTCAAATCTCGACATAAGCAGCGGGTAACAACCCATGTACCAGAGTGTATGAACTTTCATGGCAAGGAGCATGGACAGGGAAGCATCACATAATGATTGGGGCAATTACACGTAGATCGATCTTTGATCGATCAGGCGCTGTTTGTTTTACAGATGTGGAGAATTCTTTATCTCGTGGAGTAACAAGCTTTCTCAGCTTTTTACACTAGATGAAAACAAAGCCTCTTTTCATTGGAGGCTTTGTTGTTTTTCATGATTAAAATGGAAACTTATGATCGTACCAATGCTTCGTCATTTCCATCCAAAAAAACAAACCGCGCCACTTGCCGTATGCTTTATACTTTCGTTCAATGGTACGATCACTCACTTTTCGACCACGATGATACAGTTCGTAGTACCTACCACGCACCCAGGAATCCAGTCCAAGATAGTCGTACCGACCAAGAAGTTTCAGAATATTTCCTGCTGCATACTCACCGACACCTTTGATGGAACGCAACTCTTTGAAAAGGACATCGGTGGATAATTCTGAAGATCGCCAGCTTTCAACATTGAGTTTGCCGTTTGCGACCTTTTCTGCAAATTCCAGAAAAAATGGCGAGCGATAACCTGCTCTGATGGTTTTGCGAAGAAATTGTTCTGAAGTACCTGCAAGAGTTTCGGGCGAGGGGAAGCTCTTGTGCGGGTCATCAAATGGCCTTCCCAATTCTCCAACAAGGTTTTCCACCATGATCGTTGTGAGTGCCCAGCTGCAATTTGTGGTGCAGATCATTTTCATGACATCCTCAAACACTGACGGTGCGCGAAGCATCCGCCCGGCTTTCATTTTGGCAATCCAACGATACTTGGAAAAACGTTTCACCTCTCGATAGAAGTGAGAATAATCCTCTGTAAGTCGGAGACATGATGATATTTGGTGCTTAATATTGAAGCATTGAACAGTTGTCAGTTTATGAGGATAACTCACGAGAATATTGAGAGGTGCGTTCTTTTGGCAAGTGATTTGACAATAGGCAAGTGAATTATCGGTCAAGGTGAGAAGTCGATTGAATGATAATTGTTCTTTATCCACACTAAACGGTAACAGCGAACACCAGCCATGACTGTACACAGTTCGCCAAAAATTAAAATCCTTGGATGTGTTAAGTGAGAGGGTCGTGGTTTTCAGTGTGCTCAATCCTTTTTTTAGTTGTCGACCCCAATGTACTATCCAGGTAGCCGATATGCAAAATGATATATGAATTGTTTTTCCGATAATCCCTTCTGATTATTTATAACGTTATTTATTTGCATTTCTCTAAAGTAGGCAACAGGGTTTACCGACCTTAAGAGTACTGGCCTATTACATTGAAAATGAACCTTTATTAAAATTCATATGGACCGGAATCGGTGCCTGCACTAATCATTCTTCATGGGCTGCTTGGCTCGTCGGACATCAGATTACATTCAAATGGGAGATGTGCCCTTCATCTATAAACTTTTCCTGAAGGCAAAGCTTGCAACCATCAAAAATGCAGGTCACTGGGTCCAAGTGGATGCACCAAAAGAATTTTCTGATACTGTGCTCGATTTCTTGTCTTTCTAATTGTTTCTCAGTAGCTTTCCATTGCAACTATTTTGCCATTTTCCCGTTCAATAAAGAGCTTATGATATTTCAATATTTATTCTTTGTTTTTTCCCCATCAATCTATATTCAGTTCCAAGGAGGATCTATGAGAACTCTTTTGATGCTCGGTTTTGTCTTTTTGGTGATATCTATTCTTCCTGTTCTATTGTTTGCACAAAAGCAAGCAACGAAGAATGATGCATCCGAGATTGATATTTCCTATAAAAAATTTGTGCTGGACAACGGTCTCACAGTACTCGTACATGAGGATCACAAGGCACCCATCGTTGCCATCAATGTATGGTACCATGTTGGTTCGAAGAATGAAAAATCGGGTAAAACCGGTTTTGCACATTTATTCGAACATTTAATGTTTAACGGAAGCGAAAATTTTAATGATGATTACTTCCAAGCGTTAGAACGAGTCGGTGCTACTAATCTCAATGGTACGACAAACAACGACCGCACAAATTATTTTCAGAATGTTCCAACTTCCGCTCTTGATGTCGCACTCTGGATGGAATCCGATCGGATGGGGCATCTTCTCGGTGCCATCGATCAGAAAAAGCTGGATGAACAGCGCGGAGTTGTGCAGAACGAAAAACGCCAGGGGGAAAACGAACCCTATGCCGTTGCAGATGAGCTTATCATAAAATCCACATGGCCCGCAAGCCATCCGTACTCCTGGTCTGTGATCGGGTCAATGGAAGATCTGAATGCTGCAGCATTAACCGATGTTCATGAATGGTTTAAGACATATTACGGCGCTGCGAATGCAGTACTTGTTGTTGCAGGTGACATCACGCCGGACATAGTATTGGAAAAAGTGAAGAAATACTTTGGCGATGTTCCTTCCGGTCCGCCGGTGGCACATCAGGATGTTTGGATTGCCAAACGCACTGGTATACAGCGGCAGCAGGTGAAAGATCGTGTCCCGCAAGCACGGATATTCAAAGTGTGGAATATACCTCAATACGGATCGAAAGAAGCAACGTATCTTGATTTGTTGAGTGACGTACTTGCCTCAGGCAAAACATCACGTCTGTACAAACGACTGGTGTATGACGATCAGATTGCAACGAACGTCAACTCATTCATTGATGCGATGGAAATTGCCGGACAATTCTATATCGATGTCACTGCAAAACCGGGTGAGGATTTGGAGAAAATAGAAAAAGCAATCAATGAAGAACTTGCAAAGCTGCTGAAATCCGGACCGACGGAAAAAGAATTGAAGCGTGTGAAAACGCAGTACGAAGCGGCGTTTGTTCGTGGTGTTGAGCGCATTGGTGGCTTCGGCGGAAAGTCCGATATTCTTGCAAAGAATCTTGTTTATGTCGGAAACCCGGAGCATTACAAGACTACTCTTGGTTATGTAGAGCATGCAACGACCAAAGATTTACTGGACGTTGCGAAAGAATGGTTGTCGGAAGGTGAGTACGTCCTGGAAGTCATCCCGTTTGGACAGTTTACTTCAACAGCAACTGACAGCACAGTACGTAAGACGATGCCGAAACCTGAGATGCCTCCTGTTGCAAAATTTCCGGATTTACAGCGTGCAACACTGTCTAACGGGCTGAAAATTATTCTTGCAGAGCGGACTTCTATTCCTGTTGTCCAGTTCAATCTTCTTTTTGATGCTGGGTATGCTGCCGATCAATTTGCTTTTCCCGGAACGGCGAACATGGCAATGAACATGCTCGATGAAGGAACAACAACACGTACTGCATTACAACTGAGCGAAGAACTCGCCATGCTTGGCGCAAATCTTTCTACAAATTCCGGACTCGATCTTTCCATCGTTGCGATGAATGCATTGAAACAAAATCTTGATGCATCACTTGCAATTATGGCGGATGTTATTCTCAATCCTTCGTTCCCAAAAGAAGATTTTGAACGTTTACAGAAACAAACTATTGCTGGAATACAACGGGAAAAGGTAGAACCGATGACGATGGGATTGCGTGTGTTGCCGAAGTTCCTTTTTGGGAAAGATCATGCATATTCGAACCCCCTGACGGGTTCCGGCACAGAAGAGTCGGTAGCGAAGATGACGCGTGAAGAGATGATGAAATTTCAGAAGACATGGCTGAAACCAAACAATGCTACGCTTGTGATTGTCGGTGCAACCACGATGGATGAGATCAAACCAAAGTTGGAAAAACTGTTGACCCAGTGGAAACCTGGCGATGTCCCGAAGAAAAATATCGGTCATGTTGAATTGCCAGAAAAGCCGGTGGTGTATATTATGGATAAACCGGGAGCAGGACAATCGATCGTGTTCGCTGCACAGTTTGCTCCATTGAAAAATTCTCCCGATGATATTTCTTTTAATGTGATGAATGCTATTCTCGGCGGTTCATTCACATCGCGTATTAACATGAATATCCGTGAAGACAAACACTGGTCGTACGGCGCACATACAGCGGTGCCGGGTGCTCGCGCCCAGCGCCCCTACTTCGTTTACGCTCCTGTGCAGGAAGATAAAACCAAGGAGACGATGGTCGAAATAAAGAAGGAACTTGCAGATATAACCGATAAACGTCCGGTAACAGAAGACGAGCTGATAAAAACTCAAAACAACTTGACGCTGCAGCTTCCCGGCAGATGGGAGACGATCAATGCGGTTGTCGGTTCGATTGGCGATATGGTGAACTATGGATTAGCCGACGATTATTATGTTACGTATCCGGAGAAGATCAAAACACTTCAGCTTTCAAACATCACAGATGTTGCCAAGCGTACTCTGAAACCGAAAAATCTTATTTGGGTTATCGTAGGCGATCGGAAAAAGATAGAAGCTGGTATTCGTGAGTTGAATTTCGGCGAAGTGAAGATTCTCGATGTCAATGGAAATATGATTCAATAGATTGTCGCTGGTCATGGTGACCGGTGAGTTCAGGAAGCCTGCGTTGAATGTATCAGCGCGGGCTTTGTATTTCTGATTTCTTCATTCTGCGTGTTGATGTTTACACTGCCTGTCCCGCCGCCCAGCCGGACGACCAAGCCCATTGGAAGTTGTAACCACCCAGCCATCCGGTCACATCTACAACTTCCCCGATAAAATAAAGTCCAGGTACCTTCTTCGCTTCCATCGTCTTTGAGGAAAGTTCGAGTGTATCAATACCGCCAACCGTGACTTCGGCTTTTTCATAACCTTCTGTTCCGGTTGGTGCGAGTTGCCAGCTCGTTAACGCTTCGGTTATTGTTCGTAGATTTGACAGAGAAAATCGATTCATGGGTTTTGATCCGCCATGTTGTTCCAGCCAGGCTCTGATAAAACGCGACGGCAGGAATTGTTCCAAGAGAGTGGCAATTTGTCTTTTGCTTTGATGGCTTTTTGTCAGAACGTTGAGAACATCAATGCCTGGCAGTAGATTGACAGAGATGGAGTCGCCTTCATTCCAATATGACGAGATCTGTAAAATCGCAGGACCGCTCAGTCCGCGATGAGTAAGAAGAATGTTCTCTCTAAAAGATATTCCATTGCAGGCAGCTTCCGCTTCGATAGAGACACCACTCAAATCCTTAAAAGCTTCAAAATGTTTTGAGCTGAACTTCAATGGCACAAGCCCTGGTTTGAGTGGGATACTGTTGATGCCGAATTCTTCTGCAATCTTGAATCCAAATGGGGTTGCCCCCAGCTTAGGGATTGAGAGTCCGCCTGTAGCTATGACGAGGGAGAGAGTCTTCAGCAGCGAGTTATCAGTTACGATGTGAAAATTATCCAGTCTATGAATAGATTTCACATGACAGTCTGTTCGAATTTCGACATTGACCTTTCGGCATTCTTCTAATAGCATTCGGATAAGTTGTTCAGCACTGGCATCACAGAAGAGCTGGCCAAGTTTCCTCTCTTGATACGGGATATTGTACTTTTGAACCAATGAAATAAAATTTGTCTGCGTATATCGTGCGAGTGCTGACTTAGAGAAATGCGGATTCTGTGAAATATAACGAGCCGGATTTGCGTTGATGTTCGTAAAGTTGCACCGTCCGCCACCGGAGATGCGAATCTTTTCTCCAACAGAGCTGTTGTGCTCCAATACTACTACGCGACGTCCACGCTTACCTGCTTCGATAGCGCACATGAGTCCCGCTGCACCTGCACCGATAATGATGACATCTGTCTGATTCATTGCTGAAAGAATATCGTGTAAAAAGAATCATACTTCAACAAATGCATAGGAAACGAGCACAAAATTTTGTATCTTATATGAGTCGCAAGTCGCGACAGACCGCATCCATGCATAATAGTAGTATAGCATCGGGAGCGGACATTTGAGACTCGCTCTCCGATGATAAAAGCTAAGGTATTGCACGGAAAGATTCCGGTCTTCGCTCATGAAGCGGTTGGCTGAACTAAACTCTCCGAGCGTTTGTAACTTCTGCTGGTTCCCATCTTTTGTAGCGTGTTTCTTCATTT
>PMDB01000118.1 GCA_003155495.1 Ignavibacteriota bacterium
TACATAACAGCTTGAGCGCCTGGTAAGCTGGCACGAAGGTTTAATTATATTCAACTTCAACCAGTCGTATATTATCGAAAAGACGTCGAGAATTCACATTGTCAGGGGGCACATATAATTCCAAAACCAAAGAATCTATTTTTGAAGATAGTGTATCAGAAATATCAATAAGATTTCCCCATTGAGCTAACTTAACTATACCTGTCCCATTACCCCCTTCAATTCCATGAGGTGTATAAAACCAAATAAGCATATATGTAACTAATGTATCAGGGTTATAGATTTTCAAATCATAGGAAAATATAAATCTCTTCTTAAGTATTGATGACGGAGGAATGGCAGTATAAGTTAGAGATGTCCAATTTTTCGAATCCGGTTGAATTGCCAGCGAATAATTTCCACCATCGGATGGCACATCATTAGAAAATGAAATATTCTTCTTAAACAACATATTAGCTATTTGCCAACCTTCTAGCGAATCTAAATTATTCTTTTCAAATTTGCTGTTTAACAATTCGATAGTATCTTTTATTGTAAGAGTTGAATATGGAGTTACTGATGTTGGGAGGCTATCCTTTGAACAAGATGAAAATACAATAAGAGAGGAAAGAGAACATAACAACATTGCACAGATTATAATATAATCTGCTATCTGATATGTACGCATGGCATAGCTCCTTAATGTTAGTTAAACATTTATTTTTTACCTGACCTCAATACGATCAGTGGTAACAAGGAGTATGCTTAGATTTATGTTCTCCAAAAAAGGACATAACAAGATACAAAAAATATTCTTATTGCAACAATTAAATTACGTGCCAGCTAACTACTGATTAGATAGACATTGTCTATCTTTTGCGCTTATGGGAATCCTCCGAAGGAGTCCCTTTGGGACATCCCTTCGGGATAAGCGTAAAATATAGACTCCTTTTTTAATATTACATTTAATTTCTCAAGAACTTTCATTGGCGATTCCCCCAATGGTAATTATCAGAAATTTGAGAATTCTGCTTCTTTAATATACATGTTTCTGGATAGGAGGGCAAGATGAAAGTAGAATGTCGAGCATAAACAAAAAAACCCTCAGAAGCGCCATCAACTGAGGGTACACAAAAAGTGTTTTACGCCGCCATTTTAGGTGGGAGCGGCGCACCTCAAACTTATACAAGCTTTCGTTCGTTGTCAACTAAAATCATAATGAAGCAGTTCACAAAATGTGTGTATTCATTGGCTTCAAGCAGAGTACCACAAATGGTGTCCACTTGCCAAGACATATGCTGAGAGAAGTGGGCTCTGAGTAAATTGAGAAACGTTGGAATTTCGTCGGTACGATCATCTTCGTCAACGGCAATTACAGATAACGGCTCGCGGCTAGATGCCGTGCGGGACTTATACCTGCGTCTCTATCCCCCGATGAAAAAGATGACAGAAAGCACAGACAATAGCAACCCTCTAAAACCCGCATGGAATATAGCCGCTGTTGGGCGTAGTTAATTATTTTTCATAAAATTTAAAATTTTTTCTAATCCAATTTTTTGCAAGTCCATATTGCCAATCTTTTAAGCCTCCAAAAATATTGAATTGAGGTCTCCATCCACAATAGTAATATTCTAAACTATCTTTATTTATTGCAATATCAGTGTAATTTATTTTTAAGCAAATAATGGCAAAATCAGTTTGTGCTTTAATCTTATTAAATTCAGAAATATCAAAACTACCATAACAATATTTCATATTTCTCAATTCGCTTGGTTCGATTATATTGTTAATGCTATTTCCTCTAATTTCAACATATTTTATTGGATTATTATCGATGTTAAAGAATAAAATATACCCACAGCCACTTTTTATTATTGCATTTCTTTTCCCTAAGTTTCTAATACATGCTTCTATAGCATATGAAGTCGTATCATTACCACTTAATTTTACATCATTCTCAGACAAATCTATTATTGGAGCCCTTTCATTAAATTGACGGTTTTCAATTTCAATCTGGTTAGATAGTCTTGAATTGACAATTGTATATTGATAAATCAATTTTTTATTAGCTTTGATTACCTGAGATAATTTTAAATTTGATGTGTCAGATTTACCAATAAGTTCTTTTGTTTGATCCAAGGAATGATTAATATTTTCTAATTGCTCAGAAGAAGATTTATTAATCATTGCTACTGTAGATGATATATCTTTAATTACACCTTTAATTTTGTCACTGTCTTTTTCTTGAATTATAGCAACAATCAAACCAAATACAAAACAAAAAATATATGTTATTGCTAAGATCTTTCTTACCGGCCATTTTAAAATAATTTTATCTTCTTTTCGTAATTCTAATGACGATTGAACTAATCCAAACAATAATAATATGGTTAGTAGATATATCATTTTAAAATACTTTTAGAAATGCAATTCATCTTAGCAAAAGTAATTACGCCCAACTAGTGTAATTACGCATTGCGTATATCCGCCCAGTTCGGCATACTATACGCCATGACTTTTTCTCTAAAAATTTATTTTCTTCGAATTGGAACCCCTTTACCCCGTGAGATATTTCGTTTTTACATGAAAATACTACGATTATGAGTTATCTCACGGGGTGAACCGTATCACCAAAAGTCTCACAAGTGAAACAACTGCAAACAAAGTACGTGAGAGATCAACCAAACGCAACACTGTTGAGAGAAAATAAAAAACCCTCAGAAGCGCTAGCGGCCGGGGGTTTGCGGCATAAAGCTGCCATTAAGTGCAGGATTTAAAATCTCTCTAAATTCGATCCGATAAACCTCTCCATCAGACTTTGTGATTCATTTGTCTTGTAGGTTATTTCAAAAAAATATTTCCAGTCAGTGGTTCTGCTTACACTTCAGGCATACGCAGACAATCTCAAAAAGATTATGTGCCGATGGCTGCTGTTTTCTTTACTCATGAAAAAGGATTAATTACTTTTTCATCCTTTCGGGCTATTCCCAATTCACCAAATCGTCTGTATTCTTTTTAAGAATAATAATTCTGGTATTCTATCCCGTTTGAAGCGTATCGGTGGTGCAACTCATCCATCTGAGGAGGCAGAGGTTTGTACGCTGTAAATTAATATTAATACACAAAAAATCGGAAAGGCTCTTTTATAAAAATATGAAAATTTTATTTCTCGACGATGATCCCAACAGAACAAAAAATGCAAGAAAATGTTATGCCAAGGATGAATTATGCGAGGCAGAAACGGCAGAACAGGCAATACAGTTTCTTGAAAAGCACTCTCCATACGACGCTGTAAGTTTAGACCACGATCTCGGCGGAAATATCTATTGCCCAAGCGATGAAATGAGTGGGTTTGCGGTGGCAGAATATATTTCAAAAATGCCCAAAGAGAAAATGCCGAAACAAGTAGTTGTTCATTCGTTTAATCACGGTGGTGCTGAGAATATGATAAAGGTGCTGCAAGGTATTGTTCCGGTAATAAAACGACCGTTTAATATGAACAATAATTTGAGTTTTATTTTTAGCAAAAAAGCCGCCATGAGGTGATGGATTTAACGCCTCCTTAAAGTGTCAGGAGGTCCGCCCAAAGGTAAAGCATGGCGGATGAAGAACTCCTGACATCAGTTGAAAACCTCTCTATCAAACTTTGTGATTCATTTGTCCTGAAGATTTTTGGACAATTGTACGAGATCAGCGGGGAGTGCCTCGTTAGGGCGCGTGGATTATTGCACATTAAATTTTACTTGAACAGCAAAACCATTGTTTGCCGGGTCGACTAAAAAGGATCCAAGCATAAGTGTAAAATCATACCATGCATGTGCTGCAACGGCAGGGCCTATTTGATATCCACGATTTTGAACATCCGTTCCCAGTATAAGTCCTGCTACTGTTGTTTCAATAAATTGCGCCAGTGCCTGGCCATAATCAGGCTTATCGGCGAATAGAAGATTTGGAAGATGCAGCAATCCAAAGGCAAAACTCGAATAATACAAGCCTTTTGTCTGACCATATTTATAATCTAATAAAGGCATTAATCCATTTCTCATCCAATATTCTTCATTCACCCCCGCACTCCAGCTTACCGCCAATGATGTAGTGCCAAAAATTGCTAAACCGGAGTTTCTGCCAACATAGTGGTCTAGAAAATACATTTGTCGGACTTGATCGATATGTTTATCTGCACCTCGTCCTTGAAACCATAATTCCAAACAAGCGATACCGACCATACCCAATGTTACTGGGGTAATAATATTCTCTGTTTTGAACGGTGCTAAGAATAAATCTTTCTCAGAAATCGGATCATATTGGAAATCAGGATGTTTATATTTTATCAACTCCAATTTATTTCTAACCCAATCACATTTGTCAATGCTATATGCTTGCATTCCTAGAAGTAACGGATAATTATAATACGGGGAATTACTGCCACTTTTCAATGTGTTATCATACTTTATGCCCATAATAATTCCACCAATTTCGAGAGTAGAAAAAGTTAATCCTTCTACAAATCTTCCATCATAATAATATGTGGCACTTGGAACGTATAAAGTCCATAACGGAAAAGATTTGGGTTCATTCGCTTGAAGTGTATCTAGCACCTGAGCATTTAATGGAATCACAATAACAAAAAGAAATATGGTAGATTTAATTTTCACGTTCTTAATCCACGCACCTAACGGAACGCTAAGGGGCGCGGCGTTCTTTTGCCGCGTCCCTCTCTAGCGACTTGTTGGCTGGTTCCATTAAAAGCCCCATCCTCTGCCGCAAAATCAAAGGTCTATTGTTTGACGAACTCCACCCGACGGTTCTTCGCCTTGCCTCCATCCGTGTCATTTGAGGCTACCGGCGAGTATGGACCAACTCCAGCAGACTTCAGACGTGACCCTGCTACGCCTCGCGCGGTGAGCGCCTTGACCACGGAAGCGGCGCGATCAGAAGAAAGTTTGAGGTTTGATTCGAGACTGCCGACATTGTCCGTATGACCGACGACGTAGACCTTGAGTTCAGGAGAGCCGTTGAACAGCTTCACCATCTCCACCAGTGCCGGCTCCGACTCGGACTTGATTGTAGATGAACCGGTATCGAAATAGATGCCTTGGATTATCGTCTTGCCTGTTTCGGCGAGGTCATTCCGCATCGCCTTTGCGTCTGCGACGACCTCCTGCTTCATCGTTTGTGACTCTACGATCGTCAGACTATAATTCCTGCCTTCATTGACCGCTTCGACATAGACCCCGGTCAAGGTGCCTTCTTTTCTGATCTCGGCTGCCATCCGCCTTTCATCGCCGGTACCGAGGATCTTTCCGCCAGCCCGCTTGATCGCCGCTTCGTAGTTTCGCACTATCTGCAACATACTGATGGGCCGGCCACCCTCCTTCCGCGTATAACCGAAGGAGTACACTTTCCCTTCCCAGTGAACATCATTACCACCAATTATCGTCGGATCGAATGCGCCAAACTCAGATACAGTATACTCGCTGATGTAATAGTCGGGCATACGGGTTATCAATGGGTGATCCTTGCTTCCCTGGACATCTGTTTGGGCAAGAGCAATCCCAATATTTAAAAAAGAAATAAATAGGATGCCGGGTAAGATGTAATGGATTCTTTTCATCATTTTTTACCTCCTTATGGTAATTTGTTATTTATTGAAGCTAACAGATGGGTGCTCCGCTACACCCGCCACAAAACAAGGCGGGCAAGCAGACAGCAGACAAGTAAGTTTATCCTCAAATGTTTTTGTTGGGGACTGCGGCACTGCAAACTTTCAATATGTTGATAACGAAACAAGTTCATCCTGAAAAGTTTATTATTAAGTACCGAAACCTCTGCCAGCCATGCTTAACGTACCTAAGCTCATTCCGTCGGCTTGTGCGTTTTTTGCATCCCTCTGTTTTCTAGAGGGGAGCGCCTGGTTATGCAGCAACATTCATTATATGGAGTTTTGATAATATCGAGTTTAGCTGTTTCATTCGAACGACTCTCCTCGAAAGCAAGAAATAGCTCAGAATCAATATCATACCGCATATAAAATTTGGTAGACCCACAAAATACGCTGCGTTATCCGTAAAATGTTTGAGTAAATAAAACGCCGTGCCAACTATAAAGCATCCGCCAAATACTAGAAAAAGATTTGCAGTAATATTGAGAGAACGAATATCTCGAGGCTGGTTCTTTAGCATCTCAAGAAGTTGCTTTTCTTCCTGTGGGGTAAGATTGTTTGTCATTATTTTCTCCTAGTTATATTAGTAAGATATTTTGTGTTGCCGCCTAACAGGCGGAGCCCGTGTATAAATGATATCCCGTTATGCGGGATATCAATAGCTGCACAGATATCCTTCCGATGCTGTAACACGCGTAGCGTGTTTCTATTTCTATAGTTCATTATACTAACTTTCAATAAAACACTAAACCTCTGCTCGCCATGTGCGCTGTTTGCATCCCGCTTTATTTTAGCGGGAAATTTTGTAGTGAGCTCCTTACTAAATATTGTATCGCGCTATGCGCGATGAATTAATCTGGACAAGCCGAGCTTGCCTGCCCGCCCTCTTGTTTACCCGCCAAACTTTGTGGCGGGTTGGGCGGGAGCACCCGGTTAGGCGGCAAAAGATTTACTTCTCCAATAATTTAAGTTCCAGTAATTGTTTATAGAGAATAAAATTAACATCTTTTTCCAAATCTTATTTTGCAGCTTTTTGTAAAACAGGCTGGCAAAGCACAACAATATTACTACTAAAAATGAAATAATAAATTGTATGATCGATCTCTCATTCAATAATCATTTTACTTTATTTTACAATATTGAAATGCAGTTTTGGGCCATTATTCCCCAGTTGGTATTCCGAAGCATAAAAAGACGCATCTAACGCGCCTAAAGGACGAATAAGTAGACCCTTTGTTTTCCCATCCAGCATGCGCTGTAATACCGGTTTTGAAATAATAATGAATGTTTTACTCCCGGGTTTATCAGACATCTCAGTATCATAAATCATCTGGGTATTAAAAACATCGGAATAAATATTACCCTGCATAAAATTATTGTATGTCACTTTATTTTGATCCCACTGAGGATCTCCTCCAATGGCTTCAATTACCCTTATTTTACCGAACTCTATGCCAAAATCTTCTCCAAACGCTTCAATATAGTTGCCGCCTATCGGGACAGATTGCGTTGTTAATTCTAATAGACCCGGTCCATCAACTTTTAAATTCTTATATTTTTCAAAATCCCATCTTAAAATAGCCCATTGATTTGCATTCACTGTCAATATTCGTGCATCGCCATTTTGTTCTTTCACATGCCAGTTATTAAAGTTTACATCAGGAAAATCAGAATTAATCAAACAGTCATGAGTAACAACAAGATGATTTGAAAAAATGCCTATATCCGGCACAGGCGGATGATAAGGTACAAGCTCCCCTTTATCAGGCCCGGCAAGATTGACATTCACAATATCGGCACGATAATAATCCAGATCGACATAATATTTACCTAATCCATAATCGGTAACGCACAACTGTACATAAACCGTGTCACCCGGAACAGCATCAAATTTTTTAGTAGTCATGCTGATGGTATGCCATTCGGATGTATCCGATATATCAAACTCCATTAAATCGATATGATAATTCGTCGTTCTTTGTGTATTCACCATCATATTGACCCGGCGCGGTGCATTATGAACACGCACTCTTGCCTCAACGCGTAATTGAAAAGAAGGATTTTTCAATTTGTTCAAATCCAGAAAAGCCGATACATCACGTTTAATTAACGTCCAATAGACATTGTCCCTGTCTTTTGTCGCATCTACAAGAATACGTGCATATCCGTCCATTTGGACAAAATCCATCGTTGCGGCGCCATCACCGGTAAAAAAGAACCATCCTTCTATTTTTTTACTTTTAAAAGAATCTAAAAACTGTGCCTGACAAATCCCGAAAGTAATAAGAATGAAAAGGGATATTTTCAACTTTTTTTTGATAATAAACATCTAGACCTCCACATCGTTTGTTATAAACATGAGTTCTGTTCAAAAGTTTGCTGGCAATAATAATTTACTTTCTATTTCAAGCCCCCTCACTAATATTTAAATAATTTCATGAACATTGATTGTATGTTATTCTGCCGCCTAACAGGCGGAGCCCGTGTATAAATAATATCCCGTTATGCGGGATATCAATAGCTGCACAGATATCCTTCCGATGCTGTAACACGCGAAGCGTGTTTCCTCTTTTATAGTTCATGCTGATAACTTTCAATTCTGTACTAAACCTATGTTCACCATGTGCGCTGTTTGCATCCCGCTTTATTTTAGCGGGAAATTTTGCAGTGAGCTCAGTGACATTAAGTATCACTCTTCGAGTGATTCATTCTTCTGGACAAGCCGAGCTTGCTTGCCCCTCTGTTTTCTAGAGGGGAGCGCATGGTTAGGCAGCGTGCGTTATCAATAAGTTAAGTTTTTGGTGCTTCCCTATTTTTTGAATATAATAAGAACCGAAACCTCTTCTTGCCATGATTAATGGATCTCGCCGGCGGAGTTCACAAGAAAAACGTTGGACAGTAT
Organism: Ignavibacteriota bacterium; assembly: GCA_003155495.1. Lineage (GTDB taxonomy): Bacteria > Bacteroidota > Ignavibacteria > UBA10030 > UBA10030 > Fen-1298. The sequence goes on from PMDB01000118.1 coordinate 8,544, forward strand.
GGCAGTATCAGATTTGTCTGGCAGATGCGAACAAAAACCAATACCGACATAGAACGGTTCAGCGATATGCAATTGAATGGGAGCGCCGAACTGGTTCATTGATTCACCGTTTATGCTGACGAAAAGAGCAAAGGAATCGCCACGTTTTTCAATGCCGATACGCTTGGCGTGGGCGGTCACAAGATCGTCCGGTGAATTACCGCCTGGAAGGCCACCTCGGCTGCCGATGCGGTACTCCATATCTTTTATGCGGAAGCCCTTCTCGGGACGCCACGCCAGATGAATCATTCCAGCTCCATGCAGGGCTACGATTGCTTCTTTGGAATCATCATCGAGGCTCTGGCGAATGACGAGGATTGCTTTGCGGTCACCAAAGCCTAACGAATCCGGATAGCTGATATCGGCTGCCAGCGAAATATCTCCCGACATTTTCTTCCAGAGAAACCGGAATTCATCGCGCACATACCATACATTATAACCGGCGGAGATGATGGTATACTGCCCTGTGATGGAGTTGTAACTAGAGCTGCCTGTCAGCATTGCAGCCCCGATGTCGGACTGGCCCTCGAATATGCCAATAGATTTATTGGATGTCCTGGCGGGCCTGTGAAAATCTGCCGGAGGCGATACCTGTATATGCGTTGGGGATGCCGGCTGTGCCCAATCGGGAACAGTCGGCGTCTGCGCGGCAGTAAGATTATATAAAAGAAAAAAGATTGAGAAGATATTTATAAATCGTTTCATACAGTATCCTCTTCTAAAATATATAAAAGTAAAGCCACCTAACAGGCGGAGCCCGTGTATAAATAATATCCCGTTATGCGGGATATCAATAGCTGCACAGATATCCTTCCGATGCTGTAACACGCGAAGCGTGTTTCCTCTTTTATAGTTCATGCTAAACCTATGCTCGCCATGAATTTACATACTTTTAATTTGTATTGCACTTTGTGCAAAAGTCTTGAATAATGTCTGCGTAATTATTGATGCACACTCTTGTGTGCATCATATACACGCGGCCTCCGGCTGCGATTCAGTTATCTGGACGAGCCGAGCTTGCTTGCCCGCCGTCTTGTTTACCCGCCAAGCTTTGTGGCGGGTTGGGCGGGAGCGGCTGGTTAGGGCGCACGAAACATAGTATTATTTTTCAGTTTTTATTGTTTCTATTTTGTTCAAAACATCATCAAGAGTAAGATCGGCTTCAATAATTTCTTCAAACTTCATTCTCTCTATCTGCAATAGATAAGCTACTGCATAATAATACTTTTTATAGCTCACGCTCGGTGAGTCGCTATTTTTATTTGTCTTTAAGAATTCTTTGGCTGTCGCGATGTTTAGCGCTTCATTGTAACCAATAGTCTCGCTGTAACCTTCATTAATCCATCTTTCCAGAGTTAGATATTTCCAAAACCCCAATTTCTTTTCTGTTAATGTATGAGTAGCTTCGTGAGCTATCAATTCACTTAATTGTCGAACATAGTTATCTCTTTCATCATTTTTATATGCTTCGTTTCTTCTTATATCACAATTGGAAATAAAGATATTATGAACAATACTGTAGTTGTTAGCAAATGCTTTTCTTGATTTCGGCGCAAAGAAAGAATAGAACGAATAATTATTACATAAATAGAGTTTATAAGATATAGCTGTATTGTTAATATCAGAAGTGGATAAATTGATTTCAGCTTTATCTAAAATGTTGTGAATATTACCATCAATTTCCTTTGTCGAGTACACTGTGAAATTTCTATATTTAATGGAATGGGCAAACAGCAAATTAGGATAACAAATCAGCCCCACATAAATCAACAGTATCCCTCCAACAGTGTATTCAACGATTTTCCATTTCTTATTCTTTATCTGGAAAAGGTCAGTTAATGTCAGATATTTTGTTATGTTTTTCATATAAGTTATGGTTATGAATTGTAAGTTATTTTATTATTCGTGCGCCCTAACGGATGGCAACTAAGCTGCGGCAACGATAAGCCGCAAGTTGCTGAAAACGAAACAAGTTCATTCTGAAAAGTTTATTATTAAATATCTAAACCTCTGCTCGCCATACTTAACGTACCCATTTATCCCGTGTTTTTTACGGGACGCTCATTCATAATTAGTATCTTTATATAAAAATTTGTATTGCACTTTGTGCAAAAGTCTTGAATAATGTCTGCGTAATTATTGATGCACACTCTTGTGTGCATCATGTACACGCGGCCTCCGGCTGTGATTCATTCTTCTGGACAAGCCGAGCTTGTTGAGCGTTGTTTGCGAAACCCCGCTGTATTCGCGTTTTTTGCGTCTCGATGTTTTTGCCATAGGCATCACTTCATGAATATCGGGATGGCGGGAGCGCCTGGTTATACCGCTTGCGCACGTTTTATTTTATGGATCTGTATATGAAGTTTTTAAATTTTACTTTCCCATCACCCATAGAACAAAGTCCAAGTCGTAAACCTAAAAAACCACTGAGGACATTATGATTATAGGAAGAAACTTCAATAGAATTTTCTATTTTATTCCATTTTTCCCCATCAATACTGTAATACATATCAACTGTATTATTAATATTTTTGAGGCGAAGGAATACATGATTTTTAATTACTTTTTTTTCGGTTGGAAACTGCCAGCCCCGAAGATTAGCTAAAACATTTTCTTTGTCTGCTAATATTCCAGAATAGAAATTACTGTTATAAAAAAGTACTAATCCTCCGGTTGCTTCTCCTTCGATAAATAATTCTACCTGTGCTATATATGAATGGTTAGATGGGATGCAAACTAAAGGAGAACAATCGCCAACGGAATGCCCTTTGGACTTAATAACTAAACTATTATCAGCCAAATAGAACCTACTGGTGTCGAATTCCCCATAGAATTTCCATTGTGGTTTTAAAGAATTACCTTCAAAGTCATCATTTAAAGAAAATACTGTTTTTGAATCTATTCCTATAGGCTTTTTAATTGGTTTATCTGTTTTTATACCATCAGGTGTTTTATACCAACCGTCATTAGTCCATTCTATGGGTTGAAGCAAAGTTTGACGGCCCATATTATAAAATCCATTTTCATATCCATGAAAAACCATCCACCACTTTCCTGTTACGTCTTCAAATAAAGTACCATGTCCTTTCGACCACCATTTTTCAGAACTTTCTTTTGTTCGAATGATAGGATTATATGGTGAATTTTCCCAAGGACTAAAAGGCGACTTTGAACGTGCAGAAATTACCATGTGACTTGTCGCAGGACCAGCTGTTCCGCCTTCGGCAACTGTGAGATAATAATAATCGCCTCGCTTCACAAGCTTCGGGCCTTCCATGAAAAAACCTTCAATTGTCCATTCGCGAGGTATTGGCCAACCGCTGTACGTTTGTTTGATTTCACCTGTAACAGAAAGTCCGTCATCAGACAAAGGAACATACCCTCCGCTGCTAAAATACAAATATCGTTTTCCTTCAGCGTCTGTAAAATGACCGGGATCGATGTTGCCGATTTTCAAATCTACCGGATCACTCCAAGCCCCATTAATTGAATCGGCAGTGACAACATAATTTGTATTATTAGCTGGAAAATAGATGTAATATCTGTTCTTGTATTTAGCTAAATCGGGTGCCCAAACAGAACCTACATATTTATGCAATGCATTTGTAACTGGTGTCCAATGAATCAAATCTTTTGAATGCCAAATGAGTAAGCCTGGATAATAATCAAAAGATGAATGAACTATGTAGTAATCATTGCCATCACGCAGTATACTTGGGTCTGGGTAATCTCCTGCAAAAATTGGATTTAAATAATAACCATCACCCTTTTCATTGGTATTAGTTTGATACTGTGCGTTTGCTAAATAACTCAATTGAATGAGCAATGATATTATAATAGTTTTCTTCATATTTCAACGAATTCAATTTTTAGAACATAATGGTAATTTTAAAGTGTAAAGTTATTGATTCATAATTTATTTTGCTTGTCGCTAACTTCTGTAAAAGCGCAAGCGGTATAACGGACTGGCTCCCGATAAATCGGGATGCCGCACTGATAATTATCAAATTATACTCAACGGAACAAGTTCATTATGCCAACTTTAAAATTAAAACGAAACCTATGCTCGCCATGAATTTTGCAGTGTGCTCATTGAGATTAAGTATCACGCACCGCGTGATTCATTCATCTGGACAAGCCGAGCTTGCTTGCCCGCCATCTTATTTACCCGCCAAGCTTTATGGCGGGTTGGGCGGGAGTACATGGTTAGGTGGTAATTTTATCCTTTCTATCTAAATATTCAGCCAATGACACAAATTTATTCGGCCATACATATCCATTCTTTTCCTTTAGGAGCACCCCAATTCCTTCGACCGAAGAATTATCAATCGGTCCATAGACATGTGGAAAAACCGATGAAGTACTTACATGCTGCGTTCCAGCTCCTTTTTCCAGTACTGCCGATTCGTATTTTGTTTGTGATTTTAACTTCAATGGATCGATTTTGAGAAGTAATAATTTATCCTCAACATTCGAATAATAATCATTGGCAACTGAGATTACTGAAACTTCGAGTGCGCAATGAACAAAACCACTTTCGTCAAAATTGGCAGGGATATAACCATCCCCTTTGATTAAATCCGGATAGTCTTTTTCTTTTACGATATGATAAATCATATCTAATTCTTTCTAAATTACCGCCTAACATGTGATTGGATATGCCAAAGGCATCTACCAAAGGTATGGCTTCGCCACCTTCGGGAGACTTTGTCTGTAATTTGTCCGTAATAGCGTGAAATATAGACTTAGTGTTTAATATTACATTTAATTTCTCAAGAACTGTCATTGGCGATCCCCCAAATGGTACTAATCAGAGATTCGAGATTTTTACTGCATTAATATACATGTTTCTCGGTGGGAGGGCAAGGTGAAAAGCAAAATGTCGAGTAAAATAAAAATCCTCAGAAGCGCCAACTGCCGGGGATGGGAGGAAGAAATAATTCTTTATGCAACATCCACTTTTTTCATACACTCCGGCCCTTCATTGCGGGAGTTGCTGACATATTTGGATATAGCAAAAGCTTCATGGAGGATGCAGGATAGGAAACAAGCAGTTTTTTTCACAGCATGGAATCACTTCAGCAGCAGCATTTTCCTTACGCTCGTGTACCCTCCGTCTGCAATCCGGTAAAAATAAACGCCGCTGGGAAGATCTCTGCCGTCAAGATTGACCGTATGAATTCCCGCATTCTGCCTTTCATTCACCAGGGACTTCACCTCCCTCCCCAAAACATCGTACACCTTCAATGTTACAACCCCTCTGGATTGAATCGAATACGTAATGGCGGTCGCCGGGTTGAACGGATTCGGATAATTCTGGGAAAGGGAAAAAGCCGCCGTAGAACCCGTGAACGCGTCCACTGCGGAAGCATGAGAGCTGTACGGTTTCAGTGTGGCGCTGCATGTAATGTCGGCATACGAACCGTCCGGATCTTGGGTTGAACCGCTGATCATAATCGTGTACGCTGTGGAACCGTTGCGCTGGGTGAAGGGATAAATAACAAATCCGGATGCTCCATTCGTATACGAGAGATCCAGCATATCACCTTCCTCGCCGTACGACTGGTCGATGTGTTCTTCGACGACACATTGGGCATCCCTGCCATGCCCCTCATCCCACCAGTTATAAGTGTATTTAAGAATTTTGTACCGCAGGCCTGCGATCGTACACCCGCATTGTAACGGATCGGTGGAATAATTGATCGTGGCATCGCAGAAGACTTTATTTGGAGTTGCGCCGTTCGAAGTGGAACCGCTTATTGCCCATAGGATTCTCGGGCATGGGTTATCGCCCCGTTCGAACACGGTGTGTTTCGCGAATGTATGCTTAAAAACCGAACCGGAGCCTTTCGCTGTATCACCCACGAACAATGCAAATCCCGGCATGGAAATTAATGTACCCTTGCATTTTCCTTGGTATGAACGCGTCGAAAACTTTGTGGACTGGTCCCAGGTTCCGTTTCCCATTTTATCGCTGTAGCTTGCGCTTTTTTGGGCGATGTCAAATTCAAGGACACCGATGCCGGCAGTGTCCGGAGCGCCGACCGTAATAAATAAAGAGCCGTAGGGATTCAGTGTGTCATGGGTGACCGTGATTGCCTGTTCGATCGCAGCGGACACACTTCCGATATCGTCTTTGTTCCCCGCAAAAAATGTTACGCTGGCCGATCCATTCTGGTTGGTTATGAGAGCCGATGAGCTGAGCGTACCCGCTTCCGCATCGAGCGACAGCCGTTGGCCCGGCAGCGGCAAACCGTCGCAATCCGTCACGGTAACCGTTACAATCGTTGAGCCTTTGAGCGGCACAACCGCTTTCCCTGTCGTGACCTCGATTTGTGGATTGATGCAGAGAGCCGGATCGTTATTTTTCAGCGATTCCTGATAGTTCCGTATTGCCGACAATACGGGAACGATCTTGGAAACGGCAGATGAAGAGGCATTACTCACCTCATTGCCGGTGATCGACGAAAACTTCGCAGTTCCATCGATCACATGGATAAGCGTTTGTCCGTCGAGAATGGAAACCGTCAGTGTATAATTTCCCGGGTTCCCCGTGATGGTGCTCGAGATAACATAATCGGCATCCACCGGTTTGGCCGTATCCTGGAACGAAACCGTAAACCCGCCCATCGTGGAATCGATGGTCAAACTATCTGTGAAGCCGTACATACAAAGTTGAAGATGGCTCGTTGATGTATCGCTGAGCACATTCTGATAGATATACCACGACGCGGTGTGCAGGAGCGATAACTGGCTCGCACTATCAACGGCTGCGGCACTATAGTTACAATCATAAAAACCCACGAGAACATCGGGCCAATTGCCCGGCGCCTGTGCGTTCAATGTGGATGCTGAAACAGTGAGAACCACTGCCAGCGAGAGGTAGAAGCTTTTTTTATTCATGGTTCCTCTTCTTTAAAGAAACCTTGATGTGTCGGCAAGTGAGTTATGATGCAACTTATATTAAATTTTAGACCGAGTCAACTCACAATTCGAAACAGAGGTTGAGGTAAAAGAAGCGGCGATGGCCATTGCCGCTTTTTTATCCTTCGAATATCCTTATAGGATTAATCCTATCCAAAACTCCGTCATTAGAGGATTCTTTTTAATCCAAAATAACAGCTCCTTCTATAACAGCATTTAGAATGTAAATACGTTCTTTTCTTTTGTTATATACAAAATAGTCAAAGGATGGAATATGAAATATCAGGTACGCTACTTAATATCTTTCCTCATAATGGTTACATTTCATTTAGATACTTCAATNNCGTCTCTTAACGGTTTTCTTAATATTCCATTTGGGACAAAAATGGAAACTGCAAAAAAGCTGCTTTTACAAAAACCCGGGGTGAAATTTATTCGTCAATGCGACCGTAACAATCTTTACTTTACGGGTCTTTCTCTGGGAGCATATAAAGTTGACACTTGTTTTCTTATGGAATCCCTGCTCAAAGGAAAGTTTGAATCAAGTAACCTAGTATTCTATTCCAAGGCAGAACTTCTCGAAGAAATTTATGAATTGCATTGTGCTAAATATGGTAATCCGACCACGACATATTCAGAGGATAATGACGTATTGTATAGGTGGGAGTTTCCTGTTAAAGGCAGTAAATACGTGAATTCCATTACACTCAAAAGCGTTTCGGCAGCAGATTATTTTATGCTTAATTATAGCGGGATGGGCACGCTTTGTCCTGGATGGCTGCAACAGTACTCTCATAAAACAAAAAATAATGCAGAAGATTTCTAAGTATTGGCTGTAGATATAAATAATCCGAACAATCTGTTCGTGGATACAAAGAAGATGCTACTATTGAAATAGTATCCTAAAATCATCTTGGATATGACAAGCCTCAGATAACCACTGAGGCTTTTTATTGTTGGAACTAGACGTGGTGATGGTTGCCGGTTGAAGTTTGAATAAATAAACTGTAAAGTTCTGGTAATCATATTAAGTAATGTTCTGCCGGAGCATGTGTTTTTAAACACATCATCTGACAATTGCTATATTTTGATGCAGATTTCTTTTTATCCGGTTTTTTATTTTTACAGATCTTTATGTATCTATAAACGCAAAGAGAAAAAAGAGGAAATACCTTGGCCCCCACAAAGAAAAAATCCATCGCCATGCGGCCGTATATCCGGAAGTTGGAATCACTTATCGATGCAGCGAAACAACTCAACACAACATTTGATCTAAATAAAATACTCTCCATCATTCTCGACCATGCCACGAAGAATCTCAACGCAGCGCGAGGAACGATCTATCTCATCGATGAACGGACACAGGAGATTTGGTCAAAAGTGGTGAAAGGCACTGGACTGGTCGAAATCAGATTGCCGATCGGGACCGGCATTTCCGGGACGGTTGCTAAGACCGGAAGAACAATCAATGTGAAAGATGCAAGCAAAGATAAGCGATTCTATTCGGCTATTGATACTAAATCTGGTTTTCATACAAAAACGATGCTTTGCAGGCCGATGAGAAATAGAAACGGAGTCATTATAGGAGTCTTTCAGATTATCAACAAAAAACGAGGCTTTTTTGATCGGAACGATGAATTCTTCCTAGATGCATTTTCAGAGCACGCTTCTCTCGCCATCGAAAATTCTAGACTCTATCAAGCAGATCTTGAACATGCACGAGTTGATAAAGAAATTCAGATCGCCGCCGAAATGCAGCAGCAGCTTTTCCCGAAAGAATTAATTCAAATCCCATCGTATGAACTCTCTGCAACGGTCCAACCTTGTGCATCAATCGGAGGTGATTCGTACGACATCATTCCGCTCAAAGATGGAAAATTTGCTATCACCATAGCTGACGTCTCTGGAAAAGGGATCCCAGCCGCTCTTTTAGTGTCGACTTTGCATGGCTTATTGCGAGTGTACATTCAGTATCCGTTAGAATTGGTCGAGCTTGTGAGAAGATTGAATACTCTCGTTTACAATATTAGTCCAGCAGAACGGTTCATCACTTTTTTTATCATGATTTTTGATCCGGTTAATCATAAGTTCACCTATGTGAATGCCGGTCATAACCCGCCATTCCTTTTCCGAAAAAGCAGAAACGATATTAACGAACTTATGGCGAGCGGCTTGCCTCTGGGAATTGTAGAAGAACAGCAGTTTGAACCCCATCAAATAGATCTACACCATGGCGATACGTTGGTTTTGTATACTGATGGAGTGACAGAGGCGGCAAATAAAAAGCTTCAGCAATATGGTGAAAAGAAATTACGTGAATGTGTTCTTAGGAACTTCGAGACAACAGCCGACACGATCAAAGGATGTATAGTGAAGGATCTTCGAGGATTCATTGGAAATTATCCGATGTCCGATGATTTCACCATAATGGTGCTGAAGAGAGACACCGATCCAAGCCGGTGAGAGGGCAACCGCAATGAAGCGATGGCGGCCAAATCAAGCTCTCTCCGCATCGATGTCCATCAAACTTATACTTAGATTTTCTCCTTTATGTTCGGCTGAAAGCAGCATTCGAGTGCGAGAAAATTTTGCAGACCTTTCTTATTTTCAGAATTGCAAGGGTACGAAAAAGTAATTACCTTGATGCAGTCGGTTTCGGGACGTGGCGCAGCCCGGCTAGCGCACTTGCTTGGGGTGCAAGGGGTCGCGGGTTCAAATCCCGCCGTCCCGACAAATGGTGAACATGAAATTCCTCGTCTATGTCCTTAATAGTTTAAAAGATAACAAACATTATGTTGGGCAAACTTCAAATCTCGATCGTAGATTGGAAGAGCATAATCAAGGAAGAGTTCGATGGACTAAATCTCACCGTCCTTGGAAGGTTATTTATGTTGAAGAGTACAGTTCTCGTACGGAAGCCATAAGGCGAGAACATTTCCTCAAGTCTCCACAAGGATGGATAGAGTATATAAATATAAGGAGAGATGGTCGCGGGTTTCCCGAAGGGATCACTTCGTGACAAATCCCGCCGTCCCGACGAATAAGCCTGAGAACAGTTAATGTTTTCGGGCTTCTTTTTTGTCTCCCGATTCATCGACGATTTAATTCTTTTACTTGCTAACAAATCCATAAAGGAAGTTGGCAATGAAGCAGCGCATCTCCCTTTTAAACGAGCCAAACCCATAAGTAGATTATCTTAATCATTGTAGTAGCTGTTTCAATCAAAGAATTAGGTTTGGTATTTACTATCAGAGGGAAAAACTACTAAGAATATTATAATTGGTAAGAATTGTGGCAGAACTTTTCAGTTCTGCCACTTTATAATTCTTCAATTTACTTTTCAGATAATATTTTATCTACTCCTAACACTGAAAATAAATAGTAACATGGGGCTGTGATGATGTACTCTCTTTCCTGCCACATAAAAGGCCATGTTTTGTCTTCAGCCAAATCCGGATTGACTAAATTTACGGCATTCCAGAACGTACCTCCGGGTATATAACTCCAATCTGCCCTGTTTGTACCATATGCAATTGTTGGAGAATTAACACCCACACCTGAAACCAAACTGTTGGTAGAGCTGCCTGGTTTGCATCCTAAGATGTAATTCACAATCGAGAATAAATGATCAGCAGAATAAAGATCCGGCCAGAATTTATGCAAATAGTACGATTGGAAAGCAATATACTCTGCATGCGACATGGGTGAATCAAATGGAGATTCTGATAGGTATTTTTCAAGCATCGGTCTGAATTCGACTGCCGCTGCATGAACTGAATCTTTAAATTCAGCACAATCAATATAATGTAATACTCTTCCCAAACTCCAGGCTGTAAAGCCAAATGTTCTTTTAGCGAGTGAACTCATTTTGCATAATTCATCCTTATACTCGGATTTTCCGGTTGTAATTGTCAACTCAATAAGTGTCTCAAGCTTTTGGGCTCTCATCCAGAAATAATCCTTTCTGACTTCGATATCCTTGTTCTTCCGATATAAATCTTCAGCAGCATCCAAACACTCTTTTGCCAGTGAGGGATTATAATCCTTTAAAACACGGGAAGCTATGGCAAGACTGCTGGCGCCTATGAATTGCCAATCCGGATTTGTTTCCATGAACACAAGCCTGTCATCAAGTTCCGGTACTACCAATTTTATCTGATCAAGGTTTAATTCAGGATCAAAAATGTTGGAATAGCGGTTAGCTACTTTTTTATACCACAACTCATTAATTTTTGCAGCTTTACCAAGAAGTTCCGTGTCATTGCAGACTTTATTATCTGTATCAGTTGATGCATCACCCAAATGTACATATTGTCTCAATGTGGGAGCAATGATACCCCGGTATAAAACACCCATTTGGCGATATCCTGATAATACTGCTAAAACTCCATGTTCGACTTGCTGAAGAATGTCGGGTTTTCCGTCAGGTTGAAATAATTCAACGGTTCTGGTTTTCTGATCAATATAAGTTTCATCATTATTAATATTGAATTCTTCGTAAGCTAAAGCGAGCGCTATTATTGTTTCTGCCTGACTTTCAATCCTCAGATCATAGTCTCCGGCATCGTGCCATCCTCCAACATTAAGTCCGGGCACATGCTCAAGCGGTTTAAATTTCGATAATGTCGATGTTTCCCCTTCGTTACCGTAGCCATCGAAGTGACGTATATTTAGAGGAGCCATTAACGCATCATCAAGATGACATGCGCCATGCCAAACACGATATTTCTGATTCACCCGCATATGGCACATCTGAATGGGAATAAAATACTCAAGAGTTGGCTGCCAAACATTTCGTTTATACACATCTTTATTTATTCTGAATACATTTGTCGTAACATCACCGTATTTCACTTGATATATACCTGGTTCTTTAATTTCTGAAAAATCGAATTTCGAATACTGATAACGTAAATACTGACCCCAGGGTTTAGGCGCTTGTTCTTTTACAATTTTATGGTCTCCATTACTTTCAAGCTTAAGCAGAGAAACTTTATTTAGGAGTTTATCGTTTTTATCAAGTTCGATAAAAGCAACTTTGGGTTGATTTGGATGATATCCTACCTGACTTAAATGAATAACCGGCTTATCAATCCAGCCAGGAATTACATGAGGCGATATTTTCCACTGTATCGCTCCTTTTGTAGTTCCGGCAGGAACCAACGAGCGAACGGCAAACCATCCGTTGTTATGTTGAAGGCTGCCATCTAATAACTGCAATTTCGCATTGGGACTTTCAATAACCATCCTTAACAAATCGCTTTCCGGAGCAATAACAAATTTGTTTCCTTCAGCCAGCGGCATAGCTTCAACTTCCTTCTCGGCATTAAAATATGTTGGTCCATTTGCCTGTCGCGGAAATATTCCATTGTTCGCATCCATAAAATATGTTTTCCCGTAAAGATCCCCGGGGAATAATTCCAAAATGTATCCCACTTTACCTACCCATTTAGCCGGAAGAGGTTCTTCAAGATCGACAGTTATTGTAAAAGATTTACCCTCTGCTTTCACCCGTACGTTATATTTTAATTGTACATCGGGATAAATAATCGGATTAAAACCTTTGCGCATCCGACTGCTGTCAGGATAACTACATGATATGCTGATTTCATTCTTTAGCGAATCAATAATCCGGCCTTGCGCACTTCCATCCTGCGGACTGACACCGATGGATTCGTGGCCGGTGCCAAGTTTGGGTATTGGCTGCCACTGTCCTGGAGTAGCGTTTAGGCGTAATTCGCCATTTGTAGCCGTACGGTTTCCATGCTGAATAATTTCAACTCCACCCTGATGTCCTTCAGGAAATGTGTTATTATATACAAGCACATTAAGTCCGGGCATTTCAAAATAGCCTGCTTTTTCTATGACTAATTTATCCTTTTGAGTTTGGGCAAATCCAAAACTGAATCCGAATAAGATGAATAAAATAATTTTCCTACAATCTGATTTAAAACGAATTATTTTAGCCATAGTTTTAACCTCTATATTTGTTAGAAAGTGTAATTCACAATTCTTTTATATAAAATATAGTTTAATGGTAGATTAAAAAATCACAATTTGCAACCGAGTCTATAATGCTACTCTTACGTTTGAACATAAACTGTTTTTTTTATTTACTGGAAGGAATTGCATATAAGTCAGTATCTCTTTAAATTAGAATACTAAATATAATGCAGAAAGTTTGCAGGCTTAATGTGCTAACCGCACATAGTTGAAATACACCGATTTTTATAGCTTCCGAAAATGAATAGTTTGTGTTTCAAAGAATTTTCGCTGGAGTAAGGCTTGGGGTACAAGGGGTCGCGGGTTTCCCGAAGGGATCACTTCGTGACGAATCCCGCCGTCCCGATGAAATATGATAAAAAAATCATGAAGCACACATGGAATTGAAATCACGGAATAAAATTATACTTGTTAGCGATAAGGTACTCCTCGCCCCCGATAAAGAGAGTGAGCGGACAGCTCATGGCTTATATCTCCCACCCGGTGTGAAGGAGAAAGACAAAGTCCAGAGCGGGTACGTGGTGCGTGTTGGCCCGGGATATGCAGTACCGAATCCGCAATTCATGGATCAGGAATCTTGGTCAACAACTCCCAAAGATCCTATCAAGTACCTTCCCCTGCAGGCTGAAGAAGGTGATTACGCTATTTTCGTACGCGATGCTGCTATCGAGGTTGAATTCGAAGGCGAAAAGTATCTCATTGTCTCACATTCATCTATTTTAATGCTGCTGCGCCCCAGCAGCATCGACGAGTTGATCCGGTCATCGAAACAGTAAGAGTCATTTCTCTGCGTTCCTTTTATTATTTTTACTCATCAGATTGTTATGGAATCTCCATCGCTCTTCTCTAAAATCGCCCCTCTGAGTACCAACGAATCAGGCCCGCATCCGGCGCTTGTATTCCTGCACGGCCGTGGAACCGATGAAAATGATCTCCTCGGATTAACACCCTGCCTCGATCCGCATTTGCTCATCGCCAGTGTACGGGCACCGTACAGGTATCCCTATGGCGGGTATACATGGTTTGATTTAGATGAAAACGGCGTTGTGGACATCGATCAACTTCTCAATAGCCGTGACTCTTTCCTCCGATGGTTAGATGACTTTCAGCAGAAATATCCAGTTGATTCAAGCAGGCTATTTCTGTTTGGATTCAGCATGGGAGCAATGATGTCGTTGGCGATATCGCTCTCGTATCCAAGGCACTTCAAAGGTATCGTTGCACACAGCGGTTTACTGCCACAACACGAGCGGCTATCCTATCGATGGGATGATTTGGGTGCTCTTTCGTTCTTCATTGCGCATGGCGAACAGGACCCAGTGGTTCCGATCGAATTAGGCAGACAAGTTCATCGACTGCTTGTACAAGCGAACGCGAACGTTCTTTATCGTGAATATCCCATCCAGCACACGATCAGTGATGAAAGCCTCTCAGACATCTCAACCTGGCTGCAACAACAAATCTAAACACCATCGCCATCAACGTTTGACCAAGGAAGAGATTTCCTGTATATTTCTGTCGTTCATTTTTCTCAGTGGTTGCAATCAAAAGTGTATCGATGAAAACATATAGCATAAGTTTTGTAGCTGTCATCTTCTTCGCTCTCATTGCCTGTGAAGCAAGGGCAACAGATCAAAGCACTCTCATAAAACGTGTTCTTCAATCCACACAGCAGCGGTATGCACCGGACCGGCGGACGGCAGTTTTCGATATCTCGTATAAGCAGACAAAGACAGGAATTGTACTCTTCGGAGAAGTCGATACCCTTGCAGCAAAAAACGCACTGATCAATGCACTGCGAAAGAATTTGAATGAAGAAGTGTTTGATAGCATTCGTGTGCTTCCGGACATGACACTGGGAAACTACAGAAATGGCATCGTTACTATTGACGTAGGAGACATTCGAGACAAACCACATAAGGAGGGAGAACTTATAACGCAAGTATTGATGGGCACAGTAGTAAAGTTGTTGAAGAAGGCCGGTGGATATTGTTTTATTCAAATGCCCGACCAATATCTTGGATGGATCGACACGGCATCACTCTCCATTGCAGATCAAGCACATATGAAGACTTGGAACACTGTGCACAAAGTGATTATCACTGAATTGAAATGTATTGTTTGTAAGACACCTGACTCATCCTCAGTGCCACTCTGCAATGTTGTTGCCGGATGTATTTTGAAAAGCGGGGGCAAGAATAATGAGTGGACGATTGTGGAACTTGCCGATGGGCGAAAAGGTTTTGTGCCGGACTTTTGTGTGCAGGATCTCGATGAATGGAATAAGAGTCGCATGCTCACGGGAGAGAATCTTGAAAAGACAGCAAAAGCGCTCTTAGGTATTCCATATCTTTGGGGCGGAACATCGGTGAAAGGAATGGATTGTTCAGGATTTGTCAAAATGGTATATCGATTGAATGGAATGGAGGTACACCGCGATGCTGATCAGCAAGCAAATCAAGGAAACCCAATCGATCCGGGGAAAAATTTTGAGAACCTCCAGAAGGGCGATCTCCTCTTCTTTGGCCAACAAGCAAGAGGAAAGCAATCCAGGCGTATTACTCATGTTGGTCTCTATGTAGGGAACAGGTTATTCATTCATAGTTCAGGACGAGTACGGTTGAGCAGTTTAGATCCATCATCGAACTATTTCGAAGAATCACTCCTGAACCGATTCACACGAGCACGCAGAATCATCCAGAAATAGCTTGTGTCATGTTATTCAATTTATAAAAGGAGAACGTATGGTACTGACAGAAAGTATCAATTCACTAGCAAAGCAAGCGACGTTGGTCATCTCAGCTCATACAGCATTGCTGGTTATCAATAGTTATGCTCACGAAAAGATTGATCTTATCTATTCTCTGACTCCGCATATACCGCTTCTCTTATTTCTTTGCTTGGCACCGCTGGTGGTGGTCTTTTTTTTGTCAACGCAGTCTGCTCGACAAGGAGCGGTTGTTTTGCTCGGTATTTTGCCGGCAGTTTTGATTTATAACATTGTTACCCGATTCACTGCATTACCTCCGATTACCCAGCAAAAACCTTCATTGGTTTGGAAAATACTTTATGAAGGATCGTTCGGAATTGTGCTGGTTTTAGAAATAATCGCTTTCTGGCTCACTTTTAAATTGCTGCAAGAGGTTCATATGCAAATAAACAAACCAACGGAGAATGTTCCCAAGGAGCAATAAACCATAGTAAGAGGTTTTATTCGAGAGTGTTACACTTGATTTTTACATCCCTGGCATTCTCTCGGTTGGCAGTTCAAAGCATAGTGTAGAACCTCGTTGAGCAATCAGTTGGTGATTCATGCGGTTATATTTTCCAGCTTTTATTTATCATGTTCCACTGTACTATTCTAAGATTGTGATGCTCTTCTATAAAAATTAGAATGTTGGAAAAAGAACAAACCAAGTGCAACATCCATATTTTTTTTCGTATTGTTTCTTAAGTTTGATCTGCAGTAATAACAATAAAAATTTACATAATCTATGGGAGTACGTATGAAGTATGCACTATTTCTTCTCTTTGTCATAATAACTCTTCCTGCCTTTGCACAAGAACAAACACTGATAGGTGCTGGAGATATTGAAAACGGAGGTTTCGGCGGACCGGTAGTGAAAGTTACCAGCATCAACGGAGAATCCGCTGTATTAGTTGGTGGACGTGGCGGCTGGATCATTAATCATACGTTTGATCTTGGTGGAGCCGGCTATGGGTTGGTAACGGATGTGAATGCAAAAAAAACTGATTCTGTTCATCAATTCATACAAATGGGGTACGGCGGTTTGGATCTTGAGTATATTGCATCATCCAACGATCTTATTCATTTTTCCTTAGGATTGTTAATCGGCGGTGGCAGCATCGGATTCAAAGACGAGAATCAAGACATATTTGATAATCATCGTACAACAGAATCTTTTTTTGTACTGGAACCCAGTGCCCACGCAAATCTTAATGTGACTCATTTCTTCCGTATTGCAGGTGGTATAAGTTACCGATACATTAACGGATTGAAGAGCTCATTATCAACAAATGCCGATTTGAGCGGCCTGTCGGCTGTCCTGACATTAAAGTTCGGCAAGTTTTAATCTTATTCTATCCGAGATCTAATATTCGAAAAGGCAGGCAACACACCTGCCTTTTGTTTTGTACAATAGTCATTCAGATATTGATTCTTACTAAAAAACGTGCTAACCTTTACCAATCACAGTTTGTGAAGCGTGGGCTGGCTTCTGAGGTATTAATGCCATGAAGAGATAGAGTTGTACGGAAGGGACGACCATGAGGAGATCGACAAGAATATTTTTAATCATCATTATCTGGACACTGACATCGTTTGCACAGCAACAAGGAACTGAACGGTTTGCAAGAGTCATTAACCGTTTGGTCGAAGCGATGAATAAACAAGATTACGCTGGGATTGTGCGAGAATACGATGCTGGAATGTCAGCTGCATTTCCACTCAATAATACAACACTCCTATTCAAAAATTACGAATCCCAATATGGAAATGTAACCAGGGTTGATTCGCCTCAGGTGAAGACAATGGATCAGGCGGTCTGTGTGATATATTTTGAGCGCGGCGCTCAGGACTTAATACTCTATATCAACGATCAAGAGAAAATCAAGGGGTTTATTTTTACGACCCACGCCATTCCTGAGACTCAACCAATACAAGAACCAAAGCCCGCACCAACGCCAGCTACTGCTCAGACACCAAATCCAATTCCGCCTCTTGAACCGAAACCAGCGCCGACACAAACATCTGCGAAAAAAACAAACCCAACTCCGGCCGTTGAACTGAAACCGATACCAGTACCAACCATACGCACACCATCATTGACAGCATCAACTGCCACAACGATCCCAATAGTTAAACAACCCGTTGCCCCTGTTATACCTGACAAACAGCAAACAGAATTGTATCCTCCGTTCAAGGGCAATTGGACTGTTCTCGCTGGTGGAGAATTTCGTGAAGGTGCCTTACAAAGCAACTTATTGCAGCAACAATATGCATATGAATTTTCAGCAAAGGATACGGTCGGATCACGTTATAGGAATGACGGGAAGGCAAATGAAGATTACTTCGGGTATGGAAAGGAAGTGCTCGCTCCGGCGAACGGAACTATAGTAGAAGCGATTGATGGCATCCGTGAAAATTCTCCCGGATTCCGCAATCCATATGCACCTATCGGCAATGCGATTATCATTCAGCACTCCAGCCGTGAGTATTCAGTTCTAGCTTTTTTGAAACAAGGAAGCATTCGGGTAAGAGTAGGTGATAAAGTGACTCGTGGGCAAGTATTAGCACAATGTGGAGGATCAGGCAGCGCAACTGAACCTGTGATTCATTATCATCTGCAGGATTCGCCATACCTGCAAACAGCAAAAGGCATTAAATTTTATTTTGAACGTGCGATGGTTACCAAGGAAGGAAAGAAAGAACTCAAGCTTATTCATCTCCCCGGAATTGGCGAAACGATCAATTTAGAATAGCATACAACCAGATTCTTATTCTAAAATAAACCTCTGTGAAGCGTGCATTTTTGATAACGATGCACGTTTTTTTTATCGATTCCTCCATGCACGCGTGAACTATAAAAAACAATGTGGGCGTATGGTCAAGAGAATCCTTCCAACGTATGTATAATAATTTACTTTGTTGATGTTGTTAGCTGCCGTCCTGATTTGAGTTTGCCCTCTACGATTGCCACCATAAAATCGATATGCAATGGTTTGGGAAGGAAATAATCCACACCCATGCGTAATCCTGCTCTCACGATGCGAGCGTCACCGGGATAGGTCATCATTATAAACGGGATATGATTCCACTGTTTATTTGAACGCACTTTCTGATAGAATTCAAATCCGTCGGTGTCCAGCTGCGGAAAAACAACTTCGCTGAGGATGAGATCGGGTGTAATCGTTTTCATAAAGAGAATGGCCTCATCGGGGTGACGTTCTACTCTCACATCATATCCTCGACCAATGAGCGCGCGCGCGATAGAAATTAAGTCATCTTGATCCGGGTCAACGATCAATACTGTTTCCATTGTCTCATTGGACGTGCGTAATAAGGAAAACCTCTTTTCTGCCGATGCTTGATCTTCTGGTGTTATTCCGAATTTCTTGCGCATAATATCCAATACTTCCTGTTCATTGTCGGTCACCACACCGTCTCGCCAAACTATGTGCAGCGCATCGACATACGCATCGATCTTGATATCCACTTCGAGTCGACAATGGTCTTCAAAGGTAATCGAAGACTGAGTGCGCACACGATGCAACATCGCAGATTCTTCTGGAGTAATAACACCATCCGCCCAGCACTCCCTAAGAAGCTCCCGGTATAATGCAAAACGACCAGCCTCTTCCCGCGGTTCACTTTTTGGAATCGGCAGTGGCGTTTGGTCTTCTTTGCTCGGCTTGGGAGCGTCGTCCTGCACATATGCAGAAGGCTTGGGGACGGTATCCTGTAGAAGTGCAGTAGTTTTGGGAATGTCGTCCTGGACAAGTTCAGGCGGCTTTGTTGCAGGGGGAGTGTACATTTCGGGTTCATTGTGACGAGGAGGTTTGAGCTTAACCTTTCCTTTGCCAGCCGCTTCTGCTAGCATTAATTCTTCAATACGCTCAGAATATAACTGCGCATAGTGATTCTTCGGGTCGATTTGATAAACCTTCGCAACAACGCCTAACGCACGATGGTACAATTTGAGTTTGATAAATTCTTCTGCGGATGCAAGCAGACGTGAAATGGTTTGCATCCGGCGTTCGAGGGGCATATCCATTTCATCGATTACCTTTGCGCGCTTTTCGTTTTCCTTCTGGATTAAATAGCGTGTGCGTTCAAGGAAGGAACGGATATACATGTTTTTAGGGTCTAGTTCAAAAGCGGCTTCAATTTCCAACAAGGCGTCATCATATTTTTTTTGCTGTACCAATTCATCGGCCGTACGAAGATGCTTGTTGACGCGCTCTTTGATAGGATCGACTTGGGATTTTTTGTTTTTAAACATGAGAAGGATTATTTCTCCTGCGGTGAGATATGAAGTTTCCCTTCAATCATCGATAATAACATTTTCATATCGATTGGTTTTACAAGGACATGATCGGCGCCTAATCGATAACATGCATGGATCACCTTTTTATCGGCAATGGAACTGATAAAAAAGAACGGTGTTCGCTTGAGAACTGGATGCTCGGTCAACTTTCTGCGAAATTCTATTCCATCCATTTGATCCTTGGGAAAAAGAACCTCGGAGAGGATAAGATTTGGCGTATGAGTGCTGAGAATCTGCAACGCATCTTCTGCTTTCTGAGCTAAAAGGACAGTAAGGCTGTGGTGCTGCAGTCCCTTACTCAACGATACCAGAGCCTGACGATCTGCATCAACAACAAGGATAGTGCCTCGCGACTTCAACGATTTCTTAACCTCTGCATATCGTGATTCCGCTTCTTCTTGCTCTTCTTTCGAGATACCATATTTATCGAGCATCATCTGCAGTGCCTTCTGTTCCAAACCGCTGAGGCTATTATCGCGCCATGCAATGCGCAACGCTTCCAGATACGATTCAATTCTTGTTTCCCGTTCGAGCTTAATGTGCTCTTCTTGCGTGATGCCAAAAAGCTCACGCAATGCACTAAGTTCATGAGCTTCCTGCTCGGTTATTTTTCCATCGAACCATACTTCTTTGAGAAGTTCACAATACATCAATGTACTGCCTCTTGTGAGAGATTGTAGAGGCTGAACATCCGGTATTGCGGGTTGGACACGGGTTGCGACAGGCTTATCATTTTCGATACTCTTATCCTGCATGAGAATATCAATTCGTTCGGAGTAGGTTTGTGCGTAATAATTTTGTGGAGCAATCTTGTATACACGCGCAACTTCTTCCAACGCACGGGCATACTCTTTTTTGTTAATATACTCTTCTGCCTTAGAAAGATGTTGAGAAATAAGAGCCGATCGTTCTTCCGTTGTTTTTTCTTCTGATATCGCTTGGTCGAGCCCTTTCGGTTGAGAACGTTTATGCATCAACTTCACTCGCTCAAGGAAAGAACGTGCATAGTTATTCTTTGGATCAATTTCAAGGGCCCGCTCAACTTCCATGATAGCTTCTTCATACCGCTGCTGGCGCGTGAATTCATCCGCCATTCGCAAATGTTTACCAATGCGTTCTTTTAAAGCCTGGGGATCAAGTTTTTTTTCTTCAGACATTGTTTCTGTTTACCGTTGTTCCAGAATACAGTTTCCGAAGCTGTTTATTATTGTCTACAGGAATCCGGATGCGAGGATATCGTCTGTCCAAATCCTCGCTATCCCATAAGACAAATACTTAACAGTATACCCATATATTATAATAGTTCTTAAGACGATATCCAAGAACGATATATTGCACAAGAACGATATATTGAATATCCACATAGTAGTTATTCTAAATTTCTGACTCGCAAGCCACTTAAAGGCGCTTGGTGGCTATTTCTGCCGAAATAATCCCAATTGTGCAATAATGAGCCTGCCAAGTTCTGTTTCCACTGTGTGTGATGCAAGCAATTGAAACGATGCGTTTGCCGAGTACCAAACACTCGGTATTGTGCCTCTGGCAAATTCTGATTGCGGAACCTCGGTAAATGAATTTAAAGTGCGAACCGATTCCGAAGAAGATAAATTTCCAGTGATGACGGTTGTTTGATTGCTTCCATCAGGATTCGATGCAGCGATTATCCGCATACATTGCGCTTTTTCTTCCTCTGTTGCGTTGAGCGGCATTTGTACGCTGACAACAACAAGCGAACGTATTCCTGCATCTATTGTTGCTTGCAAGGCAGCCTCAAAAGTTGCTGTCTTCAGGTGATCGAATGATTGATTGTGTTGCGAAAGAATTGGATAGGAACTGAAAACAGCGTTGCCGGTTTGACGGCCGGAAATGTTCATCATCTCACCGAACGCATTCCGCCAATCCGTTTGTACTGAAAGTTCATTGACAAAATCTACGCGCGATGCGACACCAAGGTACCTCGAGATCCCTTGGACTGCAAGCACCTCCACTTGTTCACGTTTCAGTACTTTCGCAAGTTCAACAATATATTTTTGCTCTATGCGTTTTTTTGAAATTGCCGAGATTCAAGCTGGCAACAGAAAATATGATTTCCGGTTTTCGGGCGATTTCTTTTTCATCTTTTCGTGGAACCGATGGGCAGCCCCAGAACACGAAAACCGATAAGAGAATTCCAAATAATATGATACACCAATATTTCATGATGTGCCCAAAATAATTTTCTAATAAGTGATGTCTCCTTGCATAGAAGATACTCTTTCACCGACTCGAATACAAATTGAACAACCTCTCTTTAAAAGTTTGCTGTTCATTGTTATTAGGGAACACCGAATTTCTCAGAATCAGCTTCGCTCCAATTCTTACTCTGTTTAAAAAGCCACAGTCCTTGGGCGGGAATCCGCGAGAGCAGCAAAGATTATTTCACTAGAACATGGGATAATGGATGAGCTTATCATATGACATCTCTCGTTAATGAAAAGATATGATGAGGAAGAAGTTCGTTTCGTTTTCTCAAGAGGCGTTGCTCCATCTACCTGCGATTTCTGTCCCACATTTGAAGCACGTTCCGTTTGCTCAATGCTTTTACATTGTTCGCAAGCGCTTCCTTGAATTTCTTTTCATCGATTTACCTAATATCTGAAAATATGGTTCCTATCAAATATTAGGAATTTACATCGTTTTGGAAAATTAGTTTTGATAACTCGGATTTAACTTCTAAATACAATGGTTTATATGGAATTAATACAGGTGATAAAAGATTTTCATTCAATTTCATATAATTAGCTGGGGGTTGATACGTTGTGACGAAATAGGATTCAATTGCTTCCCAGTCGTTATGGGTAAGTGTTGGATGAGAAATAAATGCAATTGAAGAAATTTCAGAGATTTTTTTTAATGCACTAAAATGGCGATTGTATTCATCTTTCTTTTCAGGGTACCCTCCGTCCCCATAAAATCTCATCACTTCATAAAAATAATTCTTACTCTCCTTTTCATTTGCCAGACAAAAGAATATCCAGTCTTTTTCAAGTAGATGTTCCTTAATTCTTTCGTGGACTCTATATTTTGCACCCTTCCTTGATATGCCGATATAATAGTAAGGAAATTGTTCGGTCTTTGAAGATATAAAGAAATAAATTCCTTCTCCGTTTGAAGTATTATTAAACAATGTATTCCGCAGTACAATTTTTTGATTGGTATAAAATTTACGATTATCATTTCGGAAACTTAAATTTGTTACCCAGGATGGAAATGGATTTCTTCCTCTTAGTGGTAAATAGGGACCATAAGTTTTGCAGCGATCAGATATATCTTTAATGAATTGTTTCGTGGATACTATGTTTCCGAAAAATTCGCCTGATTCATTATGTTCTTTCTGTGCAAAGACTATTGGTGGGCTTAATACTTCTTTAGTATAACGAGGATTTGATGGTGGCGCTTGTTTAAAAGAGCTTTTATGCTTTTTCCTGTTCGAACTTCTAAGAAATACTTCGATTGCCTCTACCATAGTTGATTGAATATCTGGCAATGTCTCTTGGCAAATTTTAATACAAGTTGCTCCACCACTTCTTTTACCGGAAAATGGAAACTTATAACGTGCATCAATATTATGCAATGACGTCGTCGAAGAAGGAACGCGAATACTAGGTGTTTTATTATGGAGAGCACCAGCCACGTTTTTAATTACAGTAAAATATTTTATACTACCGGATATCACAGTCTTAACAGCTATCTGAGTTGCGAATTGTCTCTCAATCGTTTCCAATATATCGAGAAATTGCCTTAGCGTTTCTATATCAGGCAAATTCTTGAATACCAAATTAGAGATATCATTGCGTGTTTTAATATTCATACTTACCTCTGTTTTTCTTTAGATAATATTTTGATAGGCGCTGCAATTTATGGTTCTCGCTTTTTGCGAATTCTCGGAATAGTATAGCATCTTCAATGGAATGGCTTTTGCTAATCCTTTCAAGCGCAAAGCACTTAAGAAATGTCGAGTAGGTTTCGTTTTAAAATCATCAAGGACGTAATCCATAACTAATTTGCAATCGTTATTAACAATAAGTAAAAAATTTGCTCGAATCGGACTATCCACCGTCAAAGACAGTGGGTTTTTAAGGATAACTAAACAAACATGATTTATTGAATACCTACAATAAAAGTCGCAACCGATTTAATTTTATCATTTGGGGAAGCGAGAAACCGTTGAATCAATTTAACATCTTCCTTTAATTCTCCAAGTTTATCTAATGCAACGCACTTCAATAATGTTCCATTTGTCTCTCCTTCAAATTCTTGTAGACAAAACTCACCAGCAATTGGATCGGCTCTATGGAGAACTGTGTTATAACTACTATGGAACATATTTTCTGCAAGTTTATCTATTCGAGTAAGGTCGACTATTGAATCATTCCGGTATTCATTCAAAACTCTACGACATAAATTGATTAATCGTTGAGAATCCAATGTAATAATTGAGAACGCCAACATTTTCAATTGTACTGGAGTTGTATATCGATTCCAAAATGCTCCGATGAATCTCTCTTGTATATCTGAATCAACTTTTACAGGACAGTCAAACGCAAGTGTAACCATAGCCCAGTTGTAAAATTCATCTCTTTCTGAAAAAAGTAAATCTTTTGTTCTCAAGAAGTCAAATGCTTTAGAATATATACGTTCATTATCTCCACCGTTAAACTCAAAATCTAATAATGCTTGAACTAGGAGTGCTCTAAATTCCACAGGATATTTAACATGCAAAAAGAGTGGAAAAAGTTCTTCGGCATTCTTCACCTTTATAATTTCGCGGTAAAAAGCGAACGATTCTTTGCTGTGAGAGTGTTTACTTATCACCAATTGTTTCCAGAATATTCCTGGTCTATCCTTAGTTTTTTTCTCATAATCGTACTCAAACGCCCAATCAGGGATGAGACCATTTTCAATTGAAAAATGAAAGTATTTCTCCAATTCCGGTTCAATTTGTCCGAGATTCAAATAGTCCGATTTAATAATTTCCCAATCGAGTTTATGAAGTATGTTTTCCGATGTTTTTTCTTCAAGAAAATCAAAAAGTTTTTTCTCCCCGCAAATGCGAGCACTATATTTAATTAAAAATGGGAATACTCTGACTATTGAATATCCATTATGTTCTATCCAGTCAATAAGTGCGTCTATAACCTTTGTGGTTGTAGTGACTGCAACGTCGTTAGAATTGCAGAAGCAGTCGATAACAATGTCTATATATTTTCCATTTGAAATAATAAGATCAATTCGATCTGTATCGGTTTCAATTCCACAAAGATATGCCAGTGTTTCATATTTTCTAGCATCAACCAATTGCTCGACCTGCTCATCGGTGTTTATCTGACCATATAGCGATTGTGCAAGGAAGAAATCGTAGTAAGACTCATGCCAAAAACCGATTCTTTCGTCTTGTTCGTGTTTTATAATTTCAGCATTGAGAAATAGCTCAACATATTTTGACGGTTCATCCAACATTTCAGTTTTAGTGATATCTCTGAATTGCTTTAACGTTATTGCGCTATCCGAACCGACGAAAATCCCTTTTGCTGTATCAGATAGAATCTGAAGCAATGATACTTCGCTACTTGTGCCAAACCGATACTTCTGGCGTTCTCGTGTTATTCTATTCTTAAAGTACGCTTGATAGAACTTACCTTTGTTTTCATAAATATGTTTTAAAGGTTTATCAGCACTCTCAGAATATTTAAAAACCTCAATTGCCATTTTTATAGTTAAGGGATGAGAATCAGGTAGGTTAGAAATAAATTCATGTAATTCAATCGCAAAATCCGAAGAAATTTCTGCTCCAATAAGTTTCTGTATATATTGATTCCTATCATCTATCGATAGTTGTTCGACCCGTAACTCTTTGAATTCATCCAATGCCTTGAAGAAATCCTTATGCTCGTCACTGTTATTTAATTCTCTGCGAACAGAAATTGAATATTTGTTCTTGCTATATAACTCAATGAAACGAGCAATTTTTTGAAAATTATCTCTGAAATTGACAATCTCATCAATTCCATCAAAAGCAATCCAGAATTGTCCGTCTCTCAGCCATTTCCTAACTTCATCGATATCGGAAATTCCTAATTCGCTTGCTATCCGTTCTAAGATATTTTCAGTTCCAACAAGATTGAGAAAACAAGGAATAGGTGTTTGGTTACCTTCCTCTTGCATTCGTTTTGCGTGGTTTAACAAAACCATTTTTTGTAGTGAGCTTTTCCCAGAACCAGGTGCGCCTATCAAAAGAGTCTTCGTTTCCTCGTTGAGCTTATTCTCGATCTCTGGTCGATGGATGTAGTTTTTCACTATCCATGCATCATCACGGGTTTTAAGATAGGACTCTCTATCTGCAGCGTAAGAAAGCGGATGTGAATGGAACAGTTCATAGATGTCGGAAACCTGGCGAATGCTGAGAAGGTTTGCTAGGTTAATCACAAACTGCTCTTGTATATGAAGGTTACCTAGTTTGTAATTTGAAAGATCATCAATCGCTCTCTCAAGATTTGTTATTTGAAAATAACGCTTGGGGCTTTTATCCAGGGCATCATCACATAATTCAAAGTAGTCATCTAAAATGATAAAACCGCCAATGTTGTTTCTGATGGGATTAGGCGCATGTTCTCCAAATAGTGTTAAGCGATGTTTATTTAGAAAATTTATCAGAGAAGTATTTTGTGCATTGATTTGTTGTAATGGATTTTCGCGACCTTCACCAATGCGTTTCCCATCTGGTTCTAGTAATAGGTCTCCTTGATGTGTAACTACAACTCGTTTGGCTGAGTATGCCTTGAACTCAAGATGGATAATAGCGTTTTCTCTTATCAAGGTGGCGTCTATTTGTCTACCGACGCATAGATAGTTGATGAAGAGATAGCAGAAAGAATCAGAATGGTCATATTGTTGCCTCAACTTTTCTACAAAAGACAGAATAGATTTCTTTTCATGGTCATGTTGAGGAACTGAACTTATATACAAATAGAGAGGCATTATCGATTTCTTCTTTCGTCTTACCAACGTCCAGCTATTTTAATTCCGCATTTGAAACACGTTCCGTTTGATAGTTTGTTTCTCAACACCCGAAATCCCTGCCGTTCGATGAGAAGTTCGTTACAGGAAAAACAATAGGTGTTCTCATAATTCCGCGTCTGCCCCGGCCGGTTACCGGTATAAACAAAATGTAATCCTTCTTTATAACCAATTTCTGCAGCGCGCAGGAGAGTGGAAGTTGGAGTGATTTCTTCTTCCGCAGCCATTTTATAATCCTGATGATAAGCAGTAACATGCCACGGAATATCCGGCGAGACAGAGTAAAGAAATTTGGCAATGTCAGTTAACTCTTCATCTGCATCATTCACTCCTGGAACAACAAGCGTGACCACCTCAACCCACTTGCCGCGTTCATACAATGACTTAATGGTATCAAGGACATTCTGAAGTACACCCCCCATTTGTCGGTATGCTTTCTGGCGAAAACCTTTCAGGTCAACTTTGTAGAGATCAATCCATGGATGTAAATAGTCGAGCACTTCTGGTGTTCCGTTTCCATTGGAGACATATGAAGTGATGAGTCCGGCTTTCTTTGCGTGCTTGAAAATCTCCACTGCCCATTCAGAGGTAATAAGAGGTTCGTTGTATGTGCTCGTGATGATCGGCGCTTTCTGGCGGAAAGCAATTTTAACAATCTCTTCTGCATCAATTTCTTCGATAGAAGAAACGGCATGCGGGTCTCGGAGTGTTTGAGATGTTACCCAATTCTGACAGAATGAGCAGTGGTAATCGCAGCCGAGCATGCCAAAGCTCAGCGCAGTTGATCCGGGATACACATGGAAAAACGGTTTTTTTTCTATCGGGTCGAGTGCGATACCTGAGACATATCCGAATGGAACATAGAGTTTTCCATTCTTGTTAAACCGAATTTTACAGACACCATCTTTTGCCGGTGGGATCTTGCACCTATGACCACAAGCGAAACACCGTACCCAATCATTTGGCATTTCGGTATAGAGCTTTCCCTCCTTCGTATGGTTCGCAAGAATTTCTTTGATCGGGACTTCCGGCATCAATCACCTCATGAGTAAGGTACAATGTAGGAGGAAAGGAGTCAAGGTTGAGTTTAAAATGAGAATTTAATATTCTTTCCGTGGAACCACTCGGCATCTCCCCATGTTCTGTTATTGATTTAAATTTCCATTATCATGAAATTGTTATGCAAAAACAAAAAATTATAGTCATCTCGGCAGTTCTTGTAGATGTAATCGGGTTCGGCATTGTTATCCCAATTTTACCATTCTATGTAACGGAATTCGGTGCTTCGCCAACTACCATCACACTCTTATTTGCAACATTTTCTTTTTTCTCTTTTTTGAGTGCTCCTTTGTTAGGTATGTGGTCCGACCGGATCGGACGTCGACCGATCCTCATTCTGAGCATTACCAGTACAGCGATTGGTTGGTTGGTGTTTGCCAGCGCACACTCTCTCTGGATGTTGTTCCTTGGACGCATCATTGATGGATTAGCTGCAGGCAATTTTACAACAGCACAAAGCTATATGGTGGATCTTGCCAAAGACGAAAAGGAACGGACGGCAAATATCGGGCTCATCGGAGCAGCATTTGGGATTGGATTTATTCTCGGCCCGCTCATCGGTGGTGTGTTGAGTAAAGTGTCACATGCGTTTCCGTTTTGGATGGCGGGGATGCTTGCGGCGGCAAATGCGATCACCGCGGTTTTCTTCCTGCCGGAGACGCACCACAAACGAGATTCTCATAAACCGATGAGTTTCAATCCGCTGGCACCGTTAGTACGAGCCGCACAAGATAGGACTATGAGGCCTCTCTATTTTACATGGTCGTTTTTTGCGTTTGCGATTGTGACAAGTCAGGCTGTTTTTGGCTTATTTGTCAAAGACGTTTTTGGTTTCAGTGCATTCCAAACAGGAATGACGTTCACAATGATCGGTGTGATCGTGGTTTTTAACCAGGGATTTCTGTTGAAAAAGTTTTGGCTTACAAGATTCTCGGAATCAACATTGGAAATTATCATGCTTGTTGTGCTGGCTTTTTCCTCACTCCTGGTCTCGACAGAAATCTTGCCGTTGTTTTATCTTAGTTTTCTTGGATTGGGAACCGGTCAAGCTATTCTTCGAGTGGTAATTACGAGTCAAGCTGTTGCAGCGGCTGATCCTTCGAAGAAAGGCGAGACGATGGGAATTCTTTCAGCGCTGATGTCTGCATATATGGTGATCGCACCGCTTCTGGCTGGTTATCTCTACGAAATTTATTATTCAGGTCCGTACATCGTGTCGGCATTATTATTGTTCCTTGGTGTTTATTTTGCCTTATTGTTTAGGCGAAGAGAAATAAGGAAGATTCCACTGGCGTAAAGGCAAACGATTCAATAATATTCTTACAGCAAGCTGCGCGGTGTCTATTTTGTTATGCCAACGGCTTGTCCGCCAGTATTTTGACGGAACACTCATATCTTATTTTGGATTCAGGATTTCGCCAGAATAATATTCCATGGAGTAGTGTAGACGGTCAAAAAAGAAAAATTCAAAAAAATCTGAAGGCTCCGTTCAGAGGATAAAGAGGACACTTCAACCATCCCTAACGACGGATGACAGCCACTTTACCGGTTACGGTTTGAGAACCATTTTCTGCAAACGCGACGATAAAATATATCCCGGACGCAACAAATGCACCATTCTTATCCCGTCCATCCCAAAACGCCCTGCCCCCGCCTTGTGCTTCAAATTGTGTCACAATAAAACCGCTTACCGTCATTACTTTAATAGTACTGCCACCTACAAGGTTACGAATCGTTAACGGTTGTTCGGATGGCAGGATGAACGGATTTGGACCGACTTCCAACCGGGAATATGATTGGTTGGCCTGGACAGGTTCAATGGCAAGACTTGATAACCCTTGTACTGTTCCAAAGTAGGCGATACCGCGTTTTTGGTCAATAGCAATCGATTGCACATCATCAGCCAAAAGCTGACCATTGGTTGATGCGACTTTATAGATCTGGAGCAACTGCGTACCATCAGAGTTAACAACAAAAACACCATCGTTTGTACCAATCCATTTGTTATTTAATGCGTCAACAGCCATGGTTTGGACAAATGGAGGAGCGTAGGTCAATAAAGCAAAGCATTGGTTTTGTTCTTTCGGGCGCTGAGGGTCAGGTACAATTGTAACACCTTTGCTTGTGCCAATCCATACTGCACCTTCAAGATCAACTACAAAAGATAGAACTATGTCGCTTTTCAATCCGTCGTCAGATGAAAGATGTCCCCATCCTCCTGCGGTGTCTATTCCAAAAAACGTAGGATTTTCATTAAAGACATACACACCATTAAATCCAGACGCAGATTTTTTCGGTTCCCAAGGAAGATCTCCGGCAAGCCATTTTGTTCCATTGCGATCAATGACCATCGAATGGAACCAACCATCTGATGTAGAATATTGATTGTCAAAATAGGTTGCACTTGTATCACCGTCTAATCTAAGAAGGCTTCTACCATTCACTTCATCTCGGTTAATTATCCACACTTTGCCGTCATTGTCCATTGAGACTCCGCTGTTCACGACAAATGTCGTGTTTTTTCCAGTGCCAGCGCCAGGAAGGCTTGGATGGCTGTAATAATTCAACTTGCGTCGGATGGTATCGCCAACAATTTCCACAACTCCATCTCCCCATGAACTTACCCAAACCGACCCTTTTGTTCCAAGTGAAATCTTGTAAGAGTCAGCTCCAGAAAAAGGAAAATTCTTCCACTGGGCATTCTCTGGTAATGATGGATTGTATCGATAAAATCCAGCTTGAGTTTTCGAGCCAGATGCCGCCCACAACACACCGTCATCATCAACTGCGAGACTGCTGAATAAATTTGAGTTCGGTCCGGTAGGATAATAGTATTTCCACTCTGATGCCGTTCGTCGCGTTATTCCATTCGAAGCAGTACTAACCCAAAGAGAAGAAGCTGAAACAAGACTTGACCCTTGAACAGTAGAATCTGAATCAACAACCTGAGGTGCTTCTGCAAGAGACGAGAGCGATTCTACTATGAAACCTAATGTATCATTTCTTAATATTAGCAGTTTCCCGCCATCAATAGAAAGATCGCTAATCGGTTTCCCGCTAAGCGATCCGATGACACCAAATGATCCATTATAATAGTATCCAATCCCCTGGTCCGTAGCAATCACTAACGTATCTCTCAATACTGTCATTGCCGTAATTGAATTTGAAGAGAGTCCAGGAAATGTTGTGTAGATCGTCCACGAATTCGGTGCAGAGAGATTGGGAGTTGTGAGTGGTGCAACCGCGAGCCCTCTATCAGTACCGATAAATATGTGGCTTTCATCAGTAAGCACGCATTTCACAACAGGAGCGGATAAAAAACCAAAACTGGCATATGTATCCCCAAATTCCCATTTACCAATTTTAAAAGGCATTACACCAAACACTGTGGCAACAAACATCGTATCACCCTTAAGGAAGAAACCTTGTACTCCTATTTGGGAATCACCGTTTGGCCTGTTTGCATCAATAGTTGACCATTCTCCTGTTTGTAGATTATATGTATTGATAATTCCATTTGCTCCGCCTATCCAAATACGATTTCCGGGTTCAACTGCAATGCAACGTATATCGTTGGTGGAGAGCCCATTGGAGTGATTAAACTTCTTGTATTGCTCCGATACCGTATCAAATACAAATACGCCCCCGCTCGTTGCCGTCCAAATGCTGCTGCCCACACGCACTGCACTACGCACAGACTTCATATCGGTAAATGATTTCCATTGTCCGATATGTTGCTGGCTTTGCGCATCAATACTCAAGAGGAGGAGGAGGAAAAAGATGATTGTTGTTCTGCGACTCATATGGTACTTACCTTGATGTACGTTTCAATGTCCGGAAGAGTGCGGCCATTTCGATAGCCGTGAGTGCCGCATCCCATCCCTTGTGCCCTTGTGAACCACCAATGCGATCTAACGCTTGCTGTTCATTGTCCGTCGTCAGCACTCCGAATATCACCGGTAGAGAATGACGAAGCGCTACATCCTGAATGCCGCGCGCTGTTTCCGTAGAAATGTACTCGAAATGCGGAGTTTCTCCGCGAATGATCGCGCCGAGACAAATAATTGCGTCCCACTTTTTCTGTGCCGCTAACCGATTTGCCACTTGTGGTAATTCAAATGATCCCGGACAATATACTATTTTCCGGTTCTTGTCTGAAACGTTATGCTCACGTAGACATTGTTCAGCGCCCATTAAAAGTTTTTCGGTAATAGGATGATTGAACCTACTGACAACAATGGCAATTCGAAATTTCGACGCCGATTGTTGAAATATGCGGGGAGTATGATTTTTTGGATTCACAACAACTCAAGAAAAAAGACGATTACGCATGTCTTCGACAACATCCAGCGATACAGTATAGACGCCAAAAGTACCCTCGTCATTCTTCTTGCCGCCATGGTAATCGGAGCCACCACACTCCAGAAGGAAATACTGATGAACAACGCCACGATAAAATTCCTGACGCGTTTCGTTATGTGACGGATGCACCACTTCGATCCCGTCCAAACCGGCTTGAATAAGCGTTGATAATTCCACATCTGTTGTATACTTACCAGGGTGTGCGAGGAATGAAAGCCCCCCAGCTTGTGTAATGAGCTGGGTCGCTTCGAGGGGTGAGAGTTGGTATTTTTTTTCGTACGCTGGGGCGCCAGCACCTATGTACCTCAAGAATGCTTCGTGATAGGTATCCGTCAATCCTTCTTCCATCAAAGCGCTGGCAATATGAGGACGCCCCACTGAGCCGATTCCTGCTTGATCAAGCACTGCATCCAATTTTAAAGGGATATTGATGTCGTTAAGTTTTTGGACAATGCGCTCAGCGCGTTTCAATCGCTCGTAGCGAAAAAAAGAAAGATAATCCAACAGTTTCTGATTCGTGTGATCAAAAAAGTATGCAAGTAAGTGAATATCTTTTTCATTCAACGCAACACTCAACTCCACACCAGATACAACTTCTATACCGAGACTTTTTCCTACTTCGATTGCTTCATCGAGAGCGCCAACATTATCGTGGTCGGTAATGGATATAACAGAAAGTCCTGCCGCATGTGCTCGTTGAACAATTTCTTTAGGGCTTCGAGCTCCGTCGGAATATGTTGTATGGAGATGGAGATCCGCCCGAGAATTGTCAGAACGGCCTGTATGTTCTGTTAGCCCATTCCTCTTTTCAACCATAAATGTCCGCACAAACTTTTATTCGCACACTCATCCATATCCTCAAAGGCAAAGCAAAAAGAATTTCTCACAAATATTTTTTTCGAAACGCCTCGTAATCGTTAATGATGAGCTTGTTCCCTTTTATCTGCACTTCTCCGCCTTCGATGAATAAATGAATCATACGGGAAACCGTTTCGCGGGATGTACCAGCCATGTTGGCAATATCCTGCTGAAGTGGTAGCTCATCAATTTCCACTTTCCCTTTGCGGAAGATACCGACATCGTCGGCAAGGATTAACATAACATTGGCAACCCTTCCTTCGGCATCTTTCAGTGATAAACTCTTGATCTGCATATCGGCTTTGCGCAACCGCATAGCAAGTTCTGCCAGCAGTGAAATCGTTACCGACGGGAATTCATTCAATAACTCTAAAAAATCCCGCCGATGAATCATAAACAACTCGGATTTTACCGTTGCCACAACACTCGCCGATCGTGCCAACCCATCCAGCAGCGACATCTCGCCAAAAAATTCACCGGGTCCAAACATCGAGAGGATGACTTCCCGTCCATCCTCATCCATTCGCACTACTTTCACCTTGCCTGTGATGATAACAAAAAGAGCAGCGCCGCTTTCCTGTTCAAGGACAACGATATTGCCCTTCTTATATTTTTGACTTGTGCCGAGTTTGACAACCCTCAGCAAATCCTTCTCTTCGAGTTCAGCGAAGATAGGCACATTACGGAGAAAATTGATATCTTCTTGAGGCATTGTGGTCCGTGTATGATGTGTAAGTTTAAGATGCCTGTTTTATTAGAAATTAAAATTCTTTCACAGCATGAGCGTTGGTAATATATCTTCCGGTGTTGTAAAATGCAAGGTTTTAATAGTCTGAAGTTAGGGTTCCATTATCAATGCTTTCGTTTAAGAGATATCGTAAATCTGATTATTTTACTTCACTTTTCCTAATTCACCCTTGAGAAAGTCAATAACAGCTACCGGCTCTGGATCTTCATTATTCAAGATAGCAAGATAGAGAGTTACCCAATCACCGAAATGGATAAGTGAAAACATTCGCGTAAGCAGCGATTTTCCTTCACTCGTCACTTCCGTCACCATGCCGGCATACTGTGCGACGATGTGTTTTGTAATTTCCTCGCGAATCGCAACACGTTTATGCGTACCGACATCCTTAAGAAAGATGACATGCATCTGCTTCATCAGGTCGGTTAATACCTTCCAGCCGACAAGTTCGTTGTGGTTCATCTCCGGCAACACGTGACCCGAGGATAGCTGCTTGGCATTTTCCGCAATTTGCCCACGCCATCGAACGTTAATGGTATCGAGATGTTCAGTTGGAGAATAGATGACCGGAAACTTACCTCTGATTCGCTCTGCCAATTTTAATGGTGCATTCTCTATCGATTCTGGATTACTATAGAGTGCGGCTTTCGTTTTGAGAAACTGGATTGTCTCTTTTATATCTTTGTCTTTTGATTTGATCAAACCCAGTTTGCTAAGCACAACGAGCAATGGGAAAAATGAGTATCCCAGAGCTGCACGCGGAGAAAGTCCCGGCGGAATTTGAATCCATGGCTGTTTGAACTTCATCGCTGTTTTCGCTATCTCTCCTCCTGTGCTAATACAAAGAACTCTCGCTTTTCTCTTTATTGCATCTTTATGTGCAGAGATAGTTTCCTCCGTGTTGCCCGAATAACTGGAGACAATAACTAGCGTATTCTTTCCAACGAACTCCGGCAAAACATAATTCCGATTGACCATAAACGGCACTTTGAGTTCTTCAGCAAGATACGAACGAAGNNTTTACATTGAGCTTTATTTTTGCTTCCTTCCCGATGCGAACAGCTTGTTCAATCTGTTTGGGGAAATCAGCAATCCAGATTGACATTCCCTTTGGATCTCTTCGTGTAATATCGTCGAGCGTCATCATTGTTCTCCTTATGATGTTTCTTGATAGTATAAAACTGCAAACGGTTCACTGAAGACTAACAGCCTCGGCTACCTACCTTATCTTTTTTTTTATTCTCAAATCGTCAACCTGCATTCTCCTGTTTATTCGATGGGAATATCAGGAAACTTCCGCTTCATCAGATTCTTGAGGTACGTTTTAATCTCGTCTTCAGACTGCATCATCAGAACGCGTTCAGCAACACGTATCGCTTCGGTATAATGGATCGAGCGAATTATCTTTTTGATTTCTGGTATCGCATTCGGTACCACGCTGAACTCGTCCAGGCCGAGCCCAACAAGCAAAATAGTCGCCAGAGGATCACCTGCCATTTGCCCGCACATGCCCACCCAAGAATGCTTCTGTTTTCCGCGTTCGATAATGCGTCGTAAAAAACGGATGACAGCGGGATGAAATTCCTGAAAGAGTTCCGAAACAATATCGTTGCCGCGATCTACCGCCAGCAAGTATTGAATGAGGTCGTTTGTACCGATGCTGAGAAAATTCACTTCGCGTCCAAGGTGGTCTGCAATAATCGCTGCCGCGGGCACTTCTATCATAACACCGAGTTTTATTTTATCATCAAAGGCAATTTTCCGCGCGCGTAGGTCATCTTTCGCTTGTACAATCAATTGCTTTGTGAGCTGTACTTCTTTCAAGTTCGTCACCATAGGAAGCATAATGGCGATATTCTTTTTCTTGCTGGCACGAAGAATAGCACGCAACTGATCAAGGAAGATCTGCGGTTTATCCAGCATGACACGAACACCACGCCAGCCAAGGAACGGATTATTCTCCTTCACTGTCTGTGCCATGAACTTGTCACCGCCAATATCGAATGTGCGGATAATGGCATCTTTTGGATACACTGATTCCGCAATGCGGTGATACACTTCATACTGCTTTTCTTCGGTCGGGAAGACCTCTTCACCGAGGAGTAAACTTTCCGTACGATAGAGTCCAATCCCGTCGGCACCTTGCAGTTTGATGAACTCAAGTTCTTCTTCCAACTCAACGTTGGCGGCAAGTTTGATACAATGCCCATCGAGTGTTTCGGCAGGAAGTTCGCGCAGAGGGGCAAGTGTTTCTTCAAATGTATGGTACTGCTCTTTCTTCTTCTCGTAGCGTTTTAACATTTCCGGACTTGGATGGAGAACAATTGCCCCATCGTATCCATCCACAATGATTGGATCATCGGCATGTGCTAGTAATGAGATTTGATGAACACCGACAACAGCGGGAATCTTCAAGGCACGTGCAAGCAATGCCATGTGTGAAGTTGCGCCTCCAATTTCTGTTACATATGCCATAACTTCGTTACGGCTGAAGATAAGTGCGTCTGCTGCAGCAAGATTCTGCGTCACGATAACATGAGAGCCGTCGATCTTCGAAACAAGTTTTTGTTCCTCAAGATTTCGAAGAATACGATTCTC
>PMDB01000085.1 GCA_003155495.1 Ignavibacteriota bacterium
TTACATAACAGCTTGAGCGCCTGGTTAGGGCGCAATTCATCTTACTAGCATAAGTTTTTTGGCTTGCGTAAAAGCACCCACCTGGAGGCGATAAAAATATATTCCACTTGATAATGCGGTAGCATCTAATTTTACCGAATAGCTGCCCGCAATTTGACGTTCATTCACCAATGTTGTTACTTCTCGTCCAAGGACATCAAAGACTTTTAATATTACTGTACTATTCGTTGGTGTTTGATAATGGATTGTCGTCTTTGGATTAAATGGATTGGGATAATTTTGTTCAAGCAAAAAATTCTTTGGTAAATTAGTAATTCCTTTGTAGGCATCATTAATACCTGTTATAGCACTTGTTGTGCGTAAGATTGTTCCAAAATCCCCCACAGCAATAACCGTATTAGCGTCGGCAAAGCAAACTGCAGAAAGATGATTTGTAGTCCCACTTGACTGGCTTACCCAATTAGCCCCACCGTTAGTTGTATGTAAGATTGTTCCAAAATCTCCCACAGCGGTACTCGTATTAGCATCGGTAAAGGCAACTCCAAGAAGAGAATTTGTAGTCCCACTTGACTGGCTTACCCAATTAGCCCCACCGTTAGTTGTACGTAAGATTGTTCCGCCAATTCCCACAGCAGTACCCGTATTGGCATCGGTAAAGGAAACTCCATTAAAATATTCTGTAGTCCCACTTGACTGGCTTATCCAATGAATACCTCCGTTTGTTGTACGTAAGATTCTTCCACTAAATCCAACAGCAGTACCAGTATTGGCATCCACAAAGGAAACTGCACAAAGATTACTTTCAGTCCCACTTGATTGGCTCACCCAAGAAGCTCCACCGTTAGTTGTGTGTAAGATTGTTCCATAATATCCTACAGCAGTACCCGTATTGGCATCGGTAAAGGAAACTGCGTGAAGACTATTTGTGGTCCCACTTGACTGGCTCACCCAATTAGCCCCACCGTTAGTTGTACGTAAGATTGTTCCAAAATCTCCCACAGCGGTACCTGTATTAGCATCGGCAAAGTAAACTGCGGAAAGATGATTTGTAACCCCACTTGACTGGCTTATCCAATTAGTGCCACCGTTAGTTGTACGTAAGATTGTTCCTAAATATCCAACAGCAGTACCCGTATTGGCATCGGNNGACTGGCTCACCCAATTAGCCCCACCATTAGTTGTACGTAAGATTCTTCCAAAATCTCCCACAGCAGTACCCGTATTAGCATCGGTAAAGGAAACTGCATAAAGAATATCGTCAAACCCACTTGACTGGCTCACCCAATTAGCCCCACCGTTAGTTGTGCGTAAGATTATTCCATTAATTCCCACAGCAGTACCCGTATTAGCATCGGTAAAGGAAACTGCGCGAAGACGATGTATCGTACCACTTGACTGGCTCACCCAATCAGCCCCACCGTTGGTTGTACGTAAGATTGTTCCAAAATCTCCCACAGCAGTACCTGCATTGACATCGGTAAAGGAAACTGCGTTAAGATATTCTGTAGTCCCACTTGACTGGCTTACCCAATTAACGCCACCGTTAGTTGTACGTAAGATTGTTCCATAATCTCCAACAGCAGTACCCGTATTGGCATCGGTAAAGAAAACCGCGAAAAGATTATTCCCTTGAGGTAATGGATTTTGCCAAAACCATCCAGATTGTGATAAGCCTATACTTGTAAAAAGGATCATCACCATTAAACCACATAAACTATTTTTCATGAATCTTCATCCAATAAACTAAATTTTTAATTTTAATTTGGGATCAAATAAGATCGTATACATCACTTAATAAAAAGAGAATATTGAAATCCTCAACTGTTGCGCCCTAACTATGATTAGACGGACAAGTCCGACGTAATAATATTATATGAATCAGTCCACGTAACATCTATTACATGGATCAGTCTATGTAATATATATTATCATGGATTTGTCTACTATTGAATACACTACAACCATCTTATTCATCTTCGAATGCATTCATGCAACCTTCGTAAATTCAGCGCTTCATACCACACCTCTTCCCATTTACTCCTCTTTTAACTATC
Organism: Ignavibacteriota bacterium; assembly: GCA_003155495.1. Classification (GTDB taxonomy): domain Bacteria; phylum Bacteroidota; class Ignavibacteria; order UBA10030; family UBA10030; genus Fen-1298. The sequence continues at coordinate 2,055 of PMDB01000085.1, forward strand.
GTTACGGTGTAGCGCTTGCGCCAATATAGCAGTTCATCTTCATGTTGTCAACAAATATCGTTATATCCCTGAATTGCCAATCCTCGCACTCAATGGGTGGCCACAATTTCCTTCTAAAAAAATATTTGAAGCGAATTTGTAAGAGAACTTAACAAATTGGTAATGATTTGTTCATCGTTTGGAAAAGGGGATTTACTATTTTATGAGCATCAATAATGAACAACAATTTACAAGGAGCTTCAAATGAAACAATGGTTATCAGCACACATCCTCTCTTCCGAAGATTTCATGCCGGAAGATACTTTTCCCATCAGCAACGAAGAGCTTTATATATCTCTCAGTATGGTGGGCATTGCTTTAGTGTTATTTGCGGTTATTGTGCATCTTCTCTGAACTTGATGTATCTCTTTCACTTGTCATTATATGTTCATAAAATGTTATTAGAAATGGATGCTCATACATTCTTAGCGATTTTGCATATGAAGATAGAATAAATCAAACCATAACACATTCATAAAAAGGAAGAACAAACAATGAAGAAAACCCTACCAATCATTGCAACCCTGGTAGTGCTGAGTTCAACAGCAATTTTCGCCCAAGGAAAATTCAGCGGCTATATGTTCGGGGACTACTATTATAATGTTACGCGTGATCCAAATATCGGGAGCTCGAACATCGCCAGTCCGGCGGGAACGACTGCGTATCAAGCATTCCAATTGCGCCGTATTTATTTCACTTATGACAACGACATCTCAGAACAATTTACCACACGATTCCGTCTTGAAGCCGATCAAGGTGCTGCGACTTCAACAGCAGCCCAAAGCGATGCATTGACCGGCGGTAAGATCGGTGTATTTGTGAAAGACGCTTATTTGAAGTGGAAAAATATTTTTTCCGGAAGCGATGCGATATTCGGCGTTCAGCCGACTCCCGCATACGATGTCTCTGAAGCAGCATGGGGATATCGTTCATTGGAAAAAACTATTATGGATCTACGCGGAACTGTTGACTCGAGAGATATGGGTATGTCTCTCAAAGGAAAAATTACCGGCGACGGAATGCTGAATTACTGGCTGATGTTGGGCAATGGAGCAGGTACCGCCAAACCGGAAACCGATAAATACAAACGATACTATGCACACGTCCAAATAAAGCCCACCACAAATTTACAAGCTACGCTGTACCTCGACTATAAAGATATGGCTAACATTCTCAATAGCTACACCAAGAGTACTGTCAGCAACAGCGCCGTAACGACCGCATTGTTTCTTGGCTACAGTGAACCGTTTAGTTATAATATCGGCGTCGAAGCCTTCTTACAATCCACTTCCAACGCTCTCAAAGACACTGTGGCAAAATCATATTCTTCAAAATCCACTATGGGTTTTTCTGTGTTTGGTTCTTTCAACATTATACCTGAGCTTGCAGTTGTTGCTCGCTATGATAATTTCAATCCAAGCACGGATGACAAGGGGAAAGACCCTGTTGCAGTAACTGCCGGTGTCGCAAATGGAAATTTATCCCGCGACTATGTTATTATCGGATTGTCCTGGAAAGTTGATAAGAATGTTTCGATTATTCCAAATATTTTGTATGAAACATACGAAACACCCAAGGGTGGAAAAGCGATCGACGCTTCTATAACCGCTCGTCTCACACTGTATTATGTTTTTTTATAATCAATAACTGAACTGGAATCCCGAAGTCTGAAAATTTCGGGATTCTCTATTATAAATAAGGAGCTGAAGATGAAATTATCGAAGATATTCCTGAGCCTGCTCGTTGCAGTTTCAATGGGAAACGTCGTGCAGGCACAATTAAAGCTTAATGGTGCCGGTGCTACATTTCCCTACGTAATTTATTCCAAATGGTTCGATGTGTACAGCAAGGATAACGGTGTTCAGTTCAATTATCAGTCGATAGGAAGCGGCGGAGGAATTAAACAAACGATCGAAGGAACGGTCGATTTCGGCGCAACCGACGGACCGATGTCGAACGATCAACTCAAAGAAGCAAAAGAAAAGCAGGGATCCGATGTTTTGCACATCCCGACTGTCATGGGTGCTGTTGTCATAACCTATAATCTTCAGGAAGCCGGAAAAGACCTGCATCTCTCGCCGGATGTTCTTGCGCAAATCTATCTCGGCCAGATTACAAAATGGAATGATGAACAAATCGCAAAAATTAATTCCGGGAAAAAATTACCGGATAAATCGATCATTGTTGTTCATCGATCGGACGGAAGCGGCACGACAAATATCTTTACAGATTATCTCACAAAAGTCAGCAAGACTTGGGCTGTGAATATTGGAAAAGGAACTTCCGTGAATTGGCCGGTCGGCCTTGGTGGAAAAGGAAATGAAGGCGTAGCCGGATTGGTGAAACAATCGGACGGTTCCATCGGGTACGTCGAGCTTGCGTATGCCGTGAAGAACGGACTTCCCTATGCTGTTCTCCAGAACAAAGTCGGCAAATTTGTTGATGCAAGTTTTGAATCAGTTTCTGCAGCAGCAGCCGGCGCCCTTGAGAACATGCCCGAAGATTTGCGCGTTTCAATAACAAATGCTAACGGAAATGAATCCTATCCGATCTCAGGATTCACATGGCTCCTGATTTATAAAAACATGAAAGATAAATCCAAGGCACAGGAAATCGTGAAGTTCCTGAAGTGGGCGATGAACGAAGGACAATCATACGCGAAGGATTTATATTACGCTCCTCTACCCAAAGAAGTAATCGCATTATGTCAAAAAAAGATTGAAAGCATTCAAACAAAGTGATACTAAAAAATGCCTGGAAATAATCGGTGGTCGGATATTTTCTTGTCCGGCCGCCTTTTTTTAACAAATCATGGAATCAGTACTAATCACACGGAACACATTCAAAGCTTCAAAAGGCAGGTTGCAAAACCCGGGTGATTTTCTTTTTAAAAACCTAACCCGATTTTTTGCAGCTCTCATACTTGTACTGGTAGTTCTCATGGCGTATGAAATGATGCGTACTTCGGCATTATCATGGAATAAATTTGGATTTAACTTTTTTATCCGCAGTGTCTGGGATCCTGTCCAAGATGAGTACGGTGCACTTCCATTTATTTACGGAACATTAGTGTCGTCACTGCTTTCTCTTATTATTGCAGTTCCGTTAAGTTTAGGTATCGCTGTTTTCCTGACCGAAGTAGCTCCACGATGGCTTGAACGTCCGGTATCGTTTTTCGTGGAAATGCTGGCAGGAATTCCCAGTATCGTATACGGCGTATGGGGTTTTTTTGTGATGGTGCCTTGGCTGCGCAGTACCGTTGAACCGTTTATCTCAAAATATTTGGGATTCATTCCGCTTTTCCGCGGCGCACCGTACGGCGTCGGGATGCTTGCGGCCGGAATTATTCTATCGATTATGATTTTACCGATTATTGCATCCATCTCGCGAGATGTTTTGAAAGCAGTGCCCCGATCACAAACTGAAGCATCGCTCGCACTCGGTTCGACGCGCTGGCAGGCGACACGCATTGCGTTGGCATATTCACGCTCCGGCATTTTTGGCGCTGTCGTCCTCGGGCTTGGCAGGGCGATCGGTGAAACCATGGCAGTGACGATGGTTATCGGTAACCGCCCGACGATTTCAGCATCTCTCTTTGAGCCGGGCTACACGATGGCAAGCGTGTTAGCGAATGAATTTACCGAAGCAACCTCAGAAATGTACATTAGTGCACTCGTTGAAATCGCGTTGACATTGTTCATTATTACCATCATCATCAATTCGTTTGCGCGATTGCTTATATGGAGTGTCACTTCCAATGAAAGAGCCCAAAAGGCTTAAGCGCATGGACAACTACCGATTTCATTTTCGAAAACTCACCAGCCTGTTCATGTTCACGTTGTGCGGAGTGAGCGTGCTCATTGCCCTTGTTCCGCTCATTCTCATTTTTTATCGGACTGTCGCATTTGGATTTTCTGCCATCAACTGGGATTTTTTCACACAGATGCCCAAGCCTGTCGGTGAATCCGGAGGCGGTTTGGCAAATGCAATTGTCGGCACAATGATTCTTGTTGGATTAGGATCCTGCATGAGTTTGCCGGTTGGCATCATGGCGGGAATTTATTTAGCAGAATATGGAAATAATTGGTTCGGACAATCAGTCCGTTTTTTGACAGATGTTTTGAACGGCGTTCCTTCTATCGTGACAGGTGTGGTAGCGTACACAGTAGTTGTGCTACCTATGAAACATTTTTCGGCATATGCAGGCGGCGTTGCGCTGGGTATTTTAATGATTCCAACGATCACCCGAACGACCGAAGAAATACTGAAGACCGTTCCGCATTCACTGCGTGAAGCCGCTCTGGCACTTGGAATTCCCCGTTGGAAAACATCGCTTCAAATTGTTTTGCGTACCGCAATGAGCGGTGTCGTTACGGGTATACTGCTGGCTGTCGCAAGAGCGGCCGGAGAAACTGCGCCTTTATTATTTACAGCGCTTAACAACCGTTTTTGGAACACCTCCATGAATCAACCGATGGCTTCGCTTACTGTCTTCATATACAATTATGCGGTATCGCCTTTTGACGATTGGATTGCACAGGCGTGGGCAGGGACTTTCGTGTTAATGACATTAATTTTGCTTTTAAGTCTGACAGTTCGATTTGCTACACGCAATAAATTTGCCGGGAATCTATTATGAGGGATTATCCCGGAACAAGACAAACTTTCATAGAGATGGATACGATACCTGAAAATGGCAAAGGGATTCCAGTGGATCATAATAAAATAGTTGCGGAAAAAGTATCGGCATTTTTTGGCAAGGTACAAGCCATCAGGGATATTCAAATAAATATCCCGGAGAATTCAATTGTAGCCATCATCGGCCCTTCGGGTTGCGGCAAGTCGACTTTTCTCCGTTCGATCAATAGAATGCACGAATTAATTCACGGAACGAGAGTCACGGGAAAAATTCTTCTGGATGGAGAAGATGTGTACAGTTTGGACCCGGTGCTTATTCGGAAAAAGATTGGTATGGTATTCCAAAAACCCAACCCATTTCCAACGATGTCTATCTTCGATAATGTCGCTGCAGGTTTACGCATGGGGGGTACGCATGACCGGAAGAATATCGCAGAGGTCGTTGAGCGAAGTCTTCAGCAGGCAGCATTGTGGAGTGAAGTGAAAGACTCGCTTTCAAAGAGCGGGGTCGGTTTATCGGGCGGACAGCAGCAGAGATTGTGTATTGCGCGCGCTTTGGCAGTCAATCCTGAAGTACTCCTGATGGATGAACCCGCAAGCGCTCTTGATCCTATTGCCACAGCGAAAATCGAAGAACTCCTTTTTGAATTGAAGAAGCGCTATACCATTGTTATTGTAACACACAACATGCAGCAGGCAGCGCGTGTGAGCGATTATACCGCTTTCTTCTATATGGGGGAACTGATCGAATACGATATTACAAAAAAGATATTCACAGCACCATCGATAAAACAAACAGAAGATTATGTCACAGGAAGATTCGGATAAAAACGAGGAGAGAAGAAAGATGGATAGGCATTTTCAACATGAACTCGAAAGTCTAAAAACAATACTCATCAAAATGGGAAGCATAGTCGAGGAAAACATTACGAATGCTCTCCAGGCATTGCTGGACCGGAATGAATCCCTTGCGCAAAAGGTTTTTGAAAATGAGGAACGTATAAACACCCTTGAAATAGAGATTGATAATGCTATCATTGACCTACTCGCACTCCAGCAGCCGGTCGCCAGCGATCTGCGGTTTATTATCGCAGCGCAAAAGATCAATAATGATCTCGAACGTATCGGCGACCATGCAGTCAATATTGCAGAATCCGATCTAAATCTTCTCAAGATGAAACCGTTAGATACTCTGTTAGAACTTCCAAAAATGGTAGTGACGACAAAAATTATGCTGCGCGGTGCACTTGACAGCTTTATCCTGCTGGATCCAAAAATGGCACAGACAGTGCTTGAAACCGACGACCAGATTGACAACCTCAACAGGTCTATGACAACAGAAGTTATTGAAATGCTAAGGGCTGATAAACGGTCAATAGAATGCGGATTGGAACTTATTCGCATCAGCCGCAATTTAGAACGCGTCGCAGACATTGCCACCAATATCGCAGAGGATGTAATATTTCACACTCAAGCACGAGTTGTGAAACATCACGCAGAGGAGAAAGAATTAATTCAAACACGATAGTAAATATATTATTTCATATTAATAAGAATAACACCGACTGAACTTAATATAATACCGACGATATTTATTAATGTTATCTCTTCTCTGTACCATAAAACTCCAATGAATGCTAAAGCAATCGTTGTAAAAGAACCGGCGATGATTGATGTTGTACTTATTTTCCATCCTGTTCGATAAGCATAAAGAAAACCCAATTCAACCATTATCAAAGAAAAACCTAACAACACAATCGGCAGCCATTTTTGATTGCTGAACAATAATGTCCCTTTTTTAATTTCACCAGTGAATATTAAAGCTGCTCCACAGCTCACTAATGCAATAAAATATGCCGTTGCTATGGCAATGAATGCATTAGCATCTTTGGGAATATTTTTCTGACACACACTATACAGCAAAACGCCGATTATGATTAGCGGGATGGAAAGAGTATGCCAATTCATAAATTATCTCCTAATTTTTACGACCCAATGTCATTGCGGGTTTATGCTGCATCGTTGCTCTATTTTCGATAAGTAATCGATCGCAACTCTCTCTGGCTCCCCTTCGGTTTCGATGCTCTTTATATGCGAACGCAGCGATCGGTAGATTTCAACGGAAGCTCGGAGGGCACGAAGGCAATCGACAGCATTATAGTTTCCAACTGTCCGGCGCAGCTTTACAGCGAATTCCGGCGTTATCATCTCGATCCTTCGCACACCTGCCGGGCGTCCACCTGCACGAAAAAGCGCTAACGGACCGAGGACGTTCACCCGCAAGAACGAAAGAGACTCGATTGCTTCAAATAGTTCACCTCGGCCGATCTTCGCCGCAACGTAGTGCACCCAAATCCAGAAACGTTCTTCGATCCATCGCGGGTTTGGGGTCGGGTATTCCGGCTTCCCTTGCTTTAGCGCCCTGGTGAAGCGCCCTTCGCGCTCCCAGAGGATGACCGGATCCTCAACTCGCTTGACGACATCTTCAAGACATACAAACTTCAGATCGACGTGCAAGAGGGGCTCATCGTACAGGCAGATGAGCAGCCGCGGCTCGCCAACATGTTCACCGGTAAAAGCTGCCACGAGATGCCCCAATGAAACAGCGATTGTTTGGCGCTCGGCCAATACGCTTATGTATTCCTGCGGTTCGACGGCGATGACGAGATCGAGGTCGCTAAATTCGTCCATGGAATTGGTGAGGTACGAACCGCCTGCCGCGACTCCCACAATCCGAGTGTCGGTCATCAGTACTTCAACCAGCTTCCGGAGAAATTGCCGATGCGGTTCTGGAACCGAGTTGGAGATATCTATAATCATTATGATTCTCTGTCGACCTAGGAAAATTTTATTTACTTGACTCTTTCATCATTAAAATGATGATGCGTAAGCGGTTATCTTTTTTCAAAAGCAAGTTTCAAACCTAGCCCAATAAATATTATTCCGCTTAATTTGTGCGTGAGAGTGCTAATTTTATTATTTTCTCTCAATATTTTTGATAAGAAGGAAGATGCATAAGCTAAGAACAGGCACCAAATTGTTCCTGTCGTTAAGAATGTCACACCTAATATGAGAAAAGGAATAGGTGTATGATTGATGTTTGGATTAATAAATTGTGGCAGAAAAGACAGAAAGAAGAGTGCCACTTTTGGATTAAAGAGATTCGTAAAGAAACCTTGTTTATAGATTTGTTTATAATCAATTACACTTTCGATATTGGTTTGATTATTAAATGGATTGTTTTTTGAAATAATAGTTTTCAATCCAATATAAACAAGATACAGAACACCAATATATTTTATGATATCGAATAGTAATATCGATTTATTTAAAATGACAGACAATCCAAGGGAGGCCATAATTGTGTGAGTCAGAGCGCCTGTTCCAATGCCTAAGACTGAAATGACACCAGCTTTCCTGCCTTGAGCAATACTTCGTGATAAAATATAAATTGAATCATTTCCAGGAGTAATATTTAAGATTATTCCGGATACAATGAATACTAAATAGTTTTCAATCCCAAACATAATATACCTCGATATTTTTTAACCGCTTGCACACTAACAGATAGGTGCTCCGTCAACCAACCCGCTATGCATTCTGGCGGGAAAGACGGCGGATAAGTAAGTCCCGATTTGACAGGCGGAGCCCCATAACTGTAACACGCGTAGCGTGTTTCTTCCTCGGCTCATTCTCTTTCCAATCAAATTGTAGTCGAATCGAGGATCCCGTACAGCGGGAGCTGCCACGCTGATAACTTTTGAGCCGAAGGCTCATAAGCCTCTGGCTTACAAATTAAATACTAAACCTCTGCACGCCATGAATTTTGCAGTGAGCTGATTGATAAATACAATATCATTATATATGAATTTGTATTACGCTTCGCGCAATATATTCTCAGGCCTCTGGCTGCGCAAAAGCCTTGAAGAATGTCTGCACAGCTATTGGTGCGCAATCTTGTGTGCATCATGTACACGCGGCCTCCGGTTGTGATTCATTCATCTGGACAAGCCGAGCTTGTTGAGCGTTGTATGCGAAACCCTGTTGTATTCGCGTTTTTTGCGTCCCGATGTTTTTGCCATAGGCATCACTTCGTGAATATCGGGATGACGAGGAGCGCCTGGTTAGACCGCTTGCGCATTTATTATGAATGTATCTTTTATTTAGATTGCATAGAATTCGCAATCCCAAACAAGTCATATGGTTTTTTACTAAAATTATCATTGAATAAAAAGGCGGTAAGGAACATATATGCAATCAATCCCAATACGATAAGCAATTGAACCTTGGATGTCTTTTGAATATCGTGTTTTGATTTTACATCACAAACTTCTCCAGGGCAAAATTGAGCTTTTTCTTTAAAAAACATCGGATAAAATTTACATCCTAAACAAATCCCAAATGCCGATTCAAAGAATAAGAATATGAGGCAAATGAGACAGATAATACCCGTTATGGGGCTATATGCATTTACTACCACTAGAAAAATGAACATGATAACTGCCAAAACTATACCAATTATCCAGGCAAACTTTTTTTGTCGAGCCCCAACATATTCTGGGACTTGATTCCTAACAATCAAACGCCCAATTATTAAAGTTGGAGAATATTTTGGATTAACAAAGACACGTATTATAAAATCTGTAAGGAACATCGTTATACCATACTTTATAGGTACAAAATTCTGTTTAAAGATGATGAGCATTAAAGACATGAACATGACTAAAAACAGTATTCCTGCTGACGCTCTTATTTCTCGTTCATTTAGAACAGGGATGTTATATCCTTCAACATCTTCTCCGAATTTTATTATTCTATTCATTTTACAGTCCTTTTTTATTTTTATGTATTACGCATTGACATCTAGGTTAGTTACATTAAAGTATTGAATTTGTTAATTGCAGATAACTTCTATGTAACCGCAAGCGGTATAGCGGATCGGCTCCCGATAAATCGGGATGTGGCGGTCCAAATTTGCAACATGCACAAAACAGGCGGAGCCCCATAATTGTAACACGCGTAGCGTGTTTCTATTTCTATAGTTCATTCTACTAATTCTCAAAATAAAACAAAACCTATGCTCGCCATGCTTAACGTACACGAGCTCATTTATAATTAGTATCTTTATATAAAAAGTTGTATTGCACTTCGTGCAATAATAATCTTGGGCTTCCGGCTGCGTGATTCATTCTTCTGGACAAGCCGAGCTTGTTGAGCGTTGTTTGCGAAACCCCGATGTTTTCTATCGGGGAGCGCCCGGTTAGGTGGCACGCAAAACCAAACTATGGCAACGACAACTACAATCTATTATACTACCGTTTTGTATGTTTACATTCATATTACTGTGAGTTATGATGCAGAAATTCACTTACGAATTTTAAAAATTATCGCCATGAAGCGGCATTGTCATTTGCATATTGGTCAAACAAGATAGGTGATCGATCAAGGACCAATTCAATGTCTGTCGAAACTGGTGAACATAGTCCTTTTCTTACTTTTCTATAAAATTCCGTCCAACGTTCGATGAGATCATTGGGAACTCCCCCCTTGATCAATCCTGAGCGAGCTATATCCTCACTAATTGGTACATAAGAAATCGTTTTACCCACAACATGGGAAATTTTTTCAACAATCTGGGAATGACTTAATGCTTCTTGACCAGTTAGTGTATAAGCATTTCCTGTGTGATGTGGTTTTGTTAATGCAACAAAACCTACGGCAGCAATATCACGTACATCGATAAAGGAAACCTTTGCATCAGCTGCTGGAAGATGTAATGCCCCGGTTGCTCGAATATCGGCAAACATCGGCCCGGAATTGAAGTTTTGCATAAACCAATTCGGTCTGAGATGAGTATAAGGGATTCCAGACTCTTCAATATACTTCTCTAAGATTCGCAACATAAAAGTATCGTCCTGTTCAACTCCCATAGCTGTTAATGCCACAATATGTTGAACCTTCGCCTTTTTCGCTGCGTCGATAAGAGGCATTGCAGCTTTATCTGAGTGATTGTCGCCAGGTCGTACTGTCAGGAATACTTTTTCAATTCCAACAAGGGCAGGTGCAAAGGTACTAGGTCTCTCATAATCGAATTCAACGACTTCTACTGTATTTTGGAATTTTGATAAAACCGTTGAGGGATTTCGAGACACGGCTCGAACAACTTCACCATTCTGTGTAAGTAACTTCACGAGTTCGCTACCAACCCTACCTGTGGCACCTATGACAAGTATTTTTTTTGACACGAGAGTCCTCACTTATAATTATATGAAATCACAAATTATACAAATGGCACTTGAAACAATGATAATTAGTTTTACATAATACTTCAGTTCGTGCCACCTAACAAATGGGCTCCCGATAAATCGGGATGCGGCGCTGATAATTTGCACCATGCACAAAACAGGCGAAGCCCGTGTATAAATAATATCCCGTAATGCAGGATATCAATAGCTACACAGATATCCTTCCGATGCTGTAACACGCGTAGCGTGTTACCTCTTTTATAGTTCATTCTGAAAATTTTATTATTAAACATCTCAACCCCTGCGTGCCAAGCTTAACGCAACACGCTCATTCATAATTAGTATCACGCGCCGCGTGATTCAGTTATCTGGACAAGCCGAGCATGCCTGTCCCGACGTTTTTGGTCGGGAAGCGCCTGGTTAGGCGTGCGTACTAAAATTATTTTGTTAACATTTTCTTTAGTTCGTCCCAGTTTGTTTCCTCAACGGATTTTTGAAGAATAAACAATTTTTTGTCATCCAACCATCTATGCCAACTAATTCTAATTGCATTACGAACATGTTCTAGTAAATAATTTGGATCTGGGTGTATAATAATTATTTTTCTTGAAGGAAGGGAATCCAACCATTGAATTATTCGCGAATTAATAGCTTTATCACCAAAGCTATAACCAGAAACAATCAATTTAGCGCTATGATTAAGCAAACGATTAAAGGAACATTGAAGATCTAAATATATGGGATTCGAGTATTGTAAAATTTTGTTAAGAGTACCAACAAGAATTTCAGGGCGGTCTTCGAGAGGATTCACTCTCGGATTATTTTGCCAAAATTCATTCAAAGGCGTTGAAAGAGTATAAGATCCATCTTCCTCTAAAAAATACCAATTGATCGAACCATGAAGTTTGAGCAAATAAACACTAACTTGGTTGGACTCAAATAATTTCGGATTCCACCTTCGAAGCTGAGAGACTGGTTGATCAAATCCGTCTATAAAAGAGATAGAATACTTATTAAAAAGGCTTTCTAGTAAAACATCATGATTAAGAGTAAAAAAACGTTTCCGATTGAAATAGGAATCTTTAACTGCATCAATAATAAAATTTAGATATTCAAGCTTTTTAGGTTGTATTGCCATTTCTAATAGAACAATATCACGAATATAATTTGTAACTTCGGAAGAAAGATCAATTAAGCTCCACCTATGTTCGGGAATATAAGGAGTCGTAGATAATATATCTTTAGAATCTGCTAGAATTTGTTTGATAAAAGAAAAGATAGCAGGATTATCATAATTTTTAGATTCACTGTCATGGATCTGACTAGCTAATGAATATAAGTCCTCATAATTTATAATTCTTTTTCTATCATATGAATAATATATATCTATCTCTGATTTTAGGCGTTTTAGAAATACGTTGACTTTGGGAATATATTCGTCTGGACTACCAAACATTGGAGGACCATTATAGTAAATGGTACTGGTGTGTCGTGAAACATCTTTTCCAGATAGTACACGTTCAGTAATTCCAGATGTGCTAGGTAATCCTGCTGGAATAGAAATTCCAGAACCGAAAAGAAAAGCTAAATCTTTATTAATTTCATCCATGCTTTTTCTCAAGCACGCACGCCAAATGGACCGGCTCCCGATAAATCGGGATGCCACGCTGAATATTTTCAAACTACACTATACGAAACAAGTTCATGCTGATAGCTTTCAAAATATACAAAACCGTTACGCGCCATGCTTAACGTACCCAGCTGGCAACCGACAGCTGGAGCGCCTGGTTAGGCACCACACCGTTTATAATAAATAATTAGAAGATCCAATTTCCGTCATAGCCCAGATGGTGAAACCTTCATAGAATACCATACGGATAATTGAATCTTCGTCCCTGTCACCGCTCTTCAATATTGTCGATCTAAAAACCAATGGATTCTGACCTTGTTTCGTAACCTCCGGCAGTTTGGATTCAAGGTCAGCAATTATACCGACAACGGCATCTGGAGAAAAATCCGAATAAAGCAATTGTCTCGAAATAATCATCAACCGTCGATTCCATGGTTTTTTATAGAGATCATAAAACAAAGCATAGGCAATCTTTCGCAACACCCTGTCAAAACGATTACGATCAATTGTAAATGCTGCTGTTGGACCCTTCGGAGACTGAAATTCTTTATATGGAAACAACATCATTGGATTTCGTGCAAGCGATTTCATTGCCTTGTTTTTAAATTGTACAAATGCTATATGATTACCAGAATATTCAGCACATATAGCATTTCGTACGTACTCATCATCAAGTGAAGTATCTTCGTTGTGCTTAAAACAAGAAGGTACAGTAATAAGTTGTTTACGATATAATTCATCTTTTGGAAAAAAACATCTCGCAGGTACATGCTCATCTGAAGTCGCTTGCATTCCACACATATAGCAATATTCGTCTTTTTTCATACCATGTGGCACCTAACGGATTGGCTCCCGATAAATNNTGCGGCGCTGATAATTTTCAAATTAAAACAAAACCTATATTCGCCATGCTATTTGCAGTGCGCTCATTCATAATTAGTATCACGCGCCGCGTGATTCAGTTATCTGGACAAGCCGAGCATGCCTGCCCCGACGTTTTTGGTCGGGAAGCGCCCGGTTAGGCGGCAGACCTTATTTTAAAAGCAACATGCGTTTTGTCAAACGGAAGTTGCCTGTTTGTAATGTGTAGAAGTATATACCACTGGAATATCCAGATGCATCCCAGATAACAGTATGAGTACCAGAATCTAATTCACCATCGACTAACTTTATGACAACACTGCCGAGCACATTATAAACAGTCATAATAGAACGAGATCGCGATGGTAATACAAATGTAAATGTCGTCGATGGATTGAATGGATTTGGATAATTCTGTGCAAGAGAGGGATTCCTTGGTACTAGTTGCATAATTTTCGAGACATGTGTAGTGACACCATAAGTTTGTCCATTAACAAATGCACCGGTAAGTTGATACATAACATCAGTACCTTCTGGATTGAAATTTAGAATCCCTATTGTGTCAGCTACATCATCCCAAACCATGGCATTCGAACTTTGGAAACTCATAACCTTTTTGGAACTACCAAATACAATTTTCATTTGACTTCCGATGAGAATAACAATCCCATCGGGGGACTTAAATATTTCCGATAACGTGTCACCGGGCAATTTAGCAAAATCATAGCGTATAAATTCTGTCGTATCCCAATATTGAAAGATTCTTGAACTGTCTTTGCGCAAATAAAAGATTGTATGAAAGCCATCCGAGAATGGTTTATAAATACGACCATTTGGCATCTTAATATCTTTAAGAAAACGAAGAGTTATATGACCTGGATGATAAGGATCGAAACTTGAGATAACGTCATATTCCCATCTAGAAGTCGTATCGAATGGAAAAACAAAATCAGATTGTGCTTGAGCTGATATGCACAATACGATGATAAATGATGTAAGGAATGCAATTGTAGTTTTTATAATCGTAAATCCTTTCAGATAACAATTTCTTTTGCCGCCGCCTAACGGACTGGCGCTAAGTTTATCCCCAAATGTTTTTGTTGGGGACTGCGGCATTGATAATTTTCAAGTTGCTAAAAACGAAACGAGTTCATGCTAATAGCTTCCAAAATATATAAAACCGATACGCGCCATGCTTAACGTACCACGCTCAATTCATAGGCAGTGGAGGGTTAGGTGCCATTTGACCTTTTTCCCATTTTCGCCAGAATGTATTCAGTTCTATCCCAGATTTGTGCTTTTCTTAAATCGGAAGAAACCTCGGGTTCTGGATAGCGAAGTCGAGCAATTATTTTCGCAGCATCTTCTTGAGAAGGAAATTCTGGATTGAAGGACAAACGTTTACTCGCTTCCCGCAAGCCATTCATTTGCCAACCAAAATAGGCGACACTAAGATAATGGCGAGCGATAACTTCTTTTTTGTATGTGAAAGACAACATTATAGCCAAATAAATTTCTCTGACCCTGCGAATAATTGTAAGTTCATACCTGCCTGTAATTTTACGAACAAACTGCTGTTCAATTGTGCTTGCACCTTGAATGCGCCGACGAACTAAGATAGACCAAATAGCTCGTGCAATTGCGATTAGATCAAATCCGGGATGCTTGTAGAACCGATGATCTTCAGCAACAATTAAAGCATTAACGATAGTTTGTGAGAATCCAACTCCGTCAAGTTGCGCGGAAATCTGACATATTAGATCATAATCCCTTTTGATAGAATTGGGAGCAAGACCATAAAGGAATTTTGCGAAACGATATGATCGTTTATATTGATTCACTACAGCTTTCCAGGAGAAAAATATTGATTGTTGCCCCTTGTGCATTGTGCTGTACCTTCGGAGGCAGCGACTGTCGAAATGAAAGTGCCTATCATGAAGTCCTTATTGGTGAACGAAAAGGAATAAACCGACGAGCTTTTCCTTAGCTGGCCATCTTCCTGAATATGGAATACTACTCTGTCCTTGCTTAAGTATCGTTTATTGATATATCCTCTGATTGTTATCTGAGTCCGTTGCTTTCCTGTATAATTCTTTTCGCCCGCAAGAGAAACTTCTTTGACCTTTTCGCCGGTTCCATCGATAGTATTTCCTTGTTGAGCCAGAAGTAAAACATATGTTAGCTTCATTTGGACGTACGGTTTATAGGAAGATAAAGCTGTGGTTGAATCAAGTGTCCATAATCCGCTAAGCTGTGGAAGTCTGAATAGCTTCTCCTTCGCAAGAAAGAAGAAAATTGTCAAAAGGGATCCACCTATAACTGTGGAAGTAACTTGGATCAGGAAATCAAGAAGATGTTGGTTCATACGGATGCCTATTAGCAATTGCACATAAGAAAAGTATTTTCAAATAGCATCTAACGGACTATCCCGATGCTTTCTCTCGGAGAGTACCTGGTTAGAACGCACGCGGTGAAATATTTGTTATATCAATTTCTTTTGCTGTAAATAGATTTGCTTCTGGTAAAAAAACAATTCTTTTATAAATCGGGTGATCATTATTATCACGAATTTTCTTAAAGTGTTCATCTGCCGTAAGAAATATATTGGTATATATTACATAAATCGAATGCAAGGCATCCCAGAATATTCCCCGAGTAGGTTTGCCACCCTTTTCTAATTGAATTAGAACTATTTCAGAAAGCACTGCAAATGGACCACTATAAATAAGTTGCTCATACTTCGTAAAAAGATATTCGAACCTTTCTTGAGAAGAATAAATACCAATTATAGACCAATATTTTTCAACAAAAGAATTGTCAAAATCGACGCCATAACACAATACTATCAAGATAAGTAAGAGACTGATTTTAAATTTTTTCCGGTCTCTACTGGATATCTGTTCATAATTTATATTTTTAAGTCTTTTCAACATTCCTTCAAGACCTAATCGAGCAGCAATTGTAGAATTATTTCCAGTCTCTGCTACTCCGACATTCTCAATAAATCTGCTTGCTTGATTAAAACCCTTTCTTATCTTTCGTGTTCTCTCTAATAATTCATTTTTCTCGAAAACAAACGTTCTAGAAGTATTATCGCAAATATCAGACCAAGTAGACGATAAGGGTAGTTTCGAATGAATTGAATATTTCTTTTCATTCTTAGGACATCCAGCTAAGATATAGTTAATTATAAATTCGCTGGGCGAATTAAGAAGTTCCCGATATTCGAGATTTTGAACATAAAATATTAGTTGTTCTCTTCGCTCCACATTCTCGGTTAGCAATATTTCCCAGATTGTTACTGGAGAGACATAGAACCTACTCCCTTTTAGACCATGATGAATTTTTGTCGCTATGGCATCTAAGAAAATATATTTGTCTGCTAGATAATTTACAGCAGATGTTTCCAGGTAAATATTCGAAATCGGTGGAATCATCTATTAATATTCTGTCATTAATTCTTTTTTGGATGATTAACTTTTAATGGTAATACTTGCTGTAAGATGCTTTCTAGTTTTTTGATGTTTTTCATTTTTAATTCTTCTGGTGTAAACATCACGCAAAAGAAAATGAATTCTTTAAATTCGACAAATCCAGTATACTCTCTCGTAGGATAAGAGCTTACATCAATGACTCTAAGTCTGACGTTACTATCATTGCGTTTGATTGTATGAATAAGATCAATTTTCGCATCAGGAAAATCTTTTAGAATATATCCTTCTTGATACTTTAAAAAATCATCAACTGTTTTAATCTCGTCATCCTTGCTTCTTATATTAACATACATCCATTCCTTACTTTCTCCTGCTTCTTGCAAAGTCAAACCACGCTGATAAAGTGTTGCTAACATATTTGGATGTCTTGTGCTATCAATGATCCATCCAAAAGGAGCTGGTAATATTACACCGTGATTACCACTATATGGTATGGCTTCAAATCCCTGAAATTGGTGAAGGTCTTTAAAGTTTAGAATATCAAGTTCAATATCTATTGGATCATAATATGCCCTATTAATTGCTGCCTGAGAAAAACCTTCTCGGGTTATTAATAGACCCTTGTTTGCTTCACAATCGTTTAACATACCAATAAACATTTCAACATCTTTTACATCAATCTTTTCAGAAAAATACTTCCCATCAACTAGAATTCTCATTCTATTTCCAGCAACATAATCTTCTATGAGAATGTCGATTTGTCTTGGGACTTTTGAAAACCGTCCCTTTATCGTAGAATTATGAGTAATATCAGCGCTTGGAAATTGGTTCTTAAAATAGTCATGAATTTCCCTTTCGTATTCTTTCCAATCCATTTTAATATTAGCCATAAATAATTTTCATGTGTTCGAGCGAATCAGCGCAAAGTCCCGATTCGACAAAGATTCGAATCGAGAATCCCGTACATCGAGACTGCCGCGCCATTATTTTCAAGGGAAACAAAAAGGATTGATACATTGAGCAACTACTCCCGAAGTTCCCCAAACCCAACACATCTAAGTAAAATCTACGATATCTACTTTCCAATAGCAAATAAAAAACCCTAACGGTTAAACGTCAGGGTTAATGGAGAAAGTTTAAGTTCGCGCTAACATCTATGGGCTTATGTTTTGAACCTCGATCTTAAAGGAGGTGAAAAACAATGCGATCATGAGTGCATCCGATGTAAATCCGAATTCATGTCACGCATCCTCACACCTCCCGCCTTTAGAGGTTTCTTTTTCCCCAACCAACCTCTTATGCTCCCTCCTTACTACCCCTTAATTTTTCCAGCATTTCATCCAGATACGGCCTATCCCTGCTGCTCATATACGCTTCCGGGAAAAAAATAATTTTCAAATGGACGACATTGACACCGGCGCTATCCGTGCCGGTTTCTTTCAAAGTGACGGCAAAGCGTGTATTGTTGAAGAGTTTTGTATTGTCCATAAAAGGCATGTCATAGCATGTGACTTTAAATTTGAGATCCACGTTATCATTGTTCTCCGCTATATCAAAGACATGGAGGTCAGCTCTCTCTTCCTCCTTTCCTATCTCGGTTACGACGATACCCAGCCGATGTCCCCTATAAGCAGCCTGCGAATCCGGGGGAATCATAATTCCATTTTCATCGCCTTCGTACAAGGTCTTTTCATAGACCATGCCTTCTTCGACTTGAGAAAGCATGGCTTCCTGTTTGCCGATAATCTCACTGGCAATTTCTTTCAGCTTCTCTTTTTCGTTTTTCGTAAGCTCGGGCTCCAGTTCTTCAAAGATGGGCTTGAAATTAAATGATTCGTGAAAATTTAAAGCCAGAAGCCTCAGCAATGTGAGTTTCTGCTTGTTTGTCTTTTTCGCCGAGTCCCCGTTAAAAAAGGATTGAATAAGATTTTCAAACATCTTAGACCTCAGGTCGCTATCGGACTTCTCCCTTTCGCTTACGATCTGTGCATACAGCTGATTACTTCTATTCCTTTCGGAATTGGAATTAATCGCCAGAGGGATAAAGACGCCTGCTATGACGGCACCGACACCGGGTAAAAGTTTTAACATAATATCTATCCAATCCCTATGTCCAGAGTTGGTTTTCATGGCTTATCCCTTACTTTGTCTTCATCAATTTTTTATTTTGGTTTTCTATTTTCCAGTTCTGTCTCGTCTTGGGAGAAAAAATCATAATCATCTCAGAGGTATATTGGACATTATTTATGGTCACTTTCAATTCACGTTCTCCATCAGGCAGTTCAACGCTATATCCTCCAAACTCATTCGTCTTTATAGATTTCTTAAAAGATTTTTCATCTTCAATAGTTATCACGGTTTTTGCCAATGGTTTTCCGTTTTCTTGAAGTATCCTCCCGAACAATGCCCCTGCCATAACAATTCCGGAGAAGAGAATGACAAGAACCAAGACTGAAAATATTTTTTTCATATCAATACTCCTTAACATTGTTTTACTTCTATAGAGATTATTGCACCGAACAACCGGCTGGGATTTTGAACCCGTCAGCCGGAAATTTTTCATTTCATCCGAATGCCGCTACTGAACCGCGTATCCTGCAGGAATTTTGAATTTATCTTCCGATACTTTTACATTTTCCTCTACTTTAACAGCTTTTTGTAATGACTCAACACTTGTTGTCTTCACATGTAAATACATCAGGATCTTATTCCAGCCCGCATAGACAGTGACGGTCCCTTTTCCATCATCGGATCCGAACGACTCGCAATTCTTTCCTGCAATAGACATTGCAGGCATTTTTTTTATTTTGCCCGACTGGCGATCCTTTTCAGTTCCAAAATCCGTCCATTCTACACGCAATTCAGTACCCCTATATGCATCGCCCTGCTTATGAGCGATTTTTTTCGTGTGATTCACCGAATATAAATTCTTTTCATCGCTAAAGTAGGTTCCTTCCAATTTATTATCCTTTGAGAACGTTTCCCTGCATTCCTTCATACCATAATCGTCGAAAGAGACAACTGTTTTCTTTTTAATTTCCATCTTATCCATTTTCATATTCAATTCATATGTTACGATGCCGGACTTGATATCGTATTTTTTTATCTGACTCCTGAGCGGAGATGTCATTATGAATAATACTGCGCAAATGAGTAAACATTTTGTATAGGTTTTCATTCGACCTCCTGATAGAAAATGAGTGATTGTTGAAGGTTAAACTAACGAATCCCGGGACGAATGGCAAGAGACCCCATCAGAAGACGTATCTTTTCTACATTCTTCGTGCCTCGCTCCAATAAGCCATGGATATAAAAAAAGGTGCCTGCTTTCGCAAACACCTTTGAAAAGAAAGGAAAGTATTTATGGTTATGCAGTCTCTGTTTCACATATGGTCTTACTATCTTTATTTTTTGCAATAAATTTATTCCGCAAATTATCTTTGATCCAACGTATCGAGTGTTGATTAATTTCGATTAACGGATCAAGGAGATCCGCGCTGCTTTCATGTTCCGTTATTTTGCTATCAACGACCCTGTCTATATTGACTCCCCGGACTTCAATGGTTTTTCCTGTCGGTCTGATACCCATCCAGCTGCCGAGCTGCGTTCCGTTCATGATGTAGGTTGTGACAACCCAGTCGTCTTCGGTAGTTTGTAAATCGATGGATAATTTCAAATCGGGGTATATCTCGCGAATTCCCGCGATTTTTTTCCGGATCCCTTTAATCCCCAGACGATACCTCTTATTTTTAAAGACCTCTGTATAGGTAGGTGAAATGAACCTCGATAGATCTTCGGCATTTCCAGTATTCAGGATGTCTTCCATATACTGTTTTACAATCTCCTTATTCCTGTTCTTCATAATTCTTTCCTTCCTTTCTGTTGAACAATGTGCATGGCGTCCTTCACTTTTATACTTCTCCATTTGTCTATAGTCGTATTCTCTGCTTGTGCATATGATAGATTTCTGTGAGTTTTATATTCATCCTCTGTCTCTATTTAATCTTGCCGTCTCATTCTGCACCGCGCGATATCCATCCTGTGTCTATTTTAACTTAAAAGGTTTCGCGGACAATATCTGTCGTAATTTCACCAACCTCCTGTCATCATTTTCGCGTCAGTACATTCCTATTTCGTTTCCCGGTTTTTGGCGGTTGACTGGTAAGGAACGAAGTCTAACTCCATTTTCCAACGATCATCGGTTACTTTAATGGTTACAGGTAAATAGTGCACCATATGAATATAGCCCAAAATCATTTTGACTCCACTCACGGTCTAATAAATGCCAGGATTTGGTATCTTTGTGGAATTCTAAAAGTGCATAATTCAGTAATAAAACCGTATAAAGATTTACCAGAGAAGAATTTATACGATTTAACTATATGTTATGAACTGATGTTACGCAAAAAGCCCAACTTGGTAGATGATCGTAAGAAATCGCTCAATTAACCTCCCCGTCGCAATAATGTCTGCGTATATCTGAAACACGCAAAGCGTGATTCTTTCATACGCTCCTCCTTGGTAAGGAGGGGATATGGGGGTGGTCGAAATCTTTTTGGAAATGAGCTCTGTTGATTGCTGTTCTTCATTTTATGCGTAACTGATTTAATAAGTTTCTTTAGACTATACTTTTGCCCCCCCGCTACGCGCAAGGTCGATTCTGAAAGGTTTCGGCCCATTTTTTTCATGACACTGATATAAACTCGCAATCTTAAACTTCTGTGAAAAGCAATTTTTGAAATGCTTGAACGAAATCCCAATACTTTACAGCAGAACTCATCGCAATAGCGAAAAAAATTTTCGGGAAACAAAGGAAATTATCTCAGAACGATAAGGGCATTAAAATTATTCAAACCGTAACGTGCAATAACCCCGCGTTCACAATGCAATCTGGACCCAGCCAGCTTCGAGTTTTGTCGTATACGTTCGAATGGATTCCGTTCGAACGTCCTTCATCAGCATGCCGATGTTCTGCAGGTATTCGCCAAACATCGGCGGTGGAACCTCTTGACCGAAATCCGGTGGTACCGGACCCGAGAGCGCTTCGCCGTTGGTGACATCGAACTGGACACAGTGCATGGGACAGGTGAGGTATGTGCCATCGAGCGTGCCCTTTTCGAGCGGTGCATTCATATGACCGCAGCGCCGCTGGATGGCGTAGTACTTTCCGCCGCAATTGCAGATAACGATCTCATTTCCGACGAGTTCGATGGCTTTCATCCCACCGGGGGTGACTTCACTGGCGCTTATCGCACGAATGAACTTTTCACTCAAGACCCACCTCCTTCGGTGACAGTTGAGGCAACTTGGTAGGGTCGAGGACATCTTTATGCACGAAGAGTCCGCACCAACAGCGTTTGATAATATCGAAATGCTTCCGGTGGAAAGGAATGCATGGACAGACAATCTGCATATCGCGTGTGCGGTCGTGACGCAATGGCTGGCATGGACAGAAGGGAATGCCATGCTTACCTTCCAGTATCACTTCCTGCTCAAGTAGAAATTCCACCAGCTCTGCATCGGGTGTGAACTTGAAGCCTAACGGCCCGACGACCTTCTCGAAGAAATAGTGCAACGCCTTCTTCCTTGATTCAATATTCATTCAGCACCGCCTTATATTCCCAGAGCGCTCGAATAGCGTTCCGGCTGGTAACCCACGATGACTTCCTCGCCAATCTTGACGAACGGGAAGCCGGTGGCCCCCGCCGCATCGACCTCCTTCGAAATCCTCTTTTGTGTCGCTTCGTCGGCGAGATCGTAGTCGATGTATGTGAACGGAATATTGTGTTCGGCGAAATAATTTTTCGTCTTTCGACACCATGGACAAGTGGAGAGAGTATACACGATGATCTTCTTCAAGATGATCTCCTTTCAATTGATGTTAACGTATACTTTACCGGCTTCTGACTTTGTGGGATAAATTGCAAGGCTAAGTTCTGGTGCATCGAGGAATTTGCCGGTTCGAATATCGAACCGCCAGTCGTGGCATGGGCAAGTAATCGTGTATCCATTCAGCTTTCCCGTGAACAGCGGGCATGCCATATGCACGCACGTGCCAGAAACGGCATAGACGACGCCGCCGACACGCGCCAGAACGATATTCACTCCCAGCGGATACGTCGGTGTCATGTGACCTTCTAGTAACGCAGCATCGTCCAATACGTATATCCAGTTCATTGCACTCATTGATGTGGCTGCTTTCTTCCCTGCAATTTAGTCTTGTGAATGATCTTCATCTCTCGGTCCTTATGAATGTTCAGCAATCGAACCGAAAACTTTTTACACTACAGAAACCCCAAGGATTCGTCCTATAACGGCGGTCACTGCCATCGCCAGGGCTCCTCCCA